>DASXKW010000041.1:0-30857 GCA_036496625.1 Solirubrobacterales bacterium | reverse complement strand
CCGCGCCGCGAAGGGCATGTGGTACCAGGTCGTGTCGCCGCCGAACATGCCCTGGTCGAGGCTGAGCTGCGAGGGGAAGGTCCACTCGGCGACGGTGAAGGAGGCGACCGCGAGGGCGATCAGCAGGGCGGCTTTCTGCACCTGCGGGGCGCTGACTTCGCGGCCGTCCGGCGGCGCCTTGCGCCAGCCGAGCAGGGCGGCGAGCAGCCCTACCGCGATGCAGACGACGACGATCCAGCCGGTGCGAAGGATGCTCAGCGTGCCCAGCAGCTCCAGCGAGACGACCAGCAGCCCGACCGCGATCGTGGCGTCGGCCAGCCGCGCCAACGCCCCGGAGAATTCGGGCACGATCCAGCGCCGCAGCCAGTAGCCGCCGAGGCCGACCGCGCTGACGATGCCGATCGCGGCGAGGCAGCCGCCGATATAGGAGCCGAGGGAGGGGGTCACCGGCGCGGGATGCTATTCGCCGCGCCGGGCGCGCAGCCCCACCGAGGGTGCAACGCGTAGTGGTCCCTATGGGACGAAAAAGCGTTGCACCCGATCTCGGGCTAGGACGCTGTGGCCGGTATACGACAGCTGACGCCGGTGCCGGACAGGCCGCAGTAGCCGTTCGGCACCTTGTGCAGGTACTGCTGGTGGTAGTCCTCGGCGTAGTAGAAGGGCCCGGCGGGCTCGACCTCGGTCGTCACCGGCTCGTGGCCGGCGGCGCGCAGGTCCTCGTCGTAGGCGCGCTTTGCCATCTCCGCCGTCTCCTTCTGGGCATCGCCGGCGAAGTAGATCCCCGAGCGGTACTGGGTGCCGACGTCGTTGCCCTGTCGCATGCCCTGGGTCGGGTCATGCTCCTCGAAGAAGACCTTGAGCAGGTCGGCGTAGGAGATCTTCCCCGGGTCGAAGGCGACGAGGACCGCCTCGGCGTGGCCGGTCCTGCCGGAGCAGACCTCGTCGTAGGTCGGGTTCGGCGTGGTCCCGTTCATGTAGCCGACCGCAGTCGTGTAGACGCCATCGAGCCCCCAGAAAAGCCGCTCCGCGCCCCAGAAGCAGCCGAGCGCGAAGTAGGCGACCTCGACCCCGTCGGGGAAGGGAGGCTGCAGCGGCGCGTCGAGGACGGCGTGGCGCTCGGCGACTTCGAAGGCCGGCTCGCTGCGCCCCGGCAGCGCATCCTCGGGCGCGGGCATCCGAGCCTTCTCCGAGTTCAGCATCGTCATCAGCTTGCCAAGTCCGTCCATGCGATCTCCTTTGGGTCGCCATCGACCTTAGCGCCCGGATCTTTCCGGTTTATGACGAGGGCGCCGAAACGGGTAGCGTGAGCGCATCGGCTGCCTCGTCATCCTCTTCTCGCTGATCTCGCCGCGCCTTGCGCTCTTCGCGCTGTGGCTCTTCAGCGACCTGCTCAGCCACGCCTTCGAGGGCTGGCTCGTCCCCTTCCTGGGCTTCTTCCTGCTGCCCTGGACGACGCTCGCCTACGCGGTGATGTGGAGCTCCTCCAACGGCGTCAAGGGGTTCGAGTGGTTCATCGTCATCCTTGCCTTCCTCTTCGACCTCGGCTCCTACGCGCAGAGCGGGCGCAGGCGGCGGGGGGCGACGGCGTAGACGCTCGGCGGCAAGAAAAGGGGGGTCAGTTGCGGCGCTGCTGCTCGGAGTCGACCGGAAAGGCGACCCGCACATGGGACTTGGAGACGACCATGAACGGCAAAGCCTCCACGTCTCCCCCCATCAGCGAGGAGACCTCCGCGTTGACCAGCGGGATGAAGGTGACGTCGACCCGGTTGAGGGAATCCGAAAACCGGCTCTGGTAGCCCTCCGGCGGCAGGGTCACGTCGCCGACGATCCGCTGCCGGTCGGTTTCGAACTGCACCCGTTCGACCCGCCGCTCTTTCTGTTCGACGTCCATGTCCATGCGCAGCTATCGACAGATTGGACAAACCCACGAGCGGATACCCGTCCAGGCGACATAACGCTGACGCCGGCTGGTTTTTGCCGTTCTGATCGCTATGCTGACCATATGTCCAAACAAGTGACCGCTACCGATGCGAAGGCGACGATCCTTCGACTCCTCGACGACGCCGCCGCCGGCGAGGAGATCGAGATCACTAAGCACGGCCGTCCCGTCGCTCGCCTTGTGCCGGCGTCGGGCGCTCGCTCGCTGAAGGGCTCGCTGGAGGGAGTGGCGATGACCGCGGTCGACGAGGATCGGCTCTTCTCCACCGATGAGCCGTGGAACGCCTCGTGAGGCATGGGCACGCTCTTGCTCGACACCCACGTGGTCCACTGGTGGTCGGCCGAGCCTCACCGGGTTAGCGAGCCGGCACGCAGAGCGCTCGAGGAAGCGGACGAACTCGCGGTAGCGGCCATCTCCTGGTATGAGCTGGCTTGGCTGGCCCGGCATGAGCGGATCACAGTCACCGTCCCGATCCGGACATGGCTGCAGAGCCTGGCCGCGCAGCTACGCACAGTAGGCATAACCCCCGCGATCGCGGACACAGCCGTCGCCCTCCCCTCATCGTTCCCAGGCGACCCCGCCGACCGCCTGATCTACGCAACGGCCATCGAGCACGGCCTAAAGCTCGTCACAAAGGACCAAGCGATCCACGACCACGATTACCCCAGATCAGCAGCGATCTGGTAGCTGTTGAGACATCGGGGCGCCCGGATTCGAACCGGGGACCTCGGCCACCCAAAGGCCGCGCGCTACCAGGCTGCGCCACGCCCCGCTGCGCCCAGTGTAGAGCTGGATCGGATGGGGAGACGGGCTCGCCTCGGGGCAACCGCTAGGTTTCGCGGCGATGGCCGAGGTGCTGCCGCTCAACGCGCTTCGCTACGACCTCGACGCGGTCGGGTCGCTGCAGGACGTGGTCTCGCCGCCCTACGACGTGATCGACCCGGCGATGCGGGCGGAGCTGCTGGCGCAATCGCCCTACAACGCGGTCGCGATCGACCTGCCCAAGCCCTACGGCGAGACCGGTCCGCAGGCAGCCGGCGAGGGCGATCCCTACCAGGCCGCCGGGAAAGCGATCGAGGCCTGGCAGAAGGCCGGCGCCCTGGTCAAAGACACCGAGCCCGCGATCTGGGCGATGGAGCAGGAGTACGTCGGGCCCGACGGCTCGGCCCATGTCCGCCACGGCATCCTCGCCCGGGTCAGGGTCGAGGACTTCGAGGCCGGCACGATCCTGCCCCATGAGCGCACACTCCCCGGGCCCAAGCAGGACCGGCTCGAGCTGATGCGGGCGACTCGCTGCAACCTCTCGCCGATCTTCTCGCTGAGCACGATCGACCCCTGGCCGGCGGTGGAGCCCGAACTCGCCGGGGAAGACGTCTGGGGCGAAGCGACCGACGCCGCCGGCACGGTGACGCGGATCTGGCGCCTGCCCAGCCTCAACGAAACGATCCCCGAGCGGCTCGCCGACGCCCAGCTGCTGATCGCCGACGGACACCACCGCTACGAGACCGCGATCGCCTACCGCGACGAGGTCGGCGGCGAGGGACCGCACAACTACACGCTGATGGCGCTGACCGGCCTCGACGACCCGGGCCTCTCGGTCTTCCCAACCCACCGCCTGCTCTCCGGCTTCGCCGACGACCCCGAGCGCCAGCGCCGACTCGGCGAGGGCCTGCGCGAGCTCTTCGACGTGACCGAGGTCGAGGTCGAGCGGATCGACCCGCTCGGCGAGGAGGGCATCGGCGTCTTCGGCCTCTACGACTCCCACCACAAGCGCGGCTTCCGCCTGCGGCTGAAGGACACGACCGAGCTCGACCGGCTGCTGGAGGGCGAGCCCGAGCCCTACCGCCGCCTCGACGCCGCGATCCTCGAGACCCTGGTGCTGAAGGGCATCGCCGGCCTCAGCGAGGACGACATCCTCGCCAAGCGCGGCCTCGGCTACGCCAAGAGCGTCGAGGACTCGCTGCGCCTGCTCGACGAGGGGGCTTACGACGTCGCCTTCATCCTCCGCCCGATCCCGGTCGACCAGACCCGGGAAATCTGCGAAAGCGACGCGAACATGCCACCCAAGTCGACCTACTTCTACCCCAAGGTGCTGACCGGCCTGGTCTTCAACCCGCTCGCCTGAGCCGCTCGCGGCGTAGGATCGGCCCGTGGTCAAGATCTACACCAAGAAGGGCGACGACGGGACGACTTCGCTCTGGTACGGCGGCCGGGTCCCCAAGCACCACGGGCGCACCGAGGCCTACGGGACCCTCGACGAGGCCTGCTCCCAGCTCGGAGTCGCCCGGGCTCTCTGCGGCGCCGGCGAGGCCGAGCTCGCGGCTGACATCCTCCGCCTGCAGGACGACATCTTCGTCGCCGGCGCCGAGCTGGCGACCGCGCCCGAGGCCGCCGAGCGGCTCGAGGACGGGGTCAGCCGCACGACCGAGGCGATGGTCGCCGAGCTGGAGGGGCTGATCGACCGCTACATGAGCGAGGTCGAGCTGCCGCCGCAATTCGTCATCCCCGGCGGCAACCGGCTCTCGGCCCAGCTCGACGTCGCCCGCACGGTGATCCGCCGCGCCGAGCGCCGCATCGCCGCCCTCGCCGAGCAGGGCGAGCTGGCCAGCGAGACCGTGATCCACTTCGTCAACCGCGCCTCCGACCTCGTCTACGCGATGGCCCGCTACGCCGACATCGACGACCCGGCGCTCTTCGAGGGCCGCCGCAAGAGCTAGATGAAGGTCGTCGCCCGTCGCCGCGAGGGATTTGCCCACGACGTCGAGATCGAAGGCGGCCATACGGTCCGCGTCGACGAGCCAACCGCGGCGGGAGGTACCGACACCGGTCCCTCCCCCACCCGACTGGTCGCCGCCAGCCTGGCGGGGTGCACCGCCCTAACGATCGAGATGTACGCCAAGCGCAAGGACTGGGACGTCGGCCAGGTCGAGGTGGATGTCGATGTCACCTACGACGACTTCGCGCCGCTCTCCTTTGCCGTCACCCTGCGCCTGCCGGCTGAGCTGAGCGACGAGCAGCGGAAGCACCTGCTCGTCGTCGCCGGAAAGTGCCCGGTCCACAGGCTCCTGGCGGGTGAGACGCCCGTCGTCATCTCCGACCAGGTCGAGACGCTCTGATGGACCTCGGCCTGGAGGGACGCGCCTGCGTCGTCACCGGTGCCAGTCGCGGGATCGGTGCCGAAACGGCGCGGTTGCTCTGCGCCGAGGGCGCCAAGGTGCTCCTCGTGGCGCGCGATGAGGAGCGCCTGAGATCTGCCGCAGATGCCGCCACCAGCGCCGGCGCGGAGGCGGGCGGACAGGCCGAGACCCTCTCGCTCGATATCACCAGCGGCGATGCCGGCGAGCGCATGCTCGCGGCCGCAACCGAGCGGTTCGGCGCCCTCGAGGTCCTGGTGAACAACGCCGGCAGCGCCCAGTGGCGCGACCTCGACGAGGTTCCCGACGAGGACTGGCGCGCGCAGTACGAGCTCAGCGTGATCGCCCCCCTGAGGGCGATGCGCGCCGCTGCCTCGCCGATGGCCGAGCGTGGCTGGGGGCGCATCGTCAACGTCTGCTCGACCGCCGGGAAGCGCCCCTCGGCAGCGATGCCCGAGTACTCGGTGGCAAAGGCTGCCGAGCTCTCGCTCTCACGCCTCTTCGCCGACCGCTACGCGCGCAGCGGCGTCCTTGTCAACGCGATCTGTCCCGGCCCGGTCGAATCCGAGATGTGGATGGATCCCGGTGGCCTGCTCGACCAGTCGCAGGCGATGTCGGGGGCCGCGAGCCGTGAGGAGGCCCTGGCGACGGCCGGCGCCAAACGCCCGATCGGCCGCCTCGCCGAGGCCGCCGAGATCGCCTCCGCGATCGTCTTCCTCTGCTCCGAGCGCGCCTCCTACGTCGCCGGCGCCGCCTGGTCGGTGGATGGCGGCACCGTCCAGGTGATCATCTGAGACGGCCGCAAATCGGCGCCTGGCGGCACCCTCGGTCGCTCGCGCGCAGAGCACGCCACGCTCCCTGCATCCTTGCCAGACTTGATTTTCGCCGCCTTCCGGGATGAGCCTGGCGATCGAAGCCGCGGTACTGCTGCCGCTCTACGGCTGGCCGGACGACGAGCCGGGCCTTATCTTCACCGAGCGCCGCGCCGACATGCGACGCCATGCGGGCGAGATCTCGTTCCCGGGCGGCCGTCGCGACCCCGGCGACGCCGACCTCAGGGCGACGGCCCTGCGCGAGGCGCAGGAGGAGATCGGCCTCGACCCTGCCGCGGTCGAGCTGGGCGAGGAGCTGCCGGCCGCCAACACCTTCGTCACCGGCTACCGGATCCATCCTTTCGTCGGCCGCATCCCCCACCCGCAGGAGCTCGACCTGCGACCGAACCCGGCAGAGGTCGAGACCGTCCTCGCCTTCTCGCTCGGGGTCCTTCGCGAGAGTTACGAAATCCGCCGCCTGGTTCGTCGCAGCGTGCCCATCCACACTCCGACTTACGAGGTCGAAGGTCACCTTATCTGGGGCGCCACCGCCCGAATCCTCAGCGATTTCCTCTCTCCGGTCTGAGGCGGCGAGAGGCGAGACCAAGCAGGGCAAGGACGCGGGGCAGCGTGGCGTGCTCTGCAGGCGAGCGGCTGAGGACGCCGCCATGCGCCGGTCTCGTCGCCTCAGACGTCCTTCTCCACTGGCACTCCCACGAGATTGCCCCACTCCGTCCAGGAGCCGTCGTAGTTCTTGACGTCGTCCTGGCCGAGCAGCTCGTGGAGGACGAACCAGGTGTGGGCCGAGCGCTCGCCAATGCGGCAGTAGGCGATGATCGGCTGGTCGCCGTCGATCACGCCCTTGGCGGTGTAGAGGTCACGCAGCTCGTCGGCCGATTTGAAGGTGCCGTCCTCGTTGACGGCCTGCGCCCAGGGCACCGAAGCGGCGCCGGGGATGTGGCCGGCGCGCTGCGCGCCCTCCTGCTCGTAGCCGGGCATCGCGATCAGCTCGCCCGAGTACTCCTGCGGGCTGCGCACGTCGACCAGGTTGGCGGAGGAGTCGAGCGCAGCGGTCACCTCGTCACGGAAGGCGCGGATCGAGTTGTCGCCGGGCTGGGCGGCGAAGGCCGCCGCCGGATGGCTCGGCGCCTCCGCGTCGGTCTCCCGGCCCTCGGCGATCCACTTCTCGCGCGGCCCGTTGACCAGCTTCGCCTTGTCGTGGCCGTAGTAGCGGAAGTACCAGTAGGTGTAGGCGGCGAACCAGTTGTTGCGGTCGCCGTAGAGGACGACGGTGTGGTCGTTGGAGATGCCGCGGCTGCCCATCAGGGCGCCGAAGTCCTCCGGGCCGAGGAAGTCGCGCCTCACCTGGGCCTGAAGGTCGGCCCGCCAGTCGAAGCCGATCGCGCCGGGAATGTGAGATTCCGCATACAGAGCGGGGTTCTCGTCGACCTCGACGATGCGGATCGAGTCGTCGTCGAGGTGCTCGGCCAGCCAATCGGTCTCGACCAGAACGTCCTTCGCGTAGCTCATCCACAACCTCCGATTTCGAATCGAGTGGAGTCCTACCGGAGCTTAGAGATGTCGACCTGCCGGTCGGCGATCTCAACCGGGATGCGCCAGGTCTGCGAGGCGGCTTCCACCGCCGCCCGTCCCCTGGCCAGGATCGGCGAGGCGACGGAGCCCCCGGCCTCGTAGACGAAGCGACGCACCGGCGTTTCGACCAGGCGCTCCAGAAAGCGCTCGAGGCGCTGACCATGAATCGCTTCGAGGTTCTCGGCGGGGCCGCTCGCCGATCCGAGCAGCCAGCAGACGACGGTGACGTCGCCGACCAGGTCGAGCAGCGTGCCGGGCTGCTCCGGATCGGCGAGGGCCGCCTCTATCCCGCTTGCCTCGATCGCGGCGAGGCCATCCTCGCGGCGGCTGGTGCCGCGCGCCTCCCAACCCTGCCTCAGCAGCTCGGCGCCCAGCTTCCGCCCGCGGCAGCCGCAACCGACGATCAGCGCCCTCGCCAACCGCGCGCCCTACGTCGCCTCGAAGCGCCGGCGGCGGCGTAGCCGCTCCAGCTCCTCGGCAGCGACTTCGTCGCGCAGCTCCTGCTCGCTGCGCTCCGCGGCGCCGCGGCGACGGCGCATCTCGTTCTGGGCCTCGAGCATCTGCTGGACGTCGTCGATCTCGTTCTGCACCTCGAGCTCGGGCGAGCGGGTCGGCTTCCAGTCGAGCAGCTCGGCGTTGTTGCCCTTGTAGAAGCGCTCGAGCACGAACAGCACGGCGACGATGAGCAGCACCATTCCCACGGTTCCGAGGACGAAATACACGCGCCAAGGATACGCGGGCCACGCCGGTCCCCTTTAATCTCGCGGATGGTCGAGGCTTATGTGGTCGACGCAATTCGCACGCCGATGGGCAGCTACCGCGGCGCCCTCTCCGGCGTGCGCCCCGACGACCTCGCTGCCCACACGATCTCCGCGGTGGTCGAGCGGACCGGCGTCGACCCCGAGCGGATCGCCGACGTCTACCTCGGCGCCGCCAACCAGTCGGGCGAGGACAACCGCAACGTGGCCCGGATGGCTGCCCTTCTCGCCGGACTGCCGACCAGCGTCCCCGGCGCCACCGTCAACCGCCTCTGCGCCTCCGGCCTGGAGGCGATCAACAGCGCAGCCCGCGCGGTGAAGCTCGGCGAGGGCGACTTCTACCTGGCCGGCGGGGTCGAGTCGATGAGCCGGGCGCCCTGGGTCGTCGGCAAGCCCGAGTGCGGCCTCGCCCGCGGGGCGCAGACCATGCACGACACGACTCTGAACTGGCGCTTCGTCAACCCGCGCATGGCCGAGCTGGGGCACTCGACCGAATCGATGGGCGAGACCGGCGAGAACGTCGCCGAGCGCTACGGGATCAGCCGCTCCGACCAGGACGCCTTCGGCCTGCGCAGCCACCAGCGCGCGGTCGATGCGGCCGAGGCCGGGATCTTCGCCGAGGAGATCGTCCCGATCGAGGCGCCGAAGGGACGCGACACCGTCACCGTCGCCGTCGACGAGGGCCCGCGCCCCGACGCCTCGCTGGAGAAGATGGCGAAGCTGTGCCCCGCCTTTCGCGAGGGCGGCACCGTCACAGCCGGCAACGCCTCGACCCTCAACGACGGCGCCGCCTGCACGCTGATCGCCTCCGAGGCCGGCGTCGAGGCGCTCGGCGCCGAGCCGCTCGCCCGCGTCCTCGCCTTCGGCGTCGCGGGAGTCGACCCCGCCTACATGGGCATCGGCCCTGCGGTCGCGATTCCCCGCGCCCTCGCCGCCGCCGGCCTCTCGCTCGAGCAGATCGACCTGATCGAGCTCAACGAGGCCTTCGCCTCACAGGTGCTCGCCTGCGCCCGCGAGCTCGGCATCGATGAGGAGAAGCTCAACGTAAACGGCGGCGCGATCGCCCTCGGCCACCCGCTCGGCTGCAGCGGCGCCCGCCTGGCCACCACCCTCGTCCGCGAGCTGCGCCGCCGCGGCGGCAAATACGGCATCGCGACGATGTGCGTAGGCGTCGGCCAGGGCCTGGCGACCGTCTTCGAAGCGGCCTGACGCTTCCGGTGCGATCTATGTGGGCTATGGGCACATAGATCGCACCGGAACGGGCGGCTTAGTAGCCTCGCCGGCCGATGGCTACTGAGTTGAGAGAGCTTGCCAGCGTCGACGGGACCACCTCTCCGACCGGGGAGGCGATGGTCCCGCTCAGGGACGACGGGCTCTATCGCGGCGACGGCGCCTTCGAGGTGATCCGCCTCTACGCGGGCCGGCCGTTCGCGCTGGGCGACCACCTCGACCGGCTGCAGCGCTCCGCCGCCGCGATCGAGCTCGAGTTCAACCGGGCCGCCCTGGAGCGCGAGGTCGAGGCGCTGCTCACAGAGCTGGGCGACGCCGACGGGCAGCTGCGGCTGATCGTCACCCGCGGTGGCCGCCGCCTCGCGATGACCGAGCCGATCCCGGCCCACGCCGAGACCGTTCGCATCGCCACCGTCACCTACTCCCCGAGCGTCATCCTCAACGGGGTCAAGTCGCTTTCCTACGCCGCCAACATGCAATCGACAAGGCTCGCCAAGGCGCAGGGCGCCGACGAGGCCGTCCTCGTCAAGCCCGACGGCATCGTCCTGGAGCCGCCGACCTCTTCGATCTTCTGGGTCTCGCCGCAGGGCGCCCTGCGCACTCCGGCACTCGACAACGGGGTGCTCGAATCGATCACCCGCGACCGCCTGATCAAGGCGCTGCAGGTGGAGGAGGGCGCCTGGCCGGTCGCCGACCTGCGCGCGGCGGGAGAGGCCTTCCTCGCCTCGACCACGCGCGAGATCCAGGCGGTCGCGGCGATCGACGGAGCCGAGCTGCCGGTCGCGCCGGGCCCCCGCACCGTCGAAGCCCAGCAGGCGTTCGCCGAGACCCTTGGCCGCGAACTTCCATGAGCAGAGACCCAACCTGAGAAAGCAAGGGGTGAGATGGACTTCCAGTTGACCGACGAGCAGCGACTGATCTCCGAAACCGCGCGTGAGTTCGCCGACAAGGAGATCGTGCCGCGGGTGCGCGAGAACGACCGCGCCGCCCGCTTCGACCGAGAGCTGGCGAGCAAGCTGGGCGAGGTCGGCTACCTCGGCGCTCCCGTCGCCGAGGCCTACGGCGGCCGCGGCCTCGACTACATCGGTTACGGCCTGATCGTCGAACAGGTCGGCCGCGCCGACTCCTCCGCCCGCACAGTCGTCTCGGTGCAGACCTCGCTCGTGGCGGGTTCGATAGAGAGGTGGGGCACGGAGGAGCAGAAGCAGAGGTGGCTGCCGCGGCTCTGCTCGGGCGAGGCGCTCGGCTGCTTCGGCCTGACCGAGCCCGACACCGGCTCCGACGCCGCCAACCTGCGCACTCGGGCGACCAAGACCGACTCCGGCTGGTCGATCAGCGGCCAGAAGATGTGGATCTCGCTGGCCAACTTCTCCGAGGTGGCGCTGATCTTCGCCCAGACCGACCCCGAGAAGAAGCACAAGGGCCTCGCCTGCTTCCTCGTCCCCTGCGACAGCGAGGGCTTCACCACGCAGGAGATCCACGGCAAGCTCGGCCTGCGCTCCTCCGACACCGGCGAGATCTCGCTCGACTCGGTCGAGGTCGGCGAGGACGCCATGCTCGGCGAGATCGGCGACGGCTTCAGGGTCGCGATGAGCGCCCTCGACAACGGCCGCTACAGCGTCGCCGCCGGCTGCGTCGGCATCTGCGAAGGCTGCGTCGAAGCTTCGGTCGCCTACGCCAAGGAGCGCAAGCAGTTCGGCGTGCCGCTGGCTCGCTTCCAGCTGGTCCAGGAGATGATCGCCGACATGATCCTCAAGCGCGACGCCAGCCGGATGCTGGTCTACCGGGCCGGTGTGCTCAAGGACGAAGGCAAGCCGAACACGACGGAGACCTCGGTGGCGAAGCTCTACGCGACCGAGTCGGCGGTCGAGTGCGCCAACCTGGCGATCCAGGTGCACGGCGGCGCCGGTTACGTCGACGACTACCCGGTCGAGCGCTACCTGCGCGACGCCCGCGTAACGACGCTGTACGAGGGCACGTCGCAGATCCAGAAGATGATCATCGGCCGCGCTGCGACCGGGATCAACGCGATGACCCCGATGGTGGCCGAGTAGGGCCTTGGCCGAGCTGGTCGAAAGCTCGCTCGACGGCAATGTCGCGCTGCTTCGCCTCAACCGGCCCGAGGCGCGCAACGCGCTCTCGCCGGAGATGATGGATCAGCTCGTCGCCGAGCTGGAACGGCTCGACCCCAGCCCCGAGGTCCGCTGCTTCGTGATCGCCGGCTCCAAAGACGTCTTCGCCGCCGGCGCCGACATCAAGGCGATGAGCGAACGCAGCTTCGCCGAAGCCCTCACCCACCCGTCCTCGGCGTTCTGGCGGCGACTCGCCGCGATCAAGACGCCGATGATCGCCGCGGTGTCCGGCTACGCGCTGGGCGGCGGCTGCGAGCTGGCCCTCGCCTGCGACATGATCGTCGCCTCCGATACGGCCGTCTTCGGCCAGCCGGAGATCACGCTCGGGATCATTCCCGGAGGCGGCGGCACACAGCGCCTCGCACGGGTCCTCGGCAAGCAGCGGGCGATGGACTATGTCCTCACCGGCCGCCGCTTCGACGCCGAGGAAGGGCTGGCGATGGGCCTCGTCTACAAGGTGGCGAAGGACGGCCACTGGCTGGAGGAGGCGATGGCCCTCGCCAATGCGATCGCCGAACGGCCGCCGATCGCGACCAGGCTCGCCAAGCAGGCGGTGCTCGCCGCCGAGGAGACCGCCCTCTCGGCCGGCCTCGAGAGCGAGCGCCGCCTCTACGAGCTGGCGATGGCGACCGACGACCGGGTCGAGGGAATGAAGGCCTTCCTCGAGAAGCGCGAGCCGAAATTCGAGGGCCGTTGAAAGTCGAGCGGGTCGGGGTCGTCGGCGCCGGCACGATGGGCGCGGGGATCGCCCAGATCGCCGCGCTGGGCGGCTACGAGACCCGCCTCTACGACCCGATCCCCGCCGCCCTGGAGTCCGGCCTGAAGAAGCTGAACGGCGCCCTCGCCAAGGGCATCTCGAAGGGCATGTGGAGCGAGGCCGATGCCGATGCGGCCAGCGGGCGCGCCGGCGGCGCCCACAGCCTCGCAGACCTCGCCGAATGCGACCTCGTTGTCGAGGCCGCGCCCGAGGACCTGGGCTTGAAGCGCCAGCTGTTCGCGGCGCTGGCCGAGGCCTGCGGTCCGAAGACGATTCTCGCCAGCAACACCTCCTCGCTGCCGGTCACGGCGATCGCCGCCCTGGTGCCGCACCGCGAGCGGGTGGTCGGCATGCACTTCTTCAACCCGCCGGCGCTGATGAAGCTGGTCGAGGTCGTCGCAACCGACGAGGCGACGGCGAACGCCCTCGATGCGACGACCGAGGTCGGCATCCGCATGGGCCGCACGCCGATTCGCGCCAAGGACAGCCCCGGCTTCATCGCCAACCGGCTCGCCCGGCCCTTCACCCTGGAGTCGCTGCGGATGCTTGCCGGAGGCGTCGCCGACGCCGAGACGATCGACCGCGTCTGCCGCCTCGGCGGCGGCTTCCGCATGGGCCCATTCGAGCTGATCGACCTGATCGGCCTCGACGTCAACCTCAGCGTCGCCCGCTCCTTCTACGCCCAGGGCGGAGAGCCGGATCGTTGGCGTCCGAGCGCGATCCAGGAAGGGCTGGTCGCCGAGGGGCGCCTGGGGCGCAAGAGCGGCCACGGCTTCTACGAGCACGGCGATGGCATGCGCCGCAAACCGGACCCCGACCTCGGCATCGAGGCCCCGACGCTGGATCCGGAGCAGCTGGCGAAGATCGACCTCGCTGCTCCGGCGATCCTTCCCCGCCTGATCGCCCAAATCGCCAACGAGGCGGCCTTCGCCCTGGAAGAGGAGATCGGCTCGCCCGCCGACATGGACACGGCGATGCGCCTCGGCTTCAACTGGCCGCGCGGCCCGCTCGAGCTGACCGACCTGATCGGCGCGGAGCGCGCCGTGGCGCTGCTCGAAAGCCTGCGCGAAGAGCACGGCGAGGCCTACCGCCCCTCACCGCGGCTGGTCGCCGAGGCGACACAAGCGAGCTGAGCTCGGCTTAGAGCTTGTCGACCGCGTCGCCGGGGTGCGGCAGCTTCTCGCGCACTCGATGGGCGAGGGCCACCGCCATCGCCCCGTCGCCGACCGCCCCGCCGACGCGGCGCGGGGCACCATGGCGAACATCGCCCGCCGCGAACAGTCCGGGGACGCTGGTCTCCAGGGCGAGCGGGTCGCGGTCGAGCTCCCACTCGGCCGGCGGCTTGCCCTCGTGGATCAGGTCGGGACCGGTGAGGATGAAGCCGGCCGGCCCGACCCGGACGCCGGTGCCGGACGCCCACTCCGTGCAGGGAGCGCCACCGATGCAGATGAACATCGCCCGCGCGCGCAGTTGCTCTGCCTTGCCATCGTCGTTTTGGACGGTGGCAGCGCCAAGCTCTCCATTCCGAGCCTCGACGGCCACGACCTCGCTGCGCAGGCGCAGCTCGATCAGCGGATGAGCTTCGATCCGCTCGACCAGGTAGGCGGACATCGATTTGGCCAGCGAGCCTCCGCGGACGACCATGGTCACTCGAGCGCCGGCGTTGGCGAGGTGCATCGCCGCCTGCCCGGCCGAGTTGCCGGCGCCGATCACTATCACGTCGTCGCCCCCACACTGGGCCGCCTCGCTGCGCCCCGCCCCGTAGTAGATACCCCGGCCGAGCAGCTCCTCCACCCCGTCGGCTTCGAGCCGCCGCCAGGACATACCCGTCGCAGCGATCATCAGGGGTGCCTCGATCTCATGGCCGCCGTCCAGCTCGAGCAGGAAGGAGCCATTGCCGACGTCACCACGCTCGATCCGGCGCATGAGCAGCAGCTCGGCGCCGAAGCGCTCGGCCTGGCGCCCGGCGAGCCGGGCCAGCTCGGCGCCACCGATGCCATCGGGGAAGCCGAAGAAGTTCTCGATCATCGAGGTCTGCGAGGCCTGCCCGCCCGGCACCTCGCGGTCGACGACCACCGTGGTGAGCCCGTCGGAGGCCGCGTAGACGGCGGCAGCGAGCCCGGCCGGCCCAGCGCCGACGATCGCGATGTCGTAGCTGCGGCGCTTCGGCGACACCCGCGCACCCCACTCCTCGGCGACCCGCTCGACACTCGCTGCGGCGATCGGCCGCCCGCCGTCGATCAGCACCGGCAGCTCGGCCCCGAGCGCATCGTGGGAGCGCAGCAGCTCCTCGGCCGCGGGAGTGCCCGCCTCGAACCACTCGAAGGGCTGCGCGGTGCGGGTGAGGAAGTCACGCAGACGATGGTCCTCGGACTCGCCGCGCCGACCGACGACCTTGACCTCCGGCCGGACCGGGCTCATCAGCGGGCGAGGCGGAACATCAGCTCATCCTCGTAGCACCAGCTCCAATCCTCGCCCGGCTGGACCGAGCGGATCACCGGGTGCCCCGTCTCGGCATGATGCGCCGTGGCGTGCTTGCCCTCGGAGTTGTCGCAACAGCCGATGTGGCCGCAGCTCTGGCACATGCGCAGGTGGACCCACTGCATTCCCAGCTTCAAGCACTCCTCGCAGCCGGCGATCTCAACCGGCGGATCGAAGAACTGGACCGAGCGGATGTGCGAGCAGGACGGAGCCGTTCGTCCACGATAGCGGGATCGATCTGCCGCGCCGACATCAGCGGCGATGCCACATCTGAAAGGCTGGGGCCAATGACTGACGTCGAATCAGGCGGCGAGCCGATCACCGAGGACGGCCTCGTCGCCCTGAACGAGGAAATCGAGCAGCTGGAAGGCCCGGCCCGGACCAAGATGGCGGCGCGGATCAAGACGGCGCGCGAGGAAGGCGACCTCAAGGAGAACGCCGAGTACCACATCGCCAAGGAAGACCAGGCCCACCTGGAGACCAAGATCAAGCGCCTGCGCGAGCGCCTCCGCACCGCGGTGGTGGTCGAGGTCGACGGCAGCGCCGACAGCTTCGCCTTCGGCCGCACCGCCGAGGTCCTTGACGAGACCAAGGGCGAGGTCAACGCCTGGACCCTGGTCGGCTCGACCGAAGCCAACCTCAGCGAGGGCCGCCTATCGGCCGAGTCCCCGATCGGGCGAGCCCTGCTCAACGCCAAGCTGGGCAAGCCGATCGAGATCGAGACCCCCCGCGGCAGACGCACTTTCGTCGTCAAAAAGCTGGTCGACTGACCCAAGGTCGCCTGACCAAGCAGATCAAGGACGCAGTGAGCGTGGCGTGCTCTGCACGCGAGCGAGCGAGCGAGGACGCCGATATGTGCCGGTCAGCCGACCTTGGGGGCTATCTCGGCGGGCTCGCCGCCACGGGCCCAGTGAGCCTCCGGCGAGGGCGGCGTGTCGCGCAGGTACCACTCGGCGTCCAGGGCGCCCATGCAGCCCGTGCCGGCGGCGGTGACCGCCTGGCGGTAGATGTGGTCGACGACGTCGCCGACGGCGAAGACCCCGGCCAGGTTGGTGCGGGTGGAGCCGGGCTCGGTGGCGATGTAGCCGTCCTCGTCGGTGTCGACCTGGCCCACCACGACCTCGGAGCGGGGGATGTGGCCGATCGCGATGAAGGCGCCGTCGGCTGCGAAGTCCTCCGTCTCGCCGGTCTCGGCGTTGCGGAGGCGCACATGGTCGAGGCGGCCCTTGTCGCTGGCCACGAACTCCTCGGCGACGTAGGGAGTCTTGAACTCGATGTTGGCCTGCTCGCGGGCCCGGCCCTCCATGATCTTCGAGGCGCGAAACTCGTCGCGGCGGTTGACCACGGTCAGCTCGCTGGCAAACTTGGAGATGAAGATCGAGTCCTCCATCGCCGAGTCGCCGCCACCGATCACGATCACCTTCTGGCCTTTGAAGAAGGCGCCGTCGCAGACGCCGCAGGTCGAGACGCCGCAACCGCTCAGCTCGAGCTCGCCGGCGATGCCGAGCCGGCGCGGCTCGGCCCCCATCGCCAGGATCACTGTTTTCGCCAGGTGCTCCTCGTCGCCGAGGTAGACCTTCTGCACGCCGCCGTCGGAGAGCTCGACCCGGTCGACGTCGTCGCTGACGAAGCGCGTCCCGAAGCGCTCGGCCTGGGCGCGGAACTGGGTCATCATCTCAGGCCCCATGATCCCCTCGGGGTAGCCGGGATAGTTCTCGACGTCGGTGGTGTTCTGCAGCTGCCCGCCCCACTGGAATCCCTCGAAGACGAGGGGCTCGAGGTTGGCGCGCGCGGTGTAGAGCGCAGCCGTGTAGCCGGCCGGGCCGCCGCCGACGATGATCACGTTCTCAATCTTCTTCGTGTCTGTCATCTCTGCCGCCTGAGTCTAGTGTCAGCGCCAATACTTTACTTTGTATAGTAGCTCTCCGGAGACTTGAAGTCCATCACCGCGCGGCTGGCTCCAGCTCCGGCTCGGGCCTCGGCCGGCGGTCGATCGGCAGCCCCTCCGTTTCCCATTTCTGCACCGTGGTGCGGAGCTGGAAGAAGGCAGCGACGCCGAACGGGATCGGCATCCAGAAGGCGATCAGGCGGTAGACCAGGATCGCCGGAAAGACGGTGTCCTCGGGGATGCCGAAGAGGACGAAGGCGCCGATCATTCCCGCGTCGACGGCGCCGACTCCCGCCGGGGCGAAGGGGATCAGGTTAGCGACCATGCCGAGGAAGAAGCCCTGCACGACGACCGCCAGCGGCACATGGACGCCGAAGGCGTGGAAGGAAGCCCAGAGGATGCCGACGTTGGCTGCCCAGAAGCCCGCCGCGCCGAGCACGGCGAGGCCGCCCTGGCGCGGATGGGCGAAAAGGCCGATCGCGAAGCGGAACCCCTCGGCAAAGGTCGCGGGCACCTTGCCGACCGTCCTCGCGATCGCCTGCCCCCGCTCGCCGTGCACGAAGCGCGCGATCCGCGGCCCGAGGTCCGGCGGAATCAGCGCCAGCAGCAGGCCGAGCGCCAGCAGCACCCCGGCGACCCCGGCGGGCACGATCGTCAGCGCGACCGACGATTCGCCGTGCAGAACCCCCGTGCGCAGCAGGATGCCGAAGAGGATCAGGGCAATCGGATAGAAGGCGTAGTGCAGGGTCAGGAAGGCGACCATCCGCCGCACCGCGTCGTGACGTCGCATCCCAGCCTTGCGCAGGGCCCAGAAGGTAAGCACGATGCCGCCGGCGCCGGCCGCCGAGAAGAGCAGCGTCGCCGCCAACCCCGCCATGTTGATCTCGTAGGTCTCTGTCCAGCGCAGCCGCAGTTCATTGCCCCCGACCACCGCCTTGAAGAGAGCGGTGTAGGTGGCGAAGGCGACCACGTTGAAGCCAATCGCGACGACGATCCAGACCGGCTCGGCTTCGTCGAGCTTGCCGAGCGCATTGCCGAGGCCGACCAGCCTCGGGAAGAGGAAGTAGATCCCGACCAGCAGCGCGACGACCACGACCAGCGTCTGGATCAACCGGCGTCGCGTGAAGATCGGCAGCTCAGCGGCGTGATCGCCGTTCACCGGATCCTCGGGAGACACCCGAGGGAAGCTAGATGATCGCCCACTCGGCCGAGTGGGCGATCATCCGACGCTGGCGAGGCGCTCCAAGCGACGCAGACCCCGGTTTACCTTCAACACGGCGGGTTCGGCAAGCGGCTCGCCGCGCCGCACGGCAGCGACGAGCCCTGCGCCGGCCGCGAGGTCGGTGACGTAGTGCTCGCCCAGGTACACGAGGGCGAAGCCGAGCGTCAGCGCGTAGCCCCAGCCCAGCGCGCCCTCGACCTTGCCGGCTTCCGAGAGGGAGATCGCCGCCATCGTCGAGGTGGCGAAGTGCAACGAGGGCATCGCCGCCCAGGGGTTGCCACCCAGGGCGCTGTACATCTTCGGCCAGGCCGAGCGCCAGGTTTCTTCCCCGACGCCGATCATGATCCGCTCCACCTTCTCGCCGGTCAGCCCCTGCTCCGAAGCCCACCACGGAGGCGCCGTCGGTATGACGAAGTAGCCGATGCAGCCGAAATCGAAGATCGCCGCCATCTGGCGCGCGGCGCGCGGGAAGCGCTGCGGATGGCGCAGCAGGATCCAAGTCAGGGCGAGGTAGGGCTCGAAGAACCAGAGCCAGTGCGCCCAGGTGAGGAAGCGGTTGACGGTGCCAACGCGGCGCAGGCGCGCCATCCCCTTCTGGAGCCGGACATTTGGCAGCCGGCCGAGGCCGATCACCCGGTCGGCCACGATCGGGTAGCGGCTGCGCAAGCGCGACTCCAGCCGCTCCGGGTCGTCGTAGGGAAGCTCGTGAACCATGATGAAGGCCCACATCTGCATCGCGTAGAGGGCGACATCGCGCTTGCGCGAGCGGGGTGCGAGGACGGCGATCGCCATCGGCCCCGCCGCGCAGGCCGCCACAGTCACCGGGGTCGGTGTCCGCAGCCGCTTGCGCAACAACGGGGCGGCCACTGCGGCGGCGAGCGCGCCGGCTGCTCCGACACGCACCGCCACACGAAGCGCCGGAGATGGCCGCGATCGGCTCCACATCAGGTCGGCGAGTATAGGAGCTGGCCGTGGGGTTGCCTTCCCTATGGCGTGGTCAACCCCACGGTCGGCGCCAAGGCTTCCGCCTGCCGGGTCTGTGGCGCCGCGCCGCGCCGACCGCCGTGAATAGAATGGCCGCGCTTTGGCGCCCCACTCTCCTGGCACTGACCAGATCGACACTCTGCTTCGGATTGGCTTCGTCGCCGCGGCGATCGTCGTCGTCGCGATCAACGGCGCGCTGATCTACGCCGTGCGGCGCAACCGCAGCGAGCGCGGCGCCGAGCCGCGCCAGACCCGCGGCGCCCGGCGCACCCAGTTCCGGGTCGGCGCGCTGCTGACGGTCTTCGCCGCCGCGATCCTCGTCGTCAGCCTGATCTACACCGACAAGGCTCGCGAGGTCCCGGCCTCCGGGCCCGCCGGCCTCGCCTCGGCTCGCAGCAAGCCGCTGAAGATCGAAGTGACCGGCCAGCAGTGGCTCTGGCGCTATGACTATCCCAACTCGGCCTTCTCCTATTACAAGCTCGTCGTCCCGGTCGACACTACGGTCGAACTCAGCCTCGTCTCGACCGACGTGATCCACACCTGGGACGTGCCGCAGCTGGCCGGCAAGCGCGACGCCGTCCCCGGCAAGACCAACCATGCGGTCTTCCGCGCCGACGAAGAAGGCGTCTACCGGGGCCAGGGGGCCACCTTCAACGGTCAGGCCTACGCGGCGATGCGCACCGAGGTAGACGTGGTCTCGCCCAAGGAATACGAAGAATTCATCAGCCGCCAGAAGACCGAGATCCAAGCCGCCCAGGACCGCGTCGTCGGCCTGATCGAAAATGGAGAAGTTCCATGAGCGGATCCGGTGTGAAAAGCGCTGCCCCTCATCCCGAGCTGGTCAGCGACGGCTTCCCCGCCCGCCGGCGGCCCCGTTGGATCGAGCTCGTCACCAGCGCCGACCACAAGGACGTCGGTCGGGTGATGATCGGCGCCGCGCTGGGCTTCCTCTTCATCGCCCTGGTCGAGTTGGCGCTGATGCGGCTGCAGCTGGCGATCCCAGAAAACTCGCTGCTTACACCGGTGACCTTCAACCGCATGCTCTCGCTCTACGGGGCGACGGCGATCTTCCTCTTCGCGATCCCGCTGGCGCTGGGCTTCTTCTACTACCTGGCGCCGCTTCAGATCGGCGCCCGCGGCACGGCGCTGCCGCGCCTCGGCCAGCTCGGCCTCTGGCTCTACATCGCCGGCGCCACGGTGCTCTATTCGGGCTTCCTCTTCACTCCCTCCGAGGCGGGGGTGAACCCGCTGGCGCCGCTCTCCGAGCTCGCCTTCCTGCCCAACAACGGCGTCGACGCCTGGGCCTCGGCCACCGGCCTGGCGACGCTCGGCTTCGTCCTCATCGCGATCAACCTCGTGGCGACGCTGCGCCGCATGCGCGCGCCCGGGATGGCCTGGCGGCGGGCGCCGGTCTTCACTTGGGCCGCCGCGATCTGCTCCTGGCTGCTGCTGGTGATCGGGCCGGTGATGCTGGCGGCGATCACGATGCTGATGATCGACCGCAACTTCAACGGGATCTTCTTCGCCGACGGCTCCGGCGGGGCGCCGCTGCTCTGGGAGCACATGAGCTGGATCTTCTTCACCGGCGCCTACATGCTGATCCTGATCACCGCCCTCGGCGCGATCGCCGAAATCGTTCCGGTCTTCGCTCGCAAGCCGCTCTTCAACCGCGGCGCGGTGATCGGCTCGCTGGTGGCGATCGCCGTGATCGGCACCCTCGCCTGGATGCAGAACATGCTCACCTCGCCGATCGGGATCGGCTGGATGTACTTCGCGATGATCATGTCGCTGGCGCTGATCGTCCCCTTCGGCCTCGTCATCTTCAACCTGATCGCGACGATGCTCGGCGGCTCGCTGCGGATGCGCGCCCCGCTGCTCTTCGCCCTCGGCGCGATCTCGGCGATCTCGATCGGCCTCGGGGCCGAGATCGAGCAGTCGATGGTCGCGGTTGCCTGGCGCCTGCACAACACCACCGACGCCACTGCGGCGACCCACTTCGCTCTGATCGGCGGCAGCGTCTTCGGCGGCTTCGCCGCCCTGCACTACTGGTTCCCGAAGCTGACCGGTCGCACGATGGGCGAGACCCTGGCGCGCTTCTCCTTCTGGACGATGGTGGTCGGGGTCTTCGTCGCCTTCGTGCCGCTGTTCATCGCCGGCGCCGACCACGGCCAGGTCGCCGACGCCTACAAGTTCTTCGGCGGCAACGGGGTCGACGCCGAAAACCTGATCGCCACGATCGGGGTCTTCATCCTCGCGATCGGGATCCTCTTGACGCTGGCGAACGCGATCGCCAGCCTCTCCGGCGGGGCGCGCGCCGGCCACGACCAGTGGGGCGGCGACTCGCTCGAGTGGTTCGCGCTCTCGCCGCCGGAGCCGCACAATTTCGACGTGCTGCCCGACGTGCGCAGCGACCGGCCGATGCGCGACATCCGCGCCGCGATCGCCAATCGCACCCGCCGCGTCGAAAAGGCCGCGCGCGAGACGCAGCCGGTAGCCTGAATGCCGTGAGCGGCGCCGAAACCGCTGTCGTCGCGCAGCGCCCCGCAGCGCTGACGACCCTGCGCGACTACCTCATCCTGACCAAGCCGAAGGTGCAGTCGCTGCTGCTCCTGACCACGGTGACGACGATGTACGTCGCCGGCGACCCCTCCCTTGGCCTCGTCTTCCTCGTCTGCCTCGGCGGCGCCCTCTCGGCCGGCGGCGCCGGCGCGATCAACCACGCGGTCGACCGCGACATCGACCGGATCATGGCCCGCACCGCCGACCGGCCGGTCGCCAGCGGCAGGGTCTCGCCGCAGGCGGCGATCGCCTTCGGCGCGCTTCTCGGCTGCGCTTCGTTCACGCTTCTCGCCCTCGCCGTCAACCCGCTGGCGGCCGCGCTCTCGATCTCCGGCCTCTTCGGCTACGTCTTCGTCTACACGCTCTGGCTGAAGCGCTCCACGCCGCAGAACATCGTCATCGGCGGCGCCGCCGGCGCCGTGCCGCCGCTGGTCGCCTGGGCGGCGGTCACCGGCGGGCTGAGCGGCACCGCGCTCTTCCTCTTCGCGATCGTCTTCTTCTGGACGCCGCCCCACTTCTGGGCGCTCTCGCTGCTGATGAAGGACGAGTACGCCAAGGCCGGCATCCCGATGCTGCCGGTGGTGCGCGGCGAGGACGAGACCCGCCGTCAGATCCTCCTCTACACCGTGCTGCTCTACGCCGTCACCCAGCTGCCCTTCTGCGCCGGCGGCTTCAACGTCGTCTACCTGATCGCCTCGATGACCCTCGGCGCCGGCTTCATCTACTGCTCCGTGCGCCTGCTGCGCAGCGCCGACCGGCGCTGGGCCCTGCGCACCTACCTCTACTCGCTCGCCTACCTGGCACTGCTCTTCGTGGCGATGCCGCTCGACCGCCTGGTCTGACTCGGCCGTCTGGTAGAAATCCCGGCGTGGATCGCGAGACAGCAAGAGCGAACATGGCCGCCGGGCTCGTTGCCGGCGGCATCGCGGCAGCGGTCTTCGCCCTCTGCTTCCTGGCGGCGATGCTCTACATCGCCTCATGAGCCCTGAGCACCGCCACATCCCCGAGCCGGGCGAGCTCGTCTACCAGCCGCGCTCGTCATGGGCGCCGGCGGTCTTCGCCTTCGCGCTCGCCCTTGCCGTCTGCGGCATCTTCGCCGAGGGCTTCATGGTCCGCGGCTGGATCTTCTCGATCATCGGCGGCGTCGTAGCCCTCTTCGCCCTCCGCAGCATGATCCGCGAGGCGATCCGCGACTACTTCAAGCTTCCGCGCAAGCAGGAAGCGCGCGGGGCGGTGCTGCCGGTCGAAACGATCTCGCCACCCCTGCCCTGAGGCGCTGCGAGGGTCAGTCCGGCGTCATGCCGGACGTTGCTCCGTCCGAAGTCCAGACCCTGACTATGTCGCGCATCGAGAGCACGCCGACCAGCTCGGGGCCCTCGTAGACGACCAGGTGGCGGATGCCGCGGCGCGACATCTCCGCCGCGGCCCGCTCGAGGCTCCAGTCCGGCGAGGCGGCGATCACGCTGTCGCTCATGTGGTCGCCGACGCGCTCGGCATCCGGATCCTCTCCGCTGCCCAGCGAGCGCAGGATGTCGCGCTCGGTGACGATGCATGGCACCGGGGTCTCGTCGTCGCTGACGAGCGCTGCGCCGGTCCCTTTCTCGGTCATCATCGTCGCCACCTCGCGCAGCGTGTGCGTCGGACCGACGGTCAGGACCACCTCCGACATCCCTTCCCGTACGAGCATCTGCCGCCTCCTCTCGGGGGTCGCGAGTTAGTGAGAATCGCCTCAAGCCTACCCGACTCCGCCGTCCGGACAGGCGGCTTTCGCGACGCCGGGACATATAGACTCCGGCGCGCTCAGCGCCGCATGCCCAAGCTCCCCAACCCAATCCGCCCGCTGCTCGTCCTCGCCGCCCTCGCGGCCGTGGCGCTGCCGGCCTCCGGCTGCGGGACCAGCAGCGCCGACGTCGCCCGCGGACGGGTTCTCTTCATCCAGAAATGCGGCGTCTGCCACACCCTCGCCGAGGCGGGGACGACAGCACAGGTCGGCCCCAACCTCGACGACGCCTTCGCCGCCGCGCGCGAAGCCGGCGAGGGTGGCGACACGATCGAAGGCATCGTCAAGACCCAGGTCGGCTTCCCGCGGCCGAGCAACAGCGATCCGGCCGTCTCGATGCCGCGCGACGTGGTCACCGGCCAGGACCTCGAGGACGTCGCCGCCTACGTCGGCCTCTACGCCGGCGTGCCGGGCGCCGCGCCGCCGAAGGCGCCGGGCGGCCCCGGCGCCCAGGTCTTCGCCAACAACGGCTGCGGCGGCTGCCACACGCTGGCGGCGGCCAAATCCGGCGGCGTCACCGGCCCCAACCTCGACGAAATCCTGCCCGGCCAGAGCGCGGCGATGGTCAAAGAATCGATCGAAGATCCCAACGCGAAAATCGCCACGGGCTACCCGGCCAACGTGATGCCGCAGAACTTCAGCACGATCATCAAACCCAGCGAAATCGAACAGCTGGTCGAATACCTGATCTCCTCGACCGCCAAGGCCGGCGGCTCGAAGGGCGGCTGAACGCCAGCAGCGGCCGCCGAGCGGCCGCTGGCATCATCCTGAGGCACTCCGCATGCGCGACCGCCTCCGCATCAGCCCGCAGCACTACGCCACCGTCGCGCTGGTCGCGCTCGGGGCGCTCTCGCTGATCGTGCTGACCGGCGCCGGGGTGCGCCTGACCGGCTCCGGCCTCGGTTGCCCGGACTGGCCCAGGTGCTACGGCCAGACGGTGCCGCCGCTCGACACCCACGCGCTGATCGAGTTCGGCAACCGGGTCCTGACCGGCTTCGTCGGCCTTGCCGTGATCGCCGCCAGCATCCTCGCCTGGTTCCGCCGCCCCTTCCGCGGGCACCTGGCCCTGTTCGGGGCGCTGCTGCCGCTGGGCGTGATCGCCCAGGCGATCCTCGGCGGCGAGGTCGTCCGCCACCATCTGGCCCCCGGGCTGGTTATGAGCCACTTCATCCTCTCGATGCTGCTCCTCGACGCCTCCTTCGCGCTCGCATGGTGCGCCCGCTACGAGCCCTGGGAGCGCCGCCGCTCCAGCGACCGCCTGGGAGTCTGGGCGGTCCGCTGCCTGATCCCGCTCGGTCAGCTGACGATCGCCGCCGGCACGGTCGCAACGGCTTCGGGGCCCCACGCCGGCGCCCACGCCGGGCAGCTCGTCCGCCGCTTCCACTTCGAGGGCGCCACGACGCTCGAATGGGTCGTCCAGCGCCACGCCGTCATCGCCACCGTCTTCGGCCTCGCCGCGATCGGCGTCTGGCTGCTCCTGCGCCGCTCAGGCGGCGACAGCAGGGCCGTGCGCCCCCTTACCGCGGTGATCGGCCTGCTCGCCCTGCAGGGCGTCGTGGGCGGCGTCCAGTGGGAGCTGAAACTGCCCACTGAGATCGTCTGGGTCCACATCGCGCTGGCCACCTCCACCTGGCTGGCGATGCTGTGGACCGTGGCCACGGCGGGCCGCTTGGAGCCGCGCGTGACCCGGGCCGAACAGGTCGAGAGGACGCGGGCTCACCGCGACGCCTCGGAGGCGGCGCTGACCCAGAGCTGAAGCCGCGGCGAGGCTCATCGTCGCGCCAGCGACCGGCTGTCACGGAATTGCACGGTCCGCGGCGAGGTCGACGACGACGTGGCTGATCGGCAGGTCGATCTGCTCGCGGGCGCGGCCGACGACGCCGTGCTCCAGCCAGCGCGAGCGCTGCGGCGGATGGGTCGAGATGACGATCTCGTCGGCCGGGAAGACGCGCAGGGCGTCCTCGATCGCAACGTTGGGATCGGAGTCGCCGACTTCCCCCTTCGCCTTCAAGCCGAGCCCCTCGATCGCGATCAGCGACAGCTCCATCCGCTGGCGGGCAAGCTCCGTCGCTTCGTCGGTGTCCGACGCCCAGTGCGATGCGCGGGAGGAGACCAGCGCTGGGGTGACGACCAGGATCCGGCAATCCCGGTCTCGGCAGCGCTCGCGGATCTCATCCAGCAGCGCCGCGCCACCGACCGTCTCGTTGGCAACGACAAGCAGGCGGTGCTTCCCATCGCCGCCCTGGGTGACGGCAACGCTGCGAGGCAGTGACCCGCGTGAGCCCCGGTAGGCGATGCCGACTCCGAAGCCAACCAGCGCGGCAGCCCAAACCACGCCGACCACCGGCTGCGTCAGCAGCGTCAACGCGATCACCGACACCGCCCCCACGCCGATGATCACCACCCACCGAAACGCGTCAGCCTCAGACCTCAGCGGGTTATGCATACCCCAAGTCTTACCGCGCGGCTAAAGAATGTAAACCGCGGTGTAGACGATCAGCCACATCACGTCCACGAAGTGCCAGTAGATCCCCGGTATCTCGACGCCCATGTGGTCCTTCTCCTCGGAGCCGAAATGGCCGCGGAAGGCGCGGATCGTGGCGAAGCTGAGCAGGCAGAGCCCGACGAAGACGTGGGCGCCGTGCAGTCCGGTGAGGCTGTAGAAGATCGAGCCGAAGGCCAGATCGCGGGCGCTGAAGCCGAGGTGGACGTACTCGTTGATCTGGATGAAGAGGAAGGTTGCGCCGAGCAGCCAGGTCAGCACCAGACCGAGCTTCAGCCCCTTGCGGTTGCCGCGGCGGATCGACTCGAGCGCGTAGTGGATCGTGAAGCTGGAGGAGACCAGGATCGCGGTGTTGACGCCCGCCACCGCGACCGGCAGCTTGTAGGGCGCGGGCGGCCAGGTCGGCGGGTGAACGACGATGCGGAGGAAGAAGTAGGAGGCGAAGAAGGCGCCGAACAGCATCACCTCGGAGACGATGAAGAGCAGGATCCCGAGGGTCTGGCGGTCGATGCGGGAGCTCTGGTTGGCCTCCGGCGGCCCGTGGTGCTCCTCGTGGGCGTGACTGCCGAGTGCGACGGTAGCGCTCTCCATCAAACCTCTCCTCCCTCGGCGACCGCCGCCGCGACCGCTGCCGCCGGGCGCCCGACCTCGACGTGCTCGACGTTCTTGTCGGTGATCTCGCGCACCCTGCCGATCAGGTCGTCCTCGAGCCAGCGCGAGGCCTCCCCGGCGAAGGTCGAGATCAGCACCTCGTCGACCCGGTAGTGCTCGATCGCGTTCTGGACCGCGTGGAAGGGGTCGGGGCTCATCGGCTGTCCGGTGGCGTCGATGTCGGCGCGGTAGAGCTCGGCCAGGGTCGAGGCGAGGTCGCGGACGATCTCAGCCTCGGTGACGTCCTCCGAGCGGGGGCAGATGATCGTGTACCGGTGGGGGTGCCCGGCGGCGCGCTCCTTCAACCGGCTGACCAGGTCCGGCGCCGCTGCCGTCTGGGTCGCAACCACAAGGGTGTGGTTGACCTCCCAGCTGACCGAATCGTCTTCGATCCGCACCGGGATATGGGTGACCGTGACATCGGGCTCGAAGCGATCGGCGGCCCAGGCGACCAGGTCCTTGCGGGTGAAGCCGAAGCGCGTCCCCGAGGCGCAGGAGAGCAGCACCTCGCCGGGCTGGTGGGCGCGCACCGCATCGTCCAGGGCGAGGGACGGCTCGGGGTCCATCACCTCGCCGACGGATTCGAAGCCGTGCTCGGAGAGGATCGACATCGTCACCTCGACCCGGGCGCGAGCGGCATCGCGCAGCTCGCCGGAGTCGATCAGCTGGCCGACGGACGGCTGGTTCTGCGGCGCTGCGACGGCGACGAAGGGCACATGCTCGGCCCGCTCGCTGACGGCTTTGAGCAACTTGCGCCCACCAGCGACCTCGTTGAGGAAGACGAGCAGGGGTCGTCCCTGCGAGCTCTCGCTCATGTCGTCCCCACCACGGCCGGCTCCGGTTTCTCGATCTCGGCGCTTTCGCCCGCCATGATCGCGTGGCGAGCACCGGGAACGCCGTACTCGTAGGGACCGCCGACGACGCGCGGGATCTCGTCGAAGTTGAAGATCGGCGGCGGCGAGGAGACCAGCCACTCGATCGACTTGGCCCGCCACGGGTTTGCCTCCGCGCGCGGCCCGAAGCGCCAGCTGACGATCATGTTGTAGAGGAAGACCAGCTGGACGGCGCCGAGGAAGAAGGCGAAGACGCTGATCAGCAGGTTCCAGTTGCCGAACTGGGAGGCGTAGTCGGCGACGCGACGGGGCATCCCGTCCATCCCTATCCAGTGCATCGGGATGAAGGTGCCCCAGGTGCCGATCAGGGTGCCCCAGAAGTGGACCCGGCCGAGCTTCTCGTCGTACATCCGCCCGGTGATCTTCGGGAACCAGTGGTAGATCCCGGCGAAGATCGTGAAGACCGAGCCGCCGAAGAGGACGAAGTGGATGTGGGCGACGATGAAGTAGGTGTCGGAGACGTGGATGTCGATCGGCACCATTCCCAGCATCACGCCGCTGATGCCGCCGATCGTGAAGGTGACGATGAAGGCGAGCGCGAACAGCATCGAGGTCGAATAGGTGTGGATCTTGCCGAAATAGAGCGTGCCCAGCCAGGAGAAGATCTTGATCCCGGTGGGCACCGCGATCAGCAGCGTGGTGATCATCATCGGCACCCGCAGCCAGCTGAACATGCCGGCGACGAACATGTGGTGGGCCCAGACCGAGTAGCTGAGCACGACGATCCCGATCAGCGCCAGCGCCATCAGGCGGTAGCCGAAGATCGGCTTGCGCGAATGGGTCGAGATGACCTCGCTGATGATCCCGAAGCCGGGCAGCATCATGATGTAGACGGCCGGGTGCGAATAGAACCAGAAGATGTGCTGGTAGCTGATCACGTCGCCGCCGCCGGAGAACTGGAAGAAGTTGGTGTGCAGGGCGCGGTCGAGAAGGACCATGAACTGGACGCCGGCGATGAAGGGCGTCGCGGCGACGACCAGCAGCGAGGTCGAGAGGTTCGCCCAGACCAGCAGCGGCATTCGCCAGAAGGTCATCCCCGGCGCCCGCATGGTGATGATCGTGACCAGGAAGTTGAGCGCGGTGGCGATCGAGGAGGCGCCGGCGAACTGCACGCCGAGGTTGAAGAAGGACTGGCCGAGCGGCGCCCCGGTGGAGAGCGGCGCGTAGCCGGTCCAACCGGCGTCGAAGGCCCCCCCCGGAGCCAGGAAGCTGCCGACGAAGAGCAGCCCGGCGATCGGCAGCATCCAGAAGCTGAGCGCGTTGAGGCGCGGGAAGGCCATGTCCGGCGCGCCGATCATCAGCGGCAGCACGTAGTTGGCGATCCCGGCGAAGACCGGGATCACGAAGACGAAGATCATCAGCGTCGCGTGGGTGGAGAAGAGGCTGTTGTAGGTGCCCGCGTCGACGATCTGGGTGCCCGGCTGGGCCAGCTCGGCGCGGATCAGCATCGCCATCAGGCCACCGACGAAGAAGAAGAAGAAGGTGGTGCAGATGTACTGGATGCCGATCACCTTGTGATCGGTGTTGAAGTGGAGGTAGTCCTTCCAGCTCTTGGCGCCGTGCTGGGAGTGGTCCTCGGGGATCGTCGGCATCCCCGCCGCCCAGCGCAGCCAGTAGTCGAAGCAGCCGAAGCCCGCCAGGAAGCCAAGCGGGCCGGTGATCAGCGGCACGACAACCTGCGGGTAGCCGGTCTGTTCGGTCTGGAAGGTCGGCAGGCCGGAGGCCTTGCGCAGGGCGACGACGAGGGCAAAGCCGAAGGCGGCGCCCAGAAGGGCGCCAAGCGCTCCTCGAATCCATCCCGGTCGCTTGATCGCAGCCACCATCAGAAGGCCTCCATTATGCCCCGCCGGCGCTGAGCGGCACCGGGTTGGTCTCAGTGTCTTGGACGATCGATTCTTTGAGCGGCGCGGGAACCGTTTCCTTCAACCCGGCGACCCATTTGCGGAAGTCGGCCGGCGTTTCGACCACGACCTTTGCCCGCATCGAAGCGTGGCCGTAGCCGCAGAGCTCGGTGCAGATCAGCTGGTAGGCGCCGAGTCGATCGGGGGTGACGATCGCGGTGGTCGTGATTCCCGGCACGTTGTCCTTCTTGATCCGCCACTCGGGAACCCAGAAGGAGTGGATCACGTCCTGGGCGTGCATCTTGAACTGGATCTGACGGTTCAGCGGAACATGCATTTCACCCTGGATGTAGACGTCCCCCTTGCCGGGGTAGCCGAAGCTCCAGGCGTACTGCTGCGAGAAGACGTCGACCGTCATCGCGTTCTTGGCGGGCTGTTCGATGTCGTGCAGGACGGACCAGCTGTAGCCGGCGCCGAAGAGGACGATGATCGTCGGGATCACGGTCCAGGCGATCTCGAGCCGGGTGTTGCCGTGGATCGGCTCGCCGTCGGATTCATCGCCCGGCTTGGCTTTGAATTTCCAGAGCGCGTAGAACAGCATCACGATGACCAACGAGAAGACGAACGAGGAGAGCACGATCATCACGTTGAGCAGGTTGTCGATCTTCGGCGCCGCGGTGGAAGCCTCCTGGCCGTCCCAGTTGATCGAGACCATCACCGCCGAGATCGCCGCGGCAAGCGCGACGGTCGCGGCGAGCATCTTCGCTATCGGGAGGCGGCCGTACATGAGGCGGCGGGCATTCTATTGAAGCGACGGCCGGAAGCCTTCAGGCTCTGGTGACGCTCGGCACTAGCGATCCGGCGAGGAGAGCTCGTCCAATCGACCGGCAGAGGCGGTCAGCGCCCCCCGGGCGACCCCCTCCCAGCTCCAGAGCCGCCGCGCGGTCTTGACCAAGCTCTCCCTCGCCCGAACGCGCTCGTCCCCGGGCAGCCCCAGCCAGCCGTTGAGCCGCTCTGCAATCGCCTCGACCGCCCCCTCCTCGACCGGAAAGGAAGTCAGCCGGCCGACCTCCTCCGCAAGCTCCCCGATCAGCTGCCGGGAGACCTCCAGCATCCCCGAGTGCCCTGCGGACACCGGCAGCACCCCGCAAGCAGCCGCCTCCGCAGCGACCATCCCGAACGCCTCCGGAAAGGTGCTCGGCATGACGAGCGCTTCGGCGCCGGGAAGAAGCTCGGCAACCTCGTCGTGCTCCAATCGGCCGATGAACTCGACAGATCCCGCGGCGGCCTGGGCGGCCTCCTCATAGCCGGCCGGCAGGTCCGCCAGGAACGCCGACAGAATCGGCAGCGGCTTCTCCTCCCCGCCCTCGATTCCCCAGCCCGCGATCGCAACCTCTCGCGCATCGTTGATGTCCCCCCGCTCCAACGCCGCCTGCAGCCTCCGCAACCCCTCCTCGTACTCGCCGAACCCGGCGACCTCAAGCTTCGCATCCGGATGCTCGGCCCTGACCAACGGCCACGCAGCCAAGAGCAGATCCACACCCTTGGACACGATCAGCTTGCCGACGAAGACGATCCTCCGGGCCGATGCGCTCGACCGCGGGTCCTGTCGCGTGGGGGGGGGGGCCTGCGGGGGGGCCCCGGTCCGTCCTCGACCCCCCGCCCCACGCGCCCCCCTCGGAAGCGGCGTCCTCGGGCTG
>DASXKW010000040.1:0-29028 GCA_036496625.1 Solirubrobacterales bacterium | reverse complement strand
GGCCGGGGTCAAGGTCGAGATGCCGCTGCAGGCCTACTTCCGGATCAACACCGAGAACATGGGCCAGTTCGAGCGGACGCTGATCATCGCCGAGGAGGGCGCCGACGTCCACTACATCGAGGGCTGCACGGCGCCGGTCTATTCCAGCGACTCTCTGCACTCCGCGGTGGTCGAGATCTGCGCCAAGCCGAGCTCGCGGGTCCGCTACACGACGGTGCAGAACTGGTCGCAGAACGTCTTCAACCTGGTCACCAAGCGCGCCGTCGCCCATGAGAAGGCGACGATGGAGTGGGTCGACTGCAACCTCGGCTCGAAGCTGACGATGAAGTACCCGTCGATCTACCTGCTCGGGCCCGAAGCCCATGGCGAGATCCTCTCGATCGCCTTCGCCGGCGACGGCCAGCACCAGGACGCCGGCGGCAAGATCATCCACGCGGCGCCGCGCACCTCGTCCTCGATCTTCTCCAAGTCGATCTCCAAGGACGGCGGGCGGGCGACCTACCGCGGGCTGCTCGAAATCGCCGACGGGGCGACCGAGTCCCGCTCCAAGGTCGTCTGCGACGCGCTGCTGCTCGACGAGGACTCGCGCTCGGACACCTACCCGACGATCCGCATCGACGAGAACGACGCCGACGTCGGCCATGAGGCCACCGTCTCCAAGATCGGCGACGAGCAGCTCTTCTACCTGCAGAGCCGCGGCTTCGACGAGGAGGAGGCCTCGAAGATGATCGTCAACGGCTTCATCGAGCCGGTCACCAAGGAGCTGCCGATGGAGTACGCGGTCGAGCTCAACCGGCTGATCGAACTGCAGATGGAGGGCTCGATCGGCTGAAATGAACCCAGCGACAACCACACTGCCACCTCTTCCCGACCAGAAGTCGAAGGGGTGGGAATTCACTGACCTCTCGGCGCTCGATCTCGACTCCTACGAGGCGGGGTCGGTCGATGCCTCAATCGCGGGCGTCGCGGGCACGACCGTGCTGCCGCTTGCCGAGGCCCTCGATTCGCATCCGGAGCTGGTCGAGGGCCGGCTCGGCGCCCTGGCGCCTGCGGGCGATCCGTTCGTCGCCCGCAACGACGCGACCTGGAGCGACGGCGTTCTGATTCACGTGCCAGCGGGCGTCAAGGTCGAGGAGCCGATCCGGATCGAAGTCCCGCTGGAGCAGGAGGGCAGCGCGATCGGCTGGCGCACCCTGGTCGTGCTCGAGGAGGGCGCCGAAGCCGAGGTCTGGGAGCACTGGTCCTCGCCGGACGACGGGATCGACGCCCTGGTCAACTCGGTGGTCGAGCTCAGCGTCGGCCAGGCCGCGACCCTGCGCTACGTCAACACCCAGGACATATCGGAGTCGGCCTGGATCTTCGCCACCCAGCGCGCCCAGGTGGAGCGCGACGGCCGGCTCGACTGGGCCGCCCTCGGCTTCGGCTCGGCCCGCGGCAAGGTGCGGATGGAGACCAAGCTGGCCGGCCCGGGCTCCGAGGCGCGGGTCACCGGCGGCTACGCCGGCGGCCCCGGGCAGCACCTCGACTACGACACCACCCAGGAGCACGCGGCGCCGAACACCAACTCCGACCTCGCCTTCCGCGGAGTCCTCGCCGGGGGCTCGACCGCGGTCTGGCGGGGGATGATCAAGGTCGATCCCGGCGCCCAGCAGACCGATGCCTTCCAGGAGAGCCGCAACCTGCTGCTCTCCACCGACGCCCACGCCGATGCGATCCCCGGCCTGGAGATCCTCGCCGACGACGTGCGCTGCACCCACGCCGCAGCGATCGCCCAGATCGACCGCGACCAGCTCTTCTACCTGACCTCGCGCGGGCTCGGGCCGGCCGAGGCGAAGTCGCTGATCGTCGAAGGCTTCCTCGAGTCGCTGGTCGAAAGGCTGGCCGAGGGCCCGGTCCGCGACGAGATCTCCACAGCGCTCGAGCGCCGCCTCGCCGAGATCCTCTAGCCGCTCCGGCTTCACCTGGGGATATTTCCTGTTACGCCGGAACCGTCGGCCTTGCGAGCGGCGGCCCCGGCGTAACAAGGGAGAGGGAGAGTCAAGTAAGTGGACTCATCCTTAGTAAACCAGATGTGAACCCGCTTTCATCGGTAGTAAACCGCTGCTTAACAGCGAATTCATCGTGCTTTTTCGCAAAAAGCGGGATCGTCATGCATTGCCAACCGAGAGCAGGTACAGGCCGAAGCAGGTGAAGGCAACCATCACGGCCAGCATCCAGTACTGCGAGCGGGCGGCCTGGCGGTAGTCGCCCCAGTACGCCGTGGCGCGGTCGTGGGCAAGCGTGAGTCCCGCCACGTGCCCGATCACCAGCGCCCCGACCTGTACATACCAGATCGCATTTGCGCTGAGGACCTTGAAGTCGATGCCACCCGAGGCGGTGCCGAACAGGTTGGTGGTCGCCGTCCCCAGCGGGTCGGAGAGCAGATAGGTGAACTGGGCCTGCTCCTGGAAGACGAAGAGGCTGAAGTAGTGGGCCACCAGATAGGCGAAGGCAATCGGGATCAGGGTGTGGGCGAAGCCGCTGCGCAGTTTCTTCAGCGGCGGGGCGCCCTCCACGGTCGCCATGCCGCGCACCCCGATCAGGTAAACGGCGGCGACGCCGGCGAAGGTGAGCAGCATGAAGATCGTGTCGGCGAGGCGCAGTGAGGCGAGCAGGCTGAGGCCGGTTTCCGAGAGCCATTCGAAGCTCTGGATCAGGGCGCTCTTGTAGGCGCCCTCCTGGGCGCCGTCGAAGCTGGTCGAGGCAATCGAGGCGATCACCACGGCGGCCGAGCCCGGCACCGTCGCCCAGCGCGTCGCCGCAGCCATCGGGCGACGGCGGCCGAGCCTGCTGTCCCTAACGCCGAACGAGCCGAGCTGGGAGAACATCCCGAAGTAGACCGAGAACACCTCTCCCGTCCGGCACCACTGCTCCACCCCGAACAGGCCCATCATCGTCAGGGTGTAGAGGCTGTAGAGAAGCGCCGCCAGCCCGGCCGCATGGGGAGAGAGGCCGACCGCCACGCCACCGTTGGCTCCATAGACGACCTCGAGCCAGACGAAGGCAAGCAGCCCGACCGCGGCAGGCCAGCGGCCGAGAGCCTTCGGATAGGTGAAATGAGCCGGGCGCTGCGCGGCGGCGGCGGCGAACACCCCGCCGATGATCCGGCCTACTGCCCGCCAGGGGTTGAACGGCCGGAAGACGTCGCCAAAGATCACGCTGAACAGCGGGAAGCCGAGCCAGACGGTGACGAAGAGAAAGGTGAGCGCAAAGTTGCGATCGGGCGCTTCGGTTCCCCTCAGACCGGTGTAGATGGCGACGCCGAGCAGGAAGACGCCGATCGCCCCGCAGAGGATCTGCACCGGCAGGCCGAGCAGCGCCCGCGAAAGACCCGACCCGAGCGGCCGCCAATGCTCCTCCTCGAAGCGGGGTTTGCGCCATGCCGCCGAGAGCGCGAAGAAGGAGATAATCAGGACGATCGACGCACCCCAGGCGAACAGCCAGGCGGGGATCGGCAGATCCTTGCGCGCGATCAGAGCGTGGGCCACCGGCAGCGCGAGGCTCATGGATTCACCGTGAGTTCGATGATCTGTTCCTTGCGACCCTCCAGCTCGGCCTCGAAGACGCCTTCGATCGAGGCGGGAAAATCGAAGCTGACCGAACTGCCGGCCTTGACGTCTTTCATGATGTCGTAGCCGTGCACGTGGACCTCGTCGCTGACGTCGGAGTCCACCACGAAGTGGATCTGTTCACCCCTGTTGTAGGTCAGCTGCCTGACTCCACCGATCGGCTTGCCGTCCTTGACGATGATGGTCGGGACCTTGCCGTTCGCGTTGGTGCCCGTGACGTCACCGCTGTTGTCGTTCTTCAACACGATCAGCAACACGATCGCCACGACGATTACCGCGACGCCGGCCACCATGCGTGTGGTGTTCGAATTCATCGCCTGCTCCTTGCTCGAGGCGCGGGAATCACAACCCGCGCCGTTTGGCCCTCGGGGTGTCTAGGGCGCGAGCGGCGGGGGACGCTGAGCGAAGCCGAAGGCGATCAGGAGGCCGCCACTGGCCGCGTGCGAGCGCGGAGGGCGGGGGCAAGGCTGGCTTTTCGCGGCACGCGAGCGCGGGCGCGGCGCGATCCGCTCCGAGAGCCTGACGATCGCGTCGAAGCCGGGATAGTGGCCCAGCAGCAGCGCGCCGACCAGCAGCAACAGCGGCACCAGCGCCAGTGCGATCTCGAACATTGCTCTGAGAATCTATCGGAAAGACGGCCCCCCGCCCAGCGAATAACGTTCGCGGATGCGCCCTGAGCGGGACAACATCGCCGCCCCCGACCTTCCCGCCGGCATCGCCTGGATCGGCGACGCGCCTCAATCGATGCCGGGGCTGACGGCGGCCGGACCGGTGCTGGTCCACTTCTTCGACTACGCCCAGCTGAACGGCGTGCGGACGCTGCCCTACCTGATCGAGTGGGACCGTCGCTACCGGGACGCCGGCCTGAGCACGATCGGCGTGCAATCCCCCCGCTTCCCCTTCGGCGCCGAGCCGGACAACGTGGCGGCCGGGCTGCGCGACCTCGGCGTCGAGTTCCCGGTCGCAGTCGACGCGGAACGCGACCTCTGGGCCGCCTACGGCTGCGAGGGCTGGCCCAGCCTCTTCCTCTGGACGACGGGTGGCGCCCTCGGCTGGTTCCACTTCGGCGAGGGCGAATACGTCAACACCGAGGAGGCGATCCAGGCGGAGCTGCGCGAGCTCGACGCCCTGCGCTCCCTGCCGGCGCCGATGGCACCCCTGCGCCCCAGCGACGCACCCGGCGCAAAGGTGATGCCGCCGACCGAGGAGATATTCCCGGAGAGCGGAGAGCTCGAGATCGACTACGAAGCAGGCGGCGCCTACGCGACGGTCGAGGGACAGGGAACGCTAACCGTCACAAACGACCGCAACGATCCCCACCAGCTCCAGATCAACGGGGCGCGTCTCTACGAGCTCGCTCGTCATGAGCGCCACGAGCGCCATCGCCTCACCCTGGACCCTTCTCCCAGCCTCCGGATCTGGTCGGTCAGCTTTGCGGCAGGCATTCCGTAAAGAGAGGCGGGGACCTCTCCGACGGGCGGATACTCAAAATGCCGGCCTCATTAGGCCGGCATTTGTCCGTCGGAGAGGTCCCCGCCTCCCCTACGTCGATGCAGCTGCAGACGCTTCGCGGATCTCCTTCGGGAGCATGAACCGCACGTCCTCGTGGACGGTGCGCAGCTCGGAGACCTCCTCAGCGCCGCGTTCGCGGAAGAGCTCGACCAGGCCGTCGACCAGCTCCTCGGGGGCGCTGGCGCCGGAGGTGATGCCGACAGTCTCGACTCCCTCCAGCCACTCCTCCTCGACCTGGCTGTGGTTGTCGATCAGGTGGGAGGCGGCGCCATGCTCGCGCGCGACCTCGACCAGGCGGTTGGAGTTGGAGGAGTTGGTCGAGCCGATCACGAGGACCAGGTCGGACTCGCGGGCGAGCTGCTTGACCGCGATCTGGCGGTTTGTCGTCGCGTAGCAGATGTCGTCTGACTTGGAGCTGACTATCGCCGGGAAGCGGACCCGCAGGGCGGCGATGATCTCGGCCGTCTCGTCGACGGAGAGAGTCGTCTGGGTGATGAAGGCGACCCGCTCCGGGTCGGGCACCTCGAGCGTCTCCACCTCCGCCGCAGTCTGGACCAGGACGATCGAGTCGGGCGCCTCGCCGGTCGTGCCTTCGACCTCCTCATGGCCCTCGTGCCCGATCATCACGATCGTGTAGCCGTCGGCGGCGAAGCGGCGCGCCTCGACGTGGACCTTGGTCACCAGCGGGCAGGTGGCGTCGATCGTGCGCAGGGCCCGGGCGGCAGCGTTGTCGTGGACTGCTGGAGCGACGCCGTGGGCGGAGAAGACGACCATCTCGCCCTCCGGCACCTCGGTCTCCTCCTCGACGAAGATCGCGCCGCGTTTGGAGAGCTCCTCGACGACGTGCTTGTTGTGGACGATCTCCTTGCGCACGTAGACGGGGGCGCCGTAGAGCTCGAGGGCGCGCTCGACCGTCTGCACGGCGCGGTCGACGCCTGCGCAATAGCCGCGCGGGGCGGCAAGCAGGACCCGCTTGGGAGCGGCGCTGGCGACGGGAGGCATGGGTGCAGAGTAGCGGTGGCGGCGTTGCGGCCGGCGCGGCGGGCCGGCCCCGGCTTGCGGGCGTGGCTAGCCTTGCAGGATGGCAACGCAAGGACGCCGCCTCGACCGGCTGACCGCAGTCGACGCCTCGTTCCTGACCAACGAGACCTCGGCCAGCCACATGCACGTCGGCGCGATCCTGATCTTCGAGGGGCCGCCGCCCAAATACGTCGATCTGGTCGAGCACGTGCGCGGGCGCCTGAGCCAGGTTCCGCGCTTCCGCCAGCGCCTCGTCGTGCCGCCGCTGGAGGCTGGGCGGCCGCTCTGGGCCGACGACGTCAACTTCAACCTGACCTACCACATCCGCCACACCGCGCTGCCGGAGCCGGGCGGCGAGCAGCAGCTGAAGCGCCTCGCCGCCCGCGTCTTCTCCCAGCAGCTCGACCGCTCCAAGCCGCTCTGGGAGCTGTGGCTGGCGCAGGGGCTGGAGCGCGACCGCTTCGCCCTGCTGACCAAGACCCACCACGCGATGGTCGACGGCATCTCCGGCGTCGACATCGGCACGGTGCTGTTCGACCTCGAGCCGGTTCCCGAGCCCGCTTCCAACGACGACGGCTGGGTGCCACGCCCGGCCCCGAGCACGACGGAGCTGGTCGCCCGCGGCGCCGTGGACCTGGCGGAGGCGCCGGTGAAGCTCGTCGAGCGCGCGGTCGAGGCGGTGCGCCACCCCGAGTCGGCGGCGCGGCGCATAAGCGAGGCCCTGGAGGGGCTGGGCGAGGTGGTCGGCGCCTTCGCCGACCCGGCGCCCGACGTGCCGCTGAACCAGCCGATCGGCCCGCACCGCCGCTTCACCTGGGCGCGCTCGGAGCTGGCGACCTTCAAACGGATCAAGGACGCGCTGGGCGGCACCGTCAACGACGTCGTGCTGGCGGTGGTGACCGGGGCGCTGCGCGAGTGGCTGCACAGCCGCGGGATCCGCACCGAGGGCCTGGAGCTGCGAGCGCTGGTGCCGGTCTCGATTCGCACCCAGGACGAGCGCGGCGACCTTGGCAACCGGATCGCGGCGATGCGCGGCCCGCTGCCGGTCTACGTCGAGGACCCGGTGCGGCGGCTGCGCGTGGTCAGCGAGCAGATGGAAGGGCTGAAGCGCTCCAAGCAGGCGCTCGGCGCCGAAGTGATCGCCCGCTTCAACGACTTCGCGCCGCCGACGCTGCTGGCGCAGGCCTCGCGGGTCAACTTCTCGACCCGGCTCTTCAACCTGATCGTCACCAACGTGCCCGGGCCGCAGCTGCCGCTGTACGTGCTGGGCCGCGAGCTGGAAGAGGTCTTCCCGGTCGCCTTCCTGCCCCAGAACCACGCGATGGCGGTGGCGATCATGAGCTACAACGGCCGCCTCGGCTTCGGCCTGCTCGCCGACTACGACTCGATGGAGGACGTCGAAGAGTTCGCGGCGGGCCTCAACCGCTCGCTGGAGGAGCTCGAGGAGGCGGCGTCGGCCGCCGCTCCGGCCTGACCCGACCTGCCGGATAGCGTGCCTGACTAGGCTTGACGGGTGGCCATCCTCGTCGCCCTCTTCATCATCGTCCCGATCGTCGAGATCTACGTGATCGTCCAGATCGGCTCGCTGATCGGCGTCTGGCCGACGATCGCGCTGCTGCTCGCCGACGCGGTGCTCGGCTCGCTGCTGCTGCACCACCAGGGCCGCGGCGCCTGGCGCCGCTTCAACGCCGCCCTGGCCGAGCGCCGCTTCCCCGGCCGCGAGGTCGCCGACGGCCTGCTGATCGCGATCGGCGGCACCCTCCTGCTCACCCCGGGCTTCGTCACCGACATCCTCGGCGCGATCTTCCTGATCCCGCCGACCCGAGCGATCGTGCGGCGCCTGCTGCGCGGCTACGTGGGTAAGCGCTTCCTGATCGTCGGCGTGCCGAGGCCGGGCGGCCCGGCCGCCTCCAGTCGCAGCTACGACTTCGACGCGACGGCAGAGGAGATCGACAGCGAGGACCCGCGACTGCCCGGCTGAGCCCTGCATGCGAGTCTGACCGGGCGACGGCTAGGCTTTGCCTCGAAATCTTCGAGTAAACGCGTGGGTCAGACCGTCAACACCAAGGCAATAGTCGTTCCAATCGCCTCGCTGGCGATGGTCGCGATTGGGGCGTTCGCTCACGGCCTCGCGACTCCCGTCGCCCTGGCCCTGATCGTCGTCGGCTCCGGGATGTTCTTCATCGGCGCGCTCGCCCCCAGCCTGAGCGAGTTCCAGATCGGCCCCGGCGGCTTCTCCGCCAAGCTGCGCGACCGGGAGCGCGAGATGCAGGCGACCCTGGAGCCGGACGCCAAAAGCTTGGCCCACACGGCGACCTGGCTCACCGGAAGCGCGGAGAGCGGAAGGGAGCTGGTCGAGCAGGCCCTGATCGAGACCTACCTGCGCTGGCCGGACGCTAAGCGCGACGGTGCGACGGACGCGGTGCGAAAGCGACTCGTCGATCTTGCCCCACCTCCCGCCGAGGAGCCACGTTCGCAAGCGTCTTCTGCTGCCGGGCGAGAGGGAATAGCTCCACTCAGTGAAGCTCTAGCCAAGGTCGCGGGACTGCCAGTCGACGATCGCTCGGCCCTGGTCCTCCAGCTTGTCGAGGGCTTTGGAGCCGATGCGGTCGGAGCGATCTCGGGCAAGGATCCCGCCGTCGTCGGCGACGCCGTCGACCGGGGCGCAAAGGCGCTGGTGTCCGCGCTTGGCCTCGATTCGGAGGGCCAGATATGAGCGAGATCGAGATCGTCCGCGAAGCTCTGGCGAAAGCGGATGCGGAACTCGAGGCCCCGCCCATCAACTTGGCGGCAGCCCTCGATCGCGCTCGCCGCCACGTTGTCGGTCGCATCACGCGGGCAGCGGCGATCGGCGGAGTCGGGGCAGTCCTCCTCCTCGCCGGTGGCCTGACCGCCAGGGCCGCGAACACCAACGGCGGAGGAGGGTCATCAGGCGGCGGACCGGCCAAGACGACGACGGAACCCTCGACAGAACCGACTCAACAAGAAACAAAGGAAGAAAAGGAAAAGAGAAAAGAACAGGAAGAACGCCGGAAGCGATCAGGCGAAGAACTTCCCAACTTGACCGTCTCCGCCGCCGAAGGCGCGACGGTCGAACTCCTCGTCAGCAACGACTCGAGCGCTGCGGCTGGGCCCTTCCAGGTCACGGCCACCGTCTCGGGCCGGGTGGTCGGACAGGAAAGCTTCGAAGGCCTCGAAGCCGAAGCCTCGGAATCCGTCACGTTCAGATGCGTCGGCCCATTGATGGTCGTGGAAGTCGATTCCGGAGCGCAGGTCCGCGAGTCCAACGAGGAAGACAACCGCACAGAAGTCAAATGCGCCCCCGAAGAAACCACCGAAGAAGCGACCACAGGTTCGACTGAAACCACCGAAATCCCTACGACCACCGAAACGACGGAATCAACCGAATCTACGGAAGTGGGATCGCCGGAAACCCCCAGATAGGGCCAGTCGCGACGAAGCGTAGACACGGGGCGCCGGTCTAGGAAACCAGCGGAAGAGAGCGCACGCGAATACGGGAAGGCTCGACGACTACGACACTCCCCGAAGTTAGGTCGGCTTCGATTGCCTCAAGATTCGTGCCGAAATCGGTGTCGGCGGAAACACTACGCGCTCCTCCCGCTGCGCGCGAATGAGAATCTCCTCGTCGGCAGCCGCCTGCATGTCGTAATCGCGGACATGCGCGGTGTCATACCCGGCTTCCTCTAGCTGCTTGGCGAGGATGGGCGAGAGCGCATTGTCGATCAGAAACTTCACCCGGAGACGACGAGCGGCAACTCACGCTCACGCACGGCCTCAGCCGCGTAGTGCATGGCCTCGCGAACGTCTTCGGCCTCAAGATCCGGGTAAGCACTAACAATCTCGGACTCACTCATGCCGTCGGCGACCATGCCAACTACGGTCGCCACAGGAATGCGCAGACCGCGTACGCATGGGACTCCGCCCATCTGGTCTGGTCGCACCGTAATCCGCGTAAAGGTCATTGATGCAGCCTAGCGCGGCGGCACATCCCTTACCCCGACCTACCCGCAAAACCCAGCGCCGCGAGAGCGCTTGTCAAGGGCGCCGGTACCGGAGGGACAGAACTGACCCCTATAACCCCGCAATCCGTGCTCAGAACCCAAGCGCGAACTTGGCGTCCTCGGTCATCATCTCGGGGCTCCAGGGTGGGTCGAAGACCATCTTCGGGTGCACGGCGGAGACTCCGGGCAGGTCGCCTACGAACTCCTTCATCTGCTCGGAGACCTGGGGGCCGATCGGGCAGGCCGGAGTCGTCAGCGTGAAGGTGACGTAGACGTCCTCCTTCTCGATCTCGACGTCGTAGACGAGGCCGAGGGAGACGAAGTCGAGCCCCAGCTCGGGGTCGATCACCTCCTCGAGGGCCTCGATGACGTCGTCTTCGGTCAGCACGGCGGTGTCGTTGTCGGGCATCGGCCTATGGTAGCCGGGCCTCGCGCTGGACCGGCCAATAGGCTTCCCGCCGGATGAGCGAGCAAGGCCAGATCCGGCGGCGATCGATTGGGATCGTCTTCTCCGACGGGGGGCTGCTGGCGCTGAGCGCGGTGCGGCCGGAAGGCTCCGGCGGGCACGGCGAGGAGGAGGTGGCGGCGGTGCTCTGCGGGCCCGATGGCGCCCCGGTCGACGTCTCCGAGGCGCTGCTCTCGACCGAGTACGGCCCCGACGGCATCCAGCGCCGAGCGACGCTCGAGCTCTGGGTCGACGGCGAGGGCCAGCCGCTGCGCGGGGCCGGCACGCTGATCAGCGCCAGCTCCGTCAACCACCCGGGACTGCGCGGTGAGATCGCCTTCTTCCGCTGGTCGCTCGAGGGCCGTGAGGGCCTCGGCCACTACGAGGTGGTGCGCGAGGATGGCTGACGCCAGGATCGAGGCGATCGTCTGCGACTTCGGCGGCGTCCTGACCACGCCGCTGGTCGAGTCCTTCATGGCCTTTCAGGACCAGACAGGGATCACGACCGAAACCCTTGGCAAGGCGATGCAGGCGGCCACCGAGGCGGGCGGCGACAACCCGCTGTTCGAAATGGAGCGGGGCGAGATCACCGAGGTCGCCTTCCTCGACAAGCTCACCGACCACCTCGAGCCGCTGCTCGGGCACCGGCCCGAGATGCACCGCTTCAAAGAGATCTACTTCGAGGCGCTCGAACCGAACCCGGCGATGATCGAGCTGATGCGCGCGCTCAAGGCCGAGGGCTACCGGATGTCGATGCTGACCAACAACGTGCGCGAGTGGGAGCCGCTCTGGCGCCCGATGCTGCCGGTCGACGAGATCTTCGAGACCGTCGTCGATTCCGGCTTCGTCGGCTGCCGCAAGCCCGAATCGCGGATCTACGAGCTGACCCTGGAGCGGATCGGGCAGCCCGCCGAGACCTGCCTCTTCGTCGACGACGTCCTCGTCAACTGCGAAGGCGCCCGCAAGGCGGGCCTGCACGCGGTGCACTTCCAGGACAACGAGCAGGCGATCCCGGAGATCCGCGCCGCGCTCGCCTAGAGCAGGTGGCGGCGGAGGAACTCGACCTCGTCGGCCACGACGGCCTCGTGCTCCGGGCCGTCGTAGACGTCGAAGTGGTCGACCCCCGGGTAGGCGCGCAGCTCGCCCAGCGGGGCTCGACGCGCAGCGGCGATCGCAGGGCCGGGCTTGGCGACCCTGTCGGCCTCGCCGACGCAGACGAGCCAGGGGCAATGCAGCTTCGCCGCGTGGCGGACCGGCCGGAAGGGCCGCCCGAGCAGCCAGCGCGAGGAGACGCGATTGCGCCAGCGCGATTCCTCGCCCATCGCGACCACGCGCCGCCAACCCTCCTCCCCGCCGGGCGCGTTGATCAGTGCCAGCTCGTTCGGCCGGCCTACCGCGGGCAGATGCGCGCCGCGGGCGGCAGCAGCCAGCATCCGAGCGGTGACCAGCGGCGAGGAGCGGTGCGCCTGGCGCACGATGTCGAGAAAGGGCACCTGGCTGACCGCCGCGGCCACATCCGGATCTTCGGCTGCTGCGGCAAGGGCGTTGCCGCCTCCCATCGAGGAGCCGAACGTGACCACGCGGCTCGAATCGATCCCGGGCAGGGAGCGAGCGAAGGCGATCGCTGCGCGCCAGTCGTCGAGCTGCGCTGCCGGATCGAAGCGATCGGGCTCCCCGCCGCTGTCGCCGAAGCCGCGGTGATCGAAGACAAGCGCGGCAAAGCCCTCAGCGGCGAAGCGCTCGGCAAACGGCCCAAGCCTGTCCCGCCGGGTCCCTGAGAGGCCATGCGCCATGACCACGACCGGCGCCTCGCTTGCGGAGCCCGCGGCCGGGTAGAGCCAAGCGGCGCATGAGTCAGCGCCCGATCTGAAGACAACGTCTCGACGGTCCATCTTCTGCTCAACGAGGGTCGGGGTCGAAACGTGAGGTCGGCAGACAGAACAACCGTCGTCGTCGTCAGTTATCGGAGCCGGCCCGGTCCCAGATGTAGAGGTCCACGGCCTCCAGGGCGAGCTCCATCTGGCGGGCCGGCGAGAGCAGGCCCAGGACCAGCTCGAGGGCGTCCTCCTCGGTGACGCCGGCGTCGACCGCCTCCTCGCCGCGGAAGCCGGCGGCCAGCTTCATCGCCTCGCGGCGGTTCTCGCCGAGGGAGCCAAAGGCGCCCATCAGGAAGTCGCGGTTGGGGACCGGGTGGCCGACCTCCAGCGAGCCGTGCCAGGCGGCGAGCATCGAGAGGTCGTGCTCGTCGAGCTCGGAGAGGGCCTTGGCGTAGTGGGTCTCGAGCTCCTGGTCGGGAATCTCGTCGACCCAGGAGCGGACCGCCTCGCCGAGCAGCTGGCGGCGGGCCTCGCGGCCGATCGAGTCCGAGATCGCGCGGATCGCGTCGGCTGGGTCTACGAAGCAGAGAGCCATCTGCCGTGCAATTTAGAGAGGGCGGTAGACGCCAAAACGGCGGCGGGATGCCGCAGTTTGCGGCGGGTAGCGCCGCGGCCGGACGTAGGGTGAAGGCATGCCGCTGAAGCTGATCCACGGACCGCTCAACTCCGGTCGGAGGGGCCTGATCCTGCGCCGTTTCGCGGCCCTGCTCGACCGCGATCCCGTCCTCGTCGTCCCAAACGTCGACGACGTCTTCGACTTCGAGCGCGAGGCCTGCGCCGCCGGGGCGTCGCTCGGTGGCTCGGTGACGACCTTCGGCGGCCTCTTCCGCGAGATCGCCGCCGCCGGTGGCTCGCCCGCCGCCGCGGAGCTGTCGCCGGCCCAGCGCCGGCGCGCTGTCGCGGTCGGGATCGCCGAGCGGCGGCGCGAGCTCGGGCCGCTGCGGCAATCCGCCCTGCGGCCGGGCTTTGCCGTCGCCTTCGAGCGCTTCCTCGACGAGCTGCAGTCGGCCGGGCTCGACCCGGCTCAGATCGGCGCCGGCGCCGAGACGCTGGAGAGCTCCGCCTACCTCAGTGACCTGGGGACGCTCGCGGCGGGCTACGCGCAGGCGCGCGACAGGCTCGCCCGCGCCGACTCCCACCAGATCGCCCGCGAGGCGATCTCGCTGCTGCGCCGTTCGGGAGAGCTCTGGGGCGGCCGTCCGCTCTTCCTCTACGGGATCGACGACCTCACCCGCAACCAGCTCGAGCTGGTCGAAGCGCTTGCTCCGATCGCCGATGTGACGGTGGCGCTCGCCTACGAGGAGGGTCGTGAGGCGCTCGCGGCCCGTGCCGGCCTGCTGGAGGCGCTGCGCGACCGGATTGACGTGGTCGAGGAGATCGCGACCGAGCCGGACCCGGAGAACACGCCGAGCCCGCTGCTCTTCCACCTCGAGCGAAGCTTCGGCGCGATCGAGGCGGAGCCGCGAGCGCCCGGCGAGGGCCTGACGCTGCTGCGCTCGGCGGGCGCTCGCGGCGAGGCCGAGGCGATCGGGGTCGAGATCGCGAAGCTGATCGCGGCGGGGGTCGATCCGGCCGGCATCGCCGTCGTCCTGCGCGATCCGGCCCGGCGCGGACCGCTGCTCGCCTCGGTGCTCGAGTCCTACGGCATCGCAACGGCGCTCGAGGCGGAGCTGCCGGTCAGGGGCACCGGGGTCGGCGGCTGCCTGATCGCCCTGCTCGAGACCGAGTTCGGCGCCGGCCGCGCCACGGACCTCCTGAGGTTCCTGCGCGGCCCGTCCGGCGTCTCGCCGCAGACGGTCGACTGGTTCGAGCGGGCGCTGAGGCGCGGCCGGGTGCAGAGCGCCGCGGCTGCGCTGGAGCTCTGGCAGGGCGAGGACCGGGACCTTCCGCGCGACCTGGAGCAGGTCAGGGCCGCGGCGGGCTCGCCGGGGGAGCTGTCGGCGACCGTGGGGCGGCTGGCCGCGACGATGGCGTCGCGACCCCTGCGCGGTCGCGGCGACGGCGCGCGACCCGAGCCCGGCGAGGGGACCGAGCTGCGCGCGGCGGCGGAGATCGCCAACGCGCTCGCCGAGCTCGCCGAGCTGGGTGACCTCGCTCCCGGCCCCGACGAGCTCGCGACGACGATAGAGGGGCTTGATTTCCGCGCCTGGAGCGGACCGGTCGGCGGTCGCGTTCGCATCGCCGACCCCTACCGGCTGCGCGCCGGGCGCTTTGCCCACGTCTTCATCGCCTCGCTGCAGGACGGCGAGTTTCCGCGCCGCGACCGCGGCGGCGACCCCTTCCTTGCCGAACGCCAGCGGGCGGCGCTCGGACTCGATCCCCGCCGCGACGCGGAGGCCGAGGAGCGCTACCTCTTCTACGCCTGCCTCTCGCTCGCGGGCCAAACGCTCGCCCTCTCCTATCGCGACAGCGACGAGAACGGCGCCGCGGAAACCCGCTCGCCCCTGCTCGACGACGTGCGGCGGCTGCTCTCGCCACCCCCGCCCGAGCAGGGCGAAGACCCGGTCGAGACCGCGATCTCGCGGACGCGCGACCTGGCGCAGGTCGTCCACCCGGTGGCAGCGTCGCCGTCTGAGGACGAGCTGGCGCGGGCGATCGCGGCGCACGGGCGGGGCGCCGACGCGGCGGCGCTTGGCGCTGCGGCCGGGGTCGACGGCGAGCTCGCCGATCGCCTCGCGGCCAGGCTCGCGACGGCGGTCGCGGCCGAGGCGGCGGCGCGCGCTCCCGGCCCCCTCGGCAATCCGGCGACGATCGAGTCGCTCGCCGCGGTCGGCGCCTACGGCGGCACGACCCTGGAGGAATTCGACCTCTGCTCCTACCGCTGGTTCGCCGGGCATGAGCTCGATCCCCAGCTGCTCGACCCTGCCCCCGACCCGCTCGTCCAGGGCGGCGTCATGCACACCGCCCTGGAGCGCCTCTACTCCGAGCGCCCCGGCGGCGACCCCCTCCCCCGCCCGGCCTCGCTGCCGCGATGGACCGCGCGCGGACTCGAGCTGGTCACCGAGATCTGCGCCGAACGGGAGCTCGGCAGCCACCCGGCCGAGCGCGCGATCTCCCGCCGGGTTCAGCGGCTGCTCGCCCGCTTCCTCGCCGAGGAGTCGAGGCGCGAGACCGGCGGCTTCGAGCCGTGGCTGCTCGAGGCCACGTTCGGCGAGCACGAGGACAGCGACCGCCCGGTGCTCGACCTCGGCGGCTGGGGCCTGCACGGCGCGATCGACCGGGTCGACCGGGCGCCCGACGGCAGCGCCCTGGTCATCGACTACAAGCTCTCGGGCAGCGTCACCCCGCGCGAGAAGTTCGAGGAGAAGGCGAAGCTGCAGCTGCAGCTCTACCTGCTGGCCGTCGCCGAGCACTGGGGGGCAAGCCCGATCGGCGGCCTCTACCACCCCCTGCGCGGCACCTCGGTGCGCCGCCCGCGCGGCGCGGTCCTCGACGGGGTGGCGCCCGAGCTCGCCTCCTACCGCCTCTACGACAAGGACGTCGTCGACGAGGAGGGCCTGGAGGGCCTTCTCGAGGAGGCACGGCGGCGAGCGAGCGAGATCGTCGCGAGGATGCGAAGCGGTGCGATCCGCCGCGACCCGGGCCCGCGGCAGGGCCTGCGCGGCCACGACATCTGCCCCACCTTCTGCCAGCTCGCGCCGATCTGCCGCCGTGACCGGGCGCCGGTCAGCGACGAGGAATTCGAGCTCGAAGAACGGTGAGCGGGCCAGTGGAGACGACGCCGGCGAGCCGGGCGCCGACCCCGGAGCAGGCGGCGGCGATCGAGATCGCCGGCCGCGACGTGCTGCTCGAGGCCGGCGCCGGAACCGGCAAGACCGGGGTGATGGTCGACCGCTACTGCCGCCTGGTCTGTGACGAGGGCGCCTCGCCCGACGAGGTGCTCGCCTTCACCTTCACCGACAGGGCAGCTGCCGAGCTGCGCCAGCGGATCCGAGCCGAGCTGGCGCGGCGGGCAGCGGGCGGATTTGAGCGCGCCGGAGAGCTGCTGGGCCAGATCGGCAGCGCCTGGATCACCACGATCCACGGCTTCTGCAACCGCCTGCTCTCCGGCCACCCGGTCGCCGCCGGGATCGACCCCGGCTTCCGCGTGCTCGACGCGCCGGAGGCCGAGCGGGCGGCGCGGGAGGCCTTCGACGAGGCGCTGCGCGACTTCCTCGCCGAGGGGGAGGACTCCGCCGACGACCTGGTCGCGGCCTTCGAGATCGACGGGCTGCGCAGCATGGTGGGCGGCGTGCACGCCGAGCTGCGCAGCCGCGGGGTCGCCGAGCCGAGCCTGCCGGACCCGGCACAGCCCGACGTCGAGCGCGCCCTGCGGGAGGCGGCGGAGGCGGCGGCCAAAGCCTTGGAGGAGCTGAAGCCGGGCGACGGCAGGCGGGAGCAGCTGGAGCTGGCCGGCGAGCGACTCGGCGCCGCGCAGCCGCCGGGCCTCGACGAGCTCTGCGCGCTGCGCAGCGGCAGCAAGGCGAAGAGCGTCGCCGCCTACAACGAGGCGATCGAGGCGGCGATCGCGCGCTGCGCCGAGGCGGGAGAGGGCGGCGAGGCCTACCGCCAGGTGGCCCGGCTGCTCGAGCTCTTCTCCTCGCGCTTCGCCGCGGCCAAGGAACGGCGGGCCGGGATCGACTTCGAGGACCTGCAGATCCTCGCCGCGGCGCTGCTGGAGCGAGCCGAGATCGGCGAGGCGTACCGCTCGCGCTTCAGCCACCTGATGGTCGACGAGTTCCAGGACACCAACCGCCTGCAGCTGCGCCTGATCGAGGCGCTGCGCGGTCCCGGCAGCGAGCTGGTCGCGGTCGGCGACGAGCTGCAATCGATCTACGGGTTCCGCCATGCCGACCTCGACGTCTTCCGCGGGCAGCGCCGGCTGATCGCCGCCCAGCCCCGCGGAGCGACGATGGAGCTGAGCGGCAACTTCCGCTCCCGCCCCGAGGTCATCGGTGCGATCAACGCCCTCGGCGGCGCCCTCTTCGGCGCTGCGCACAACCCGCTGCGGGTGGGCGCGCGGCCCGCGGGCAAGCCAACCGCCGCAGGCCCGGCGGTCGAGCTGCTGCTCACCGCGCGCGACGGCTGGGACGCGGAGGGGATCGACCTCGCGCCGACGGTCGACGATCGCACCCCGCCCAACTGCCTGGCCGAGGCCCGCGCCGTCGCGGAGCGCCTGCGAGCGCTGGCCGACGAGGGGATCGAACGCGGCGAGATGGTCGTGCTGCTGCGCGCCTTCACCCACCTCGACGTCTACGAGGACTCGCTGCAGCGCGCCGGCCTGCGCCCCTACGTGGTCGGCGGCCGCGGCTACTGGTCCCAGCAGCAGGTGGCCGACGTCTGCGCGCTGCTGGCGACGATCGCCAACCCGCTCGACGACCAGGCGCTGTTCGGCGCCCTCGCCTCGCCGGCCTGCGGCCTCGCTCCCGACACCCTCTGGCTGCTGCGCGCGGCGGCCGGCAAGAGGCGCCATATCTGGCCGGCGGTCGAGCGGGCGACGGGCGACGGCGAGGCGGAGCTGGCCGCGCCCGAGCGGCTCGAGCAGATCCCCGCCGACGAGATGGCGCTGCTGCGGCGCTTCAAGGAGACGCACGCGAGCCTGCGCGAGCGCAGCGGCCGCCTCTCGCTGGCCGGGCTGATCGAGGCGGCGGTCAGCGCGACCGGCTACGACCTGGCAGTGCTGATGCGTCCCTCCGGCGAGGCCCGCTTTGCCAATGTGCGCAAGCTGGTCCGGCTCGCCGAAGAGTTCGAGTCGCGCGAGGGCCGCGACCTGCGCGGCCTGCTCGACTTCCTGGCCTCGCGCGCCGAGACAGATGCCGAGGCGCAGGCGGCGACCGCGGTCGAGGGTCACGACGGGGTGCGGATCATGACCGTCCACAATGCCAAGGGCTTGGAGTTCGGCGTCGTCGCGGTGCCCGACCTGGCGCGCAGCCTGCTCGCCGGCACGCGGCCACCGCTGCTGACGCTGGGCCGCGAGCCCGAGCCGCGCGTCGGGATGCAGTTGCGGCGCCTGGGCGCCGCCTCGATCAACCTCTACTCCCACGCCGAGCTTTGCGAGGAGGCGAAGGAACGCGACGCCGAGGAGGGCCTGCGCCTCTTTCACGTCGCCGCCACCCGCGCCCGAGAGCGCCTGATCCTCAGCGGCGTCGTCAAGCCCGAGCCCGGCGGCGCGGCAAGGCCAAGCACGCCGGTGATCGAGCGGATCGTCGAGGCCTTCGACGTCGACCGCGAGAGCGACTCGACCGTCCCCATCCCCCCGCCCGAGTCTCGCCCGGGCCTCGAGGCGAGCTTCGAGCCCTCGGAGATCGCGGTCCGGGTCAACCTCCCCTCCGCAGAGCGCGCCGCCGAGCTGGTCCGCAGCAGCGTCGACGCAGCAGCGGAGCGCCCTGTAGGGCAGGGCCCGGCCCCGCTGCTGCGACCGCCGACGCCGGCGATCCCCAGCCGTCCCCTCTCCTACTCGGCGATTGCGGCCTTCGACGAGTGCCCGTATCGCTTCTACATGGAGCGCGTCCTCGACCTGGGCGTCAGCGGTCGCAACTCCCGCCGGATAGCGGAAGAAGCCGCGACGTCGACCGGGGAGCGGGGGTCGGGACGGGAGGAGCGCGCCGCCCACGGCGCCGCGGCGCACTCGCTGCTCGAGTGGAGCCAGGCCAACGGCTGGAGCGAGCCGTCCTTGGAAGTGGTTCGCCGCCACGCCGCGGCCGCCGGGCTTGCCGGAGATGCGACCGAGACCCTGCTCGAGCCGCTACGCGCCTGGCTCGGCTCTGAGCTTCTCGCCGAGCGGATCCTCCCCCCCGGCGCGACGGTGCGCGCCGAGGTCGCGCTTCTGCTCGGCGTCGCCGGCGCGGTCGTGCGCGGCTCGATCGACCTCTTGGTCGAGCGCGAAGGCGCCGCGCCTCTGGTGGTCGACTACAAGACCGACCGCCTCGAAAGCTCAAACCCGGCCGAGCACGCCGCCCGTTACGGAACCCAGCGCGACATCTACGCCCTCGCCGTCGCCGAGTCCAGGAGCGCGACGGAAGTCGAGGTCGCCTACGCCTTCCTCGAGCGGCCCGAGGACCCGGTCATCGCCATGCTGGGACCGGCGGACATGCAAGCCGCCCGAACGCGACTCGAAGCCGCGATAGAGCGAATCGAGCGGGGCGACTTCCCGCCGGCCGAGCCCGATCGCCGCGACTGGTCCCTCTGCCGAGGATGCCCGGCCCTGGGTCGCACCTGCTCCGGTCCCGAGGGCCAGTCAGGCCGGCTCGGCTGAGCTGGCCAATTTCGCCGCCAGCTCATCGAGCTTCAGCTCCTTGAGGCCCTCGCCGACGGCGTCCAGCTCGGCAGCGCAGTAGGCGACCAGGTCGCGTCCCTCCGCGCAGAGGTCCAGCGTCTCGCGCAGGCCTGCCTGGCCTGAGTCGAGCCGGTCGATGATCTGCTCGAGCCGCTCGACCGCGACCTCATAGCTGTCTGGCTTCTCGCTCAATCCCGCTCCTCGATCGTTGCGCCGACGCCGGCGTCGGAGAAGCGCAGTCTGACGCGCTCGGCGGCGACCGCGCCGGCGGCGTCCGTGACCGGCTCTCCCTCCCGATCCTCGACCAGCGCGTAGCCGCGCTCGAGCGTCCGCTCGGGCTCGTGCGCGCGCAGCGCCACCTCGGCCCGGCGCAGCGCCGTGCGCCGCACCTGCATTTCGGCGCCCGCCGCGCGCCCGCGCGCCCGCTCCAGGACGACCGCGGCAAGGCGGCGCTGGAAGCCGAGCCGCTCGGCGATGCCGCGTTCGGAGGCGGCGCGGATCTCCCGCGTCTTCTGATTGAGGGCGAGACGCTCGCGCCGCAGCGCCCGGGCCGGGCCGCGCGCCAGGACGACCAGGTGCGGCGTGCGGGCGGCCACCGCGCTGCCGGCCGCGCGTCGCAACGCGCCGACGTCGCGCCCGAGCGCGGCGCGAGCCGCCACGCAGTCGAGCGGCGCCGCAGCCTCGGCGGCGTGGGTCGGGGTCGAGCAGGCGACCGCCGCGACATCGTCGATCAGGGTCGCGTCGCGCTCGTGGCCGACGGCGCTGATCACCGGCACGCGCAGCATCGCCACGGTGCGGCAGAGCGTCTCGTCGCAGAAGGCCCAGAGGTCGGCGAGGCTGCCGCCGCCGCGGGTGACGACGATCGCCTCGATCTGTGGCTGCGCGGCGAGGCCCTGGATTGCCGCCGCGATTCGCGGCGCGGCGTGGCGGTCCTGCACGGGAGCGAAGGCCCAGACGACGGTTCCGCGCCAGCCGCGCCGCTCCAGCCCGGCCAACAGATCGCGTCGGGCGGCGCCGGATTCCGCGGTGACGACGCCGATCGTCTTCGGCAGCAGCGGCCGCGACAGCTGCTTTTGCAGCTCGAACAGCCCCTCAGCCTCGAGCCGCTTGCGCAGCGCCTCCAGCCGCGCCAAAAGGTCCCCCTCGCCGGCGAGCCGCACGTGGGTGGCGCGGAAGGAGAAGCCGGGCGAAGCCTGGCCGCCGCCGGGGTAATAGTCGGGACCGCCGGCGATCACCACTTCGGCGCCGTCCCGGAGCGCCCCGTCCGGCAGCCCGGCCTTCTCGAGATCGTCGAGCCAGATCGCGCACGGCACCGCCCCCTCGCCGTCGCGCAGCTCGAAGTAGGCCTGGACCCTGCTGCGGCCGACCCCCGTGACCTCGCCGATCAGCTGCACCCGCGCCCGTCGCCGCATCTCCTCCTGGAGCCTGCGCGCGTAGCGGCCGACCGCGAAAGGGCCGGGAAGGTCCGCTCCGGCGGTCGCGGTCGCTATGTGGCGCGGTTCCAGCGCCTCGCCCACTGCTTGAGCTCACTGATCGCGGGTTGGAGCTCCGCCCCCTTCTCGCTCAGCGAGTAGGTGACGCGCACCGGCGTGCCGGGCTCGACCTCACGCTCGACCAGGCCCTTGCCCTCGAGCTCGCGCAGGCGCTGCGAGAGCAGCCGATCGGAGAGGCCTGGGATGGCGCGGGCCAGCTCGCCGAAACGCAGCGGACCCTCGGTCAGCGCGCAGACGATGGCCCCGGTCCAGCGCTTGCCGATCAGCTCGATCGCCGCGTGAAAAAGCGGGCAGACGCCGTTGCCGGCCTGATTTTGGGTGGTTGGCCCGGCCTCCACCTAGTCAGCTGAGCTTACCGAACGTAAGTGACGGGCTAACTGGCGCAGGGGCCGGTGTCGACCGGTCCGGTCGGCCCTCCCAGCGCCGCTTCGACGATTTCGTCGGGAACCGCAAAGCCTCCCGGCGTTCCCGTCGTGGTCGCGGCGAAGATCGTGCCGAGGACCCGTCCTCGGCTGTCGACGAGCGGGCCGCCGGAGTTGCCGCTGCGGACGCTGCCGCGCAGGGAGGCGATCTGACGGCGGATCGGCCCCAGGCCGTAGGAGTCCTCGCTGATCGTGTCGCGCGTCTCGCCGAGCCGGGCCGGAGCGACGGAGTAGGGCCCGTTCTCCGGATAGCCGAGAACGGCGGCCGCGGCTCCGGGCTGCGGATCGGGCGCGATCGGGAGGGTCGGCAGGGCGGCGTCGACCTGAAGCAGGGCAAGGTCGTTTTCGGGGTCGTAGTAGACCGGCGTTGCGTCGAGCGAAGCGCCTTCCCGCGTCGTGACCGTGGTGTCGTCCTCGCCGGCGACGACGTGCGCGTTGGTCGCGACCAGTCCGGGCCCGGCGACCCAGCCCGAGCCCTCGACGCCAAGGCCGCAGGCGGTCCCCAGCACCCGCACTACGGAGTCGCCGGCGCGCGCCACGTCGGGATCAATCGCGACCGACGGATCGGGCGCTGCCACGGGCGCGGTCGGCCCGATGATCGAAGGCGCCGGATCGACCCGGTCGAGCGCATTCAGGATCGACCCCGAGGGCGGCAGCACTTCGTTGAGGCTGCGCAAGATCAAAGAGCGCTGCACGTCGGCCCGCAGTTGCGCCGTCCCGGGAGCATGCAGCGCCACGGCCCCGAAGACCCAGACCACTCCCAGAGCGACAGAAGCGATCAGCGCCGCCCCGCCCGCTCCGTCGGCAAGATGCAGCACCCCGGTCCCCCGGATCAACCGCGACCGCAAGCCGAGACCCAGGCTCTCCAAGGTCACCGCCACGAGCGCCCCTGCCACGAGCGCCCCAAGCGCGGCGCAAAGCGGCGCATAGGGCGACTCGTTCCCCTGGTTGAGCGCCAAAGGCCCAATCCGGCTCCCGGCAAACGCGCCCAGCGCGAAGCCCAACAGGGTCAACGTCCCGACGATCAAACCCTGCCGGTAGCCCCAGAGCCCGAGGGCGAGCGTAAAGGCGGCGATCCCGAAGTCGAGAACGGTCATCGCCATATGGAAGCAGGGAAGGGTGGCACCCGTCCGCTTCACTACCTTTCACGGAAAATGAACCCTCGTCCTCCTGGGGTGGAACGGCGTCGCCGTATCGCCACCCGCACACTGCCTCTCGCGCTGATCGCGCTGGTCGCCTTCGTGATCGGCGCCATGACGGGCGCCCCCGGCTCGCCTGACAAGGAAGCCGCGAAGCTCTTCACTGAAGCCTGGCAGCACGAAGAGTTCGCGGCGATGTACAAGGAGCTCAACCCGGCCTCGCAGCGACAGATCGAACTGAACGACTTCGTCCTCGCCTACCGCGACGCCGCGATGGAGGCGACCCTCAGCTCGCTCGACCCCGACTCGCCTGGGAATCCAACGTCCAGCAACGGGACCACCACCGTGCCGGTCAACGTCACCGCCGGCACGGTGGCCTTCGGCGCCGTGGAAGACGAGCTCGACCTGCCGTTCGCCGAAGGCGGCATCGCCTGGGACCCGAGCCTGGTGTTCCCCGGGCTGAAGCGCGGCGAGCACCTCGAAAACGAGATCGAGCTCGCCCCGCGAGCGCCGATCCTGGCCGCTGACGGCTCGCCGCTTGCCGAGGGGCCGGCCGAAGCGCGCGCCCACCCGCTCGGCAGCGCCGCGATCGACGTAACCGGCGAAGTCGGCAGCGCCGAAGAATCCGACTTCGCCTCCCTGGCTCGCCAGGGGTTCGCGCCGAACACCCCGGTCGGCGTCAGCGGCCTCGAGAAGGCGTTCAACGCAAGGCTCGCCGGCAAGCCGGGCGGCTCGCTGCTGGCGGTGAACGACGAAGGCGGCAGCGCGACCCGGATCATCGCCAAGGCCGAACCAACGCCCGGAGCGCCAGTGAAGACGACGATCGACCCCGCACTGCAGGAAACCGCTGTCTCGGCCCTTGCCGGCCGGGCCGGCGGCATCGCCCTGCTCGACGCGCGCAACGGCGACGTCCGCGCCCTCGCCGGCCAGGCGTTCTCCGCGCCGCAACCGCCCGGGTCGACCTTCAAGACGATCACGACCACGGCGGCGCTGGCCAAGGGGGTGGTCTCCCTCGACGACGAATTCGAAATCACCGACGGGGTCAACGTCGGCGGCCGCTTCATCGAAAACGCCAACGGCGAGTACTGCGGCGGCAGCTTCCGCGAAGCCTTTGCCCAGTCATGCAACGCCGACTTCGTCCCGCTGGGGCCGAAGATCGGCAACGACGATCTTGTCGCCACCGCCGAACGCTTCGGCTTCAACTCGCCGCCGACGCTCTACGCGCCGCGGATCGTCGCCCAGGTCAAGCCCGAAGAGTCGACGATCCCGACCGAAATCGGCGACGAACTCGACCTCGGAGTCAGCGCGATCGGCCAGGGCGAAGTGCTGGCGACGCCGCTGCAGATGGCGACGGTGGCGCAGACGATCGCCAACAGCGGCGTGCGCGAGCCGACCTCGATCGTCGCCAACCGAAAGCTGCGCCCCGATGCGAAACCCGTTCGAGTCATGTCGAAGAAGATCAGCGACGAGCTGACCGAACTGATGATCGGCGTGGTCACCGGCGGCACCGGCACCGCCGGCGCGATCCCCCAGGCCCAGGTGGCGGGCAAGACCGGCACCGCCGAGCTCGGCCCCCGGCCCGGCGAAGAGAGCTCGCCCCACCCGCAGCAGCGCAAGGACGCCTGGTTCGCGGCCTTCGCCCCCGCCGACGGCGCCAAGCTGGCGATCGGCGTGCTGCTGATCGAAGCGGAAGCCGCAGGCGGCGAAGTCGCCGCGCCGGCGGCTGCCGAAGTGCTCTCTGCCGGCCTCTGAGAGGACGGCGGGCGCGCCTCTGCGGGAATTTATGTCGCACGCGCGCTGCGCGCGCTAGCGACAAATGAGGAGCGCGGGCTGCGCCCGCGCAGGTGACGGATTGCATTTCCGCCGCCTTCGGCGACATTCCCGCAGAGGCGCGCCCGCCGTCCCTCTCGAAGCTCATCGAGCTTCGAGAAACCAGTTGCGAGGCGTTTCTTGCCTGGAAGATTTGAAGCTCCGACAGCTTCTTCCGTTTCGAAGAGCTCATCGGGGTGTTGAAAGGAGCCTGGCCGCCCTGCGGTCGAACGTTGCGAAGCGGCGGAAATGCAATCCGGCGAAGCCGCGCTCCTCATTCATCCCAAGCGCAGAGCGCTTGGGATGTCAATTCGACCGCAGGGCGGCCAGGCTCATACCACCACCACCGACTACAGGTCGAGCTTTACTTCGGCCGGCCCTTCGGGGCCGGGAATCGAGAGCGTCAGGGGCCGGCTCTCGGACGCTGCGGCGGACAGTTCAAAGAGCACCAGGGAGCCCTCGATCGGGCCCTGCTGCGGGGTCGAGTCGGGGGCCGGGATCGGTTCCTGCGATTCGACCTTGCCGCCGAAGGGGAAGGCGTAGAGGCTTTCGGTGGGGATCGCTTCGAACTTCTCGTTGCTCGCGTCGGAGATCGTCGCCGAATCGGCGAGCGTCTGGGTCTCTTCGCTCTTGTTCTGGACTTCGAGGAAGACGCCGAAGTAGTTCGAGCCTTTCGCCGGGGGCGGCTGGCCGACCAGGTAGGCGGAGTCCTCGTTGTCGTTGCGGTTGAGGAAACGCGAGAAGACGACCTGGTACTTGAGTTCGCCGAGCTTCACGACCTCGCCCTCGACGACCTGCTTGGAGTCGCTCGAGTAGCCGCAGGCGGAGACGAAAAGCGAAAGCGCCGTCAAGGCGAGGGCAGCGAGCAGGACGGGAACGAGTCGGTGGCGGCGAAGCATCGGCGGCGAGAGCCTATAAAAGACCGGCTAGGGAATACCCGTCGCATGCCGGTTGCCCCCGGCGACGACGGCCCGCCCAGCGGCGAGCTCACCCGACTCGAGCAGCTCGCGCAGCCGCCGCAGCGCCTCGCGCCAGCGGCGTTCGTAGGGAATCGAGGCGGCGGAGAGAAGCTCCAGGGCGCGATCGACCGGGTTCGCGGGCTCGGTCCAGTAGGAGACGCGCACCCTTGTCAGCGCGCCCGGCCCCTCGGTCAGCTCCCAGAGCGTGGTCGACGGGATCCGGTTGGCCCGGCCGCCGCGACCGCGCTCGAGGAGGCGGTGCGGCTCGTCGGCCTCGACGATCGTCGTGTCCATCCAGACCGCCCGCGGCCAGACCGCGAAGCGGAACCGCGCCCCGGCGCCGACGCCGGCCGACTCGATCCGGGTCAGGTGGAAGTCAGAGAGAAAATGGTCGGTGAAGGCAGGGCGCAGGGCAAGGTCGGCGATCGCCTCGAAGGCGCGCCGACGCGGCACGTCGATCTCAACCTCTGCGCTGACCGGGCCCATGACCGGCGCGATTGTATTGGGGCCGGCGGTTTTGACATCGGCATCTGCGGGAAATCCCTGATGCAGTACCCCTGAGAGCCATCTAGCATCGCCTTTGCGGAGGCGCCCGGGAAAGCGGGAAAGGAGATCGCCATCTTTACCACCAGTGTCAGCCCCGGCATCGACAGCTTCGACGTGGGCGCGGTTCCCGGCTCGGGGACGTACTTTTGCGCTGCCTGCGGCTCGCAGCTCTCGCTGCGAGAGAGCGACCAGTTGCCCGAGTGCCCGCGCTGCGGCGCGAGCGAGTTCCAGCGCGACTCGATCTTCGAATCGATGCAGGAGCACGGCCAGACCGCGGAGCTGGCGATCCGGCCTGCCGCATCGGCGCCCAGCTGGATCGCGACGGCGCGCGCGATGCTGCCGAAGCCTGGCAGCTACCTCGCCTGCCGTGACGACGGCGAGATCCGGGTCTTCCCGATCGAGTCCGGTTGGACGCGGATCGGGCGCAGCGCCAACGCCGACGTCCGCCTCGACGATCCCAGCGTTTCGCGGCGCCATGCCCTCGTCGTCTCCGAACAGCCGGACGCGCTTCGCGTCCTCGACGATCGCAGCCTCAACGGCGTCTTCCTCAACAGCGAGATGGTCGAGTGGGGAAGGCTCGAAGACGGTGATGAGCTGGCGATCGGCCGCTACCGCCTGATCGCCCTCGAACGCTGAGCGGTCGATTGAAGGATTGTGGTGCCATAGAGTCCACAATCCTTCATGGACTTCCGTAATTCCGGCCTCCCGCGCCCGTAGCATGGGCGCGTGAGTACGAATCCGGACCCGCCCGAGGTGGCGGCCGAGCGCGCCCGTGAACGCCTCCATGAGGAGATCGAGCGCGTCCGCACGGGTGTGGAGGAGATGCTCGCCGAGCAGGAGAACGGCGGCGGGGAGGGGCTGCGCCGAGAGCTCGACGCCCTTCGCGACGAGACCAACGCCCTGATCAAGCGCCGCGTCCGCAAAACCGAGAAACGCCTCAACAAGCGCATCGACAGCGTCGGCGCCCGCACCGAGGCCCTGGAGCAGCGCCTCGACCAGGTGGAGCAGGACCGCAAGTACGCCGAGTGGCGCATCCACACCAACACCGAGGCGATGCTCGACGGCCTTCTGCGCGAGGTCCGCGCTATCGCGGACCTGCTTACTCGGTAGAGATGCTCGGGTCCGCCTGGACCCTGTGGGGGACGACCATGAGGAAGTTGGCCGCCGCGTCGGAGGCCAGGCCGATCACCCGATCGGCCTCTTCGTCCTGCCCGGTCGCCCTCAGCTCGCCCGCGTAAGCGCCAAGCAGGTCGTCGACGTCCAGCAGGCCCTCGGCGTCGATCTCTTTCAGCTCGACCTTGGCGCCCTCGCCAAGTCTGCGTTCGATCGCCTCGCGATCGATGCCGAAGGCGTCGTGGCGGACGTAGACGCGGCCGCCGGTCATCCCGGCGCAGGCCCAGGGGCCGAGGTCGCCGAGCACGACGGCCCGCCCCGAGGTCATGTACTCGAAGGCGAAGCCCTTGGCGTTGGCGCGGTCGACGATGCAGCCGCGAGCATCGTCGATCGCCTCCTCCGGTTCGCCGGCCAGCACCACGTCGGCGCCGGAGAGGCGGATGCAGAAGCGCGAGTCGGCCGAGCCCTGGACGAAGAGGCGGCCGCGCTGGGCGCCGTAGGCGAAGGACTTGCCGACCGAGCCGTTGAGCCGCTTGCCCTTGGCGCCCCTGCCCTTGAGCACGGCGACGGAGCCGCCCAGCATGGTCTTGCCGACGCCGTCCTGGGCGCCGCCCTCGACCCGGATCGAGACGCCATAGGAATTGAAGGCGCCGAGGCCCTGCCCCGCCACCGAACCGCCGTTGAACTCGAGGCTGGCGAGCACGTCGTCGTTTGACTCCGGCCCGTCGTCGAAGATGCGCGAGCGGGCGATCGCCCCGGACAGCTCGGTGCCGAGAACGCGGTCGTTGGCGTCGGTGGCGCGGGGGAACTCGTTGCGGATCGTGCGACCGGAGCAGATGTCGCCGGCGAGGCCGCCGATCTGGGCCGAGGCCTGCTTGGCCTCCATGCGGATCGGGCGGGCGACGACCAGTCCCGCCTCGGCCCGCTCCTCGGTCATCTCTTCAGCCACCGGCAGGTCGAGAGGCTCGAGGTCGAGGAACTCCTCCAGGGGCGTGATCAGCGGCGCCAGGTCGACGGCCTCGTGGTGGGAGACCTGCTCGAGCAGGTCGTAGCGACCGACCAGGTCCTGGGCGCGCTCGTAGCCGAGCGAAGCGACGACCTGCTTGACCTCCTCGCCCATCGCCGAGAAGAAACGGGCGCAGCTCTCGGCGGCAACGTCGACCTCCTGGGGGGTGAACTTCTTCAACCCGTGCTCCTGGGCCTGCTCGACCGTCTCGATCTGGGTGGCGATGCCGACGTGGCAGGTGTCGAGCTGGCAGCCGCGGCAGATCGTGCAGCCGAGGCTGACCATCGCCAGGGTGCCGAAGCCGACCCGGTTGGCGCCGAGGCAGTGCAGCTTGACGACGTCGTGGCCGGTGCGGTAGCCGCCGTCGGCCCAGATCTCCACCCGGTTGCGCAGGCCGGCCTCCATCAGCGCCCGGTGCACGGCGCGGGTGCCGATGTCGGAGGGCAGGCCGACGTGGCGCAGCGCGTGCTGGCGGGCGGCGCCGGTGCCGCCCTCGAAGCCCGAGAGGGTGATGATGTCGGCACCGGCCTTGGCGATCCCGAGGCCGATCGTGCCGATGTTCGGCACCACCGGGACCTTGACCGAGACGCGCACGTCGGGGTTGACGGTCTTCAGCTCGTCAATCAGCTCGGCGAGGTCCTCGATCGAGTAGAGGTCGTGGTTGTTCGACGGGGAGATCAGGTCGGTGCCGGGCGTCGCGTTCCTGGCTGAGGCCACCTTCTCCGAGACCTTCTTGCCCGGCAGGTGCCCGCCCTCGCCGGGCTTCGCGCCCTGGCCGATCTTGATCTCGGCGACGTAGGAG
>DASXKW010000039.1:0-12715 GCA_036496625.1 Solirubrobacterales bacterium | reverse complement strand
CGACCTGATCCTCGGCAGCGCCGCGATCACAGCGCCGGCGGCGACGCTGAAGGCGCTGGGCCACGAGCACCCCTCCCCAGATGCCGAACACCTCTTCCGCCGCTGTGGCCCGATCTGGCTCACCTTCGCCGCGGCCCACCTGCTCGCCGAGCGGCGCGGCGAGCAACGTGACTGGTGGGCGCTCGCCTGGCTGCGCGGAACCGAGATCGCAACCGACGCGCTCTGGGCCTCCTCGCCGGCAGTGACCCGCCCAGGCGCCAAGCTGGGCCTGCGCCTCGCCGGCGTCTCGAACGCGGCGATGGCCGCCGGCTTCGGCTGGCTGTCGCGTCGGTAGCCATGGCGGGCTACGACGGCTTGCCGGACAAGCGCTGGAGCCTGCGTGGCACCACCGAAGAGGGTGACGAGGCCTGGCTGATCCGCAGCATCGCCGGCAAGCTCTATCGCTGCCCGGCCTGTCACGGTGACATCGAGATCGGCAGCGACCACGTCGTCGTCCAGTACGTCTTTCGCCTCGGTGGCACCGAACACCACCACTATCACCGGCGCTGCGCCGAAGAACTGGTGGTTCCCGACCTCGGCCGGCCACAGCGCGTGCCGGTTTCCGAATCGTCGCAGTCGAGGCTGCAGGAGCGCGGCCGCCACCCGTCCGGGCGCCGTCGCCACCGCTGACGTGAGCCGCCGCGCCGAGCTGATCTCGACCTACGCGCGGATCGGTCGCACCTACGTCGGGCGGGCACCGTCGCTGCTGCTGCTCGCCGTGGTCGTCTTCGTGCCGCTGGGCTTGATCCACGCGCTCACCGTCCACGCCGAAATTGGCTCCTTCGGCCTCAGCGCCGGGCTCAAGCTGCTCGCTGCGATCGCGGCTGTCCTGGGGCTGGCGGCCACCGGCCTGGTCGGCGAGGTCTTCTACGCCGGCGCGGTGGCGATCTCGCTCACCCATCCCCGCGACGGCAGGCCGCCGTCGCTGCGCCAGATCGCCGGGATGATCAATTACGGGCCGCTGGTCGCGATCGACCTGATCTACGGCGCCCTGGTGGCGGTCGGCCTGGTCGCCTTCGTCGTCCCCGGCGTCCTCGCTTTCGTCTGGCTGGGGCTCGCCGCGCCGGTCGTCGAGATCGAGCACCGCGGCATCCGCGCCGCCTTTCGTCGCAGCGTGCGATTGGTGCGCGGCAAATTTCTCCTCGTCGCCTTCGTCCTGATCCCGATCGAGATCGTCGGCGACTCGCTGACGGACCTCGTCACCGGCTTCGCCCACGACCTCTTCGGCGGCTCGCTGGCGGCGGAGTGGGTCGCGGACGTGCTCACCAACATCGCCTTCACTCCCTTCTACGCCGTCGCCGCGGTGCTGCTCACCGTCGACCTGATCCGCGAGAAGGGCGGCGGAGCCGAGCTGCGCGCAAAGCCCGTCCCCTGATCGACTCGGGCTGGGCAGTGCGAACCGAGCGCAGGGCGCTGCCTAGCGATTGGGGCTGCACACTTCGAGCCCGACCGCGCGGGCCAGTTCGTAGCGTTCCGCTTCCTCGTCGTCGCGGCTGGCGCGAGCCGCCAGATAGGCGGAGGCGCCGCCCGCTTCGGCAGCCTTCAGCGCCTCCTCGTCGTAGCGCTTGACTCGCTCCTGCGCTCTGACGTAGCGCTTGAAGTCGGCACGAAGGCCGGGTGGCGGCACGAGTCGCTTGAACCGTTCGACCCCCCTCGTCGAGATCCCGAGCAGGGTGACCGAATAGGCCACGTCCGGGGTTTCCTCTCCCACCTTGGACCTGACGCTCCTGTAGGCGTTCTGACTCGCTTCGCAGATCGCATCCGCCTTCGCGATCAACTCGGATTCGCTCAGGGCATCTGGCGGGGGCTTGGGCCTCGACCTGCGCTTAGGAGCAGGCCGATTCGAGTCCTGCGAGGCAACGCTCGGGCTCGACCCCCCTCCCCCGCCGGCCACGATCGGCACCATGACGGCGATCGCCACCGCCAGCAGGCCGCCGACGGCCAGCGCGAGACTGCGCCGGCGATGCCGCGGCTCCGCGGTCGTCTTCGGGGCGAGGCGACGGGTGGCAACTGTCTCCGGGCGCTCTGCCCTGGGCTCCGCCTGGGTCGCCATGGCGACCCTCGTCGCCGCGGCGCCGGTCGCCACGGTCCGCTCGGGCGCCGTCGTCTTCTCGCCGCGCAGGGCCGCCTGGGCCGCCCGGCCGAGGTCGCCGGCCGAGGGAAAGCGGTCCTCCGGGAGCTTCGACATCGCCCGGATTGCCACGTCGTCGAGCGCCATCGAGACCTCGGGCACCCATAGCGAGGAGGCCGGCGGTGGGTCGTTGAGGTGGGCGAAGAGGCGCGCTGCGTCGCCGTCCTTGGGGAAGGGCACCTCGCCGGTGAGCAGCTTGAAGAGCAAGCAGCCGAGCGCGTAGACATCTGCCCGGGCGTCGACCGGTCCGCCCGAGATCTGCTCGGGCGCGACGTAGTCGAGGGTTCCGACGAAGCGGCCGGTCTGGGTCAGGCCCGACTCGGTGGAGACGTTGCGGGCGACGCCGAAGTCGGTTATGTAGGCGTGCTCGACTCCGCCGCCGCTGAGCAGGACGTTGGCTGGCTTGACGTCGCGGTGAATCAGGCCGGCGGCATGGATCGCGTCGAGGCCGTTGCCGACCTGGGCGATCAGCTCGACCGCCACCGCCGGCGCCAGCCGGCCCTCGCGGGCGAGGCGCTTGGCAAGGTCGGCGCCGGCGACGTAGCGCATCGCGATGAAGGGCACACCGGCCTCTTCGCCGGCGGCGTAGATCGGCACCACGTTCGGATGCTCGATCGAGGCGGCGATCCTCGACTCCTCGGCGAAGCGGCGGGCGAAGACCTCGTCGGCGGCAGCCTCGGGGGCGATCAGCTTCAGCGCCACGCGGCGTTCCAGCCCCGGCTCGAGCGCGAGGTAGAGCACCCCCATGCCACCCCGCCCCAGCAGCCGCTCTATCCGGTAGCCGGCGAACCCATCGCCCTCGGAGAGCTCGATCCCGTGACCCGCGGCGGCCATCGCCCAACCCTAGGGACTTCCCGCGGTTCGTCGCGTAGCGCACGGTTAACCCGGAACGGGCTCACCCATGCCTAGACTTGGAAACAGACCCATGCGCCTTCTCGCCATCGCACTCACGGCTGCATTCCTCGCGCTGGCCTCCACCGTGGCTCAGGGAGAGCTGATCCAGCAGGGCAGCCTGCGCGTCCACTTCGACGGCAAGCTGGCACCGCACGCGCTGCCGCGCGAACGCCTTGCGCCGGTGACGGTGAGCCTCGACGGCACGGTCAGCACCTCCGACGGCACCCGTCCGCCGCAGCTCCGCGAAATGACCGTCGCGGTCAACCGCGCCGGCGTCGTCTCGGACGCCGGCCTGCCAACCTGCGCAGCGTCCGCGATCCAGCAGACCAGCAGCGAAGCGGCGCTCGAGAGATGCGGCCCCGCCCTGGTCGGTCACGGGCGCTTTGCCGCAAACGTCGACTTCCCGGGCGCTCCCCTGATCCCCGCCCAGGGTGAGATCCTCGCTTTCAACAGCCGAGTCCACGGACGGCCTGCGATGCTGCTGCACCTATACGGAACGAGCCCGGTGCGGGCCGCCTTCGTCCTGCCGTTCACGATTTCCCACCGCCGCCACGGGAAGTTCGGCAGCGTGTTCTCGACCAAGATCCCCCAGCTCGCATCGGACCTCGGCTACGTCACCGAAATCTCGATGAAGATCGGCCGCACGTACAGCTACCGCGGCGTGCGCCGCAGCTTCGTCAGCGCCAGCTGTGCGGCGCCGAACGGCTTTTCCGCCGGGGTCTTCGAGCTCGCCAAGGCCACCTTCTCATTCGCCAACGGGCAGCGGCTGACAACCGGCCTCTCGCGAGACTGCAGGGTCCGCTAGCCGGCACGCCCCGGCGGCGCGAAGCGCCGCCGGGGCTGTCCAACTGGCCTTTTAGTAGCCGTTCTGCTGTGCCTGCTTTTCGGCTTCTTCGATGCCCTTCTGCGCTTTTTCCTTGCCCTTTTCGATCCCCTTTTGGGCTTCCTTCGTGGCCTTTTCGACGCCCTGGGAAGCCTGCCCCTTGCCTGCTTCGATCCCTTCCCTGGCAGCTTCTTCAGCTTTGTTGAAGCCCTTCTTCACTTCTTCTTTGGCCTTTTCGATGCCCTTCTGCGCTTCTTCCTTGCCCTTTTCGATCGCTTGCCGTGCTTCCGAGGAGGCGCTGCTGCTGTCGCTGCTCCCTCCACAGCCGGACGCAACCAGACCTGCGATTCCAATCGCCAGCGCCAAGGACAGCAACCGGGTCAGCCGCCTGCTCCTCCAGCTTGGGTCTCTACCTGACACATTCGCTCCTATCGGTCGAAGGGCTGTACGGGGCGATCTTCGCATCGATGGCGGCGCTCGGCTAGGCAGCAAGCGGGCTGGAGGCAGCTGGTTCGCTGACTGGGGGCGGCCAGGCAAGGGCAAAGAGCCCCGAAATGCGCTCGCAAGAGAAGCGCCGCGGCTAGCGGGGACTTGAAACTGGCCAGCCGGCCAGTAGGATCCGCGACTGCAATGCAGGCTGACCCGGCTACCACCCCCGACGGCGCCATCAAAGACGTGCTCGTGACCGAGCGCGAGCACTGGCCCGACGGCCCGCCCCACGCCCTGTTCAAGCAGATGCGCCAGGGGTGCCCGGTCCACTGGACGTCCCAGATCTCCGAGTTCCCGGAATCGGCCGGCTACTGGTCGGTGACGACAGCCGACGACGTGCACGAGGTGAGCCGCGACTGGCAGACCTATTCCTCCGAACGTGGCGGCGTCACCTTGATCACCGAGGTCTTTCCGCTCGAGCTCGCACAGGCAATGTTCATCGGCATGGACCCGCCCAAGCACGACCGGATCAAGGCGCTGTTTCAAGCTGGCTTCACGCCGAAGCGGATCGCCGCCCACGAGGAGGAGATCCGCAAGATCGTGGTCGGCGCGCTGGATCGGATCGACGGGCGCGAGACCTGCGACCTCGTCGCCGATGTCGCCCAGCCCGCAGTGGCCCGCGTGATCGGCAGCTTCATGGGCATCCCGCCCGAGGACGACGCGATCTGGGCCGAGTTGATGAACTCGACCCTGGGCGCCAGCGACCCCGACCTCAATCCCGATGGCGTCGAGGGTGCGATTGAGAAGAACGTTCCCGAGATCTTCGCGCGCTGCGCCAAGATGATCGCCGCCCGGCGCGAGAGCTCCACCGACGATCTGACCAGCGTCCTCGTCCACGCCGAGGTCGACGGAGAGAAGCTCGCCGAGCACGAGATCGTGATGGGCTTCTTCCTGCTCGTCGCCGCCGGCAACGACAGCACCAAGGCGACCTACTGCAGCGGCATGCGAGCGCTGATCGAAGACCCCGACCAGCGCCGGCTGCTTCTCGACGACCCCTCGTTGATACCCGGCGCGGTCGAGGAGTCCCTGCGAATGTTCCCCGCCTTCGCCCACTTCCGCCGCACCGCGACCTGCGACGCCGAGCTGGGCGGCCAGGAGATAAAGGAGGGCGAGAAGGTAGTGATGTGGTACGCCTCGTCAAACCGCGACGAGACGCGTTACGAGGACCCCGATCGCTTCGATGTCCTGCGCAACCCCGAGCACCAGGCCTTCGGCGCCGGCGGTCGCCACTTCTGCCTCGGCACCGCCCTGGCCCGCCTGGAGCTGAAGGTCCTCTTCGAGGAGACCCTCGCCCGCTACCCGAACATGGCCCTGGCGGGCAAGCCCAAGTTCGCCGAGTCGGCCTTCCTCAACCAGTTGAAGACGCTGCCGGTGGAGCTCGCGCCCAACCCTTGACGCGGCACCGTCAGGAAGCGGGAATTGCGTCCCCCGGGCGCGCAGCCGCCCACTCGACATCCGCGCCGACTCATAGAGCTTCATGCTGTCGAACCATGCATTGGGCTCCGCTGGCAACCCGCTTCGGCAAGGCGACGGGAGAGAAAGCGGCGGTCGGCCTCTGAGTGGGCAAGATCGAGGGCCCGTGCGTAGGCCGCGCGAGCCTCTTCGGCACGGCCGAGGCGTCGCAGGAAGTCGGCCCGGGTCGAGTGGAAATAGGGATAGGACTCGAGCTGCAAGCGGTCGACCGCTTCCAGCCCGGCCCGCGGGCCGTCCGTTTCCGCCGCGGCCACAGCGCGGTTCAGCTCGACGATCGGCGAGTCGGTCAGCTCCATCAGCTCGCCGTAGAGGGCGGTGATCTGGGGCCAGTCGCGTGGCTCGTCGACGTGCAGGGAGGCGATCGCGGCCTGGATGACATGCGGGCCGCGGCCGTGCAATGCGAAAGCCCGGTCAAGCACCGCCCTGCCGTCGGCGATCTGCGCCGTGTCCCAGAGCGAACGGTCCTGGTCGGCGAGCAGGACCAGCTCGCCTTCGCGAAACCGCGCCTCGCGCCTCGCCTCGTGCAGCAGCATCATCGCCAGCAGGCCGTGCGCCTCCGGCTCGTCGGGCATCAGCTCGACGAGTGCCCAGCCGAGCCGGATCGCCTCGGCCGCCAGCTCGTCCTCCCCTCCGTAGCCCTCGTTGAAGATCAGGTAGACGACCGCGAGCACGGCGAGGGTCCGATCGGGCAGCAGGTGATCGGGCGGCACTCGAAACGGGATTCCGGCAGCCTTGATCTTCTTCTTCGCACGGACGAGGCGCTTCGCCATCGTCTCCCTGGGGACGACGAAAGCCCGTGCGATCTCCTCGGTGCCGAGGCCGCCCAGGGCGCGCAGGGTCAGCGCGACCTGCGCATCGGTCGCCAGCGCCGGGTGGCAGCAGGTGAAGATCAGCTCCAGTCGCTCGTCGGGGAAGACCGTCTCTGCGAGCTCGCCATTCACGGCGTCGGGCGCCTCCAGGAGCTTCGCCTTCTCGGCGAGGGTGCGGTCGCGGCGGATGCGATCGATCGCGCGATTGCGACCGGTGGCAATCAGCCAGGCGCCGGGGTTGGCCGGCGTTCCTTGCCCCGGCCAGCGCTCCGCCGCGGTGGCGAACGCTTCCTGGGCGGCCTCCTCGGCGAGGTCGAAGTCGCCGAGGAGGCCGATCAGGGCAGCGAGGACACGGCCCCACTCCTCGCGGAAGACGCGCTCGATCAGTGCTCCACCACCGGGCGCACCTCGATCGCGCCGCCCATGCCGGCAGCCGGGATCTTCGCCGCCAGCTCGATCGCGGCGTCGAGGTCGTTGGCCTCGAAGAAGAGGTAGCCGCCGAGCGCCTCCTTGGTCTCGACGAAAGGGCCGTCGGTGGCAAGCGTCTTGCCGTCCTGCACCCGCACGGTCGTCGAGGTCTCGGGCGGGCCCATCCGCACGCCGGGGCTGACGCCGGGCGTTTCGTTGATCGCCTGGTAGGCGCCGTATACGGCCTTCTGCTCGTCGGCGGAAAGTCCGTTCCACTCGTCGGACCCCGGCGTCGGGGTCGTGCCTTGATGAATCAGCAGCATGTACTTCATCGATCCTCCTCGGGAGATTGCGTTCGCTCCTAAGACGAACGGGAAGCCCGGAAATGGACAGGCTACCCCGCATCCAGCGGGCGATTCATGTCCGCGGCGAGGCGACCGCCTGCCCGGCGGGGACAGAGTGGGCGAACCCGCTGAGCGATGCGAGGTGCTCATGGATCAGCCGGACGGCCATCGCGCCCTCGCCCACCGCGGAGGCGACGCGCTTGATCGACCCCGACCGGCCGTCGCCGACGGCAAAGACACCGGGGAGGCTGGTCTCCAGCGGGTCCGGGGAACGCTGGCGTCCGCTCGTGGCTGGATCGAGATGCGCCAGCTGGAGCTCGCGGCCGGTCAGGATGAAGCCGTCCTCGTCGGTAACCAGGGCACCGTCGAGCCATTCCGTGCACGGGTCCGCGCCGATGAAGACGAACACCGCCGCGGCGGCGACCCGTGAGGTCGACCCGGTGGTGTTCTCTTCGCGGGTGATCGCCTGCAGGGAATCGCCGCCGTGCATCTCGCGAATCTCGGTGCGAAGCAACACCTCGATGTTCTCCATGCGCTCGATCTGATCGACCAGGTACCGCGACATGCCCACCGAGAGGTCGCCGCCGCGAAGCAGCAGCGAGACCTGGCTGACCCTGCCGGCGAGGAAGATCGCGGCCTGGCCGGCCGAGTTGCCGCCGCCGACGACCGCGACCGGCTCGCCCACGCACGCTTGCGCCTCCATCTGCGTGGCCGCGTAGTACACGCCGGCTCCCTCGAACTCGGCCACGCGCTCGACGTCCAGGCGGCGGTAGCTCGCACCGGTCGCCAGAACGACGGTCCGCGCCCGCAAGCGATCGCCGCTGTCGAGCTCGAGAACGTAGGTCCCCTCGTCCGGGGTGAGGCTGAGCGCCCGCTCGGGCACGGCGGTCTTGACGCCGAAGCGCCGCGCCTGCAGGGTTGCCCGCTCGGCTAGGTCGGAGCCCGAGATGCCGGCGGGAAAGCCCAGGTAGTTCTCGATCCGCGAGGAGGTGCTTGCCTGTCCCCCCAGCGCCACTGCGTCGACGAGCACTGTTTCCAGGCCCTCCGAGCCGGCGTAGACGGCGGCGCCAAGGCCCGCCGGACCGGCGCCGACGACAAGCGTGTCCCAGGCCCGCTCCGCGGTCTTTCCCCGATGCCTCAGGTTGAGCACGGTCGCCGCCTCGATATTGGTCGGGTTGCGGAGCACGGTGGATCCCCGCATCAGCAGCGGCAGGTCCGCCAGGTCGAAGGGAAGCTCGCGCAGCAGCTGCTCGGGCCCGCGATCCCCGTCGAGGTCGATGAAGCTGTGGGGCACGCGGTTGCGGGTCAGAAACTCACGCAGCCGCCTGCTCTCGCCAGAGAGGCTCGAGCCGATCAGCCGCACGCCGCTGCCGGCGTCGACGAGTATCGCGCGGCGAGCGACGAACGCGGTGAGGATCAGGTCTCCGAGCTGCTGGTCACGCCCGATCAGCGCTCCGAGCGCCTCGCGGCTCAAGACGATCGCTTCGCCGCCTTCACGCACGAGAGCCGTGAGATAGGCGGGCTCGCCCGACATCAGGTTCAGCTCGCCGACGAAACGACCCTCGCCGTGAACGCCAAGCACCCGCTCCGCCGGCGTCCCGATGGCATCGACGATCGCCACCTGCCCGCTCAGCACCACGAAGAAATCGGAATCGCGATCGCCAGAGCCGAAGAGGACCTCGTCGGCAACAAGCGCTCTTCGCTCCCCAACGGCGTCCAAAACGGCAAGCTGCTGCTCGCTCAAGCGCGGAAACGCCACGTCGCTGTCGAAATTCATCTCTGCCATCGGCACCGGGCTGGTTCAGGACCAGATCGCCTCCGTGCGCCAGGGATCAGATGCAGCTCAACCGCCTCCGGAATCCTCGCCCCGGTGGGCCCAGTGGTCAAGTGCCGAGGATCTTGGCCTTCTGAGCCGCGAACTCCTCCTCGGTCAGGACCCCCTGCTCTTTCAGCTGACCGAGCTCCTTGAGTTGGTCGAGGGTCGACTCCTGGGCCTGAGGCGCCGCGACCGGTTGCGCTGCCTGTTCCTCTGTTTCCTGTTTCGCCCAGCGCTCGCCTTGGCGTCTCGACACGCGATTGCTCACCGACGTGGCGGTGCCGGCGATCACGGCCGTGCGGGCGATTCCTCTCAGTAGTCCTGGCATGGTGATTCTCCTTTTGAGGGTTAGGCCGCCTCGGCGGCATCGAGGGCGGCGAGCAGAGCCTGGACGGGAATACGACCGCTGGCGACGAGCTGGCCGCCGGATCGGCGAACGGCAGTGGCGAAGGGCGCTGCCCAGCGATTCTCGTAGACAAGAAGAGCGGCCGAAGTCCCCGGCTCCAAAGCCGCAGCCGCCTCATCGGTGTCTTCGTCGGACAGCAGCCCGGAGTCGGCACCGACGAAGACGGCGAGCTCCTCGACCTCGCCGCCGAGGTCGGCGATCTCCATCCGCGTCACCGAGCCATCCTCTGCCTTGGCGATGAAGGCCAGGTCCAGCAGCCGGATCAGGCCCCGGTCGACCAGGTCGACCAAGTAGGGCATTGCCTTCCCGGTCGGCTGTCGGTCTGGCCACTCGACCAAGAGGAAATCAATCGGCCCCATCTCGAGCTCATCTTGGGTTCCGCTCTCCATCTCATTCCTTTCACGAAGCATCAGGGCGGCGCTTGAGGCAGCTGCCATGTCCGACATTTAAGCGTTAAGCGCGATCGGGGGCCCGTCAATCGGAAATATCCCCCGGCCTCCACGGCTGCGGATCACCGCGGTTGATCTCCATGCGCTCCGCATGGAAGCAGCGGCCAAGACCTCTGGCGGGAATGTACGTTTGATCAGCGGGCCTTCCGAGACTAGTCTCAGCAGAACTTCGAAGGAAGGAAGGGCCATGAGCGATGACACCGAGACCGCGGTCCTTGCGGGAGGTTGTTTTTGGATCATGCAGCAACTGCTGCGCAACCGCGACGGAGTCATCTCCACCCGCGTGGGATGGGCCGGCGGTGAGAACGACAACCCGACCGAGGAGAACAATTCCGGCCACGCCGAGGCGATCGAGGTCGTCTTCGATCCGGAGCGGATCTCCTATCGGGGCCTGCTCGAGTTCTTCTTCCAGATTCACCGACCCGACCTTGGCGAACGTCTCGTCGGCTCCAGCTATCGCTCGGAGATCTTCTATGCAACCGACGAGCAGCGCAGGGTGGCCGAGGAGACGATCCCCGACGTCGACGCCTCGGGCCACTGGCCCGGCAAGGTCGTGACCGAGATCAGCGAGGCGGGTCCTTTCTGGGAGGCCGAGGCCGAAGATCGGGACTACTTCCAACGCTATCCCGATGGCTGCACGCCCCCCTTCCCGAGGCTCGGCATGGAAGCCGCCAACCGCGAGACCACGGCCTAACCCAGCTGAACACCAACTTCAAGCCGGATAGCCGCATTGGACGACGAGGCGCACTGAGCTCCGTGGAGTCCGGGACAAATTTCGGGACAAAGTTTTGAGCGACATTCGTCACGCGAGCAATCCGAAGGCCGCTACCCTCAGCGGAATGACAAGCTTCGCCAACCTAGAAACCCTGCCCGGAGCCGACCTCGTCAAACGGGGCGCTGAAGACCTAGGCAACGGGCATGAATCGGCTGAGGCGCTGCTCGTATCGATTGGCTCTACACGACTGCAATCGATCGGCATTGAATTGTCCTCGCCGATCCACTCCCCCGAGCACAAGCTCTACTTGCTCCTTGCGCGCGAAAAAGGCGATGCCGCCCATTCTGCCTACAACGCCTTGATCCGCCGGCTCGTCAGCTTCGAGCGGGCAGCGGCATGCGTGAACTAGCCGACTCTGCTCGCATTGAGAGGTTCATGCGCGAGCTAGGGGAAGCCGTCCAGGTGGACGGCCGCATCTATCTCACCGGCGGAGCGACCGCGGTTCTCCATGGTTGGCGGGAGACGACCATCGACGTCGACATCAAGCTCATTCCCGACCGCGATGAGATTCTGCGAGAGATCCCCCGACTCAAGGAGGCACTGAACCTCAACGTTGAGCTGGCAGCACCATCTGACTTCATCCCGCTGCCGTCAGGCTGGGAGGATCGAAGCCCCCTTATCCGCCAGGAGGGCAAGCTCTCCTTCCATCATTTCGACCCGGTAGCCCAGGCGCTCTCGAAGATCGAGCGCGGCCACGAGCAAGACATTCACGATGTGAAGGAAATGATTTCCGCCGGCCTGGTCAATCCGACGGAGGCCTTGATCCAATTCAAAGCGATCGAGCCCGAGCTCTACCGTTTCCCAGCCATCGATCCAGTCACCTTCCGCAAGGCCGTCGAGGAGTTGTTCTCGGAGTAAGTGGCGGGAAGACTCGACCTTCGACGACGGATTATGAGTCGGGCCGGAAGGCGTCCGTAGGGAGCGAATTGTGGCCGACCGGTTCCGCTCAGTCTGAGGAGTTGGGTCGAGTTCAGTGGAGTCAGGGACAAGTTTCAGCGACCCGTTGCCATCGCTGACACAGCGAACCTCGCGTCATGCATTGCGACCACAAACACCCGGCCCGACAATTCTTCGTAGCGGTAGAGCAAAACCATCCACGACCAGGGTCCAAGCACGAACCGAGTGGACGCCCAGCGTCCGGCCAGTTCCGCGCCCGCCAGCGGGAAGGACTCGAGAACCCTCAGTGAACGAGCGACGCGAGTCCAAGTGTCGCCGGAGAGACCGAGGGCCGAAACCGCCTTATCCACATCTCGCCGCGCTTGCGGAGTGACGATGACCTGCGCCACTTAAGCCAGCTCGTCGAGCGGCGTTCCTTCGCCACGCGCAGCCTGCGCAAGGCCCTCCTGCGTACGTTCCCAAGCACCTGGAATCGCATCGAGGATCTCCGTAATGCGCGCCGCATCGGGATCTGCATCGTCAAGAGCGGTCGAAAGGAGTGAGCGAGCAAGCGTTCCCTCCTGGACATGAGTGCGCTCTGCGAGCCTTGCCAGCTTGTCGGCATGCTCGTCGTCTAGCGTCACGTTGTAGCGTCTCGCTGACGTTGCCATCCGATCCAGTCTACACGAGTCAGCACGGCTCGTGTCGAGGCACTTTGTAACTGAGCTTTACGGGGACTGCGACAAGCAGCAGCCAGGGCTGCAAGGGGCGGACAATCTTAGGCCTCCGCCGGAACCTTCCGGCGAAAAAACGCCGCGTCTCAGGGAACAGAAACAAGGCAATGAGCCGGACCGGGTTTCACGGAGACCGTTTTTGTTGGTTTCCAATTTAAGAGATATTGCTCAGTTGGACCCCCTGGGGAACGTATAGGTCCTCGAACTCAGCGGGAGGGACATCGCCCAGGGATTCGTGCAGGCGGTCGT
>DASXKW010000038.1:0-8065 GCA_036496625.1 Solirubrobacterales bacterium | reverse complement strand
CGGGGCCATCGTGAGGCCCTCTCGACGAGCTCCCGCGAAGCGGCGGCGAGAGGGCCTCACGATGGCCCCACCACCGCCCCGGACTCATTCCTTCAAGAACCCCGGCACGTCGATGTCGTCGTCCGAGACCCGCAGTTTGCGGATGTCGGTGTCCTCGGCCGAGATTCGCGGGCGGCTCTCGTAGCGGCGGCGGACGCGCTGCGGCGAACGAGCCAGCAGCTCGAAGCCCTCGAAGCCCGTGGCGATCACGGTGACGCGGACCTCGTCGCGCATCGACTGGTCGACGACCGAGCCGAAGATGATGTTGGCGTTGTCGTCGGCCTCGGCCTGGACGAGCTGGGCCGCCTCGTTGACCTCGAAGAGGCCGAGGTCCTCGGGGCCGGTGATGTTGAGCAGCATCCCGGTCGCGCCCTTGATCGACTCCTCGATCAGCGGCGAGGTGATCGCGGCCTTGGCGGCGTCGAGGGCGCGCGCCTCGCCGGAGGCGGAACCGACGCCCATCAGCGCCGAGCCGGCGTCGCGCATGATCGTGCGCACGTCGGCGAAGTCGAGGTTGATCAGGCCCGGGATCGTGATCAGGTCGGTGATCCCCTGCACGCCCTGGCGCAGGATGTCGTCGGCCTGGCGGAACGCCTCCAGGACGCTGGTGCGCCGCTCGACCGCCTGCAGCAGCTTCTCGTTGGGGACGATGATCAGGGTGTCGACGTTGTTGCGCAGCTTCTCGATCCCCTCGAGCGCCTGCTGCATCCGTCGTTTGCCCTCGAACTCGAAGGGCTTGGTGACCGCGCCGACGGTCAGCGCGCCGATCTCTTCCTTGGCGATCTCGGCGATCACCGGCGCCGAGCCGGTGCCGGTGCCGCCGCCCTCGCCCGCGGTGACGAAGACCATGTCGGCGCCCTTCAGCGCCTCCTTGATCTCGTCGCGGCTCTCCGCCGCCGCGCCGGCCCCGACCTCGGGGTTGCCGCCGGCGCCGAGGCCGCGGGTCAGCTCCTGCCCGATCGAGAGCTTGATGTCGGCGTCACAGGCCTGCAGCGCCTGGGCATCCGTGTTGACGGCGACGAACTCGACGCCGCGAATGCCGGCGTCGACCATGCGACTGACGGCATTCGTGCCGCCGCCGCCGGCGCCGACCACCTTGATCACCGCGAGGTATGTGGATTCCATTCTCCCGAATTCTCCAGCCACCGACTCGAAGTCGGCGTTTGAGTTGAGCCTTTGATCTGTCCGAAGCTACAGCAATGCTTAAGGGTTCAAGGGTACGCAGCAACTGCGGAAATTGCGCTCAACGTAGGGCATTGGGCGGGGTCTGTCAAACCGCCGGGTGGCATCCTGCAAAGGCATTTCTCTCAAGTGCTACTTGAGGGTTTGGCCAATCTAACCCTGCGGTCGAGGGTTTAGGGAACCGACGGAAGCGTATGCCCAGAGCCGCCTATCGCAGGGCGGCTCGGTGAGTGCAGGTCTACATAATCGAGCGCCGTCACTTTGGGATCCGCCAGCACCGCGGCGGCGGCTCGCCACTTGCGCGCGGCCTGGGTGGAGTCTCCGAAGCGCAGTTCGATCCCCGAGGCAAGCTTTACGTCGACTCCGCTTTCACCGTGGTAGCTGCCTTCGACGTAGTGACGGAGGGCCGGCGGGGCGGCGGCGAGGACGCGGACCTGTTCGAGCACCGGCCCCTGCAGGCGCGGCCCCTTGGGCGGCGCTTCGAGCGGCAGTTCCGGCAGGCTGCCTTCTTCGGGGGGCGGCAGGAAGGCGAGGATCGTGCCGTCGCCGGCAACAGCGACCGCGCTGGAGCCGCTGCCGATCGCGGCAACCGGCTCCGAGAAGACCAGATGCGGCGTGACCGACGAGCTCCGCATCAGGAGCGCGTATGCAACCGCGACCAGGATGACCGCGGCGACGGCGAGGAGCAGCGGGCGCCTCATAGATCCCAGCCGCTTGGCCAACTGACCTCCCCCAGGATCTGGACCTCGGGCACGAGCACTACGCCGAAGCGCTCGTGTACGCGACGGCGCCCCTCGGCCATCAGCCCCAGGACCTCCGCGGTCGTCGCCCCGCCCTCGTTCTCGACGAAGTTGGCATGCTTTGCCGAGAAGCGGGCGCCGCCGTCGCGCAGGCCGCGACAGCCGGCTGCCTCGAGCAGCTGGCCGGCGCTGCGCCCGCCGGCGCGCTCGTCCTCGGGGTTCTTGAAGGTCGAGCCGAAGGTCTTGATCCCGGATGGCTGCGCCTCGCGGCGCTTGCCCCGCATCCCCTCGAGCCGCGCCCTGATCGCAGCGGGGTCGTCCACGGTCAGCCTGAACGAGGCTCGCGCGACGACCTCGCCGGGACCGAGGTTGGAGCTGCGATACGCGAAGCCCAGCGCCTCCGGCGGCCGGCGGTCGCGGCCTCCGGCGGCGCAGACGTCGACCCACTCCAGGACCTCAGCGAGCTGACCGCCGTAGGCGTTGGCGTTCATCTTCACCGCCCCGCCCGCGGTGCCGGGGATGTTGACGCCGAACTCGAGGCCGGCGAGGCCCCAGCCCGCCGCCTTGGCCGAGGCCGAGGGCAGCCGGGCGCCGCCACCGCAGAGCAGGCGCTCGCCATCGCGCTCAATCGTGGCCAGCTCGCCGTCGAGCTTGATCGCCAGGCCGCGAAAGCCGGCGTCGGCAACCAGCAGGTTCGAGCCCGAGCCGATCACCCCCAAGGCCAGGCCCTCGGCCCGGGCCCAGGCGAGCAGCTCGAGCAGCTCGGGCTCCGAGCCCGGCCGCGCGAACCAGTCGGCGGGGCCACCGGTGCGCACCGTCGTCAGCCGGTCCAGCGGAAAGTCGCGCTGCGCTCCCTCCGGCGCCACGCTCATCCGCCGCCTCCCCCGATCAGGGCCTCGCCCAGCTTGAAGACGTCGCCGGCGCCGATCGTGATCAGCGCCTGGTCTTCGATGCCGACCGCCCGGTTGCGATCGAGGAGGTCGGCGAGGGCGCGCTCGGCGCCCGCGGAGCCGGGCAGCCACCGAACCGGCCTTCCAGCCATCCGCTCGGCTGCAGCCTGGGCGACCTGCAGGCCGCTGACGCCGGCCAGCTCCCCGACCGGCTCCTCGCGCGCCGGGTAGACGTCGAGGACGACCGCTTCGTCGGCCAGCGCCAGGGCGGCGCCGAAGCCGTCGGCAAAGGCCTTGGTGCGCGAGTAGAGATGGGGCTGGAAGACGGCGATCAGTCGGCGCTCGGGCTTCTGCTCGCGCAGGGCCGAGAGGGCGGCGCGAACCTCGGTCGGGTGGTGAGCGTAGTCGTCATATATGAGGACGCCGCTGCGCGAGCCCTTCAGCTCGAGCCGTCGCTTCACCCCCGGGAAATCGGCGAGAGACCCGGCGGCCGATCCGCTGACTTCGTCTTTCTTCGCGGATAAGGCGAAAAAAGGCGAAGTCAGCCTTGGCTCGGCCTCGAAACCGGCGAGCTCGAGCGCGGCGAGAGCGGCGCGGGCGTTGAGCACGTTGTGCCGTCCGGGGACAGCGAGCGACAGCTCGGCGGGACCGGGGGCATCGGAGCCGAATCCAACCGTCGTCTTGCCTGGGGCAATGTCGTCGAGGCTGCCATCGGCAGGCAACGCCACTCCAACGGCGGGGGCTGCAAAGCCGCGAAAAGCCTCGCGCAGCTCGGCCACCGACCCCCAGCGGGCGTGGTGGTCCATCTCGACATTGGTGATGACGGCGATCTCCGGGCTCAACTCGAGGAAGCTGGCGTCGCTCTCGTCGGCCTCGGCGACGACCCACTCCCCCCCGCCCCAGCCGGCGTTGACCGCCTCGGCGTCGGGCCCGATCCCCGGCACCTCGCCGCCGACGAAGAAGGCGGGATCGGCGCCGAGGGCGCGCAGCGCCCAGACCAGCATCGCGGTCGTCGTCGTCTTGCCGTGGGTTCCGGCAACCGCGATCAGGCGCTTCTCGGCGCAGAGCTCGGCCAGCAGAGCTCCGCGGTGGATCGGCTCGATTCCCCGCGCGCGGGCCAGCGCCAGCTCGGGATTCTCGGCGCCGATCGCGGTCGAGACGACGACCTCGGCGCCATCGGGCAGGTTGGCGGCATCGTGCCCGATCGCGGGATCGAGCCCAGCCGCCCGCAGCCGCTCCATATAAGAGGAGTCGGCCCGGTCGCTGCCGCTGACCGTCGCTCCCAGCTCGGCGCAGACCAGGGCCAGGCCGCTCATCCCGGCGCCGCCGATGCCGATGAAGTGCAGCCGGCGCGAAGCCCAGTCGCGCTTTTCAGCCCCGCCGCTCACCGCGCCGCCGCCAGGACCTCGTCGGCGATCCGCCGCGCCGCGTCGGGCCGCGCCAGCGCGGCCGAGGCCGCCGACATCGCTGCAAGCCGCGCCTCGTCGCCCAGAAGCGCTCCCCCTCGCTGAGCCAGCAGCTCGGCGCTCAGAGCCGAGTCCTCGATCACCTCGGCGGCGCCCGCGTCCGCCATCCAGGCGGCGTTGGCGCTCTGATGGTCGGCCGTCGCATGCGGGTAGGGAACGAGGATCGCCGGGCGAGCGGCCGCGGTGACCTCGAAGATCGAGCCGCCGGAGCGGGCGAGGACCAGGTCGCAGGCGGCGAGGACGTCACCGAGGTCCGGCTCGTAGGAGAGCAGCGCGTAGCGGTCGTGGTGCGGCGCCGCGGCCAGGCGCAGCTTCAGCTCTTCGTAGTCGCGCCGGCCGGCAAGATGGATGACGTGGAACTCGCGATCCTCGCTGCCATCGCGCTCGGCAAAGGCGGCGATCGCCGCCAGGTTGATCGAGCGAGCGCCCTGGCTGCCGCCCATCACGAGCAGGCAACGCGCGTCGGAGTCGAGGTGGAAGCGAACCCGGGCCTGTTCGCGATCGGCGCGCAGGACCGCCTCGGGCACGGGCCGCCCGGTGACCACGTAGCGCTCTCCCTCCCGACCGGCGACCGGAAAGGCGAGGCAGACGCGCGCCGCCCTGCCCGCCAGCAGGCGGTTGGCGAGGCCGAGGTGGCTGTCGGCCTCGGTCAGGACCAGCGGGGTGCGCCGCATCGTCGCCGCCAGTCCCGCGGGGCCGGCGACGAAGCCGCCGCCACCGAGCACGACCTGTGCCCGGCGGCCGCGAATCGCCCGCGACGCCGATCCGACCGCGCCGACGGCCTCCGCCGCGGCGCCGGCCGCGCGCAGCGGGTTGCGCCGGTCGATCCCCCGCACCTTGAGGAAGTCGATCTCGTAGCCGGCGGCAGGCACCAGCTCGGCCTCGATCCGCTCGCGGGTGCCGAGGAAGGAGATTTCGGCGCCGCTAGCCCGAAGCTCCGCGGCGACGGCCATCGCCGGCACCACGTGCCCGGCGGTTCCGCCCGCTGCTACCACGACTCTGGGTGCTTTTTCCACGGCTCGATTTGCTCCTTTTGCGGGCCCCAGCAGTCCGGCCGCCCTCGACGACCCGCAGTTTGCCAGCGCCAGCGGTCCCGCCGCGGGCGACGTTGAGGATCAGGCCGACCGCGAAGAGGGTGGCGAGCAGGCTGCTGTTGCCGTAGGAGACGAAGGGCAGCGGCACGCCGGTCAGGGGCGCCAGGCCCATCACGGCGAAGAGGTTGATCGTCGCCTGGACCAAGATCAGCGAGGTCAGGCCGGCGACGAGCAGCTTGCCGTAGTTGTCCTTGGCCTGCTGGGCGACGCGCAGGCCGGCGTAGCCGAGGAGCGAGAAGAGGCCGACGACGCCGAGGATCCCGATCATGCCGAGCTCCTCGCCGATCACGGCCGAGATCATGTCGGTGTGGGCCTCGGGCAGGTAGAAGGCCTTCTGCACGCCGTTGCCGATGCCGACGCCGAAGATGCCCCCCGAGCCCAGCGCGATCTTCGCCTGCGCCGCCTGGAAGCCGGCGCCGGCAGCTTCGGAGCCGGGGTGCAGGAAGCCGGTCAGGCGGGCCATCCGGTAGGGCTCGACCACGGTCATCAGCAGGGCGAGGACGCCGAGGCAGAGGGCGATCTTGCCGAGGTCGGCGAGGCGGGCGCCGGCGGCGACCAGCGTCGCCCCGACCGAGAAGGCGACGACCATCGTCGTGCCCATGTCCGGCTCGGCGATGATCAGCAGGCAGGCGGTGGCGACGACCAGCAGGAAGGGCATCAGGCCCTGGATCGTCCGCACCCGCTTCGGTTCGCGCGCCAGCAGGTCGGCGCCGTAGAGGATCAGCGCCACCTTGGCCAGCTCGGAGGGCTGGAACTGCAGCGAGCCGGGGCCGATCCAGCGGCTGGCGCCGTTGGCGCTGGAGCCGGCGACGAGGACGACGAAGAGGAGGAAGAGCGAGCCGACGAGCAGCGCCGGGGTGAGGCGGCGGACCGTGGCCAGGCCGTGGCGCGCGGTCAGGCGCATGACCAGCAGGCCGACGGCGCCGAAGATCAGCGTCCGCTTCAGGTAGAAGGCGCTGTCGGCGAGGTTGCCGTTGCTGAGGATCTGGGTGGTCGAGCTGGCCGAGAAGACCATCACCGCGCCAAGCGCGAGCAGGCAGAGGGTCGCGGTGAGCAGCAGGTTGTACTCGGTCGACGGCGCGGCGGCGCGAGAGCGCTTCTTCTCCTTCGCCTTGCTGCCCTTCTTCGACCTGGCGGCCCTTCCCGGCCGGCCGAGGGCGAGAGTGCTCACGCCAGCCCTTCGACGATCGCGCGGAAGCGCTCGCCGCGGCGTTCAAAGCTCTCGAAGGCGTCGAAGCTGGCGCAGGCGGGCGAGAGCAGGACGGTCTCGCCAGGGCGGGCCGCTGCGGCGGCGTTGCGCACGGCATCATCGAAGTCGGCGCAGCGGCGCAGCGCGACTCCGGCCTCGATCGCGGGCGCGAGCTCCTCGGCCAGCCGCCCGGCCGAGGCGCCGGTCAGGTAGCAGGCGAGACAGCGCTCGCGAACCGGATCGAGCAGCGGCGCGTAGGGCTCGCCCTTCTCGCTGCCGCCGAGGATCGCATGGACGCCTCCCTCGAAGGCGCGAAGGCCGACCGTCGCCGAGGCGACGTTGGTCGCCTTGGAGTCGTTGACGAAGCGGACGCCACCGACCTCGGCGACCTGCTCGAGCCGGTGCGGGACGCCGACGAAGGTCCGCAGTCCCTCGCGAACCGCGTCGCGATCGATCCCCATCGAGAGCGCGGCGGCAGCGGCGGCCATCGCGTTGGCGACGTTGTGCTCGCCCAGCAGGCCAAGATCGTCGACCGAGAGCAGCGGCTCGCCGCCGTGGAAGACCGTCCCCTCGGCGAGCGCGACCTCGCAGTCTGGCCCGGCGCCGTGGCAGAAGGCGACCCGGCGGGCGCAGCCGCCCAGGTCGACGTCGGCGAGGGCCGGATCGTCGGCGTTGTAGATCGCAAGGTCGTCATTGCCCTGGTTGACGAAGATCCGCAGCTTCGCCGCCAGGTAGGCATCGAGGTCGGCGTGCCGGTCGAGGTGATCCGGAGCGAGGTTGAGAAAGACGGCGCACTCGGGCGCAAAGGCAACGCTGTCCTCGAGCTGAAAGCTGGACGCCTCGCAGATCACCGTGGCGCCGGCATCGATCTCCCCGGCAAGCGAGGAGAGCGGCGTGCCGACGTTCCCGGCCACCGCCACCGCCTCCCCCGCGGTCCGATAGACGTGCCCGAGCAGCTCGACCGTGGTCGTCTTCCCGTTCGTCCCGGTAACGGCGACGAACCTGTTGGGGATCGCCCGCCAGGCAACCTCCAGCTCGCCGACCACGTCGATCCCCCGCTCCAAGGCGGCCGAGATCACCGGCGCCTCCCGAGGAACCCCAGGGCTCTTGACCACCGTTCGCACCCGATCGAGAAGCGCCAAGCCGTCTGCATCAAAAAAGACTTCGACGCCGACCTCCCGAAGCCCTGCAACCCCGTCGGGCCGCCCAGAATCGACCCCTTTTACAACCTCACCGCGACCAGCAAGAAACCGAGCAACCGCCTGGCCCGATCGAGCCAAACCCACGACCAGAAACGGCCCCCCGGGAAGCTCCGGGCGAATCTTCCTAGGCGGCGGCGCAATCATCAGAGGTAGCTTCGCGTTACACCCGGCCGACCCTGTGCGCCCGGTCATAGGAGGCGTCGGGCACCCTTCTCAAAACACTCAAGCGCGGCTCCTGCCGCGCGTTTTGAGAAGGGTGCCCG
>DASXKW010000037.1:0-3793 GCA_036496625.1 Solirubrobacterales bacterium | reverse complement strand
TGTCAGACCAGGGGCATCCCCGCCACCCGCCCCGCTCATGAATAGACTGCGCCGCCGTGCTCCAGAAGGTCCTCATTGCCAACCGCGGCGAGATCGCGATTCGGGTCGCGCGGACCCTGAAGGAGATGGGCATCGGCTCGGTTGCCGTCTACTCGGAGATCGACCGCAATGCGCCGCATGTGCGCGAGGCCGACGAGGCCTTCCTGATCGGGCCTGCGATCCCGGCCGAGAGCTACCTGAGCATCGCCAAGATCATCGAGACCGCCAAGGAGGCGGGCGCCGAGGCGATCCATCCCGGTTACGGCTTCCTCGCCGAGAACGCCGACTTCGCCCGCGCCTGCGCCGAGGCCGGCATCGTCTTCATCGGCCCGCCGCCGGAGGCGATCGACGCGATGGGCTCGAAGACGAGGGCGCGCGAGATCATGGCCGAGGCCGGGGTGCCGATCGTGCCCGGGGCGACCGAGGCCGCGCCAGACATCGAGGCGGCTCGCAAGCAGGCCGACGAAGCCGGCTACCCCGTTGCCTGCAAGGCCGCCGGTGGCGGCGGCGGCAAGGGGTTCCGGGTGGCGATGACGCCCGAGGATCTGCCTGAAGCCTTTGAGGGCTCCGCTCGCGAAGGCGAGAAGTTCTTCTCCGACGACCGCGTCTACATCGAGCGCTATCTCGAGGACCCGCGCCACGTCGAGGTCCAGGTCCTGGCCGACGGGCACGGCAACGTGATTCACATTGGCGAGCGCGACTGCTCGGTGCAGCGCCGTCACCAGAAGGTGATTGAGGAGGCGCCCGGCCCCCGCGTCGATGCCGAGATGCGCGAGCGGATCGGCAAGATCGCCACCGACGCCGCCGCCGCGGTGGGCTATCGGGGCGCCGGCACGGTCGAGGGGATGCAGGTCGGCGAGGAGTACTTCTTCCTCGAGATGAACACCCGGGTGCAGGTCGAGCACTGCGTGACCGAGATGGTCAGCGGCATCGACATCGTCCGCGAGCAGATCCTCGTCGCCGCCGGCGAGCCGCTCTCGGTCAGCCAGGAGGAGGTGCAGCTGCGCGGACACGCGATCGAGTGCCGGATCAACGCCGAGGCGGCGCACAAGAAATTCGCCCCGGCGCCGGGATCGATCACGACCTACCGCGAGCCCGCCGGGCCCGGCGTCCGCGTCGACTCGGGGGTCGAAGCGGGCTCCGAGGTGACGCCGATGTACGACCCGATGGTCGCCAAGCTGATCGTCTGGGACATCGACAGAGAGCACGCGACGCGACGCATGCTGCGAGCCCTGGACGAGTACGAGGTCGGCGGGCTGACGACGCTGATCCCCTTCCACAAGGCCCTGCTCGCAACCGAGCAGTGGCGCGGCGGAGAGACCTGCCGCGACCTGATGGAAGACGGCGACTGGCTCAAATCGACCGCCCCCGCGGAGGCCGCGGCGCCGGCAGAGGTGGACGATGATGCCGAAGTCGTTGCCCGCGACTACAAGGTCGAGGTCTCCGGCAAGCTCTTCGACGTCAAGGTGATCGGCGAAGCCATCGCCGCCGGCTCGGCGCCTGCTGTTGGCGGCAAGCGACCGCCGAAGCGCGAGCGCAAAGCCGGGGCCAGCGGCGGTGCCTCGAGCGAGTCGCTGCCCTCGCCGCTGCAGGGGACGGTGTTCAAGGTCGCCGTGGAGAAGGGCGCCGAGGTCGCCGAGGGAGACCTGATCTGCGTGATCGAGGCGATGAAGATGGAGAACGAGATCGTCGCCCACCGCGCCGGCAGGGTCGAGGAGCTGAACGTCGCCGAGGGCGCCTCCGTCTCCAGCGGCGACGTCCTCGCAGTTATCAAATAGCGCTCAGCCTTTTTTCGGCTGATGCTTGTGCTGCTTTTCCCGCTGTTCCTTCTTTTTTATGTGGATCGCCTGCTGGCGTTCCCTGCGCGTGAGCGGGATTTCCGAGGCTTCTTCGCGACAGGTGCGCCCGACGCAGTCCTCCATGCGGTTCAGCAGTTCGTGGTGAAGGAAGTTGCGGACCGGGAAGTAGTTGGGGATGCGGACGATGTTGTTGAGCTCGTAAGGGTCTTTTTCGAGGTCGTATAGCTCCTTCTCGCCGTCGGGCCAGGCGATGTACTTGTAGGGGCCGAGCCGGATCCCCTCGTAGTCCTTTGGCGGCGCCAGGATCGATGCTGTTGCGCCACTTCGCTTGCGTGCCGAGTTGCGGCTGCTCTGGTCTCCCGGTTCGGCGATGGCGCCCTGTTCGTCGACGTCCGTGGTTTCGACGAATGACTCGAAGAGATACGGGCGCAGCGTGGTCAGTTCGGGATCCTGCAGGAAGGGGACCATCGAGCGACCGTCGATGCTCTTGTCGGCTTCGGCGCCGGCCAGTTCGAGCACGGTCGGCGCGATGTCGGTGTTGCCGACGATCTCGTTGCTTTCGCTGCCGGGGCGGATGTGTGGCCCGCGGATCAGGAAAGGAAGGTGCGTGGAGGGCTCGTAGGCGAGGAACTTGCCGCCGATCAGCCGGTGCTCGCCATAGAAGAAGCCGTTGTCGGAGGTGAAGATGATGTAGGTGTTGCGCAGGCGGTGCAGCGAGCCCAGCGTGTCGATGATCAGTTTGACCCCGTCGTCGATCGAGCGCAGCGACTCGAGCGCCTTGTCGTAGTAGACGCGGTAGGTGTGGATGTCGCTGAGCGAGAGGTAGGGCGCTTCGCGGATGAAGCGCGGCTTGTCGCTGACGTTGCCCTCGTCGAATCCCTGCGCGCGGTTGTTCGGGAGCGGCGCGCCCTTGAACCAGTCGTAGTGGCGCGGCGCCGGCTCCGGCCCCGCCGGATGACGGAAGTCGCCGTGCGGCGCTGTGTAGTCGAGCTGCAGGTAGAAGGGCTGTTCGGGTGAGGTGCCGCGCAGCTCCTCGTCGGCGATGTTGGTCAGCATGTCGGTCTCGTAGTAACAGGGCAGGCCGTTGAGCGGCGCGAACGGGCAGCCGAGGTCATCGCGGACGCCGTATTCGCGCGTTTCCCAGCTGCCGGAGTCGCCGTAGGGGCCTTCGATCTTGCCGTCGTTGTTGAGCGTGTAGCCGTAGTAATAGTGGTTGGTGTCGGCCTTGAGCACCGTGTGCCAAGCGCTCCAGCCGGGCGGCACTTCGGTGCCGTTTGAATACGGTTCGTCGCCGTAGCCATTGAGGAACTTGCCGACGTGGATCGTGCGGTAGCCGGCGTTCTGCAGCCAGACCGCGAGGTTGTGCGAGTAGGCGGCGCGGAAGGAGAAGCCGAAGTAGCCGCCGTTGGGCTGGACGTTGCCCTTGACTCCGTTGTTGTGCGCGTAGCGGCCGGTCAGCAGGCTGACCCGCGAGGGACAGCAGAGCGGGTAGGAGACGTAGTAGTTGTTGAAGGTCTCACCCCGCTTGGCGATCAGGTTGAGCGTGTTGGGCATCGCCTGCAGCTTCGGCTGGCCGAAGCTGGCGTAGAGCTCGTCGAGGGTCTGGTCGTCGGTTTGGATCACGACGAAGCTGGGGCGCTGCGGGGTTTCGGCGATGGCGCTCGACTTCGGGCCGGCGAGGATGAGCAGGCAGAGCAGCATCAGCAGGCCCGCCGCGAGGGACAGGCGGGTGCTGCGGGAGGCCCTGCTTTGTTCGAGTCGATCCATGGACAACCGCCGGCAGCCCGACCTACAAGGTCGAAACAACTGCTCGTGCCGAAGTTGCGAAACGCTAGAGATCGCTCAGGACGCGCCGAGCTTTTTGACGGCGTCGCGGAACGTCTTCACGGTGGCGCCGGGCGCCTTGCGGCCCTCGAGTTTCTCGCCGTGGCGATTGACCCAGATCACCGGCACGT
>DASXKW010000036.1:0-27403 GCA_036496625.1 Solirubrobacterales bacterium | reverse complement strand
CGCACCCTGCGCGGGTTGCGGGCGCGGATCGCCTCTCGCTTCCTGGCCCTTGCCGCAGCCGTCTCGCTCAACTACGAACTCGGGCGCAACAGCCGGGCCTTGGTCGACTACGTGGCCTGAGTCGTGGAACTACTCATCTAGGATCGACGGGTGACAACGATCCTCGAGCGCCTCGGCGTCGCGACGCCGATCGTGCAGGCCGGGATGGGCGGCGGCCTCAGCCGTCACGAGCTGGCCGCCGCCGTCTCGGAGGCCGGCGGGCTGGGAACGATCGCGGTCAACGGCGCGAGCGCAATCGAGCGTCAGCTCGCCGCCGCCAGGGCGCTGACCGCAGCGCCGATCGCGGTCAACCTGCTCTTGCCGTTTGCCCGCCGCAGCTGGTTCGAGGCGGCGGCCGGCGCCGACGCCGTGGTCACTTTCTGGGGCGCGCCCCGGCGCCGCACGCCCGGCATTTGGATGCACCAGTGCGGATCGGTCGCGGAGGCGCGATCGGCGCAGGCTGCCGGAGCCGACGCAGTCATCGTTCAAGGGGTCGAGGCGGGCGGCCACGTGCGCGGCAAGGCGCCTGCGCTGGAGCTTCACGAGCGGGTCAGGGCGGCGCTGCCGGCCGCCTACCCGACCCTGCTCGGGGGCGGAATCGCCGAGCGCGGCGACGTTCGGCGGGCGCTGGAGGCGGGCGCCTGCGGCGCCGTCGCCGGCACGCGCTTTCTGCTCAGCGACGAGAGCCGCGCCCACCCCGACTACAAGCAGCGCGGGCTGGAGGCGACCGAGACGATCCTCACCGAGCTGTTCGGCTTCGGCTGGCCGGCGCCGCACCGGGTCGCGCCGAACGCGGCGACGGAACGCTGGCTCGGTGGCGATCCGCGCGGCCCGCGCCTGCACCGCGCCCTCAACCGCCTCTCCGCTGCCGCGGCAAGTTTCGTGCCCGCCGCGAGCCAGGCGCGCCTCGCCCGTGCCCAGCGTCCCGGCAGCCGCCTGCTGACCCCGATCGGCGCCACCGACGACGGCTTCGCCAATCTCGTCGACGCCGGGCCCCTCTACATGGGCCAGACGATCGCGCGCATCGATGCGATCAGGCCCGCGGCCGAGATCGTCGGCCTTTTGACTCCCTAGCGGCGAGCGGTAGCTGACCGCTCCAACGGGCTGGCCTTCGAGGGATGTACCCTGCCCGGATAGGGTCCGCTCGCCCAGCCGGCTTGCACCTGGTTCCACCGTCGCCAGCCGGGTAGCTTGGCGGGAGACAACGTAAGCCGAACGGGATGGAGCCACATGCACGAGCCGGATCGGAAGCGCAACGAGGAGCGGCTCATCGAGGAAGAGTCTGAGGCCGCGGCCGCCGAGGCTGGAGAGATCGGGGGAGAGGCGCCGATCGACACCGACGACCCTGCCCAGCAGCCGCTGATCGAGGCCGGCGAGGGCGAGTCGGAGGGCTTCGAGCTGGCTGAGAAGCAGCTCGAGGACATCGCCAGCCATGGCGACGAACATCGCTTTCCGGATCGCGACGTCCGGCCCGCCGAGGATGCCGAAGGCGCCGAGCCCGGCGAGGCGGACGAGGAGATCCACCCGGACGCCTGAGCGCAATCGCCGACCTCGACGGGGATTTGCTTCAATCATGCGACCAGAGAAAGGAGGTGGTCCTACTTTGAGTCACATGCTTCAGGGGACGCTGGAGGTGCAGGGCCGCTAGGCGCCGCACTTTGTTTCGGCCGCCCGGCGGAATCCAACCCGGGCACCGGCGAGCAAGGGAGACCGGGCGTTGTCCCACCCGGCCGTCGTTCCCGCGTTCGTTTTCTTGCACTCCGGCGAGGGTCGCCTTCGGGCGGCCCTTGCTCGTTCTGGGGTCTCTAAGATCGAGCTATATGTGTCGAAATATCAGAACTCTTCATAACTTCGATCCCCCTGCGTCCGAGGACGAGATCCGGGCGGCTGCGGAGCAGTACGTGCGCAAGATCAGCGGCTACTCGAAGCCTTCGCATGCCAACGCGGAGGCCTTCCAGCAAGCCGTCGATGCCGTGGCCGAGGTTTCAGCCCAACTGCTCGAAAAACTCGTCACCTCGGCGCCGCCCAAGGACCGCGAGGTCGAGGCAGCAAAGGCCCGCGCAAGAGCCGAGCAGCGCTTCGCGGCGTAGGCCACGTCGTAGAACCTGGGTTGTGCCGAGGCCTGGACGAGGGGCCGGCCCGAGGTCGTGTACAGATACCGGCATGGGCGACTTTCTCTACGAGGGGCACCGGATCGAGTACGACTCCTACGGGGAGGGAGACAGGGCGCTCGTGCTCGTGCACGGGCTGCTGATGAACCGGCGCATGTACGAGCGGCTGGGGCCGGCGCTGGCACGGCGGGGCAACCGGGTGATCTGCGTCGACCTGCTCGGCCACGGGCGCTCGGACCGCCCGGAGGATCTGCGGCTCTACTCGATGCCGCTCTTCGCCCGTCAGGTCGTGGCGCTGCTCGATCACCTGGAGCTGCCGTCGGCGATCGTCGGCGGCACCTCGCTCGGCGCCAACGTCGCCCTCGAGCTGGCGACGCGCCATCCCCAGCGGGCCCGCGGCCTGTTCGTCGAGATGCCGGTGCTCGACAACGCCCTGCCCGCGGTCGCCGGCGCCTTCACCCCTGTCTTGCTGGGCCTGCGATTGGGCAGGCCCGTGTTCGAGCTGGCCTCGCGCCTCACTTCGCTCCTGCCCCGCACCAACCACCTCGTCGACATCGGCCTCGACTGGGTCCGCCAGCGCCCGGGCCCGTCCGGCGCGGTCCTCGAGGGCCTGCTGCTGGGGGAGACGGCGCCGCACCGCGAGCAGCGCCGGCAGATCGAGCAGCCCGCCCTGATCGTCGGCCACTCCCGCGACCCGGTGCACCCGTTCAGCGATTCGGGAATGCTCGCCGAAGAGCTGCCCAACGCGCGCCTGGTGGTGGCGAGCTCGATCCTCGAGTGGCGGCTCAGCCCGAAGCGCCTCAACGCCGAGCTGACGAGCTTCCTCGAAGAGGTTTGGGACGAGCCGCCGGCGGCCGGCCTCCGACCGGCTTAGCGCTACGGTTGCTCGATGCCGTCGCCCCCCTGGCCAGCGGTCTCCTACGCGGACTGGAGCGAGACCTGCGACACCCTTCATGCTCACACCCAGGTCCTGGGGAAGCTGGCGGCTGCGCTGGCTCCGCCTGAGCCGCAGCTCCAGCACGCCGCCCTGCGCTTGACGGCACGAGGTTGGGAGACCGGGCTGCTGCCGGCGCCCGATGGCTCGGGCGCGTTCCTCGTCGCACTCGATCTGCGCGAGCACGAGGCGGTGATCGAACACAGCGACGGGCGGAGCTTGTCCGTGCCGCTCGCCCCTGACCGATCCGTTGGGAGCGTGACGCGAAAGGTCCTCTCTGCCGTCGGAGAGCTCGGCGGCGCCCTCGAGATCGATCCGGCGCCGCAGGAGACGTCGTGGACCGTTCCGCTCGATCAGGACGAGGAGCACGCCAGCTACGACGAAGACCAGGTCGCCTCCTACTTCGCTGCCGCGAGCCGAGCCGCCCTCGTCCTGGCGGCGTTTCGGGCCCCTTTCCGCGGTCGCTCTACGCCCGTCAACGCCTGGTGGGGCTCCTTCGACCTCGCCGTGAGCCTCTTCTCGGGGCTGCCCGCCGACCCACCGTCGAGTGACTTCATCATGCGCAACGCGATGGACTCGCAGGAGGTGGCGCTGGGATGGTGGCCGGGGGACCTGCGCTACCCGAAGGCGGCCTTCTACGCCTATGCCCATCCTGCGCCCGAGGAGTTCGGTGGCGGAACGCTCAGCCCCGCCGCGGCGCGCTGGGATGGCGCGCTCGGCGAGCACGTCCTCGACTGGGACGACGTCTGCGCCAGCGACGATCCGCACGGCTTCGCCCTCGAATTCGCCCGCTCGGCCTTCCGCCACGCCTGCCTTGTCTGCGGCTGGGACGAGGCGCTTGCCGCCAGCGCCGAAGGCGCTCCGCCGCCGATCGTCTGATCGGGCCGGGCCGCGGTGCCGCCGCTCTGACCTTCATCCGGGCCGGCGACCGTTGATTTCACGAACGTTCGTCCTTTGGTACGCGCAGAGTTGCTACGATGCGCGGGAAATCTGGAGCGATCAAGAGATTGCGGACCCCTCGGGAGTGGGTCCACAGGGACTCTTAGGGATGAGTCCCGGCCATAGCGCACCAGTGCCTTAATCGGTCAAAGGGCCGGCCTTAAAAGCCGGAGATCCGGGTTCGAGCCCCGGCTGGTGCATTGCCCATGGAATCGACACCAGCTATGGCGGACAATCTCTTCGATCACCTCGACGGCGTCTCGGCGGACGGCGAGGGCGGGCCGCACTGGGCCGCCCGGGCGCCTTACAAACCGCACGAGCGCTACGACCTGATGCTGGTGCCGCGCACCCGCGGCTGGCAGGAGGACGCCGGCGCGCTGGCAGAGCTGGACCGGATCGAGGCCGAGCCCTGGGTCGACTCGCTCGATCGCGATGGCAAGCAGGTCTGGCTCCGCCTCTCCAACGCCTGGATCGAGCGGACCGGCGCCGCGCTCGCGTCCGGCGAGGCGGGCGACTCGCCTCACTCCGACCTCGCCGCCGGGCAGCGCTACGCGCTCAACTTCTGGGATGCCAACTCGACCAAGGCGCTGCACATCGGCCACCTGCGCAACCTCGCGCTCGGCAACGCGCTCGGCTCGGCGCTGACCGAGGCCGGCGGCAAGGTCGAGCGGCGCAGCATCATCTGCGACGTCGGCCGCAGCATGGGCGAGGCGATGGCGGGCGTGGTCAAGAGCGGCCGCCACGCCCAGGCCTCGCTCGACGACGGCGAGAAGAGCGACCACTTCGTCGGTGCCTGCTATGCCGAGTACGTCAAGACCGGGCCCTCGCTGAACGGCCGCGGCGCCGACAACCCGGCGGACTCGCTGACCCGCGAGCTCGACGTCCACAACGACAGCGCCGACGAGCTGCTCCAGCGCGTCCTCGACGGCGACCAGGCCGCGATCGAGCTCTGGTCGAAGACGCGCGCCTGGGTGATCTCGGGCCAGCGCAAGACGCTCGCCCGCCTCGGCATCTCCTTCGACCGCGTCTTCTTCGAGTCCGACTTCCTGCCCGAGGTAGCCGAGCTCTCCAACCTCGGCCTGCAGGAGGGGATGCTGCAGCGCCGCACCGACGGCGCCGTGATCTACCTGACCGATCGCGAGGAGCTGGAGGAAATGCCGCTGCTGCGCGCCGACGGCCTGCCGACCCAGCACATGCGGGCGCTCGCCTACTGGATGGCTGCGCCGGGGCTGGAAGGCACGACCTCGATCCAGGTCTGCGGCCTCGAGTGGGTCGCCCATGTGACCTGCCGGCGCCAGCTGATGGACGAGATGATGGCCAAGGGGGCGGGCGCCGACATCAACCACCCAGCCCACGACGTCTTCCACGGGATGGTCTCCAAACAGAGCGAGTCGGTCTCCTCCAGCAAGCAGAACGCGCTGCTGATCGACGAGCTCGCCGAGTGGATCGACGGCGCGATCGGCGGCGACGAAGAGCGGCTTGAGGTGCGCCGCCGCCATCCCTCCGCCGAACACATCGTCCCCCAGGTCGCGCTCGGCTTCTTCCTCATGCATACCAACACCAAACCGCTCGACTTCGAGCCGGAGAAGCTGCTGCGCGATGAGCAGAGCCTCGGCTGGGATCTGGCGCGGGCCCGCGCCCACAACGGCGCCGGCTCGGGGACGGCCGTCGCCGAGCCCGCCGAGGATCCCGACTACCGCTTTGCGGTGGTGCAGTCGGAGATGTACCGGCGCCACCTCAAACAGGCGGTCGAGCGGCTCGACGTCAGCCCGCTGGCCAAGTACGTCGCCCACCTCTCGCGCTGGTACCTGGAGAGCGACCGCGAGCCGCACGTCCAGGCGGCGACCCAGGCGGCGCTGCGCCAGGGCGCCCGCGGCCTCGGATTGGAGGCGGCGCGGTGAGCGACCCGATCGTCACGGTGATCTCCCGTCGTTCGAGCCCGCGGCGATCGGGTCGCGAACGAAAGGCGTGAGATGAGAACGCTGCTGATCGACAACCACGACTCCTACACCTACAACGTCTTCCACCTGCTGGCCGGAGTCTCCGGCGAGGAGCCGATCGTGGTCGACAACGACGCCGTCTCCTGGCGCGCCCTCTCGCGCTGGGACTTCGACGCGATCGTCCTCTCGCCCGGCCCGGGGACGCCGGGGCGCTGGCACGACTTCTGCGTCTGCGACGACATCCTCCGCTACAGCGAGATCCCGGTGCTGGGCATCTGCCTCGGCCACCAGGGCCTGGGCAAAATGCTCGATGGCGAGGTGCGCAGCGCCCCGGAGGCGATGCACGGCCGCCTCAGCCGAATCTTCCACGAAGGCGACGGTCTCTTCGAGGGCATCCCGCAGGGCTTCCCGGTGGTCCGCTACCACTCGCTGGCGATCACTGGCATGGGCCCGGACGGCAACGTCTGCGCCTGGGCCAACGACGGCGTCGTGATGGGGATCGAACACCGTCGCCGACCGATGTGGGGCGTGCAGTTCCACCCCGAGTCGATCGCCACCGAGCACGGGGCGAAGCTGGTCGAGAACTTCTACGCCCTGGCCCGGCAGCGCAAAGAGCCGCCGGTGCGGGCGACGAAGCGGCCCGAGAGCACTCCGCGCCGCGCCCACGCGGCCAGGGCCGGCGCCTCGGGGACGCGGCTGCGAATGCGCGCGATTTCCGGCGAGGCCTCGACCGAGGCCCTCTTCGAACGGCTCTTCTGCGCCGAGGAGCACGCTTTCTGGCTCGACAGCGCCGACGCGCCGACCCGCCTTGCGCAGAGCTCCTACCTCGGCACCAGCGCCGGCGCCGAGCGCCGTGTGCTCGAGTACGACGTCGAGGCCGGCGCCGTCCGCGTGCACGGCGTCGGGGCGACCGCGATCGAGCGCGGCTCGATCTTCGACCTGCTCGACCGCGAGCTGGCACGGCGCGCGATCGAGGCTCCCGCCGGACCCGCCCCAGGCCTGCTCGGCGGCTTCGTCGGCTACCTCGGCTACGAGTGCAAGGCCGACTGCGGCGCGATCAACGAGCACAGCTCCGACGTGCCCGACGCGGTGCTGATGCTGGCCAACCGCGTCGTCGCCGTTGACCACGTCCGCAAGCGCACCCATGTGCTCGCGGTTGGCGCGGAGGACGATGCCGACGCGGAGCGCTGGCTGGACGGGGCCGAGGCGGTCGTCCGCGACCTCCTCGCCAACCCGCCCCGCACCACGGAGGAGCCCGCCTTCGGCGAGCCGAGCGACTCACACGTTCGCTTCCGGTGTGGCCGTGGCCGCGAGCAGTACCTCGCCGACATCGCCCGTAGCCAGGCCGAACTCGCCGCCGGCGAGTCCTACGAGGTCTGTCTCACCGACCAGATCTCGACCGGCGCCAGCCCCGACCCCTTCGACCTCTACCGCAACCTGCGCCGCAGCAACCCGGCGCCCTTCGCCGCTTACCTGAAACTCGGCGACGTCGCCGTGGTCAGCTCCTCGCCGGAGCGCTTCCTCTCAGTTGACCGAGAGCGCCGGGTCGAGGCCCGCCCGATCAAGGGGACGACCTCGCGGGCAGACGATCCCGAGCGCGACGCGGCGCTGAAGGCCGAGCTGACCGACGACGAAAAGACCTACGCCGAGCACCTGATGATCGTCGACCTGCTGCGCAACGACCTCGGCATCGTCTGCGAGGTCGGCAGCGTCGCCGTCCCCGAGCTGATGGCGGTCGAGGACTACGCGACGGTGCACCAGCTGATCTCGACGGTAGAGGGTCGGCTGCCGGCCGACCGCAGCGCCGCGGAGTGCGCTCGCGCCTGCTTCCCGGGCGGCTCGATGACCGGGGCGCCGAAGCTGCGCACGATGGAGATCATCGACGACATCGAGGCCGAGGCGCGCGGCGTCTACTCGGGCGCGATCGGCTACTTCGGGCTCGACGGCACGATGGACCTGAGCATCGTCATCCGCACGATCGTGATGCGGCCGGGCCGGACGACGATCGGCGCCGGCGGGGCAATCGTGATGCAGTCCGATCCGGTCGACGAGTTCGACGAGATCCTGCTCAAGGCGCGGGCGCCGATGGCGGCGATCGCGCGCACGGTGACCGGCAGCGACTCGGCCGAGGCCTGGAGCGTCGAGCTGGGGCCTGCCCGCCCGGCGGCAAAGGCGGCGTGATGGCCGAGGCGGCGGCAGGCGAGGCTGAGGTCGCGCGCCGGGCGGCGGCCTCGGGCCTCCACATAAGGGAGGCGTCGAGCGGAGACGTGGCGCCGATCGCCGCCGCGGTGTCGGAGCTGCTGGTCGAGCTGAGCGGCGGCGGGCCACCACCGGCCGAGCTGGAAGACGCGACGCGGGAGCTTGCAGGGAACAGGGAGGCCGGGGCACTGCTGGTGGCGGAGGCGGGGGGCGAGGACGGCATCGTGGGGGTCCTCGCCGCCAGCTGGCAGCACGCGATCCACGTCCCCGGGCGCTACGGGACGATCCAGGACCTCTGGGTGCGCCCGGACTGGCGCAGCCGGGCGGTTGGCCGCAAGCTGCTGGCGGCGTTTTTCGAGCTTGCCCGCGAGGAGGGGGCGCGGAGAGTCGAGGTCGGCCTGCCGCGCGAGAGCTTCGAGAAGATCGCCGCGACGGAGGCCTTCTACCTCGCCAACGGCTTCAAGCAGCTCGGCCCACGAATGCGGAGGAAGCTGTGAGCGCCGAGCTGCTGCTCGTCGAGCAGCGCCACGGCGACGGTGACGGCGACTCGGCCCACTGGATCCTCGAAGGCGGCCGCATCCTGCCCGGCGTCGACGACAACCGCCGCATGGAGGAGCTGCGCCGCGGGCTGCTGCGCAACTCCGGCGTGCGGGCGGCGAGCGCCGACGCAGACAGCGAAGACGTCGAGCGGATATTGGCGGTTCTGCATGAGCCGAGCTATCTGGAGGCGCTGGCCGAGGTGTCCTCGGAGCCGGTCGTGATCCCGGAGCTGACCCCGCCCGGCCTGCCACCCGACATCCCCGTCTCCTCCGGCCTGGTCGACGCGGCGCGCGAGGGCGTAAGGACGGCGATGACGGCGGCCGAGCGGCTGGTCGAAGGGGCCCGCTTCGCCTACGCGCTCTGCCGCCCGCCCGGGCACCATGCCGGGCCCGCCTGGTTCGCCGGCTACTGCTACCTGAACAACGCCGCCGCCGCGGTCCAGGTGCTGCGCAACGCGGGCGTGCGGCCGGTCGGCATTCTCGACCTCGACCTGCACTACCCGAATGGGACTGCGGCGATCGTCGCGCCCATGGAGGATGTCTGCCTCTTCTCTCTGCACGCGTGGCCGGTCACCAACCTTGCATCCGGCAGCGTCGAACCGACCACCGACCGCGAGGTGGCGGTCGAGTACCACGTCGTCCCCAGGCCCCGTGACTACCTCGCACGGGTCGGCGAATGCCTTGACGAAGCGCGTGAGGATTACGATGCCGCCGCCCTCGTTGTCTCGCTCGGCTACGACATCGTCGCTGGCGACCCGCACGGCAACTGGGACTTCGAGCCCGGCATCTTCGGGGACATCGGCGCCCTGCTCGCCGGCACCGGCCTGCCCGTCTGTGTGGTTCAGGAGGGCGGCTACGCGCTCGACAGCCTCGCCGCCTGTGCCGAGGCCTTTGCCGCCGGCCTTCTGGGCCACCCCTATGCCTCGGCCGTTCCCTCTCCCCGAAATGTGACGACAACGCACAACGGGAGGGTGCCGTGAGCGACAGCGGCCTGGGGAAGTTCCGCGACCGGCTCGACCCGATCGACGAGGAGATCGCCCGCCTGCTCGGCGAGCGCTTCGAGATCTGCCGCGAAGTCGCCCGCTACAAGAGCGAGCGGGGGATCCCGATGATGCAGCCCGAGCGGGTCGCCGAGGTGCGGGCGCGCTACCTCGCTCGCGGCGCCGACGCCGGGTTGCCCACCGACTTCACCGCCGAGCTATTCGAGCTGTTGATCGGGGCGACCTGCAGGCTCGAGGACGAGCTGATGGAGGGGAGCGAGGCGTGAGCCTGCCGCCTGGCCCCCGCATGCCCCGGCTGATGCAGTCGGCGCGCTGGTCACGCGAGCCGCTGCCCTTCCTGGAGCAGTGCCGGACGCGCTACGGCGACACCTTCACGCTGCGGCTGCGCCACCTCGGCACCTGGGTCCTGCTTGCCGATCCCGAGGACGTCAAACGCGTCTTCTCCGCCGACGCCGGCGACCTCGGGGTGGGAGTGCCGAACCTGGCGCTGCGGCCGGTGTTGGGCGCGCACTCGGTGATGCTGAGCGAGGAGCCCGAGCACATGGCCCGCCGCAAGCTGATGCTGCCCCGCTTTCACGGCGAGCGGATGCGCGAGGACGCCGAGGCGATGACCGAGCTGGCACGCCGCGAAGTTCGCGCCTGGCCGGTCGATGAGCCGTTCAAGCTCTGGCCCCGCATGCAGGCGCTCACGCAGGAGGTGGTGATGCGAGCCGTCTTCGGCGAGGACGAGGGCCGGCTGGATCGGTTGCGGGTTTTGCTGACGAACCTGACCGGTGCGGTCAACGACGAAGGCCGGCTGCGCAAGCTCTCCCTCTTCGGCCCGCGCTGGCTCGAACGCAGCCGCGGCTGGCGGCAGGCGATGGCGCCGGTCGAGGAGGCGGTGCTTGCCGAGGTGCGGCGGAGACGCGCGGCGGGTGAGGACGGTCGCAAGGACGCGGTCTCGATTCTGATCGAGGCGCGCAGCGAGGACGGCTCGCCACTGAGCGAGAAGGAGCTGCGCGACGAACTGCTCACCCTGCTCACCGACGGCCCCACCTCGAGCTCGCTCGCCTGGGTCTTCGAGCGGCTGCTGCGCCACCCCGGGAAGCTGGCGCGCTTGCAGGAGGAAGTGCTCGGGGGAGAGGGCGAGGCCTACCTGGACGCGGTGATCAAGGAGACCCTGCGGCTGCGGCCTCCGGTCTCGGTCGTCGTGCGCCGCCTGCTGAGGCCGGCGACGCTTGGCGGCTATGACCTTCCCCGCAACACGCTGGTGGCCCCCTGCGTCTACCTGATCCACAACAGCGCCGAGATCTACGAGGATCCGGGCAGCTTCATCCCCGAGCGCTTCCTCGAGCGGCGCGCGGCGGTCCCGACCTGGATCCCCTTCGGCGGCGGCGCCCGCCGCTGCCTGGCTGCCAGTTATGCCGAACAGGAGATGAAGCGGGTGGTGCGCACCGTGCTCGAGGAGGTCGAGCTGAGGCCGGTCGAGTCGCGCTCGGAGCGAGTGAGCAGGAGCGCGATCGCCTTCAGCCCCGCCCAGCACGGCCTCGTCGTAGCCGAACCGCTGGCGACATGACAGGCGCAACGCAAAATGGTTGAAGTGGAACGAAAAAACGTTTCACCCGGGGCGCCGGTGGGCGAATACGACCTGATTGTCGTCGGTGCCGGCGCCAAGGCCGCTGGGATCGCGACCAAGGTCCACATCCTCAACAACCTCGGCCTCGCCCAGCTCTCGATCGAGGTGATCGAGGGGACCGAGGTCGCCGCTTCCTGGAAGGGGCGCAACGGAATGACCTCGGGGGAGGAGCCGCTGGCGGTCACTCCGATCAAGGACGTCGGCTTTCCCTACCAGAGCCACGTCGAGTTCGGCGAGGCGGGGGAGGCGATCGACGCCGCGCTCGCCCAGTTCACCTGGCAGCAGCACATGATCAGCAGGCGCCGCTACGCGCGCTGGGTCGACGCCGGCTCGCCGCCGGTGCGCCACCGCGACTACGGCGAGTACCTGACCTGGGTGCTCTCGCGGGCGACCGAGGGCGTCGATCATGTGGCCGGCCGGGTGAGCGAGGTCAGCCTCGACGAGGAGGGGCAGCGCTGGCTGGTCGAGGTGGAGGAGCCCGGCGGGACCTCGCAGCACACCGGCGGGGCGCTGCTGCTCACCGGGCCCGGCATCCATCGCTCCTTCCCGCACGAGCCGGCGGTGGCCTCGCGGGTCTTCCACTGCGACAGCCGGCGCGACGAGTTCGCCTCGATCCCCGCCGACCGCGAGTGCGACATCGCGATCGTCGGCGGCGGAGAGAGCGCGCTCAGCGCGACGATGTTCCTGCGCGGGATGCGGCCGCGCTGCCGCTACACGATCTACACGCCGATGCTGCCGATGAGCCGTGGAGAGAGCTTTCTCGAGAACCGCGTCTTCTCCAACCCAGATACGGTCGAATGGGGCTCGCTCGACCTGCAGACGCGGCGCGATTTCGTCAAGCACTCCGACCGCGGCGTCTTCGACCCGCCGAGTCTCGCAGCGATCGCCTACGACGACCGCTGCGGCTTCGTCACCGGCCGCGTCACCGACGTCGGCGCCGCGGCGGGGGGCGAGGGCGTGCGGCTCGACTGCGAGTCGCCCGAGGGCACGGTCAGCCGCGAGCACGATTTCGTCGCCAACTGCACCGGCTTCGACCTGCTGGCGCAGCTGCGCACTCTCTTTCCGGCCACGGTCCGGGAGCAGATCGAGCGCCAGGTTGGGCCGCTCTGGGATCTGCCGGCGGGGACCGAAGTGCCGATCGGCCGCCATCTCGAGCTGAAAGGGATGCGCCCGCGCCTGCAGATCCCCGGCCTGGCGGGCCTGAGCCAGGGACCCGGTTTCGCAAACCTCGGTGCTCTCGGGCTTCTCTCCAACCGCGTCTTGCAGCCCTTTGTCGTCGATTACTTGACACCTGTAAACCAGTCGCATAAGGTCGCGCAATGATTAGCCTGAGCAGGGGGAACCGGTTCGTTCGCGCTGCGGTAACGGCGGGTACATTGTTGATGCTCACCGTCGCCCTGGCGGTTTCCGGCTGCGGATCCTCTTCGTCAGCAGAAGGGGAAAAGGCCAGCTTCACCGGCTCGGGATACCCGGGCGTGGACGCGGCCAACACGCGCAACCCGCAGAGCGAAATCAACAGCTCCAACGTCGCCAACCTCGAAGTCGCCTGGACCGCGCCGATCCCGGGCACAAGCAACTTCGGCAGCTACGCCTCGACCCCGGTGATCGACAAGGGCGTGATCTACTCGCAGGACCTCGCCTCCAACGTGCAGGCGCTCAGCCTCGAAACCGGCGAAGTCCTCTGGACGGCGACCTTCGAACTGCCCGACGAGGGCCCGAACGGGATCTCGGTCGCCGAAGGGCGGGTGTACGGGGCGACCCCGGACGAAGCCTTTGCCCTCGACCAGAAAACAGGCGAACAGCTCTGGTCGGTGAAGCTCTCGCGCAACGAACACGAGGGCATCGACATGGCGCCCGGCGTCCAGGACGGAATCGTCTACGTCTCGACCGTCCCGCTCAACGCGGAACAGCTCTACGAAGGCGGCGGCGCCGGCATCCTCTGGGCGATCGATGCGAAGACAGGCAAGAAACTCTGGCACTTCAACACCGTGCCCAACAATCTCTGGGGCAACCCGAATCTCAACTCCGGGGGCGGTGTCTGGTACCCACCGGCCTTCGACGGCAAGGGCTCGATGTACTTCGGGGTCGGCAATCCGGCGCCCTTCCCCGGCACCGGCAAATACCCGTTTGGCGCCAGCCGGCCAGGCCCCAACCTCTACACCGACTCGCTGGTCAAGCTCAACGCCAAGACCGGCAAGCTGGACTGGTTCCACCAGGTGACGCCGCACGACCTCTACGACTGGGACTTCCAGGGGCCGCCGATCCTGATGGCCGTCGGCGGCAGGGAAATCGTCGCGGCGGCGGGCAAGTCCGGGATCGTCATCGCGGCGGACCCCAAGACCGGCAAAGTGCTCTGGCAGCGCCCGGTCGGCACGCACAACGGCCACGACGACGACGGCCTGCTGGCGATGAACGGCGAAGAGTCGAAGATCAAGACGCCTTCGACCGTCTACCCCGGCGCAATCGGCGGCGTGATCGCGCCGATGTCGACCGACGGCTCCAGCCTCTTCGTTCCGGTCGTCAACAATCCGATCGAATTGACCTCGGGCAGCGAAAAGGAAGAACCCGGCCCGACCAGCGGCGAAGTGGTGGCGCTCGATGCGGCGACGGGCAAGGTCGAGTGGAAACAGCCGCTCACCAGCCCCGCCTTCGGCGCCACCACCGCGGTCGGCGACCTGGTCTTCGCCACTGACTACGAAGGTTCGGTCAGTGCTTTCAAGGCTAAGTCCGGCCAGGTCGTCTGGCGGGAAAGGCTCCCCGCCGGAACCAACTCCGGCGTGATGGCGAACGGCGACACGCTGATCGCCCCCGCCGGCCTGGCCGCGTCCGAAGGCCAGAAACCGTCGATAGTCGCCTACCGCCTCAGCGAATAGCCCCCCGACCGATGGGCCGATTTCACGCCATATCGGCGCATGTCAGGCCCGTCAGCGGTCAGTCGGCTGCGTTGACCTCGCGCAGGCGGTGGGTGTCGACGTCGTAGACGAAGCCGCGCACCGAGTCACGGTGGGGCAGGAAGGCGGATCGGCGCACGCGCAGGATCGATTGGCGCACGTCCGCCTCGACGTCGGCGAATGACTCGATCGCAAAGGCAGGGGAGACGCCGGTCTCCTCCTGCAGCTCGGCGCGGAAGCCATCGTCGGTGATCTTCTGCATGCCGCAGTCGGTGTGGTGGATCAGCATCACCTCGCGGGTGCCGAGGCGTCGCTGGGAGACGGCCAGCGACCGGATCACGTCGTCGGTGATCACGCCGCCCGCGTTGCGCAGCACGTGCGCCTCGCCGTCGCCCAGCCCTAGCGCGGCGAATACGTCGAGCCGCGAGTCCATGCAGGTGATGATCGCCAGCCGTCGGCTCGGGCGCAGGTCCAGATGCTGGGCGGGCAGCGAGTCCGCGAAGCCCTCATTGTTGGCGATCAGCTCGTCGATGACGCTCATCGCCGAGACACTAGTCGGGCAGGGGAGTTGGAAGAAAGCCGATCGGGCCGGTGAGGATGAGAGCTTTCTCAGGCGGCATTTGCCCCCGCTTATGGAAGCTCTTCCAGCATGCCTTGAATGGATGACGCAGATCGCCTCGAGGCGAAGGGCTTGGCGAGGGCCAAGATCCGGGCGAAACGGCGCCGGGTGCAGACAATCCGCAAGCGCACGATTCGCGGCTCGCTGGTGCTGTTCGCGGCCGCCTGGGCGATCGTCTTCGCCCAGCTCGTATCCGGCAACGACCCGGCGCTGAGCCGTATTCCGCATTCGACCCGGCGTCCGGTCGCCGCGACCGCTCGCCAGCCGGCGCGCGAACCGGCCCCCGAGCCCGAACCGTCCGAGGAAGCCGAACCGGCGCTGGAAGCCGAACCCGTGCCCGAAGAAGAACTCGCCCCGGAAGCCGAACCGGAACCGGCGCCGGAAGAAGAATTCGCCCCCGAAGAAGAAGTCGAACCGGAACCGACGCCCGAACCGGAACCGGAACCGATAGTCACCTCGTCGTCGTGATCGTCTCCGGCGCGGTCTCGGCTGGGCCGCATATCTTCTGGATCACCAGTCGCGCCGCCGGCGTCGCGGCGTTGGCTCTCTCGAGCGCCGCGGTGGCCGCCGGGCTGCTGATCGGCTCGCGGGGCGGGACGTTGAAGGGCTTCGGCGGTGACACCAGGGCGCTGCACGAGGCGCTCTCGCTGGCGACCCTCGTTGCGATTGCCGTCCATGGCCTGGCCCTGCTCGGCGACCGCTACCTGCACCCCTCGATCTTCGAAATCTCGATCCCGTTCACCAGCGCCTATCGCTCCTTTTGGACCGGGCTCGGCATCGCCGGTGGCTGGGGCCTGGCCGTCCTCGGCCTCTCCTACTACGCCCGCAGCTGGGTCGGCCAGACCCGCTGGCGCTCGCTGCATCGTTTCACCGCATTCTTCTGGCTGCTCGGCATCGCCCACTCGATCGGAGCGGGCACGGACGCCGGTCAACTCTGGTTCCTTCTGATCCTCGCCATCCCGGCCGCGCCCGCGCTCGTCCTGCTCCTCAACAGGCTGAGCCGCCGCACCGCCCAGCCCGCCCCTGCGCCGCCGCGCGATCGAGCGCCGCTACGGGAAGACCGTCTCGCCGGTTTCGTCGACGACTGAGGTTGCCACGGCCGTGGGTCTGCAGGCTGCGGCGGTGGCCAGGCTCATGGGCCGGCGCAAGGATCGGTGATGCGGACGCGCGGCCTGGCGGCGAGCGGGCCTACCGCCTCGACTTTGCCGCTGTCGTGGACGAGCAGGCCGCCGCGCTCGGCGAGCACTTCGCGGCCGCCCTCGGGGCCGGAGAGCAGCGCCGCCTTGGCGAAGGTCTCGGCTTCGACAGCGGTGTCGCCAAGGGCGGTGGCGCCGATCAGGCCGGTCCAGGCCGGCTTGCCCGTGGCCGGGTCGAGCAGGTGGTGTGAGTAACGGCCGCTCTCCTCGCGCCAGATCCGCACGTTGAGCCCGGAGGTGGCGACGGCGCCGGCGCTGAGCTTGAGCACGAAGGCGCGCTCGCCCGTCAGCGGGTGCTCGACGAAGACCTCGTAAGGGCGCAGGAGGGCGTCGGGGCCGCCGATGCGGATGTCGCCGCCGCAATCGACGATGAAGCGCGAGTAGCCGCGCAGGCGGCGGGCGATCAGGTCGGCGGCCAAGCCCTTGCCGGCGCCACCGCTGTCGAAGCGCAGGCCGGGCGGGCGGGTGATCGTGCCCGCCTCGTCGTCGACCGCGAAGCTGCGCCAGCTCGCGGCGGGATTGGGGCGTGCCGGGCGCCGCTCAGGCGCCTCTTTCAACGCCGCGCCCAGCGGCGCCCCCGGCACGCCGGCCCGGGAGTCGACGTAGCCGGCCGACTCGATCTCGCCGACCAGCGTCGGGTCGACCAGGCCGCCGCTGCGCTCGGCCGCCTCGAGCCCGGCTTTGACCGCGGCGCGCAGCAGCTCCGAGGCGGGAACCCGCTCGCGCGGGTTCTCGTTCAGCGCGCAGAGCTCGCTGCCGGGCTTGAATCGCGAGAGGGCGCGGTCGAACTCGACGACGAACCGCCGCGCCTGCTCGGCGGCAACTGGAGCCGCGACCAAATCCGGCCCAGGCTCGCCGATCAGCAGCCGCACGCGCGAGCCCATCGCATCGAAGATGACGTCGTGCTCTGCCACGCCGAAGCTTCAGCCGCCGCCGGAGGCGGAGAGCCAGGGGCCGGCGAGCGAGATCATCGCCCCCTCGGCTGCGAGCAGCACGAGCAGCACCGCCGCGGCTCCACCGGTTATCCGCGCGTTTCCCGCGACTCCGTCGCGGGTGATGGCTCTGCCCTCGCTGTACATCGGGCGGCGATCCTGGCCGCGCTCGCTTATTTGCAGCTAACGGCCGCATTAGAGGTCTCTCATCGCCGTCTGAGCGGGCATTTAGGCGTCCCGGGGAAATTGACAGCCGATGCGCAAGGGCTCGATATCCCCAGCGATGGCGCTCTTCCCGTTGCGCCTCTTCCTTGGTGGAACCTTCGTCTACGCCGGGATCCAGAAGCTCGGCGACCCCGGCTTCCTGCATGCCGGCGCCCCGACCTACATCGGCACCCAGCTGCACGGCTTCGCCTCCGGCACCCCGGGCGGCTTCATCCTCACCACCTTCGCCGCGCCACATCCCGAGCTCGCCGGAATCGGCGTCGCCGTGACCGAGGTCCTGATCGGGCTGCTCGTCACCGCTGGCCTCTTCACTCGGGTCGCGGCGGCCGGCGGGCTGGCGTTGAACTTCCTTCTCTTTCTCACGGCCAGCTGGCACACGACGCCGTACTTCCTCGGGCCCGACCTGGTCTTCTCCTTCGCCTGGCTGCCCCTCGTCCTCGCAGGCGCCGAGGGCCAGCCCGCCCTCGACAACTTGGTGGAGAGCCCGTCGCCGGCGATCTCGCGCCGCACACAGCTCCGCCCGGCCGACGGCCCGCCGCCCGACCCGACCTCGACCCGGCGCGTCCTGCTCGCCGAGTTCGCCGGGCTGGCGGTGGCGATCGCGGGCATCTCAACCCTGGCCAAGGGCACCTACACGGCGGCTCGGAGCCTTGGCGCCGGTGCCGGGAGGAGCGGTGGCGCCGGCTCGCACGGCAGCGGCAGCGCTTCGAGCGGCAGGGCGGGCGGCCACCCATCCAGCTCGGCGTCGGGCTCGGCTTCAAGCCCTGGCGGCGGCTCCTCGCTGCCCGCCGGCGCGGTCAAGCTGGGCCCCGGCAGCCGCCTGCCCAGCGGCCAAGCCGCCACCTACAGCGATCCCGTCGACGGCTCGCCTGACATCCTGATTCGCGACTCCGAAGGCGACCTGAAGGCCTTCAGCGCTGTCTGCACCCACGCCGGCTGCACGGTCGCCTACGAAGGCGGCATCATCGTCTGTCCCTGTCACGGCGGCGAGTACAGCGCCGAAACGGGGGAAGTGATCGCCGGCCCGCCGCCCAGCCCCCTGGCGCCGAAGCAGGTGCTCGAATCCGGCGGCCAGATCTACGCCGTGCCGAGCTGAGTCGGTCGGGGGGCGAAGCCGGGGAGCTCGAAGGCGACTCGAGCGCCACCCAGGGGCGAGCCCTCGACCCAGATCCGGCCGCCGTGGAGCTCGACGATCGAGCGGGCGATCGCCAGGCCGAGGCCGCTGCCGCCCGAGCCTCGGTCGCGAGAGGCCTGGCTGCGGTGGAAGCGGTCGAAGACTCGCTCGCGCTCTGCGGGCGGGATGCCCGGCCCGTCGTCGTCGATCGCGACCGTCAGCCGCCCGTCGGCGGCCGAGGCAGAGAGCTCGATTCGCCCGGATGGCCCGGCGTGCCGGCGGGCGTTGGCGAGCAGGTTGCGGATCACCTGGGTGAGCCGACCGGGGTCGGCTCGCAGCGTGCCGGCGGGCAGCTCGCCGAGTTCGATCGAGCCCGCTGAGGAATCTTCTCCGAAGTGGCGCAGATATGGCTCCAGCGGGATCTCGATCGGCTCCAGCGGCGCCTCCTCGTCGAGGCGGGCGAGGGTGAGCAGATCCTCGACGAGGCGTTCGATCCGTGCCATCTCCCCGATCACCACAGCCTCGACCCGGCGCACCTCGACGGCTTCGGGCTGCTCGTCGCGGGCCAGCACTTCGAGCTGGCCGCGGATCGCCGTCAGCGGGGTGCGCAGCTCGTGCGATGCGTCTGAGACGAATTGGCGCTGCCGCGAGAAGGCGCCGTCGAGGCGGTCGAGCATGTGGTTGAAAGACTCGGCGAGGGTGCGTGCCTCCACCGGAGCTGAGCCCTCGGGCCCGATCCGGGGAGAGAGGTCGCCGCCGTCGACCGCCGCAGCCGTCGCCGCCATCCTGCGCAGCGGAGCAGCGGTGCGGGCGGCGACCAGGTAGCCGGCGACAAGGGCCGCCGCGAGGGCAAATCCGGCGGCAAGCCCGAAGGTCCTCTCGACGTCGTCCTGGGCATCCCCGACCGGCGAGAGCGGGCTCGGCTCGCCGCGCTCTCGGGTGGCGCTCCGAGGCTGCGCCGCTGCCTCCCGAGCCTCCTCGTGCCTGATCACCGTCGACTCGCTGTCCATCTCGTGTCGCACCACGACGAAGACCGCGACGAAGGCGGAGAGCACGATCGCCGCGATCGACAGCGCCAGCCTGCCGCGCAGGCCGAGCCGCGCCCAGGTCGCTTTCACGGCCGCTCGACCAGGCGGTAGCCGACCGAGCGCACTGTTTCTATCGGGGCGGGGGAGCCGGGCATTGCGAGGCGGCGGCGCAGGTAGCCGATGTAGACCTGGACGATGTTGGTGCCGGGGTCGTGCTCGTAGCCCCAGACCGAGGCGAGGATCTCGCGCCTGCTGCAGACCTGGCCGGCGTGGCGCATCAGATGTGCGAGCAGCTCCGCCTCCCGCTCGGGCAGGTGCGCTGCGGGACCGCCCTCGCGCTCGGCCTGGCGGGACAGCAGGTCGAGTCGGATGCCACCGACCTCGAGCTCGGTCGCCAGCTCGCTCGCCGGCTGTCGCAGGTGGGCTCGCACCCGCGCTGCCAGCTCCTCGAAGGCGAATGGCTTGGTCATGTAGTCGGTGGCGCCCTGATCGAGCCCGTCGACCCGATCGGTCACCGCATCGCGGGCGGTGAGCAGGATCACCGGCAGCGAAGGCTTGGCGCGGCGCACCGCTGCAAGCACCTCCATCCCGTCCCGCCCGGGGAGCATTCGGTCGAGGATGACCAGGTCGACGTCCTCGTCGAGTGCCATCCGTTCCCCCTCGACCCCGTCGGCGACGCTGCGCACGCCGTGGCCTTCGGCCTCCAAGCCGCGCAGGAGGAAGTCCGCAATTGCCCCTTCGTCCTCGACGACCAGGATCTCCATGGCCAGATGCTACGAGTTGACAGCGCCAGAGTTTGCGTACTACCTTGTGTTTACGGGAGATTAAGGGGGTAGCCCGATTGGAAGCATCGCTTTTAGAACACGGCCCTCAGGCGGATGCCGCCTGGGGAAAAGACGCGGAGAAGCTGCCGCGGGCTCAGCGGCGCGGTGACAGGTGAGCCGAGCCGGGGGTCGTCAGGCTCAGTCGTTGCACGAGATCCGGGACGACCTGGTGGACCGCTTGCGCACGCGATCCACCGAGATCGAAGATACGATTTTCAACGGTGTGCGGGCGCTTGCAAACCCGGCCGAAAGCGAAGACCCCGAGTACCGGGCCGGCCTTCGCGCCACCGTGGCCGAGGCGGTCGACTACGCATTGCTCAGCATCGAGCGGGGCGACGATTGGACCGGGACGATACCCGCGGCGGCGGCCACCCAGGCGCGTCGCGCGGCTCGCAACGGGGTCGGGCTGGACACGGTCCTTCGCCGTTACGCTGCCGGCGATCGGCTGATCGGCGAGTTCATCATGGACGAGGCCGGGGGGCGCTTTCCGAGCGAGGCCCTGCGTCATGTGCTGAGGACGCAGGGCCCGCACGTCGATCGCCTGATGGCTTCGGTCGCTGCCGAGTACATGGCCGAGATGGAGCTGATGCGGCGTTCGCCGTCGCAGCGGGTGACGGAAAAGGTGCAGAGGCTTCTGACCGGAGACGCTCCGCTGGACGCCGAGGGCCTGGACTATGAATTCGACGCCTGGCACCTGGGGCTGGTGGTCACCGGCGTCAGCGCCGACGCGGCGGCACGGGCGCTGGCCGCCGCTCTCGGCCGGCAACCGCTCGTGGTGGCGCGCGGGCGCGACAGCGCTTGGGCCTGGCTCGGGGGCCGGCAACCCCTCAGGGCCGTCGAGGTGGAGCCCTATCTCGCGTCCGGAACCCTCGGCGACGTCTCGCTTGCGGTCGGTGAGCCGCACCAGGGGATCGACGGTTGGCGATTGACGCACCACGAGGCGCAGGCTGCCCAGCAGGTCGCGTTGCACCGGCCGTTGCCGCTGACTCAGGCCCGCGCGGTGGTTCTGCTCGCGGCGGTTCTGCGCGACGAGCCCCTGGCGGAGTCGCTGCGCGAGACCTACCTGACTCCGCTCGACGAACACGGAGATTCCGGGCTGGTATTGCGCGAGACCCTGCGTGCTTATTTTGCCGCGGGTTTCAACGCCGCCACGGCCGCCGCGGCCCTCGGGGTTGATCGGCACACCGTCCAACGTCGGCTGCGCAAGGTCGAGGAGGCGCTCGGGCGCCTGCTTCACACCTGTCACGCCGAGGTCGAGGTGGCGCTCAGCCTGGAGGAGCTGGACAACGAGCCAAGTCGCGCAGCGGTCGTGATCGACCGGCAGTGAGCGAGCCTCCCCCTGGCGATGGGACACTCTGGCGAGACGGGCATTCTCCAGCGCGCCACATTGGTGCAGTGTGGGCTGAACTGCCAGTGATACACATGAGCCGTCAGCGGGGGGCACGTCTTGCGGACCCCTTGTGCGCTCTTCTCACAACCCAAGCGAAAGCTGCGAATGCCAGGGAACCCAGAAGCCGTCCAAACGTTGCCGCCTCGCGCGCGCGTCGCAGCGGGAGAACTGTCGGCGTCGCCCCCCCCACGGCGCGAGCGCGACGCCGGACGTTCCTCGAGTGGCGTCTCGAAGGTGGCGTGGGTGCCCCTGGGCGAGCTCGGCCAGAGCGAGTGGCTGGCGACAGGCCGCCGGCTCGGTGCGATCGGTCGCTGCAGCCAGTGGTGGATCGGCGACTGGATTCGCTACGGAACCGCTCGCTGGGGCGAGAAATACGCGGAGGCGGCACGGGTGACCGGTTACGACGTGGCCAGCTTGAGGAACATGGCGTGGGTGGCGTCCCAATTCGATTCGTCACTACGTAGTGACAAATTGACCTGGAGCCACCATGTTCTCCTGGCCCCGCTCGAGGTCGAGGACCAAACGCGCTGGCTTGCCCGCGCGCGGGAGAAGAGGCTCTCCGTCGCCGACCTGAGGCTGGAGCTGCGAGCCGCCCGCGACGGCAAGGGCAAGCCTGCCCGCTCCGAGGCCCTGGCGAGGACGTCGGGCGGAGATGTCGCAGCGGCCGTCTGCCCCCATTGCGGTCACGAGCTGTCCGGGTCGACGGACTGAGCGAGTGCCGGCAAAGAGCGGGGCCGTATTCGCGATCGGCGACCTGCACGTCGAGCATCCCGAGAACCGTGAGTTCGTCTCTGGGATAGAGCCGGAGTCGGACGCGGATTGGCTGGTCGTCTGCGGCGATGTGGCCGATCAGCCGCAGGGCGTCGAGTGGGCGTTGCGCTTGCTGCGCGAGCGGTTCGCCGAGGTCATCTGGGTGCCCGGGAACCATGAGTTGCTGGCCCATCGCGACGCTCCCGACGGGTTGCGAGGGGAGCGCCGCTATCGCCATCTGGTGCAGCTTTGCCGGGGGCTCGGCGTGATCACCCCCGAGGATCCCTATCCGGTCTGGGATGGGGCGGGTGGGCCGGTCCGGATCGCCCCGCTGTTCCTGCTCTACGACTACTCATTCGGCAGCAACGTCGGCGCGACGAGGGAGGAGGCGTTGAAGCGAGCCTATGAGGCGGGCGTCGTCTGCGTGGACGAGTTCCTGCTCGACCCCGTTCCCTATCCGAGCCGTCGGATCTGGTGCGAAACCCGAGTCCGCGCGACCGTGGCCCGGCTGGAGGAGGCCAGGCCGGCGCTTCCCACCGTGCTGGTCAATCACTTCCCGTTGCTGGTCGAGTCCACGCGGGTGCTCCGACACCCGGAGTTCGCGCAGTGGTGCGGAACAGTTCGCACTGCCGATTGGCATCGCCGCTTCGACGCAACGGCGGTCGTCTACGGCCATCTTCACGTCCCACGCACCACCTGGCACGAGGGCGTTCGCTTCGAGGAGGTCTCGCTGGGCTATCCGCGCGAGCGGCGCGGCTTCTTCTCGCGCTCCCGCGCCTTACGGCGCATCCTGCCGGAGTCGCGTCGTGCTTGAGTCGATCCTGCCCCCTGGCGTCGCCGTCGTCGCCACCTGCGAGGACATCCTCGACGAGGGCCTCTTCGCGGAGGAGGAGCAGGCGGTCGCCAGGGCGGTCGAGAAACGACGGCGCGAGTTCACCACGGCGCGGGCCTGCGCGCGGGCCGCGCTGCGCCAGCTTGGCGAGCCGGCGCAGGCGATACCGACCGGGGCGCGGGGAGAGCCTCGGTGGCCAAAGGGCATCGTCGGAAGCATCACCCATTGCGACGGCTATCGCGCCTGCGCGCTGGCGCGCGACGCCGACCTGGCGACGCTCGGCGTCGACGCCGAGCCCAACGAGGCTCTGCCCGACGGCCTGCTCGGCGACATCGCCCTGCCCGAGGAGCGGGCTCAGCTGGCGGCGCTGGCGCGCGAACGGCCCGGCGTAAGCTGGGATCGGCTTCTCTTCAGCAGCAAGGAGTCCGTCTACAAGGCCTGGTTCCCGCTCGCCGAGAGATGGCTCGGCTTCGAAGACGCGATGATCGTCATCGACCCCCATGCCGGAACCTTCTCGGCGCGATTGCTTGTTCCGGGCCCGCCGCTGGGCGATCGGGAGCTCTCCGGCTTCACCGGTCGGTGGCTGGCGTGGGACCGGCTCGTCTTCACGGCGATCGCCGTGTCCGCGTGATCGCTTAATCGGAAGACAAGATTTTGACTCGGGGCCGGGTGGCGAACTAAGGTGTTTTTGCTGCATTTTTAGACTTTGCTCTAGGGAGATTCTGATGGTTATTGGGGGCTTGGGCCTCCCGCTGTCTGCCTTGCGGCGACGTGCGGGAGCTCGTAATAGAACGACCCTGCGCGGGAGCGCGGGTTGACGAAGTCGGCTAAGAACGGCTCGCAGGTCGCCGTCGTGGGCATTTCCTGCCGCTTTCCGGCCGCACCCGACCCGGGGGCGTTCTGGCGCTTGCTTGCCAATGGGCAGGACGCGATCGAAGGGACGCCCGCGGAGCGCTGGGAGATGGCCGGACGCAGTTTCGAGGAAGGGCTTTCCGAGGCGGATCCAGGGACTCGGTTCGGCGGGTTCCTCGATCGGGTCGATCGTTTCGAGCCGGCGTTCTTCGATATCTCGCCCAGGGAGGCGGCGGCGATGGATCCGCAGCAGAGGCTTGTGCTGGAGCTCAGCTGGGAGGCGCTGGAAGACGCCGGCATCGCGGCGAGCGCGATTCGCGGTCACGCCGCCGGCGTCTTCCTGGGGGCGATCGCCGGCGACTACGCGGAGGTCGTCCGGCGTGCCGGGGTCGATGCCGTCGGCCGGCACACGGTGACCGGCCTGCATCGCAGCATCATCGCCAATCGGGTTTCCTACACGCTTGGCTTCACCGGCCCGAGCCTGACGGTGGACGCCGCCCAGTCGGCTTCGCTGGTCGCGGTGCACCTCGCCTGCGAGAGCCTGCACAGCGGCGAGAGCGAAATCGCGCTTGCAGGGGGGGTGCATCTGAACATCGATCCGGGCGAGGCTCTTGGCGCCTCGAAGTTCGGCGGGCTCTCACCCGACGGCCGCTGCCACGCCTTCGACGAGCGGGCCAACGGCTACGTCAGGGGCGAGGGCGGCGGGCTTGTGGTCCTCAAGCCTTTGGCGGCGGCGAGAGCCGACGGCGATCGCGTCTACTGCGTGATTCGCGGCAGCGCGGTGAACAACGACGGCGGCGGCGCCGGGCTCACGGTGCCCAGCCGGACAGCCCAGGAACGCGTGATCAGGCGTGCCTGCAAGCGGGCCGGCCTGAAGCGATCCGAGGTCCAGTACGTCGAGCTGCACGGAAGCGGGACCGCGGTCGGAGACCCGATCGAGGCCGCCGCGCTGGGGGCGGTGCTGGGCTCCTCCCGCCGCGGCAAGGAGCCGCTGTCGGTCGGCTCGGTGAAGACCAACATCGGGCACCTCGAGGGGGCGGCCGGGATTGCCGGCCTGATCAAGACCGCGCTCGCGATCGAGCGCAGGAAGATCCCGGCGAGCCTCAACTTCGAGAGCCCGAATCCGGAGATCCCGATCGACGAGCTCGGCCTGCAGGTCCAGGGGGCGCTGGAGGATTGGCCGCGCGACGAGCAGCCGCTGATCGCCGGGGTCAGCTCCTTTGGCATGGGGGGGACGAATTGCCATCTGGTTGTTTCGGAGGAGCCACTTTTAAATCAAAAAAATACAAGTAAGAAGAAAGATCCCGATGAAAGAGTCGGATCGGCTCGCGAGGCGGCCGAGCGCCATCGCCTCCCCGCTCAGCTCCCCTTCGCCCTCTCGGCCAAATCGCCAGAGGCCCTGCGCGAGTCGGCGGCCCTCCTCGCCGGGCGCCTGCAGGAGAGCCCCGATCTCGACCAGCTCGACGTCGCCTACTCGCTGGTCTCCACCAGGTCCGATTTCGAGCACCGCGCGGTGGCGCTGGCAGAAGGGCGCGAGGAGCTGCTCGACGCGCTGGGGGCACTGGCAGCGGGCGAGCCCTCGGCCTCCGTCGTCAAGGCCACGGCGAAGGTCGGCCGGCTCGCATGGCTCTTCACCGGGCAGGGCTCGCAGCGGGCCGGCATGGGCAGGGAGCTATGCGAGGTCCACCCGATCTACGCAACGGCTCTGGACCGGGTGTGCGCCGAGCTCGACCAGCATCTCGATCGCCCCCTGGGGCCGTTGCTCTTCGCCGAGCCCGGTTCTTCCGCCGCGAAGCTGCTCAACCACACCAGCTATGCCCAGCCTGCCCTCTTCGCCACCGAGGTAGCCCTGTTCCGCCTGTTGGAGAGCTGGGGCCTCAGCCCCGACCTGCTCGCCGGGCACTCGATCGGGGAGCTGGTCGCCGCGCATGTCGCCGGCGTCCTCGCGCTGCCCGATGCGGCGAGGTTGGTGGCCGCCAGGGCAACCCTGATGGGCGAGCTGGCTGCCGGTGGCGCGATGCTCGCGATTCAAGCCACTGAGCAAGAGGCCGAGGAGTCGATCGAGGGCATGGAGCTTTCGGTCGCGGCGGTCAACGGGCCGACCTCGGTTGTCGTCTCCGGCGGGGAGGGGGCAATCGTGCGGGCGCAGGAGCTGTGGCAGGCGCGGGGCCGGAAGACCAAACGGCTGCGGGTCTCCCATGCATTCCACTCGGCCCTGATGGAGCCGATGCTCGAGCCCTTCTCAAAGGTGGCCGAGTCGCTTGCATACAGCGACCCGAAGATCCCGATCGTCTCCAACCGCAGCGGTGCGATCCTCGAGCCCTCCGAGGCGACAGACCCGGCCTACTGGGTCGCTCACGTGCGCGAGCGGGTGCGCTTTGCCGACGGCGTAGCCACGCTTGCCGGCGAGGGCGCCGCCGTCTACCTCGAGCTCGGCCCTGACGCGGTGCTCAGCGCGATGGCTGCCGAGTGCCTGCTGGCGGTCGACCGCCCCGCGGCGATGATCGCGACCCTGCGCGACGGCCGCCCCGAGGTCGAGGCGCTCTCCGCAGCGCTCGGTGGCGCCCACGCAAACGGCGCAGGGGTCGACTGGAGCGCCTGCTTCCAGGGCACGGGCGCCAAGCGCGTGTCCCTGCCCACCTACCCCTTCCAGCGCGAGCGCTTCTGGATCGATGCGTCGACAAGCGTCGAACGCGGCGAGAGCGGCGTTGACGGCGAACGGCGCCCGAGCCCTCCGCCCGCCGAGCCCGATCGCGCCGTCTCTACCTCGACGGCAGATGATGTCGTCGCTCTCCCTGGGGCGGAGCGCGAGGAGCATCTGCTCGATCTGGTCAGGGCCGAGGTCGCGGCGGTGTTGGGCCATGCATCGGCTCAGGAGGTTCGGCCCGACAAGGCCTTCAAAGAGCTCGGGTTCGATTCGCTCGCGGCGGTGGAGCTGCGCAGCAGGCTGCGGGAAAGCACGGGCGTCCGCCTGCCCGCGGCGGCGATCTTCAACTACCCGACAGCCGCCCTGCTTGCCGGATTTCTCTTTCGCCAGGCGACCGGGGCGCCGGCCGAGGGCGATCTCGTCGTCGAGTCTCAGTCGAGCGACGAGCCGATCGCGATCGTCGGAATCGGCTGTCGGTATCCGGGGGCGATCGAATCGGCGGATGAGCTCTGGGAGTTGGTCGCGGCCGGCCGCGACGCGATCGGAGCGTTTCCGGACGACCGCGGTTGGGACCTCGAGCGCCTCTATCACCCCGACGCCGATCGCGCCGGCACCACCTACGCCCGCGAGGGCGGCTTTCTCTACGACGCCGGCGAGTTCGACGCGGGGTTCTTCGGGATCTCGCCGCGCGAGGCGCTGGCGATGGACCCCCAGCAGCGCCTGCTGCTGGAAGGCGCCTGGGAGGCGCTGGAGGACGCCGGCATCGATCCAGCCTCGCTGCGCGGC
>DASXKW010000035.1:0-4341 GCA_036496625.1 Solirubrobacterales bacterium | reverse complement strand
AGAGCACGTCGGCCCCACGCATACGGTGAAAGCGGGCGTAGAAGTCGGCGATGATGTACTGGCGGGCCTCGCCCAAAGTCAGCGAATCGCCGTAGGACCCGCCCCCGGCCACCACCAGCACCGGGTCATCGCCGGCGCTCTCGGGGGCAAAGGCGTCATCGCTTCGCCAGACCCCTTGCCAGTGGGACTCCTCCTTCAAGATCTGGCCCGGCTCGGACTCGGGTCCGCGGGCGAAGCCGTCCTCTTTTTCCATGCCTGATCCCTTGCCCTCCGTGAGGGGAGACCCTAGCGCAAAGCTCCCTATTGATCAAAATAATCTGTATGATCGAGGCGCAGCGCGCCCGTAGCTCAAATGGTCAAGGGGGTAAATCCCGGGTGAGTGGAGAGACTTAGTTGGCGGCCTTCGAGCCGGGAGCATCAGCTTGCCGGCGGCTGCACACCGCCACCGCGGTCACTTTGTTTTGAAGCCAGCCCTACGAAGCCTCTGAAGAGCGTCGGCCTTTTAAGCCGTCGGTGCGGGTTCGATCCCCGTCGGGCGCATCACAGAAGGAGGAGAGGACTTGGGTTCGTGGCCGCCAGGCCACCCGATTTCCGTCTGAGGATGAGACTCGCCTCCGCACATGTCCAGGGGTACCGCTGCGTCAAGGACGAAGTCATCGACTTCGGCGACCTGACGGCGCTCGTCGGCAGCGGCGGGGTTGGCAAGTCGGCCTTTCTGCGGGCAATCGATTGGTGCCTCAACGAACTGCCGCCCGACGAGGCGGACCTCCATCGCGACCCTGAGGGGCGCGCGGCCGAGGCGATCGTCGTGACCTTGACCCTGGACCGCCTCGACCCCCACGACCGGGACGTGCTCGGTCGTCACGGAGCGGGGGAGAAGGCGACGATCACCCGCTCCTGGCGGCCCGGCGGCGAGGCCAGGTTCTCCGGCTCCGCCCATCTGTTCCCGGGGTTCGACGGGGTGCGAAAAACCAAGGGCGCTCAGCGCCGGCGGCTTTATCAGGACCTCTGCAGGCAGGGACTGCGCGGCTTCGTCGAGCCGATGGCGACGACGGTTGCCGAGGTCAACGAGCACATGGACCGCTACGAACGGGAGAACCCCGGCGAGTGCGAGTGTCGCTCGGTGGCGGCCGATCACCTCTTCGGCTTCAGCGGCGGCTCGAAGCTGCGCGAATGCTTCGAATACGTCTTCGTCAGTGCCGACACGGATGCCCTCAATGCCTTCGGCCTCGGCCGCGGTTCGCCGCTCAACCGACTGCTGACCAACGTCGGCGGCCTGGACGTCACCGCTCAGGAAGAGATCGATCGCCTGCAGAAGGAGACGCAGGCCAAGCTCAGCGAGATCTTCGGCTCCGCCCGCAACGAGGCGCTGAAGCAGATCGCCGACGGCATCACGGAGCGGGTCCGGGACTACGTTCCGGCCGCCGCCGTCGAGCTGGAGGAGGCGCTGAAGCCGCCCCGCCCGCTCGAAGCCGAACCGATCGTCAAGGTCATCAACGACGGTGGCTACCCCACGGACGTCGAGCGCCAGGGGCACGGCCTGCAGCGCACGCTCGTCATCGCCGTGCTCCAGGAGCTCGCCGACGCCCTGGTCACCGACGGTTCCTCGCAACCGGAAGCGCCCGCGGCCAAATCGCTGATGCTCGCGATCGAGGAGCCCGAGCTCTACCAGCACCCGCTGCAGGCTCGCACCCTGGCGGCCGCCCTGCGGGATCTGGCGCGGGCCGACAGCGAGACACAGGCGCCGCAGATCGCCTACAGCACTCACTCGGAGCATTTCGTTCGGCCGACGCTCTTCGAGGACCTGCGGATCGTCAGTCGCGACGACTCGGGGGCGTCCTCGGTGGTGGCGACCGACCCCGGCGCGGTGCAGCGCGCCCTCAAGGCCGTCGGCCTGGTCGATCAGGAGCGGCAGGTCCGCCTCACGCTCGCCTCGAGCCTCAGCCAAGCGGTCTTCGCCAAAGCGGTGATCCTCTGCGAGGGGAAGACCGACGCGGCGATGCTCGAAGCCGTCGCGGCGGTGGACCGTCCGCTCGAGCACGATGGCATCGCCGTCGCCAACTGCCACGGCAAGAGCATCATTCCGATCGCCCTGGCGATCCTGGCCGAGTTCGAGATCCCCACCTTCGTCCTCTTCGACGCCGACGCCCAGGCGAGGTCGAGGCTGGAGGCGAACGACAAGCTCGGCGACTACGAGCGCGAGAAGGCGATCGCCTCGATCGCGACCAAGAACGAACAGCTGCTGGGGCTATGCGGAGAGCCCCCCGCGGGCTGGCCCGCCGCGGAGGTCCGGGAGAAATCCGCCAACTTCGCCGGCAACAGCGAGTCCGACACCGGCGAGATCTGGCCCGCCTTCATCCGGGCTCGTGACCGGGTCGCCGGCAAACTCGGCATCTCGGTGAAATCCGCCGAGGCCTACCGGCTGGCCGCCGAGCAGGCCGGAGACGTGCCGCCGTTCTTCGTCGAGCTGCTCGCCCGGGTGCGGGCGCTCGCTTAGGGGTTGAGGCGGACCGGGAGCGTCTTCAGCTGGTTCAGGAAGCCCGACTCGACGAAGACCGGCTTGCCGTCGAGGCTCATCTCCGGGTAGCGGGCGAGGGTCTCCTCGAGCAGGATCTTCAGCTCGAGCCGGGCCAGCGCTGTGCCGAGGCAGAAGTGGCGGCCGCCGGCACCGAAGGCCTGGTGCTCCGGATTGCGCCGGACGTCGAAGTGGTGCGGGTCCTCGTAGCGGCCGGCATCGCGATTCGAGGACGCGTACCACATCACCACCTTCTCGCCCTGCTTTATCTCCTGGCCGCCCAGGACCGTGTCCTTGGTCGCGGTGCGGCGGAAATGGGCGAAGGCGGGGAACATCCGCAGTGACTCCTCGACCACGCTGGGAATCAAAGTCGGCTCGTCGAGGACGAGTTGACGCTGGTCTGGGTCTTCGATCAGCGCCCGCATGCCGCTGCAGTAGGTCGCCTTGGTGCTGTCGTTGCCGGCGGCGACGAGGAGGAAGAAGCCCATCACGATCTCGTGCTCCTCGAGCCTCTCGCCGTCGACCTCGGCGTTGACGAGGACCGTCGTCAGGTCGTCGGTCGGGTTCTCGCGCCGCTCGGCGATCATCGTGCTGCAGCGGGCGAAGATTTCGGCGATCGCCTTCTGGATCACGGCTTCGATGCTGTCGGGACCGTCCGGGCTGTAGTCGGGGTCGCTCGCCGCCAGGGCCATGTTCATCAGCTCCGCCCAGGCCGCGTCGTCGCGCTCGGGGATCCCCATGAAGCTGCCGATCACCCGCGACACGGCGGGCTGGGCGACGTCGGTGACGAGGTCGCAGGTCTCGCGTCCCTCGAGGCGGTCGAGCACGTCGACGACGATCTTGCGGATCGACTCCTCGTGGGCGGCGATCCGCTTCGGGGTGAAGCCGGCCTGGAAGAGGGCCTTGAGGCGGTCGTGCTTGGGCGGGTCCATGCCGATGAACATCGCCCGCGCCAACTCGATCGGGAAGACCTCGTCGATCGCGACGACGCCGCCGAGTTCGGAGGAGTAGGTCTCCCAGTCGCGGCTGACCGCGTGGACGTCGTCGGCCGTCGTCACCGACCAGAAGCCCGCGGCCTCCGGTATCTCGGTGACTTCGGACGTCCAGTGAACCGGGCAGCGCTCGCGCATCTGCTCGAACAGGGCATGGGGCGGACCGTGGGCCCAGTGCTCGCGCTCGAGCACGAGCTCGTCCTCGAGGCTCCGCTCTGCCTTCGCGTTCTTTGTCTCGTCGGCCACCGTTGCGGATACTACTGGCTGGCTGGCCAGTTTTGGGGGAGTTCGGTCCGATTCCTACACTGGCCCTGTGACGTCAGAGGAGCTCGCCAACCTCGCGCACCTGCGCCGCGCTCGCGATCGGATGGACCGCGAGTACGCCCGGCCACTGGACGTCGCCGCGTTGGCTCGCACCGCGCTGATGTCGAGCGCGCACTTCTCGCGGCAGTTCCGCGCCGCTTACGGGGAGACGCCCTACGGGTACCTGATGACGCGGCGAATCGAGCGGGCGAAGGCGCTGCTGCGGCGCGGCGACATCTCGGTGACCGAGGTCTGCATGGAGGTCGGGTGCTCGTCGCTCGGCTCCTTCAGCGCGCGCTTCACCAAGCTGGTGGGGGAGACGCCGACGGCCTACCGGGCCCGCGACCACAATGCGCTCGCGAAGGTGCCGGGCTGCATCGCCAGGGACCTCACCCGGCCGAACCGCGAGCCGAGCAGGAATGGACAAACGCCCCTGGCCCTCGCTCCCTAGCCTTGGCCGCATGAACCTCACACTCTCCCAATGCTTTGTTCTAGTCCATGACCCCGACCAGGCGCTGGCCTTCTACCGCG
>DASXKW010000034.1:0-13811 GCA_036496625.1 Solirubrobacterales bacterium | reverse complement strand
CCCCCCCCCCCCCCCCCCCGCGCCACCCGCGGAAGCCGCCGATAGGGCCTTGCCCGAGGCGAGGGCCGCTGCGAAGAAGAGGGGGTCTTCCTCGATGGTGCGGCCCATCGTCCGAGCCGGGAGGTTTGAAGCTTGGTAGCCCGGAAGGTCCACCGGTGCTTCGGCGAGCCGGTGGCGCCAGCCTGCTGCGGTTGCCAGCACCGCGATCGGCACTGGCTCTGCGGAGGGGACCGGGATCTCCACCGGAGCCAAAAGCATCTGCAGGACGGTGAGAGTGTGGTGGCTTACCGGGCTGTGACGCTCTCGGGGATCGGCTCCTGAGAGGCGGGGCGAGAGCAATGTGGGCATGCCCAGCGCCAGGGAGGCGTGGGCTGTGTCCAGCGCGGCCATGCCACCGTGGCCGAAGCGGCTGCCGGAGCCGATGATGCCTGGGCCTGGGCCGGCGATTACGGCGTCCCATTCGAGTTTGGCAGCTGCCGCGTCGAGAGCGCCTGCGACAGAGATCGCCTCGTGCTCGCCGCCGTAGGAGGGCGCAGCGGTGACGTGTCCGCAGAGCAAACCGCGCCGGCGCAGTTCGGCTACGTCGCGGCTGAGCGGCCCCGGCAGGGCCCCTCCCCCGGTTTGCACGTATCCGACGTTGGAGCCGGGCGCGGCCTGAGCTGCAGCCCAGGCCGCGGGCGCGAGGTGGCCATGCAGAGGCAGAACCAGGACAGGGATCGCCTCCCGAGTCCGTTCCGGTGCGTCTTTTACGTCCATATCGGGCATAAATCGCACCGGAAGCTCGACCGGGTCGACGGGGTGCTGGATGGAGGTGTAGTTGAGCTTGATTACGTGCTGGTCGCCGGCGCCGGCGCTCTGAAGTCCGCGGGTCAGATTTACGTGGACGACGTCGAAGCCGCCCGAGCCCAGGCCCAGGTCCAGCGCCTCGACGTTGACGACGACCTCGTCGCCCTCGCGCATCTCCCCCAGCAGCGCCGAGTCGGCCCAGGCGGGGCGCCGCTTTCCGTCGACTTCGACCGTCAGCGGCTCGGCGCCGACGACCACGCCGCGGCGCAGCTTCAGCCGGCCGCTCACCCGGCGTCCGCGGCGGCCTCGGCGACGATCCCCTCGCAGACCTCGAGCATCGCGTCGAGGTTGCGAGCGCTGACCGACTCGTTCGGCGTGTGGTTCGCCTCGGTGCCGTTGGCGAGCAGGATGCAGTCGAAGCCGGCGACGATCAGCGCGTTGGCGTCGCTGCCGCCGCCGGTCGCCGTCCGCTCGGGCTCGAAGCCGGCCCGGCGCAGCCCCGCCTCCGCCAGCGCCAGGGCCGGCGAGGACGGCGGGATCCTGTAGCCGCGGAAGAGCTCTTCGAGCCGCACGTCGACATCGCAGCCGTGCTCGCTCGCCCCCCAGGCGCAGGCATCGCTCAGCGATCCGGCCACCTCGGCGGCCCGCTCCGAGTCGAGGCTGCGTGCCTCGGCGACGATCTCGCACCGGCCGGGGACGACGTTTCCGGAGGTGCCGCCGGTGATCACGCCGACGTTGGCGGTCGTCCCCTCGTCGAGGCGACCCAGCTCCATTCGCGATATCGCCGCCGCCGCGGCGACGATCGCGTTGCTGCCGTCCTCGGGACGGATGCCGGCGTGGGCCTCGACTCCGGTGAACTCGGCGAGCAGCCGCTGCTGGGTCGGCGAGGCGACGATCACCTCGCCGACCGCGCTGGCATGGTCGAGGACGAAGCCGCAGTCCGAGCGCAGCGTCGAGGCATCGAACGCCTTCGCCCCCCGCAGGCCCTGCTCCTCGGCGACCGTCAACACCAGCTCGATCCCAACCGGCGGCGGCTCGGACGCGTGGCGCGCCACCAGCTCCATGAAGACCGCCACCGCGGCCTTGTTGTCGGCGCCGAGGATCGTCTCGCCGGCGCTGCGGAAAACACCCTCGGATTCGACCACCTCGATCTGGCCCTTGTGCGGCACCGTGTCGATGTGGGCGCAGAACATCGCCCAGCGATCGCTTTGGCCCGGCAGTCGCGCGACGATGTTGCCGGCCCCCGCTTCAGCCGGCCCGGCGGCGCCGTCCTCGCTCACCTCGAGGCCGAGCGCCTGCAGCTCGGCGGCAATGGTGTCGGCCACCTCGCGCTCCTCGCCCGTAGGGCTGCGTATCTCGCACAGGCGGAGGAAGGTCTCGTGCAGTCTCTCCACGGCGAGACAGGCTAGCCGGGAAGCGCTGGGGCGTCAGCCCGACTGGCGCACGCCGGCTTCGCTGCCTTCGACAGCTTCGGCCCCGGGCAGCTCGCCGCCATCGGCCGGCTGGGTTCCCGCATGATGCGCCGCCGCGCCGACGAACTCGCGAAAGAGCGGCTCGGGACGGTTGGGGCGGGAGTTGAACTCCGGGTGGAACTGGGAGGCGACGAAGAAGGGATGGTCGGGCAGCTCGATCATCTCGACCAGGCGCTCGTCGGGCGAGGTGCCGCCGCAGACTAGGCCCTCGTCCTCGAGCCGGCGGCGCAGCTGGTTGTTGACCTCGTAACGGTGGCGATGGCGCTTGTAGATCACGGCCTCGCCGAAGATCTCGCGCGCGCGCGTCCCCTCGTGGAGCTTCACCGGGTCGGCGCCGAGCCGCATCGTGCCGCCCATTTCGGAGACCTCCTTCTGCTCGGGCAGGAGGTCGACCACCGGGAACGGCGTCTCGGGATCGAACTCGGCCGAGTTGGCGCCCTCCATCCCAACCACCGTGCGGGCGAACTCGACCACGGCGATTTGCATGCCGAGACAGATCCCCAGGTAGGGGATCGAGCGTTCGCGGGCGACCCGGGCCGCCGCGACCTTGCCCTCGATCCCGCGCTCGCCGAAGCCGCCCGGGATCAGGATGCCGTCGGCGCCCTCCAACCGCTCGGGATCGAAGTTCTCGGAATCGACCAGCTCGACCTCGACCTCGGTGCCGTGATGAAAGCCGCCGTGCTCGAGCGCCTCGATCACCGACTTGTAGGCGTCGGCCAGCTGCACGTACTTGCCGACCAGGGCGATCCGCACCTTGCCCTCCGCGGTGTCGGCGCGCTTGACCATCGCCTCCCACTCGGCCAGGTCGGATGGCGGCGCCTCCATGCCGAAGTGGTCGAGCACGAGGTCGTCGACGCCCTCGGCGCGAAAGACCAGCGGCACCTTGTAGATGTTGTCGACGTCGTTGGCAGAGATCACCGCCTCGACGGGAAGGCTGGCGAAGAGGGCGATCTTCTCGCGGATCTCACGGTCCAAGCGGCCCTCGGAGCGACAGACCAGCGCGTGGGGCTGGATCCCGATCCGGCGCAGCTCGTTGACGGAGTGCTGGGTCGGCTTCGTCTTCAGCTCCCCCGCGTGGCCCACATATGGCACCAGGGTCAGGTGGACGAACATCGAGCGCTTCGGCCCGAGGTCGGTGTAGAGCTGGCGGATCGACTCGAGGAACGGCAGCGACTCGATGTCGCCAACCGTGCCGCCGATCTCCGTGATCACGAAGTCGACCGACTGCGACTCGGCGACGATCCTGATCCGGTTCTTGATCTCGTTGGTGATGTGCGGGATCACCTGCACCGTGGCGCCGAGGTAGTCGCCGCGGCGCTCGCGGTTGATCACCGAGTTGTAGACGGCGCCGGCGGTGACGTTGGAGGCGCGCGAGGCGTTCTCGTCGGTGAAGCGCTCGTAGTGGCCGAGGTCGAGGTCGGTCTCCGCCCCGTCCTCGGTTACGAAGACCTCGCCGTGCTGGAACGGGCTCATCGTCCCCGGGTCGACGTTGATGTAGGGATCGAACTTCTGCAGCTGGACCCGGTAGCCGCGCGAGCGGAGCAGGCGGCCGATCGAGGCGGCGGCAATCCCCTTTCCGAGAGCTGAGACCACTCCGCCTGTGACGAAGATGAACCTCGTATCTCCTTGGGAGGGCCGACTCATGCTCTGCCGAGCGAGTCTAGCCATCGCAATGGCGGAACCGATTCGATCGTCGCCGAGATCGAACGCAACTCCCCGTAAATGGTCAGTCCGGCGACCGCCGCCAGGGCGATCAGGCGGCCGTCGGGGCTCAACGTGGTGAGCAGCCAGACGCCGCCGACGGCGCCGAGCAGGTTGGAGCCGGTGTCGCCCAGCATCGCCCGCTCGCGCAGGGTGAGCCAGGCGCCGATTAGGATCGGCCCGGCAAAGATCCCCAGCAGCTTCAGCGGCGCCAGCGTCCAGGCGCCGAGGCAGAGCCCGGCGCCGAGCAGGGTCAGGCCCTTCTCGGCCCGGCCCGGCCGCAGGTCGAGCAGGTTGAAGAGGTTCGTCGCGAGGATCAGCAGCGCCACATCGGCCAGGTAGCGCCACGATTCGAGGCCGCGCCCGGAGACCACGTAGGCGGCGAGCGCCAGCGCCCCCAGGGCCTTCACCGCGCCGGTCGAGAGGCTGCCCGCGCGCAGCGCCCGGGCGTGCCCGCGCCAACCGCGCGGCGCCCCCGCGACCTCGCCGCTCCCCAGCGAGTCGTCGAGGAAGCCGAGGAAGGCAACTCCGAGCAGGTAGGGCATCCACTGGCGCAGGCCGGGAGCGAGCAGGTTGAGATCGCCGCGGTCGTTGAGGAAGGCGAGCGGCGCCAGCGCGACCAGCGCCGCCGTAGCCAGCACCGCGCCGAGCGGAAAGGCCGCCTCTGCCCCACGGTAGTTCGCGCGCACCAGGCCGGCGTCGCGGAGCCCGCGCGCTCCCGCCGGCACGACCAGCAGGGCAACCGCGATCGCCACCGGAAAGCCGACCCAGGTCACGGCCGGGATGACCCCGCCGGCGGCAGCAGATCCGGCAGCAGACGATCGGCCGAGCCCTTGACCCCGAAGCTGCCCTCGGCTCCGAGCAGCGCGAACACCGTCGCCACCTGTCCCGCAGCGGTCTCGACGTCGTCGACGCTGGAGAGGTCGTTGCCCGCGAAGAAGGAGACCGAGGAGGGTTCGGCCGTCGTCGTCTCGACGCCGACCGCCGGCGTGCGGGTCCCGGTGATGCCGGCCATCAACGCCGATTCGAGCTGCCCCGCGGTGCCGCGCTGCGCCGGCCCCATCGATTCGGGCTGCTGGCGGACGACGATCACCCCGTCGAGGCCGCCGAAGTTGCCGCTGGCGCGCGAGAAGAGCTGCCCGCGCACCCGTTCCAGCAGCGTGCCGCCGCGGACGAGCTGCCGCCCGACCCCGGCGCCGAAGGCCGTCAGCGTTTCCGGGTTGGCCCTGATGTCGGCGAAGCGGGTTTTCGCCAGGTCTGCGGCGAGGGAGCGCGTGTCGACCGGCGCCCGCACCACCCCGATCCCGACCAGGCGCGCGCCGGTCGGGCTGAGCGCGTCCTCGATCGCCGAGGACGTTTCGCCCGGCAGGTCACCGAGCGCGACGACGCCGATCCTCCTGCCGGCCAGCCGCCCGTGCACCAGCGCCGGGTAGACGCGGCTGGCGAATTCGTCGGAGCGGGCCAGCCGCCCGTTCAGTTCGTCGGCCCGCGCGCGGGCGTCCTGGAGGTTGCCGGTAAGACTCTGCTCGAGGTCCTTGCGGGTGTTGGACAGCGCGTCGCCGCCGAACTCGGCGCCGATCAGGATGCCGATCGCGAGGGCGATGAACACCGCGACCAGCGAGGTCGCGTGGTATCGGGCGCTGTATCCCATCGAGCCGCCAAGGCTATTGCCCTCAGGACGTGCCGGCGATTAACCACCCACATGGGCGGCCTAGCGACGGCGCGTCCTTCAGAGGCCTAGCCAGATCCGGATCTTCAGCCAGACCAGCTGGACGAGGTCGTTGAGCGCCGGCGAGGTGATCACGACGACCGCCAGCAGGATCGCGAAGGCCGCCACGAAGAGCACCAGCGGCCCGAACGGGGAGCTGGGGTTGTAGAGACGGCTGACCCCCTTGGCGTCGACGAGCTTCTCTCCGATCCGCAGGCGGGTGAGGAAGGTCGAGGACATGCCGCCGCGCTTGCGGTCGAGGAACTCGATCAGGTTGAAGTGAGCGCCGACGCTGACGATCAGGGCGGCGCCCTTCTCATGGGCGAGCAGCATCGCCACGTCCTCGCTGGTCCCGGCCGCGGGCAACACCGTGTGATCGAGGCCCATATCGAGCAGGCGCTGGCGGCCCGGCGCGCGACCGTCGGGGTAGGCGTGGACGACCAGCTCCGCGCCGCAGCCGAGCGCCTCGTCGCCCGCCGAGTCCATGTCGCCGAGGATCAGATCGGGTTTCAGCCCCGCTTCCAGCACGCCGTCGGCGCCGCCGTCGACGGCGACGATCAGCGGGCGCACGTCGCGGATGTAGGCCCGCAGCGCCTTCAGGTCACGGCGGTGGCGGTCGCCGCGGACGACGATCAGCACGTGGCGGTCGCGGAACGAATTGCGGGTCGGCGGGAACTCGACGCTGCCGGTGAGCAGGTCGGTCTCCTGGCGCACGTGCGCCACCGTGTTCTCGGCGAACTCGGCCAGCGCCTCGTCGACCCGCTGGAGCTGTTCGTCGCGCTGACTCTCCAGGTCCTCGATGCCGAGCGCCCGCCCGCGCAGCAGCACACGCCCGCCGGCGTGCACGGCGCCACCCGCGATCGTCACTCGCTCGCCGTCGTCGAGCAGCTCGAAGGGGTCTCCCCCCTCGACGTCGAACAGCACCACCCCCGCCTGGGCCAGCAGCAGCGGCCCGGCGTTCGGATAGCTCCCATCGGAGGACCGGGCGGCGTTGATCACCGCGCGTACGCCGGTGGCGATCAGCTCCTCGGCCGCGATCCGGTCGATGTTGACGTGGTCGATGACGGCGACGTCGCCGGGGACGAGGCGTTTGACCAGGTGCTTGGTGCGGCGGCCGAGCCGCGCCGCGCCCTCGGTCGGCTCGCTCGCCGAGTCACCGTTGCGGCGTGAGAGCAGAGCTGGAAGCCGACGGCGACTGGAGGTTGCCATCGGAGCAGGTTATCCGCTCTGGCAAGCGGATCGAAGCGTTCTCAGGATGCCATCAAGCCGCGGCGAGCAGCTCGCGGGCGTGGCGCGTCGCGGCTTCGTCGGAGCGCTCGCCGCCGAGCATGCGACGGATCTCCTCGACCACGCCCTCGCCGTCGAGGCGTCGCACGCTGGCGCTGGCCCGCTCGCCGGAGACGTCCTTCTCCAGGGTGAAGTGGGTCTCGGCCAGGGAGGCGACCTGTGGGAGGTGGGTGATGCAGAGCACCTGACGGCCCTGGCCGAGCGTCCGCAGCCGCTCGCCGACGGCGCGGGCGGTCTTGCCGCCGACCCCGGCGTCGATCTCGTCGAAGACCAGCGTACCGGCGCCGGCGCCTCCGCCGAAGCCGCTCAAGGCCAGCATCACCCGCGAGAGCTCGCCGCCCGAGGCCGCGTCGCGCAGCGGCGCCGCCTCGAGGCCGGGATTCGGCGCCAGCTTCAGCTCTACCGTCTCGGCGCCCCCTGGGCCGAAGCCGCCGGCGTGGAGCTCCAGCACGACCTCGAGCCGCGCTCCCGGCATCGCCAATCGCTCCAGCTCCTCGGCGACCTCGAGTTCGAGCGGCGCGGCGGCTTTCGCCCGGCCCTTGCCGAGCTTGGCGCCGAGCTTGGCCCGGCGTGCCTCGGCGTCCCCCAGCGCCGCCTCGACCTCAGCCCAGTGCTCGCCGGCGTTCTCCAGGCGAGCGATTTCGGTCCGGCAGCGCTCGGCGTGGGCGAGGACGGACTCGACGGAGCCGCCGTGCTTGCGCTGCAGGCGATCGAGCGCCTCGAGGCGCTCCTCGATCGTGGCGAGCCGTCCGGGATCCGCCTCCAGGCCGTCGTGGTAACCGCGCAGCTCTCCGGCGACGTCGGCAAGCTCGATCGCGAGGGCGCCGAGCCGCGCCGAGAGCGCGTCGAGACCCGGGTCGACCCCGTCCACCCCCTGCAGCAGCACCTCGGCGTGGGCGAGGGCGGCGGCGGCGCCACCGTCTTCTTCGGCGCCGATCGCCGCCCCGTGAGCCCCCGCCGCCGCCTGGCGCAGGCCCTCAGCGTGGAGCAGGCGCTCGCGCTCGCCGGTCAAGTCTGCCGCTTCGGCGGAGTCCGGCGCCACCTCCTCGATCTCCGAGAGCTCATAGCGGTAGAGGTCGAGGTCGCGCTCCCCCGAGCCATCGCGCCCGCGCAGCGCATCCAGCTCCGTCGCCAGCCTCAGGCACTCGCGGTGAGCCTCTTGGTAGCGGTCGCGCAGCTCCAGGTGCTCGGCGCCGGCAAAGCCGTCGAGCACATCCATCTGCGCCGAGGAGATCGTCAGCTTGCGGTGCTCGTGCTGGCCGTAGAAAGCCAGCAGCCGTCCGCCAAGCAGTTTCAGATCAGATGCCGAAGCAGCGCGGCCGGCGACGAAAGCGCTGGTCCGACCACCTGCCGAGACCCGCCGGCCAAGCACGACTTCCCCGGCTCCTTCCGGAAGCCGCTCGGCGATCTCGTCCATCTCCGGCTCGCCCAGCAGGCCCTCCGGCAGATCGAAGACGCCCTCGACCCAAGCCTCTTCGGCCCCCGGCCGGACGATCTGCGGCCGAGCCTTGCCCCCCATGAGCAGATCAAGCGAATGCGCCAGCACAGTCTTGCCCGCCCCGGTCTCCCCCGTAATGGCGTTAAGCCCACAGCCCAGCCGCAGTTCCGCCTTCTCAATCAAGAGCAGGTTCTCGATCCTCAGCTCACGCAACATCCCCCTGTATCTAGCACCAAGAGCGGACCGAAGCGGCTGCCCGACCCGCCGCGCCTAAGCCTCCGCGGCGGCCGGCTCCGGAACTCCCTCGGCATGCTGGACGAAGTCCCTGGACCTGACGAGCATGAATCCCAGCGCGGCGCCGACGAAAGAGAGAACCGCGGCGATCAGGATTATCTCGTTGAAGGCGCCGACGAAGGCGACGTCGGAGGCATGGACGACCTCGGGGCGGATCCGGGGCGGAACCACCGCGCCGGCAGCCCGTGAGCCGCCCGAGGCGACGATCTCGCCGAGCGCGCTCGGCGCCCGGGGCAGCAGCTCGGAGATCTTCGAGTTGACGCTCGACTGGAAGACAGCCCCTAGCCCGGCGACGCCGGTCGCGATCCCGACCTGGCGAAAGGTGGTGTTGATCCCCGAGCCCATGCCGGATTTCTCGACCGGGACGACGGCGATCGCCGCCTGTCCGATCCCAGGGTTGGTGATGCCGATGCCGACGCCCGCGACGAGGAAGCCGCCGAGCAGCGTCGTCCAGCCCGAGCTGGGCGAGACGCCGTGCATGAGCAGCAGGCCGACCCCGACCGTGGCGAGGCCGACCCCGAGCAGGACGCGGATCGGGACCCTGTTCGAGAGCGCCCCGGAGATCGGCGCGACGACGAAGCCGAGGACGGTCAGGGGCAGGAAGCGCAGGCCCGCTTCGAGCGGCGAGAAGTCGAGCACCCCCTGCATGTAGATGGTCAGGTACAGGAACATCGCGAACATCCCCGCCGAGAGGCCGAAGGCCACGGCCGAGACGCCGTTGAAGGCAGGTTTGCGAAACAGCGAGAGGTCGAGCATCGGATGCCTGCTGCGAAGCTCGATCCCGATGAAGGCCGTGAGCAGCAGCGCGGCGCCGATCAGGCAGGAGAGGATCAGGGGGCTGCCCCAGCCCTCGGGATTGCCCCGGATCAGCCCGAAGATCAGCAGGAAGAGCGCCAGCGAGAAGGTGATCAGCCCGGGCACGTCGATCGGTTCCGGGTCTTTGGCGAAGACGTTGACGATCTTGCGCTCGGTCAGGACCATCGCCGCGACGCCGATCGGGACGTTGACGAAGAAGATCCACTCCCAGCCGAGGCTTTCGGTGATCACCCCGCCGACCAGCGGCCCGACCGCCACCGCGCCGCCGACCGTCGCCCCCCAGACGCCGAACGCCGTCGCCCGGTCCTTGCCGTGGAACTCCTGGCCGATCAGGGCCAGCGAGGTGGCGAACATCCCCGCCCCGCCGACGCCCTGCAGGCCGCGAGCCAGGTTGAGCAGGGTCGGGTCGTTGGAGATGCCGCAGAGGAACGAGGCGAAGGTGAAGATCCCGAAGCCGATCGTGAAGACCCGCCGGCGCCCCAGCCGGTCGCCCAGCGAGCCGGCGGTGAGCAGGAAGGCGGCCAGGGTCAGCGAGTAGGCGTCGACCACCCATTGCAGGCTGGAGAGGCTGGCGTGGAGTTCACGCTGGATGTCGGGCAGGGCGACGTTGACCACCGTCACGTCCAGCAGCAGCATGAACGTCGCGATCGAGACGAGGACGAGGGTCCACCACTTGCGCTCCATGACGCGAAACCCTAGAGAACCGACTTCGTCGGGCTCATACCGCGAGGTGGCCGAACTTCTCCCGTATGCGGTGATAGAAGCTGGCGCCGGGGAGCTGGGCCAGCTTGCCGACCGAGTCGACGAAGCGCACGTCGAGGGCGGCGCCGGGGGCCAGAGTGCCGGCTTGGGCGCCGTCGATCGCCACGTCGACGGGCTCCCGCCCGGCCGCATTGCCGACCGTGAGGACGTCGCCTGGGGCGACGACCAGGGCGCGGGCGGTGAGCGAGTGCGGTGAGATGTAGCTGACCACGTAGCCCTTCACGCCCCAGGCCAGGATCGGGCCCTGGTTGGCGAGGTTGTAGCCGGTCGATCCGGCCGGCGTGGCGGCGACGAGGCCGTCGCAACGCACGTTGCCGACCTCCTCGCCGGCGATCCGGTAGCTGAGCTCGGCGACGCGGTCGGCGGGCCGCCGGCTGAAGCTGACGTCGTTGAAGGCGAAGCGCTCCCCGCCACCGACCTCGATCGCGAGCGCCGGCAGGTCGATCGTCTCGGTCTCCCCCGCCAGTGCGCGGCGAATCCCCGCCTCCGCGTCGTCGCGATCGACCGCGGCAAGGAAGCCGACCGTGCCGAAGTTGACCCCGAAGACCGGCGTCCCCGTGCGCGCGAAGCGTCGCAGCGCGTAGAGGATCGATCCGTCGCCGCCCAGCACGAGGCAGAGGTCGGGGCCCGACGGCAGGGACTCGACCGGCTCGACGTCGCCCGCCGCGTGGTTGTGCTTGGCGATCTCCTCGGCGGTGGCGACGAGCCGCCAACCGGCCTGCCCGGCGACTGCGGTGGCGATCGCGACCGCCTCGGTCGCGGCCGGTGGATGCGAATGGGTAATCAGCGCCGCGGTCTTCATCGCCCCGGCTCGGCCTCGGCGATCGCCGCCTCCAGGTCGGTGACCTCGGGGCCGCTGCCGCCGCACCAGACGAAGGTCTCGCGGTTGCCCTTCGGGCCGGGCAGTCCCGAGGAGGAGAAGCCGCGGATCGGAAGGCCGAGCCCGCGCGCCGCGCGGGCGACGTCGAAGATCGCCTCGCGCCGGTCGCAGGGGTCGCGCACGACGCCCCGGCCGACCCGCTCCCGCCCCAGCTCGAACTGCGGCTTGACCATGGCGAGCACTTCGCCCTGCGGCGCGAGACACCTCGCGACGGCGGGCATCACCTTGGCCAGCGAGATGAAGGAGACGTCGATCGTCGCCAGGCCAGGCACGAAGGGCAGGTCGGCGGGCGACAGCTCGCGCGCGTTGAGCCGCTCGATCACGGTGATGCGGGAGTCGTTGCGCAGGCTGACGTCGATCTGCCCGTAGGCGACGTCGGTGGCGATCACCCGCGCGGCGCCGCGCTGCAGCATGCAGTCGCTGAAGCCGCCGGTCGAGGCGCCGACGTCGAGGCAGTCGCGGCCGGCCACGTCGATGCCAAGCGCGTCAAGCGCGTTTTCGAGCTTGATCCCGCCGCGCGAGACGAAGCGCGGGCCTTCCGCGACGATCAACGCCGCCTCGGGCTCGACCAGCTGGCTCGGGCGCAGGGCAACCGGCCCGTCCCGGCCCACCCGCACGGCGCCGGCCCGCACGGCGCCGGCAGCGGCCGTCCGCGAGGGGAAGAGGCCTCGCTCGGCCAGGACTGCGTCTATTCGCGCCTTCTTCATCCGCCGCAACGGTAGCGCCGCCCGGGACAGCGGCCCATCGTCCGGACCCGATACAGGTTTTTAACCACGCTTTGGCTTGGCCTGGTTCCATGTAGCCCTGAGCGGGTATCCGCCGGGAAGCGGCGCCCGGAGCGGATTGGGTCTGTGATCCCACTCACACACAAATCGCACATACGTTCGTACGCTGTTCAAGGATTCGCAGAGGACAACCGATAGAAGGGGCAGAACGGAAAAGACTTTTTGGCTGGGTTCGGAGTCGCCCATATGGCGCCAATCGCTCCCACGATGACGCGTCCGCGACTCATCAAAGGGCCCGCCTACCTCCCACGGATCCACATATATAGAGATACATATCTCTCCTCCCTGTAGTAACCCCAGAACTCGCCTCGGCTCCCCGCCGGGGCGTTTTCTGTTGTGGAGCCAAACCGACCGTTTTCGAGGCCGAATCAGGTTCTGGAATCGACTGCGCGCCAGTAAATGCACCAGTCAGCCAGGCCTCAGCCAGCTGGCTGAGGCTCCTCTGCGGCGAAGGTAAGCCTCCATCCGGGCGCGCGCGTCGTCGTAGCCCCGGGCAGAAGATGCCCGTAGATGTCGAAGGTCGTCTGGATCTTGGAGTGACCCATGACCTCCTGGATCGCCTTCGGATTCGCTCCGGGGTCGACCAGGATCGAGGCGAAGGTGTAGCGGCACTCATGAGGAGGGTTAGAGACACACTAAGAAGGCATGCTCTCGTCCGTTGAGTTCAGAGAGCGTCCGACGATCATTCCTCGGAACCTGAGCGGCGGTGAGTCGCCATCGCTTTCGGGCACCAAAGCCATCACTTGCTCGCGATTCCCTTGGTCGAAGGCCACCTCGAGCGCCTGGGTCTCAACCGGAACGCCGGTAAGGAATTCGCCGTTCTCAAGCTTCTCCTCAATTGTTTCCGAAAGCGGCCACGCCACCTCTGCCGTCGCCTCGAAGGCAGCTTCATCCTCCGGGATCACTCGCACCTTCAGCTTCCAGATCCGTCTCCCCTCGCCGGCTTTGGTCTCGAACGAAAAGTCGGTCGGGCTGGCCGATCGGATCTCGGCTCTGGCGCGCTTCGCCTCGGAGAGGAAGCGCCGGAGATCCAAGCTCACGTCGTCTGTCGCTGTGTCCCCCTCTCTCGCCACTCCCAGGATCCTCAGTCGTCCCAACTTCCCGGCATCGAGACCGTCGCCGACCTCCTTGCTGCCTCGCCAAGCGATCCGGATCGTGGTGATATCTGAGATCAGGAAGTCGATCCCATTGTCGCGCAGCTGGGTCGCTCCCGTCAGTGGCGGGAGCGGGAATGCATCGACGCCCTCGGGACCGAAGCCGTAGAAGCCGATGTCGTCTTCGAGTCGTGGTGATCTGTCCTGAAATGGGTTCCCCAACCGTCCCGTCTTCTGGATAAACGGCATAAGACCCTCGTCTCCCGACTCCGACTCGGCGCGCTTGACGAACAAAGCGAGGTGGACCCGCTCACCAACCTGTTCGTCGATCAAGCGCAGGGCCTCAGCGTGCGTGATGCTCACAGCGTCCTCCGACATCGCTCCCACAGTATGGCGCAGGGATTCCCATGCGGGGCAAGTCATAGCCCCGATCGCCTGGGTTCTCGGGCCGATCCGTCGCCCTTGCCCTAACTCCTGCGCCAGCCGCTCCCCCGCTTTCGTTGCCGGCCTTTGGTCTACTCGTCCCCGTCCCTCTCGCTCTCCCGGTTCCCTCCCTCGCTTCGACTGCTCCGCAGCACCGAGACACCCCGGCGGCGGGGCCGGGAGCCACACCGATATGGGGAGGCCATCGAGTTCCGCTGGGGTTCTGAGCCAGGCCAGGTTTGACGGAGACCCAGAAACCAGGATTCCTACCTGGAAGAAGGGAACTCCCAAGCCATGCCACGACAGAAGAAATACCCCGATGAGCTGCTCGATCGCGGCGCCCGGATGGTCGCCGACTCCGGCCG
>DASXKW010000033.1:0-3060 GCA_036496625.1 Solirubrobacterales bacterium | reverse complement strand
CAGCCCAGCGGGCCTTGAGGGCGGCCGAGTGGGCCTTCAGGTCGGCCCGGTAGGCGTTCATCTGGGCGAGGTAGGCGGCATGGCTGCCGTCGTCGGCCATGGTGGGGGCTCCGGGTTGTCACGGGGTTGGCCGGCAGCACCCGCAGAATTTCTCAGGGAGCCAGCAGGGGACTCGCAGGAGTCCATTGGGGACCCGCCGGGAAGGTGGGTAGCTGGGCATGCGGCAGCGCCCGTCCTGGGACTCCCGGGAGTCACGGCGGGGCACCTTGGCTCGGATACAGGGTGGGCTTGAGAGCGGGGCGCCGCCGCTGCCGATCTAGGCCTGTCAGGCGACATGGAAAACTGACCCCCGGCGACAGGGAAAACTGACCCCCTGACGACAGCCAGGAGGGGTCATGACGACAACGCGATCAGAGAGCGATGCTCCGCAGCAGGAAGCGCTGTGGGGAGACGAGATGCGGACGCCGGATGACGTCGCAGCGATGTTGCGGCTGTGGGCGCTGGGCTGGGGCACGAAGCGGATTGCGGCGGCGCTGGGCTGCAGCCGCAATACGGTGAAGCGCTACATCGAGACGGGGGGCTGGGCGGCGTATCGGAAGCTGCGCCGGACCAAGGTCCTGGATGGGCTCGAAGACTGGCTGGCGGAGCGGTTCTGGCGCCACCGCGGCAACGCCGACGTGGTCCGCCAGGATCTGGCGCGTGAGCAGGGCTTAAGCGTCAGCCTGCGCACGGTGGAGCGAGCGGTGGCGCCCTTGCGCCAGACGCTGCAGGCGCAAGCGCGCGCGACGGTGCGGTTCGAGACGCCGCCGGGCCGCCAGCTGCAGATCGACTTTGGTGAGACGCGGGTGGCGATCGGCGGCGAGACGGCGCGGGCCTATTTCTTTGTGGCCACGCTGGGCTACTCGCGGCGGTGTTATGTGCAGGCGTTCCGGCATGAGCGTCAGTCGGCGTGGTTTGACGGCCTCGAAGGGGCCTTCGCCCACTTTGGCGGGACACCGCAGGAGGTGCTGCTCGATAACGCCCGCGCGCTGGTCGACCACCATGACGCGGCGACGCGCGAGGTGCGCTTCAACGCGCGGCTGCTGGCCTTTGCGCAGTACTGGAACTTCAGGCCGCGGGCCTGCGCGCCCTACCGGGCCCGCACCAAGGGCAAGGACGAGCGCGGCGTCGGCTACGTGAAGCGCAACGCCGTGGCTGGCCACAGCTTCGCCAGCTGGGCGGCGCTGGAGGCGCATCTGGCCTGGTGGATGCGCGAGATCGCCGACACCCGCGAGCACGGCACAACGGGCGAGGCGCCGGTCGCGCGGTTCTTGCGTGACGAGGCTGCGGTCCTGCGGCCGCTCGACGGCCGGCCGCCCTTCCGGCAGGTCCGCGATCTGAGCCGACGGGTGCAGTCCGACTGCTGCGTCGAGGTCGACACCAACGCCTACAGCGTGCCGTGGCGGCTGATCGGCGAGGCCGTGCGGGTGGTGGTGGCTGGCGGGCGGATCAGCATCGAGCATGCCGGCCGCGAGATCGCCGTCCACCCCGAGAGCGCCGGGCGGCGCCAGCGGCGGGTCGAGCCGGCGCACTTCGCCGGCATCTCGCCGGTCGCGCCGAGGCCGCCGTCCGCCGCCCAACCCCTTGAGCCACCTGCCGCCGCGCTGCTGCGTCCCCTGCAGGAGTACGAGCAGCTGATCGGGGGAGGCTGGTGATGGTCGACCACGATGCGCTGATCGACATGCTGACCCGGCTCAAGCTGACGGCGATCCGCGACCAGCTCGACAGCCTGCTCGACGAGGCGGCCAGGCGTGAGCTGACCCTGCGCGAGGCGGTGGCCTTCCTCTGTGAGCGCGAGGTCGCCCGCAAGAACGAGCGGCGGATCGAGATGGCCAGCAAGATCGCCCACTTCCCCACGGTGCGCGATCTGAGCGGCTTCGACTTCTCCGCCCAGCCCTCGCTCGACCCGGGCCAGGTCCGGGATCTGGCGGCCTGCCGCTGGGTGGCTCATGGCGAGGCTCTGCTCCTGCTCGGACCTCCCGGCGTCGGCAAGACCCATCTGGCCATAGCCCTGGGCCGCGAAGCCATCCGTGAAGGCTACTCGGTGCTCTTCGTGGCCGCGCCAGCCTTGGTCGCTGCGCTCGCCAAGGCCCACGCCGAGGGCCGTCTCGAGGAGCGCCTCGGCTTCTACGCCAAGCCCAAGCTGCTGATCATCGACGAGCTCGGCTATCTGCCCTTCGAGACCAACGCCGCGCACCTCTTCTTCCAGCTGGTCTCCCGGCGCTACGAGCGCGGCAGCCTGCTGATCACCTCCAACCGCTCGGTCGGAGAATGGGGCACGATCTTCGGCGACCCCGTCGTCGCCACCGCCATCCTCGACCGCCTGCTCCACCACAGCCACGTCGTGACCATCCGCGGCGACAGCTATCGGCTGCGCGAAAAGCGCCGGGCGGGGCTCATCAAGTCCACCACCCTCAACCCGGAGGCCATCGCATGAAGAAGATCACCCCCGCCCCCGGACCCCCACCCCCCCGCGCTTCGCTACGCCAGCCGCGCGGAGGCGCTCCGCTACGCGCGGGACCCACCTGTGGACTCCGGGGATGAGCCGCCAACCATCAACTCTGGGGGGTCAGTTTTAACTGTCGCCAGGGGGTCAGATCCGGATGTCGCTTGATATAGGCCGGCTGCCGGTTACCTGAGGTGGACCGGGAGGGATGCCTGATGGGGACCGGCTGTTCCCTTGAAGGGATACACCTACATCATCCTCCTCAAGATAGAACTTAGAGGGGGAAGCTGTCGGTTGACTGTCGGTTGAACCCGACGGTTTCACCGTCAGTGGGCTTACAGTCCTACTTTAAGTTCTTAGATAGGAAGCTTGGCCTTGAATTCAAGGGGTTGGTCGAGAAAAAGGCACGGCTCCGCCGTTGTCCCTGAGCCTCGGTCGCCCTGTCAGGGACCTCAAGGTGGGGGTCGTCATCTGCGGCGGCGCAGCCCCGCTCCAGCACAGCCCGCGCCGGCTGAAATCATCTCCCTGGGAGCACATTTCGCCGGTCGCAGGGCGAGCCGGTAGGCGGGCCTAGG
>DASXKW010000032.1:0-48682 GCA_036496625.1 Solirubrobacterales bacterium | reverse complement strand
GCACGGAGGGCACTGTGCAGATGGTGATGCCGATCGCCGGAAAGATCGAAAATCTCGCGGTCAACATCGGCACTGCCCCGGGCGGCAGTAAGAGCTGGACCTTCATCATCCGCAAGAACGGCGGCGACACCGGCGTTACCTGTTTGATGACCGGCGGGGGTTCGAATACGTCGTGTGCCGACAGCACTCACATAGCGGAATTCTCAGCCGGCGACCTGATCTCGTTGAGGATCCATCCGAGCAGCAGCGCCCCCTCGAGTTGGGGCTCCGCTCGCTGGTCGGTCACGCTGAACGGCTAATCGCAAGGAAATAGCTCCTGATTCGCGCCACTCGCCGGGTCGTGTGGCGCGAATCGGGCAGCTACTGTTGCGCTTCGCAGCGCGAGCCGAAGTGCTCAGTCCAGACGTGGGTGCCTGTTTCGCCTTCGAGGTCGCCGGTCGCCAGATTGATTCCCAGTTCGCTGTAGTCGCCGAGGACGTTGCGTCGATGCTCCGGCGAGCGCATCCAGGCGCGGAAGATCGAGCGCACGGTGCCGTATTCGCCGGTTCCCCAGGCGAGGTTCTCGCCGACGTGCCAGCACGAGCTGGACATGTAGCCGCTCTGCCGCATCCAGTAGCTGAATTCGCGGCCGCATGCTTCATGGCTGAAGCTGTCGCAGTTGAGCACGTCGGCTGACTTCTCCTGCGCCGAGAGGTCAAGCTGCTGAGAGTCCGAGAGGACGCCGACGCCGGCCTGTTGGCGGGCAAAGTCGGTCATGCAGCGCATCGTCTGCTGCTGTGCTTCGGTGCTCGCAGCGAGGTCTTCCTGCCCGGGGCAGGCTGCCGGCGAGGCAATCAACGAACCGCCCTGAGGGACGCTTGTAGCCGCCCGATTGGGTTGAGACACCACGCGGTGGTTGCCGATGCCGACCGCGAGCGCGCCCGGGGCGAGCGCCAGGCCAAGGAGCGAGGCGATCGTGAGCAGAAGCGAGAGCTTGCGCGCCATCGTTTCTCTCTCGTCGCTCGGGCGGGCGCGGCGCACCTGGGCTGACGCCCCCTGGACAGATGTACGAGGCCAGGATTGCGGTCGGCTCGCGCCTTGCACGACCGGGTCGGGCGCCCGGCTCGACCGCGCCGATATCCTTCGCCTCCCGTCCACCGACCGAGCAGGAGCCATGGCCGTAGATACCGCCGCCTTCCGCGAGCAGACCGACGAGCAGCAGGCGATCACCGAAATGGTGCGCCAGTTCGCCGACGAGAAGATCATCCCCAACGCCGAGCACTACGACCACGAGGACAGCTTCCCGGAGCCGATCGTCGAGGAAATGAAGGAGCTCGGCCTCTTCGGCGTGACGATCCCCGAAGAGCACGGCGGCATGGGGCTGGATCTGACGACCTACGCGATGATCGTCGAAGAGCTTTCGCGCGGCTGGATCTCGATCTCCGGCGTCGTCAACACCCACTTCATCGGCTCCTACCTGCTGATGAAGTTCGGCACCGACGAGCAGAAGGACTACTTCCTGCCGAAGATGGCGACGGGGGAGATGCGCGCCGCGTTCTCGCTGTCTGAGCCCGAGGTGGGCTCAGACGTGCAGGGGATCAAGGCGACCGCCAAGAAGGGCGACGACGGCAACTGGGAGCTGAACGGCCAGAAGATGTGGGTCACCAACGGCCTCGGCTCCAGCGTCGTCTTCGTCCTGATGAAGACCGACCCGAAGGCCGAGCCGGCCTACAAGGGGATGACCTGCTTCATCACCGAGAAGGTGCCCTGGGCCGAAGAGAACGAGGGCGACTTCAAGGGCCTGATCGTGCCGCCCAAGATCAAGAAGATGGGCTACAAGGGGGTCGAGTCGACCGAGCTGGTCTACGACGGCTACCGCTGCCCGCCCGAGCGCGTGCTCGGCGGCGAGGAGGCAGGGGTCGGCGAGGGCTTCGTGCAGATGATGGACGCGCTCGAGGTCGGCCGGGTCAACGTCGCCGCCCGCGGCGTCGGCATCGCCCAGCGCGCCCTCGAGCTCGCCCTGCGCTACAGCCAGGAGCGCAAGACCTTCGGCAAGCCGATCGCCCAGCACCAGGCGATCCAGTTCAAGCTCGCCGACATGGCGACCAAGATCGAGGCCGCCCGCCTCATCACCCGCAAGGCGGCGCGGATGAAGGACGCCGGCGAGCGCTCCGACCTCGAGGCCGGGATGGCGAAGCTGCTCGCCTCGGAGACCGGCAAGGAGTGCGTCGAGGAGTGCTTCCGCATCCACGGCGGCTACGGCTACTCGAAGGAGTACGAGATCGAGCGCCTCTACCGCGATGCGCCGCTGCTGCTGATCGGCGAGGGCACCTCGGAGATCCAGCGAATGGTGATCGGCAAGAAGCTCCTCCAGAGACACAAGATCTGATGGCGTCGACCCCGGACCTGATCAAGACCGCTGTCGAGCGATTCCAGGCCGAGGTCCCGGCGCTGCAGAAGCTCAAGCTGGTCTTCGGCTTGGAGCTGAAGGCAAAACACGACATCCAGCTGTACCGGGTCGAGGTTCCCGGGCCGATCATCAAGAAGGACCTCTCACAGGACGAGCGGGTGCTGGTCCAGATCGATCGGCCCCAGTTCAACGAGCTGGCCGAGAACGGCACTGTGAGGAGCTACCGCAAGGCCTACGAGACCGGTCACATCAAGGCGACCGGCGACTCCAACGTGAAGAAGCTGATCGCCCAGGTGGTCGAACGCCACGAGGAACGCGCCAGGCTGAAAAAAGCCCACTGAGGAGCGGTCAGAGGCGGATCAGGTTATTTGCGTCGATCCCGCGAGTGACGCCGCGGAAGTCGACGAGCAGCGGCGTCGCAGAGGCGATTGCCCTGTAGTCGAGGCTCGGGTGGGCGGTGACGATTGCGGCGACGTCGGCCGATGCCAGGGCGCTGTCGAGCTCGACCGAGCTGAGGCCGAGCTGGGAGAGCTCCGGCACGTGTGGATCGTGGTAGGAGACATCGCCGCCGAGGTCGCGCAGCAGCGTGGCGATCTTCAGGGCCGGGGACTCGCGCGTATCTCCCACCCCGGCCTTGTAGCTGACGCCGAGGATGAGGATCTTCGAACCCTTGACCGGCTTGCCGGCCTCGTTCAGCGCCCGGTCGATGCGTTCCGCGCAGAAGGCCGGCTGCGCTTGGTTCATCTTGCCGGCCAGCTCGATGAACTCGGGATAGAAATCGTGTTCGCGAGCCTTGAAGGCAAGGTAGAAAGGGTCGATCGGCAGGCAGTGACCGCCCATGCCGGGCCCCGGCTCGAAGCGCATGAACCCGAACGGCTTGGTCGAGGCGGCGTCGATCACCTCCCAGACGTCGATCTTGAGCCGGTCGCAGAGCTGGGCAAGCTCGTTGACGAAGGCGATGTTCACCGAGCGGAAGATGTTCTCGAGCAGCTTCGACAACTCCGCCGCCTCCGGTCCCGAGAGGACGACCACCTGCTCGCAGATCAGCTCGTAGAGCTCGCGTGCGCGCTCCGAGCAGGCCTCGGTGAGACCGCCGACGAGCTTCGGCGTGGTGCGCACGGTGTAGTCGGTGCGACCGGGATCGATCCGCTCGGGGGAGAAGGCAAGGTGGAAGTCGGTGCCGGCGGAGAGCCCGGACTCCTCGAGGATCGGAGCCAGCCGCTCGCGTGTGGTGCCGGGGTAGGTGGTCGACTCGAGCACGACCAGCTGGTCGGGTTGGAGCACCTGGGCGAGCGCTGCCCCGGCGTCGAGCAGGTAGCTGAGGTCGGGCTCGCGCGAGCCGGTCAGGGGAGTGGGCACGCAGATGATCACGGCCTGGCAGGAGGCGAGGTCGGCGTGGCGAGCGGTGGGATGCAGGCGCTCGCCGAGCGGCGCCAGGGCGGCGTCGGCGATATCCTCGATGTAGCTCTCGCCCCGCTCGAGGCTCTCGACCTTGCGCGAATCGGCGTCGAGGGCGACGACCTCGTGCTCAGCCTCCGCAAAGGCGACGGCGAGGGGGAGGCCGACATAGCCCAGTCCGATGATCCCGATCTTCATGGCGCGGGAGTCTAGCCTTGCCGTAAGCGGGTGCGAGGTGGCGTCGGTAGGATGCCGCGCCGCCACCCGATAAGAGACGAAAGCGAGATATGACCGACAAGACCTACGAGCTGACCACCGACCAGGCCGACCGCGAGGCGTCCGGCGCCCACGCCTACGGCCGCTACCTCGAAGAGTTCGAGGTCGGCGCTATCTACAAGCACTGGCCGGCGAAGACCGTGACCGAGTCCGACGACCATCTCTTCTGCCTGATCACGATGAACCACCACCCGCTGCACCTCAACGACGTCTATGCGGCGGGCTCCCAGCAGGGTCGCAACGTGGTCGTCGGCCCCCTCGTCTACTCGCTCGCCCTCGGCATGTCGGTCTCAGACGTCTCCGGCAAGGCGATCGCCAACCTGGCCACCGAAGACCTCAGCCATCCCAACCCGGTTTTCCACGGCGACACCCTCTTCTGCGAGACCGAGGTTCTCGAGGTCACGCCCTCCAAGTCGAAGCCCGACCGAGGCGTGGTCAAGGTCCACACCCGCGTGCTCAATCAAGACGGGGTGCTGGTCGCGGAGTTCAAGCGCCTGGTTCTGGTTCCCCGCAAGAGCCCGGGCTGATCACATCCGCTGCCAGCCATCGGAGGCCGTCACCTCGCGTATGACCTTCGGCGGATTGCCCGCGACGAGGGTGCGGGGCGGCACGTCTCGCGAGAGGACCGACCCCGATCCGACGACCGCGTGGTCGCCGATTCGGACTCCAGGCAGGATGATCACCTGGCGGCCGATCCAGACGTTCTTGCCGATCTCGACCGGCTTCCTCTTCACCTCGGATCCCTCGTCGACCGAGTGGAAGCTGGTGTCGTAGATCGTCACGTAGGGGCCGATCGACGAGTGGTCGTCGATCGTGATCAGCCGGTCGGAGTAGATCTCTCCGCCGAAGCCGATTCCGACGTTGACCCCGAGCTCGATCCGGCCGCTGGGGCTCGTGGTCAATCGAGTGCGGACCGGTCCGCCGCGCATTCGGCAGTCCCTGCCCATCACGATCGGGCCCTTGGCTCGGAAAATCGGCCAGCCCTCGTAGAAGTACAGCTTGCCGGTCCAGCGGAGGTCGTTTCCGAGCATTCGCGAGAGGCGCAGCTTGGTCTCGGCCCGGGCGCGGCCAGCCAGGGACCTACGGTGCTCGGACGAGAGCATCGGGCAATTATCGCGTAAGCCGGAGCAGACCGGGAACGATCTCGTTCTCGTTCATCGGCGCTAATGCGCCTCGCCGGAGGCGTGGGCCGGCGGGCGGGACTCCTCGGCGAGCGAGGTGATCTCGAGCGGGCCGTGGGCGGCCTCTTCGAGCACGTCGCTCGCCTCTTCGGCGGAGCGGGCGTAGAGCTCGACCAGCATGTGGATCACGATCTGCTCCTCGTCGTGCTTGTGGAAGCGGACGTGGGTGAAGAACTCGCGCACGCCGGCGTCGCCGAAGGCGCCGTAGGTGAGGAACTCGGTGGCTTCCGGGCCGGCGCAGGTCTCGACCCGGTCCTGGTCGACGCGGACCGTGCAGGAGGCGACCCAGGGGGTGCCGGCGACCATCCGCTCCCAGCGGTCCTCGATCGGCACGACCTGGTTGTCCTGGAAGGTCAGGTGGGGCTGGTCGTGCATGCAGTCGACGCATTGCACGAGCGCCTCCTGGATCTCGTCGATCCCCTCTGCAAGGACGCCGCTTTCGGGATCGACGCGGCGGATCGCGTCGTAGTGGAGCTGGATCTCGAGGTTCTGGGACCAGCAGCGGTAGCAGCGCAGCCAGGCCGAGCGATCTCCGTTGAGCGAGCTCATCGCAACATTGTCGCGCGGTCGCGCTTTCGGCGCTACGTGGCGACGCTCAGGCGGCCGCGGGGGCGCTTGCGCGGCGGGCGACGAGGTCGACGATCTCACCCATGATCTTGTTGATGTCGAAGTCCTTCGGCGTGTAGACCCCGGCTACCCCTGCCGCGCGCAGGCGCTCGGCGTCGGCGGCCGGAATGATCCCGCCGACCACCACCGGGACATCGACCTGCTCCGCCCGCAGCAGTCGCACCACCTCGGGGACGAGCTCGAGGTGGGAGCCGGAGAGGATCGAGAGGCCGACCACGTCGACGTCCTCCTGCAGGGCGGACTCGGCGATCTCCTCAGGGGTCAGCCGGATGCCCTGGTAGATCACCTCCATGCCGGCGTCGCGGGCGCGCAGGGCGATCTGCTCGGAGCCGTTGGAGTGCCCGTCGAGGCCCGGCTTGCCGACCAGGATCTTGATCCGGTGGCCGAGGGTCTCGGAGACATCGTCGACCCTGGCGCGGATCGCCTCCAGCTGCTCGCGATCGGCGGCCGGGGCGGCGCCGCTGACGCCGGTCGGGCCCCGGTAGGCGCCGAAAGCATCGCGCAGCACCTCGGCCCACTCGCCGGTCGTGGCGCCGGCCTCGGCGGCGGCGATCGTCGCGGGCATGATGTTTTGGCCGTCATCGGCGGCGACCCGGCCGAGCTCCGCCAGCGCGGCTTGCACGGCATCGTCGTCGCGCTCGGCCTTCCACTCCTCCAGCGCCTCGACCCGCTCGCGCTCGACCTCCGGATCGGGCGTGAGGATGCCTCCGTCGGCGCCGGCGGTGAGCGGCGAGTCCTCGCTCTCGGTGAAGCTGTTCTGGCCGACCACTTTCAGCTCGCCGCTCTCGATTCGCGCCACCCGCTCGCGGTGCGACTCGACCAAGCGCGACTTCATGTAAGGGACGGCTTTGACGGCTCCGCCGTGCCCCTCGACCACGGCCATCTCGGCGCGGGCGCCCGCGATCAGCTCATCCACGAGGCCCTCCATCACGACCGAGCCCTCGAAGATGTCGGGGTACTCGAGCAGGTCGGTCTCGTTGGCCAGCACCTGCTGGATGCGCAGGCTCCACTGCTGGTCCCAGGGGCGGGGCAGGCCCATCGCCTCGTTCCAGGCCGGCAGCTGGATCGCGCGAGCGCGGGCATCGCGGCTGAGCGTCACCGCCAGCGCCTCGAGCACGATCCGCTGGATGTTGTTCTCCGGCTGTGCCTCGGTCAGGCCCAGCGAGTTGACCTGGACGCCGTAGCGGAAGCGCAGCATCTTCTCGTCGCTGACGCCGTAGCGCTGGCGGCCGATCTCATTCCAGAGCGCCCCCATCGCGCGCAGCTTGGCGATCTCCTCGACCAGGCGGATGCCGGCGTTGACGAAGAAGGAGATGCGGCCGAAGACGGTCGGGAAGTCCGCCTCGGCGACCTGGCCGCGGGCCTTCACCTCGTCGAGCACGGCGATCCCGGTCGAGAGGGCATAGGCGATCTCCTGCACCGGCGTCGCTCCGGCCTCCTGAAGGTGGTAGCTGCAGATGTTGGTCGGGTTCCAGCTCGGCACCTCGTTGACGCTGAAGGCGACCATGTCGGCGATCAGCCGCATCGAGGGCTCTGGCGGGAAGGCGTAGGTGCCCCGCGAGAGGTACTCCTTGATGATGTCGTTCTGGGTCGTCCCCTGCAGCCTTGCCCGCTCGACGCCGTTCTCCTCGGCGACGGTGACGTAGAGGCCGAGCAGCCAGGCGGCGGTTGCGTTGATCGTCATCGAGGTGTTCATCTCGTCGAGCGGGATGCCGTCCAGCAGCTGGTGCATGTCGCCCTTGTGGGCGATCGAGACGCCGACCTTGCCGACCTCGCCGCGGGCGAGGATGTGGTCGGGGTCATAGCCGGTCTGGGTGGGCAGGTCGAAGGCGATCGAGAGGCCGGTCTGGCCCTTGGCCAGGTTGCCCCGGTAGAGCTCGTTGGAGCGCCTGGCGTCGGAGTGCCCGGCGTAGGTGCGCATCACCCAGGGGCGGTCGCGCTCGGGAAGGCGGTGCTCGCTCATTGCCCCAATGATATTTGTCCGGGCTCGAAATCCACCGTTCACCCTCCTCGGGGCCGCATCTTTCCCCCTTACCTGTGTTTAGGCTGCGAGATCGTGAGATTGCTGCGCACAGCCGCCTTGGCCTTGGTCCTTGCCGCCGCGATGATCGTCGTGCCCGCTGCCGGCGCCTCGCTGGTCGGCATCTACAGCAACGGCATGGAAACGAAGGGCCAGCTCGGCCAGATCGTCAAGCTCTCGGGCAGCCGCTGTGCCCGCAGCAGCTCCAATCGTGCCTTCCTGATCGTCGTCGGCAAGGAAACCAAGGAGTGCGCCTACCGCACCCCGGTGCTCGGGCGGGACCTCGAGATCGCCGCCGTCGAGCGCCTGCTCAGCAAGACCCCGAAGCCGTTGCAGCGCTCGGCCTTTCTCTCGGTCGATCTGCGCTCCGGGGGCGGTGCCCGCTACCAGCTCGCCGTCTACCCGCTGCAGGACAAGGCCCAGGTCCGCAAGGTCCTCGCCGACGGCAGCATCGAATATCTCGACATCGAGAAGGAAGTGGCCGGGATCGGCGGCATCGACAAGCCCACCGAGTTGCGCCTTCGCGCTTTCAACATCACCGAAGGCGAAGAAAAGGGCAGCTGCCACCTGCTCGCCTTCGTCGGCGGCAAGCTGATTTCCGACGTCACCGACGAAAGCGCAGGCGAGCTCAGCGGCACGGCATCGGGGTTCTCGGTCGGCTCGGCCAAGAACGCGAAAGGGGCGCAGGCCAGCGTCGATGACGTGGTCATCCGCGTCCCAAGTCCTTTCTAGCCCTCGTCGGAGGCTCGATCCACGGCTCCGTAGAGGTGTTCGACGGCGCCGCGGCGCTGTCGCGCATCGACCAGCTCTATGCAGCCGAGCTTGTGCAGCACACGGACGTGGTAGGCGACATGGCGGACGTCGAGGCCGAGCGCCCCGGCAAGCGCCGCGGGGCTGCATGCAGTGCCCTCGGCAATCAGGGTCAGAGCTTGCGCGCGAGGCGAATAGGACATGGCCTTGGCCAGCCGTTGGTCGATTGAAGCAGGGTGCGGTCGCATCGGTCTCGACCTCCAATTCGTGTTTGCGCGAGACACTGAGCCTATCGAATAACTAACTTGAGTAGTTAAGTGAACTTTCAACAGGACGAATGTTCCCCAAGAGAGATTTCCCCGGACAACGGGAAGTCCGCATAATGCGGGGCGATGTCTACGACAACCGTCGAGCGGCCACGCAGCGGAGGTCCAGGCTCCGGCCTGGGCGGAGAGTGGAAGGTGATCGTTTGCAACGACAATCACAACACCTTCGATCACGTCGCCGAGACGCTGGCGCGCGTCCTGCCCGGGGTGAGCTTGGATCGGGGCCACAGGTTTGCCGAGAGCATCGACAGCAAGGGCCAGGCGATCGTCTGGTCCGGTCCGCGCGAGCCCGCCGAGCACTACTGGGGGCAGCTCGAGGCGGCCGGTCTGACGATGGCGCCGCTGGAGCGCTGTTGACGGCCGCGAGCTTGCGCCGGACGGCCGCGGCGATCCTCGCGAGCGCCTGCGCCGCGCTCGCTCTCGGCGTGGCGCCCGCATCGGCTGATCCCGCGCTCCCGGAAGGGTTTCAGGACACGGTCGCGATCGCCAACCTCGACGAACCGACGACGTTCCGGTTTGCCCCGGACGGGCGCGTCTTCATCGCCGAGAAGTCGGGCAAGATCCTCGTCTACGAAAATCTCCAGGACGAAACATCTGAAGTGTTCGCCGACCTGCGCACCGACGTCTACGACCGCGGCGACCGCGGGATTCTCGGCATGGTCCTCGACCCCGAATTCCCGACCAAGCCCTACGTCTACGTCCTATACACCTACGACCACATCCTTGGCGACCCCAACCCGCCGCCGAAGTGGGGTGAACCACCGAACTACAGTGGCGACCCGTGTCCCGAACCGAAAGGGGCCGACGACTGCCTCGTCAGCGGCAGGCTGGTGCGGTTGACGGCTGAAAACGGCGAAAACCACGCGGAAGAATCAGGTGGGAAAATCCTGCAGAAAGTGCTCGCCGAAGGCTGGTGCCAGCAGTTCTCCTCGCACTCGATAGGCGATCTCCAGTTCGGGCCGGAAGGGGACCTGTACGCCAGCGGCGGCGAGGGGGCGAGCTTTCTCAATCCCGACTACGGCGAGGAAGGAACACCGCCCAACCCATGTGGCGATCCGCCTTCGCTGGTAGGAACGGCAGACGAACCGCCCACGGCCGAAGGCGGCTCGTTGCGCTCCCAGAACCTTCATAACCTGAGCGGCAAGCTGATCCGCATCGATCCCGAAACCGGCCAGGCGGCGGCGGGAAACCCGCTCAGCGCCAGTCTCGACCCGACGACTCGGAAGATCATCGGATATGGCTTTCGCAACCCCTTCCGCTTCACGATCGATCCGAGCAACGGCGAAATCTACGTCGACAATGTCGGTTCCTCTGTCTTCGAGGAGATCGACCGCTTCCCCGGGCTGCCGACCTCGCCATACAACTCTGGCTGGCCCTGCTACGAGGGGCCCGAACGCCAGTTCCAGTTCAAGGAATTGGGACTCGACGTCTGCGAAAACCTCTACGCGGCGGAACCGGGCTCGACGAGCCAGCCATTCTACTATTACAACCACGCCCAGCCCGTCGTGTCTGAAGACGAATGCCCGACCGAATACGGATCGGCGCTCTCGGGAATCTCCTTCTACGAAGGCGAAAGCTTCCCTGCGAAATACAAAGGCGCCCTCTTCTTCGCCGATTCGGTGCGCAGCTGCATCTGGGTGATGTTCCGCGGCCCCGACGGGCCCGATCCCGCGACGACGACGCGGTTCATGAGCGAGGCGCGAATCTACCCCGGCATCGATATCCAGGAAGGGCCCGGAGGCGATCTCTACTACGTCGACCTCTTCGGCGACGAAACGGCGGGCCCTGGCGCGCTTCACCGCATCGCTTACAACCCTGGAACCCCGACCGCCCGGCTCTCGGCCAACCCGCCATATGGGGCCACCCTTCCCCTCAAGGTGACCTTCGACGCAAGTAGATCCAGCGACCCCGAGAGCGAAACGCTCGAATACGACTGGGATCTCAACGGCGACGGCACATTCGAGACGCTCAATGCCGGCGATACGCAGGAACTCGAATTCACCGAAGAAGAACTGGAAGAAGAGGAAGCACACGGGGAAAGCCTCAACAAGGTGGTCGCCGTTCGCGTGACTGACGAACACGGTCACAGCAGCGTCGCTCGGGTCACGGTCTACCCCGGAGACGAACCGCCGACCGCGACGATCGAAGAACCGCACGCGGACTACCAGTGGCCTGCCGGCGACCCCCTCTACTTCGCTGGCGATGGAAAAAACTTCAAAGGGGAACACCTCGAAACCGCTGCCTTCTACTGGAACATGCGGCTGGCTCATTGCCCAAACCTGAGCGAACCGACAAACTGCCACAAGCATCCGCTGGACACGTTCTCCGGGGTGGAAGAAGGAGAATTCGTCGTCCCCGAACACGACTATCCGTCCTATCTCGAAATCAACCTGCGCGTCACCGACGAACGTGGCCTGACGACGAGCAAAACGCTCAAACTGCAGCCGCGCACGGTCCAGTTTCAGATCGAATCGGAACCTCCCGGAATTCCCATCACGGCCGGTCTCTTCTCGCAGCCGGCGCCCTTCGGCTTCACCGTGATCCAGGGGTCTCACCAGGTTCTCTCCGCTCCTCAGACCGCCCAGCCCGGCGGGACGACCTACAACTGGACGGGCTGGTCCGACGGTGGCGCGCGGGTTCACAGCGTCACGGTTGGAGAAGAAGATGCAACCTACGTCGCCGCCTATTCGCCCGCCGCCGCCGCCGGCGGCGGCGGAGAAGAAGGAGGCGGTGGCGGTGGCGGCTCGTCGAAATCCCTGGGCGTAAAGCTCAAGGGCCACCCGGCCAAGCGGACCAAGAGCCGCACGGCGCGCTTCGTCTTCAGCACCGCCGACGGCTTGGCCGGATACCGCTGCAAGCTGGACAAAGGCAGCTACCGCACCTGTCGCTCACCCAAGGCGTACAAGCACCTGAAGCCGGGCAAGCACAGCTTCACCGTGATCGCCTCCGATGGTGGAACCGACGGCAAGCCGGTGACGTTCGCTTGGAAGGTCGTGCGCTGAGCCGCTCGCCGGCTTGCGCCGCGTGGCTGTCCGCTACTCCGCCGCGATCAGTGTATGCCAGGCGGGGAGCATTGGCAGGTCGTAGAGGTCGATCGCGGCGGCGCGGGCTGCCTCGATCTCCTCGGAGAACCAGTAGCGCTCGAAGTCCGAGCGGCTCTCCCAGACCGAGGACTGGCGGAAGGCGAGCGGGTCGTCGGTCGAGCGGGTCAGCGACCAGCTCTTGGCGCCGAAGGCGGGCATCCGCGCCGCCGCCGGTTCCCAGAGGTCGAGCCAGCGGTCGGCCCGGAAGGGGGCGATGTGCCAGTCCAGCACGCATACCTCGCTCATCAGGCTCCCACCTCCGCCCGGATCGCGCCCGGGCCGTCTTCGTTCTTGCCCTCGTCCTCGGACTCGGCGCCGACCAGGATCGCGATCTTGCCGAGGTGCTTGTTTTCGTGCAGCAGCTGGTGCGCCTCGGCAACTCCCTCGAAGCCCATCGTCTGCCAGATCACCGGTCGGACCTTGCCCTTGGCCATCAGCTGGTTGGCCCGCATGCACTCGTAGGCGTTGGCGAAGTGCGAGCCGATGATCTGCTTCTGGCGCATCCACAGGTAGCGCACGTCGAAGTCGAGCTGGAAGCCCGAGGTGGCGCCGCAGATGACGACTTTGCCGAAGGGCTTGACGACGAAGACCGAGGTCGGGAAAGTCGCCTGGCCGACGTGCTCGAAGACGATGTCGGGGGCGTCGCCGAGGATCTCCTTGACCCGCTTGGCGAAGCCGCGCGAGGCCTTGAAGCGCTCCTTGTCGGCCGCCTTGTCGGCGAGGTTCTCCGGGGTGCGCATCATCTCGCCGAACTCGGCCCGGTTGATGTAGTCGACCGCGCCGAGCTGCTTGACCAGCTCGCCCTTCTCGTCGGAGGAGACGACGCCGACCGCGTTGGCGCCGGCCGCGGCGCAGAGCTGGGTGGCGAAGACGCCGAGGCCGCCGGCCGCGCCCCAGATCAGCACGTTGTGGCCGGGCTGCAGCTTGCATTGGTCGATCAGCATCCTGTAGGCGGTGAAGTAGGTGAGGCCATAAGCGGAGGACTCGGCCCAGGAGAGGTTCTGGGGGCGGGGGAGGAGCTGCTGCGCTTGCACCTTGGTGAACTGGGCGAAGGAGCCCCAGGTCGTCTCGTAGCCCCAGATCTTCTGGCTCGGCGCGGCGAGCGGGTCGAGGCCGTGGACCTCGACGTCCTCGTAGGAGGCCTGGTTGCAGTGGACGACGACCTCGTCGCCCGGCTTCCAGCGGGTGACGCCCTCGCCGACCTTCCAGACGATCCCCGAGGCGTCGGAGCCGCCGATGTGGTGGCCGTACTCCGGGTGGTCGCCGTAGCCGAAGACCGAGACGGGCTTGCCGAGAGCCGCCCAGACGTTGTTGAAATTGACCCCGGCGGCCATCACCCGCACGATCACCTCGAAGGCGCCCGGCTCGGGGACCTCGATCTGCTCGAGCTGGAAGGCGTCGTTCGGCTCGCCCTCGCGCTCCTGGCGGATCACCCAGGCGGCCATCGTCTCGGGCAGGGTTCCGGGCTCGACGTCCAACTTCGCGACTGCGCTTGTGTCAACGGCCAACTGGGTCCTCCGCGGTCTTCGGGAACGGGTGGCGAATCCTAATCGAGCACGGTGGCCTCGGCCTCGGCGCCCCCAAGGCCCACCTGACGCGGCGCATGCCTGCGTCCTCCCTCGCTTGTGCGCAGAGCACACCGCGCTCGGTGCGTCCTTGGCCTGCTTGGTCAGGCGACCTTGGTTTTCTCCTCGAGCTCGCGCAGCTCGTCGGCGAGGATCGGCCGGACGGCGCGATCGACCCGATGCGGCTCCTCCAGCTCCTTGCCGGAGGCGGCCCCCATCTCCTCGATGCGGCGCAGCTGCGGCATGATCCGGCTCTCCAGCGAGCCGACCGCGTCGTCGAAGGACTTGGTCGCCGAGTTGAGCTGGCGCCCGGCCTTGGCGAAGTGTTCGAGGAAGGCCCCCATGCGGCTGTGCAGCTCGCGTGAGGCGGAGGCGATCTCCTGCGCCTGCTCGGCGATCTGCTCCTGGCGCCAACCGAGCTCCACGGTCCTCAGCAGCCCGACCAGCGTCGTCGGCGTGGCGATCAGGATCTTCTGCTCGAGCGCGTAGTCATAGAGCGACGGCTCGGCCTCGAAGGCCGCGTGCAGGGCGGCCTCGGAGGGCATGAAGCAGACGACGAAGTCCGGCGTCTCGCCGCTGTCGAACTGGTCCTGGTAGCGCTTCGAGGAGAGCTTCGTGATGTGGTCGCGCACCTGGCGGGCGTGGCGGATCAGCTCGCCCTTGCGGGTCGGATCGTCCTCGGCCTCGAGCACCTCGAGATAGGCGTCGAGCGGCACCTTGGAATCGATCACGACGCGGCGGCCGGCCGGCAACAGGACCACGGCGTCGGGCCGAAGTATCCCCTCGCCGTCGCTCAGGGTCTGCTGCAGCTCGAAGTCGACGTGCTCGGTCATGCCGGCGATCTCCACGCAGCGCTTCAGCTGCACCTCCCCCCACTTGCCGCGCGTCTGCGGCTGGCGCAGCGCCTTGACCAGGGTGCCGGTCTGGGTGCCGAGGTCGCCGAGGCCGACCTTCATCTCGTCCAGCAGCGTTCGCATCGCGCCGTCGGCCTTGCTGCGGTCGCGGCTCAGGGTCGTGACCTCTTTTTCGATCCGCTCGAGGTTCTTGCCGATCGGCTCGGTGAGCCTGCGGAACTCGGCCTCGCGCTTCTGCAGCGTCGCCTCCGCGGTCTGGGCATCGACCTTGCGCGACTCCTCGTTGACCCGCAGCAGGTCGGCGACCGCCTTCGAGGTCGCCTCCTGGATCGCCGGCCCGTGGTCGAGCGGCGGCTGCTGCTCGGGCCGTTGTGCGATCGCGTAGACGAGCGCCGCGACGAGCGCGAGGACAGCGATTGCGAGCACGATTGTCATCCGGCCGATGGTGACGGAGCGGGCAGACGGAGCGGAGGGGCCGAAAAGCCGCTCTTAGGGCAGAAGCACGTCGTTCTGCGAGGAGCGGCGGTATGGGCCGACGGTGAGGCTGACCGGCTTGGCGTTGGAGACGCCGGCGGCGCTGACCTTGTAGACGCCGGTCGGCAGCGAGGCCTGCATCGTGCCGTTGCCGTTGGCGACGAGCGGGCCGGAGGTCGCGTCGTTGGGCCCGTGGAGTTCCAGCTTGGAGTCGGAGTCGGTCAGGTTGGCGGCGGTGAGGACGACGACCAGCGGCGCCTTGGAACGGACCGGCGGCTGGCCGGCGTGCTGGTTCTGGGGGAGCTGCTGGGTCGGTTCGGGGCCCATCGCGATCCGCGCCGGCTGCACGGTGATCGCCCGCGGCGTGATCGTGACGCTGACCCGGGTCGGCGGCTGCGGCCGCGGTTCGTTGGCGCTTTCCTGGGAGCCGCAGCCAATCGTCGCCAGCGTCATTGCGCCGAGGACGCAGCTCGCCGCGACCAATCTTCCTCTCCCACGACCCATCGCGGCGGAATCTAGCCGAAGGGCAAGTCGACTACCTGAGCCGTAACGCCATCTTCACCTACGGCGAGCTCGGCGCCCGGCTCCGCCTCCCGGCGCAGGACGGCCAGCGCGATCGGCCCGTGGGCGGGGGAGACGCAGCTGCCGCCGACCCTGCCGACGTCCTTTTCGCCCAGCGTCAGCGCCGCGCCGGGAGACGCAGGAGCGCTGAGCCGCAGGCCGCGCAGGTGGCGGTTCGGCTTGCCCCGGTAATGCAGGCGGGCGACCGTCTCCTGGCCGATGTAGCAGCCCTTCTCGAAGTTGACCGCGGCCTCGACGATGCCGGCCTCGGCGGGCATCGTGGCTGTGTCCATCTCGGCGCCGAAGCGCGGCGCGCCCGCCTCGACGCGGAGGATCTCGACCGCATCGGGCCCGACCTCGACAGCGCCGGCTTCGACCAGGGCGGCGCGCAGGCGCTTCGCGTCCTCGGCCGCGGCGATCAGGTCGATGCCGAGCGCGGTGCCTACCGCGAGGCAATCGACGCCGCCGAGCGCGAGCTGCTCGCAGGCGTGCTCGGGGAGCGGGGGGGTGCCGGCGAGCTCGGCGCTGCGCGGCCCGATCAGCGAGAGGATCGCGCTCTGCACGGTGACGTCCTCGATCTCGACCTCGCGGCCGACCTTGTACATCTGCAGGTGGCGGCTGGCCGGCGCCAGGGCCTCGGGCTCGGTATCGAGCCAGATTTCCTCGGCGCCCAGCCTCAGCACCCGCATATCGGCCTGCATGTGGCCCTTGCGGTCGAGCAGCGCCGCGTAGCAGCCCTCGCCGGGCGCGAGCGCCTCGATCTCGTTGGTGAGCTGCCCCTGCAGGCACTCGGCAGCTTCGCCTCCCCTGAGCAAAAGCTTGCCCCGGGCCGACCGATCCAGCACTCCGCACTCCTCCCGCAGCTGCCGGTACTGCGCATCGAGCTCGACTGTCACCGCTTCGGTCATGCCCTCAATTCTAGGAAGCCGCTTGTTTTAGATATGTCTAAACTATTTCGACGTGTCTAAAACCTCAGAGGCAATCGAGGACTACGCGAAGGCGATCTACGCGCTCTCACGGCAGCGGCAGGGCCCGGTGCTGAACGGCGAGGTGGCGGACCGGCTGGGGGTGACGCCGGCCACCGCGACCTCGATGCTGAAGAAGCTGGGCGGGCTGGGCCTGGTCGACTACCTCCCTTATAAGGGCGTGACGCTGACGCCGGCGGGGGAGAGGGTCGCGCTCGAGGTGATCCGCCACCACCGGCTGATCGAGGCCTACCTCTCCGAGGCCCTGGGGATGCCAGAGGACCGTGTGCACGAGGAGGCCGAGGTGCTCGAGCACTACATCTCCGAGGAGCTCGAGCTGCTGATCGCGGCCAAGCTGGGCGAGCCGAGCCACGATCCGCACGGCACCCCGATCCCCGGTCCCGACCTGACCCCGCCGGTAGGGGAGGGAAGCGGCAGGTGAAGCCACCCGTGGTGACCGAGGCGCCTGCCGAGGCGGTCCGGTCCACCGACGCGACGGTCGAGGACGTCCTCCCCGGCGAGGCGGCGGTGGCCCGCGCCGCTCGCCGCTCGCTCGACGGCCAGGCGCGCGGCCTCTCGCGCCTCTGGCCCTTCATGGGCCCCGCCTTCGTCGCCGCCGTCGCCTACATCGACCCGGGCAACTTCGCCACCAACATCGCCGGCGGCGCCAAGTTCGGCTACCTGCTGCTCTGGGTGATCCTCGTCGCCAACCTGATCGCGATGGTGGTCCAGACCCAGTCGGCGAAGCTGGGGATCGCGACCGGCAAGAACCTCGCCGAGCTCTGCCGCGAGACCTTCTCGCAGCGCGCCTCGGTCGGGCTCTGGCTGCAGGCGGAGGTGGTGGCGATGGCGACCGACATCGCCGAGGTCGTCGGCGCCGCGCTCGGCCTCAACCTGCTGTTCGGCACCCCGCTCTTTCCCGCCGGGGTGCTCGCCGGCGCCGGCGCCTTCGGGATCCTCGCCCTGCAGCAGATGGGCTTCCGGCGCCTGGAGGCGGCGATCACCGCCCTGGTCGGCGTCGTCGTCGCCTCCTTCGTCTTCGAGCTCTTCCACGCCAGCCCGGACGGCGGGGAAGTGGCCAAGCACCTGCTCGTGCCCGGGTTCTCCGGCACCGAGAGCATCCTGCTCGCCACCGGGATCATCGGCGCGACGGTGATGCCGCACGTCATCTACCTGCACTCCGCCCTGACTCAGCGGCGGATCGTCGGCCGCGACGCGGCGGAGAGAAAGCAGATCCTGCGCTTCGAGAAGATCGACGTCGTCATCGCGATGTCGCTGGCCGGGGTGATCAACCTCTCGATGATGATCGTGGCGGCGGCGCTCTTCCACGAAGGCGGCCTCTCGGGGATCGACTCGATCGGCAGCGCCTACGACGGGCTGAGGTCGCTGGTCTCGGTCAACGCGGCGACTGTGTTCGGCATCGCCCTGCTCGCTTCCGGCTTCGCCTCGTCCTCGGTCGGGACGATGGCGGGGCAGGTGGTTATGCAGGGCTTCATCCGCCGCCGCATCCCGATCTTCCTGCGCCGCGCGATCACCCTGGCGCCGGCTCTGATCGTGCTCGGCTTCGGAATCGATCCGACCGATGCCCTGGTCGGAAGCCAGGTCGTGCTTTCGTTCGGGATCCCGTTTGCCTTGGTGCCGCTTCTGATCATTGCGGCTAGGCGGGAGGTGATGGGCGAGCTGGTCAATCCGGGCTGGGTGACCGCGGTTGCCGGGGTGCTGGCCGCGATGATCATCGCGCTCAACGTCTTCCTGCTGCAGCAGGTGTTCTTCGGGTAGGGGCGTGGCCCTCAGGCGCTGAGAAGACCTGCTACGAGAGTCACCAGCTCTCGCGCCATGCGGGAGCGGGGGACTACAAGGTCGACTCCCGCGGCTTCGGAAGCTTTCTTGGTCTCGGCGTTTACGTGAGAGTAGTAGCCGAGGATTGGGATGCCGAGGCTCGCTAGGGCTGTTGGGCTCTCGGCGTCTAGATCGGCGACCACAAGCTCGACGCCTCCGAGAGGAGCATCCGCCAGGGAGGGCGAAAGCTTTACGTTGTGGCCCGCTGCTTTGAGCATTGCCTCGACCTTGCTGCCCAGCAGCAGGTCGGGGGCGAGGGCTGCGATCTTTGCCACTAGAGCGAGCGGCGTTCGCGGAACTCCTCGCGAACGCTCTCGGGGCGGCCCCACATCTGCACAACCTCAGCTCGGCCCTCGCGAACCTCGCGAACAGCCATCTCGCCGCTGACGCCGTCCTCATCGAGCTTCGCCAGCACGCCCATCACCGTCTCGGGCGCAGCTGCGTGCCCGAAGCTGTGAGCGACGATCAGTCGCCAGTCCCAATCCGCCTGTGAGAAGGGCTGGGCGTTGACCTGGCTGAGCGTTACCGCGCTGTCGACGTACTTGCTCTCGTCATCGATCCGCAGGTCCAGCTCGAGGTCCGTCCAATCGGGCGGCATCGAATCCAGCGCCTGCTGAAAGTCCTCAGCAAAGCTCACGCGAAGGAGCGTATCGGGAACCGGCTCAAGGTTCAGCGAACGCGGCTTCGACGTCGAGCGGCTTCGTGAGCAGCCCGTGTTCGAGGTCCCACGCAGCCCATTCGCGCAGCACGGCGTCATCGAATGGCAGCGGATCGAGGTCCGGCAGCAGCGCCTGCATCTGCGCCTGCTGGTCGGCTCGCTCGAGGCTGGGCACTTCGGCGAGAAGGTCGTCGAGGCCCTGCTTGGGGTTGTCGACGACGAATTCGTAGCCACGCCTGGTCGCGTCGACCATCGAGCGCGCCAGCGCCGGGTCCTGTTCGAACTTCTTCCGAGTCGTCGTCAGGATCAGCTCCGGGTAGGGCGGCGCCCCGTACCGGTCGACCTTGAAGATGTGGATCGGGACCCCCTGCCGTTGCAGCTCGACCCCCTCGGCGTTCCAGAAGCCCGTAGCGGCGTCGACCTTGCCGGCCGCCAGCGAGCTGATCGCGTTGAAGCCGATCGTCACCCGCTTCACATTGGCCGGGTCGCCGCCGTCGGCGCTGACCTCGGAGTCGACCACTGCTTCGTCGGAAGGGAGCCCGGTGACGCCCACCGTGCGGCCTTCGAGGTCGCGGGGCCGCGCGATGCCGCGATCCGCGCGGGCGATCACCGCGGCGAGCGGGCGCTGCACCACCGGCATCACGCCGACCAGGTCGAGGCCGCGTTCGCGGGCGATCCCGAGGTCATGGATGTCGAGGATGGCGAAGTCCGCGCGGCCCGCCTCGAGCAGCTTCGGCGCGTCGGTCGATTCGCCCGGCTGGCGGACCGTCAGGTCGATTCCGGCATCGCGGTAGTAGCCCTGGCGCTGGGCTGCGTAGATGCCGGAGTGGACCGCATTCGGCGTGAAGTCGAGCACCAGCGTCGCGCCGACAGGCGCGCCCGGTTCAGCGCCGCTCCCGCCGCAACCGGCGGCGCCGGCGAGCAGCAGGGCGGCCGCCAGCAGCGCGACGACCCACTTCATTGAGCCGGGAAGCTATTTCATTCGCTCAATATGGGTAGACTGGCGCCGCCCCAGTCGAATTCAGGGATCTAGGAGGAGAGAGAGTGCAGGAACGAGGACTTGCCGCATACCTTGCTGAGCTAATCGGCACCTTCCTGTTGGTGTTCTTCATCACCAGCGTCGTGGTGCTTTTCGTCTCAACCGGCGAACAGGCCCAGTTCGGGTCGGACTTCGCTGTGATCGGTCTCGTCCACGCCTTTCTGCTCTTCGGCCTCATCGTCATGTTCGGCGTGGTCAGCGGTGGGCATTTCAACCCGGCGGTGACCCTTGGGGCGGCCGCGATCAAACGGATCTCGCCGATCGACGCGGTGATCTACATGCTCGCCCAGTTCTCCGGCGGCGTGCTCGGCGCGCTGCTCTGCAAGGGGCTGCTGCTCGACGAGGGCCGGGCCACCCATTACGGAGCGGCAAGCGTCAGCGGCATCCTCGGCGGGAACTTCCAGGGGGCGATCGTCGAGGCGATCGGCACCTTCTGCCTGGTGCTGGTGATCCTCGCCGCGGTCTTCTCGCGCAAGAGCTTCAAGGAGTGGGCGCCGCTGGCTATCGGCACCACGCTGGGCTTCATCGTCATGGTCGGCGGTCCGCTGACTGGCGGCTCCTTCAACCCCGCCCGCTGGTTCGGGCCGGCGCTGGTCGGCAACGAATGGGGCGGCGTCTGGCCCTATCTGGTCGGCCCGATCGTCGGCTCGCTTCTGGCGGCAGGCGTCTTCCGCTTCGTGATCGAGGCCGGCGGCCTACCGCCGACGGAGCCCGCCGAGCCGGTCCGGCCGCCGGTGCCGAAGTACTCCGAGGGCACTCGCTGACCCGCTGATCGACCGCCGGGCCCGTATGGCTCGGCGGTCCCTTGCAGTAGCGTGCCAAGCGTGCGCAGAGTCACCTTCTCGCGGAACTACACGCTCTCCCTCTCCCGCACCTGCCAGTGCTACTGCAAGTACTGCGCGTTCGCGACCCACAGGGCGCATATCCATGCTCCCGAGGAGGTCGAAAAGCAGCTTGAAGAAGCCCTCAGGCGGAATGCCAAGGAGCTTTTGGTTCTTACCGGGGAGCGACCCGAGGTCAACCCCGAGGTAGCTGCTCGCCTAGCCGAGTGGGGCCACGACGACTTCACCTCATACGTGGTCTGGGCCTGCGAGCGCGCCCTCGAGCGCGGCATGCTTCCCCATACGAATCTCGGCGTCCTCGACCGAGCCGATCTGATCCGACTTCGAGAGGTCACCGCCTCCCAGGGGCTGATGCTCGAGTCGGTCTCGGAGCGGCTGATGGAGACGGTCCACGCCGGCTCGCCGACCAAGCACCCGGCGCAGAGGCTGGCGACGATCGAGGCCGCCGGAGAGCTCCGCATCCCCTTTACGAGCGGAATCCTGGTTGGGATCGGCGAGACCGAGGAGGAGCAGGTGGCCTCCCTCGAAGCTCTTGCGGAGCTTCACGAGCGCTACGGGCACATCCAAGAGGTGATCCTGCAGAACTTCGTGCCGCATCCGAAGTACTACGGTGCTGAAGTGGCTGACATCGCTGACGCTGCTTCTCGGCGGCGATGGTTGGACGATGCGTCCCCCTCTGTCGGAGCAACTGCCGGGGAGGCTCCGCCAGAGGGGGACGCATCGTCCATGCTCGAAGCGGAAAAGACCAACGGGGCGCCCTCCCCCGGAGCCTCCCAGGTTGCTGCTCCGGGGGAGGGCGCCCCGTTGGTCTACCCCGCCTGGGCTAGCAAGGTGTCCGTCGATGACATCAAGCGCTTGATCCAGGAGTGCAAGCGGCTGATGCCGTACGTCGGGGTGCAGGTGCCGCCGAACCTGTCGGATGCCTGGGGCGAGCTGGTCGAGGCTGGCGCGACCGATCTCGGTGGCCTGTCGGCGAACGGGGACCACATCTCTCCCGAGCACGCGTTTCCCAGTCCGCACGAGGTCCGGAAGGAGCTGGCTCCCAAGGGCTATGCGCTGACCGAGAGGCTCTGCGCATACCCGCAATACATGGATAGCGAGTGGATGGAGCAGGGCGTTCTCGACGTGATCAAGCTGAAGTACTGGAGCTTCATTCCGCGCAGGGGGTCCGGCCGGCGCAACGACGAGGCGCTCGATGCCGGGCTGGCTCCCAGGGCGATCGAGAAAGGGCGCGAGGGACGTGAGCTCAGCGAGGACGAGCTGACGGCTCTGTTCGCCGAGGCGCGGCCTGAGGTGGTCGAGGAGATGCGGGTCGCCGCCGATGAGCTTCGCGCCGAGCTCGCCGGCGATCGGGTGACGTTCGTCGTCAACCGCAACATCAACTTCACCAACGTTTGCGTGGTCGGCTGTGCGTTCTGCGGGTTCGGGCAGGGGAGGCGCTCGCCCGACGCCTATGAGGTCTCCGAGGAGGACTTTGCGGCGCGAATTCAGGACGCGGTGGAGTTCGGCGCCACGGAGCTCTGCATGCAGGGGGGGATCCATCCGGACCTGACCCTGGAGGAGTACGGGAAGTGGCTGCGGCTGGCGAAGGACGTTGCGCCGCAACTGCACCTCCACGCCTACTCGCCGATGGAGGTCCACTACATGTGCGAGCGCTCCGGGAAGGGGCCCGACGAGGTCTTCGAGTACCTGATCGAGTGCGGGCTCGGTTCGACGCCGGGGACCGCGGCGGAGGTGCTCGACGACGGGGTGCGGCAGCGGATCTCCCCCAACAAGCTGCCCGTGCAGCGCTGGGTCGAGATCATCGAGGCCTCGCATCGCGCCGGCCTGCGCTCGACCTCGACCGTGATGTTCGGCCACATCGAGGAGCCGCGCGAGCTGGCCCGCCACATGCGCGTGATCCGCGCCCTGCAGGAGCGCACCGGCGGCATCACCGAGTTCGTCCCGCTCAGCTTCATCCCCTTCAACACGATGCTCGGCCGCACGCACGGCATCGAGGAGATCTCCGGCGCGGAGAACCTCAAGCACACCGCCGCCTTCCGCCTTGCGCTGGGCGAGACGATCCCGAACCTGCAGGCGAGCTGGGTGAAGATGGGCCTCGACGCCGCCACCGAGGCGCTGCGCTGGGGCGTCAACGACCTCGGCGGCACGCTGATGGAGGAGAACATCTCGAGGATGGCCGGCTCCCAGCACGGCGTCAGGCTGGAGCCCGAGCAGCTGATCGGGGCGGCCCGTGCGGCCGACCGCGAGCCGGCGCAGCGCACGACCCTCTACGAGATAGTCGAGACTTACTGAACCTGTCCTCGGCGCGTCCCGGGTCGCTAGCGGAAGAGATCCTCGTCGCGAGGGCGGCGCAGGGCTGCGACGCCGGGGCCGTCGTCGGCGATGACGTGTCGCGAGAGGCCGCGGACGACGGCGACGGGGAGGCGACTGTCCTTGCCGCGGACAAGATCAGCCGCCGATGCCGCCTCGTCGGCGATCGCGATCAAGGTCGCTTCCAGCTCGCGGCCATTGGCGTCCCTGCGGCCGCGCCAGTCGTCCAGCGGGGCGAGGCCGGCGCAGCCGATCGCCACCTCGGCCTGGCCGAGGCGCCAGGCCCGGCCGAAGCTGTCGGTGATCACGACGCCGATGGTGGGGGGGAGTCGGGGTTGGGACTCGGCGGACGGAGAGTGTCCGGCGAGTCCCAACCCCGACTCCCGAGCAACGGCGGCGGTGATTTCGGCTCTGAGGTGGCGAGCGGAGGCGTCGGGGTTCTCCGGCAGCAGGCAGACGGTGCCGGCCTCGGGCAAGTTGGAGGCGTCGATGCCCGCATTGGCGCAGACGAAGCCGTGCCGGGTCTCGGTGATCAGCACGCCGCGCTCGGCGCGCAGCACCTCTTTGCTCTCCGCGAGGATCAGCTCGACCAGCGCCGGCTCCTTGCCCAGGACGGCGGCGAGGCGCCGTGCCTCGGCGCCCGGTATCGCCGACGAGAGCGGGACGACCCGGCCCTCGGCCTTGGAGACGACCTTCTGCGCGATCGCCACGACGTCGCCGTCGCGCAGCTCGGCACGCGCGGAGATCAGCTCGCCGAGGCTCGCGTCCGCCTCGATCTCGGGCAGGCCGCGGACGGGGAGGACGCGCATCTCGCCCTCCGCGCCACTCATATGCCCAACGCCTTGGCGGTTCGTCCTGCCCGGCCGCGGCGCCCCTCCAGCTCGCGGGTGAGCGCGACAACGTCGGCCGGCGTATCGAGATCGAGCGCCAGCGAGGGCAGCTCCTCGACTGCGAAGGGGACGCCGGCCCGGCGAGCGGAGGCGACGTGGCGGGCGCAGCTTCCCTCGCCGAAGGCGGGGGGGATGGCGTCGGGGGGCGTCAGCGCCAGCGCGTTGGTGCCGGTGCCATGGCGGTCGGGAACGATCGCGACGTAACGATCCGGCATGCCGGTCAGCAGGCGTTCGAGCTCGCGACCGTCCAGCAGCGGGCAGTCGCCCGGCAGGAGGACGACGCAGCGCGCGCCCAGCTCCCGGGCACGGGCGATGCCGGCCAGGGCCGCGCCGGAGTGGCCGCCCTGGTTTGGGTCTGCCGCCAGCTCGGCTCCGGCCGCGGCAGCCAGCTCCTCCGCCCGCGGCTCGCTGGTGACGACGATCGTGCGCTCTACCGAGCGGGCTTCGCCGATCGCCTCGAGCACGTCGGCGAGCATCGCCGCGACCAGCTCGGGGCGTCGCTCGTCGTCGACTCCAGCCGCGAGGCGCTGCTTCGCGGCGCCGAAGCGCTTGACCGGTAGGACCGCTGTCGCTTTCAACCCTCGACGAGGCTAGCGGCGTAGTCGAGGACGACGCGGGCCACCCGTGCCCGCCCAGCCGCTCCCTCCATCAGGGTTGGCGCGGCGAGGGTGGGGATCTCGCTCGGCGGCGGGTCGGGGTCGCCCTCGTCGACGACCATCGCGTCGATCAGCCCGGCGTAGAGCGAAGCGACTCCGGCGGCGGTCGACGGGCGGCCGAGCGCCTGCATGAAGCGCTCCGTCGGGCCCTTGACGACCTTGCCGGCGACGAAGGGGCTGACGGCGAGGACCGGGGACGTGGAAGCCGAGATCGCTTCGGTCATTCCCGGCACGGCGAGGATCGGGCCGATGCTGATCACCGGGTTGGAAGGCCCGATTACGATCGCCTCCGCCCAGCGCAGGGCCTCCAGCACCTCGGCGCTTGGCTCGGCGGCCTCGATCCCCTCCAGCTCGATGCCGTGGACCTCGGGCTCGCCGCGGTCGACGATCAGGTACTCCTGCAGCCCGCGTACGCCGGCCGCCGTCTGCACCTTTGTCCGCACCGGCGCCTCGCACATCGGCAGCACCCGGGCCTCGACCCCAAGCGCGCGGGCGATCTGGGCCTGGGCGTCGGCGAGGCTGCCGCCCTCGTCGAGGAACTGGCGGCGGTAGAGACAGGCGGCGAGATCGCGGTCGGAGAGGCCGAACCAGCTCGGGGCGCCGATCTTGGTCAGGCGCTCGAAGACGGTGAAGCTGTCGTCGCGCAGCCCCCAGCCGCGCTCCTCGTCGATCTCGCCGCTGAGCCAGTAGGTGACGAGATCGGGGTCCGGCGAGACGTGCACGCCGAGCGTCTCGATGTCATCGCCGGTGTTGGCGATCACGGTCAGGTCGGAGCCGATCTCCTCCTGCATCCCGGCGGCGAGCTTGGCGCCTCCGGTGCCGCCGGCGAGCAGCGCGACCCGCACGCCTACGCCCAGTGGTCGCCGTCGGGGAGGCCGGTCAGCCGGATCCCGGCATGGGCCTTGTAACGGGCATTGACGGAGATCAGCATCGGAGTCAGCTGCTCGACGATCCGCGCCATCTCCAGCGGTCCGGCATTGATCGCGCGCAGCCCCGGGATCAGCTCGATCAGCCGCGCCACCCGCGCCTTGTCGGCCTTGCGGTCGCCGCAGACGAGCACGTCCTCGTCCAACTCGGCCTCGCCGTCGGCGAGGGTCGGCGCCCCAACGGTGTGCAGGGCGGCGACGACCGCGACGCCCTCGGGGACCATCTCCTGCGCCTGCTGGGCGGCGGAGCCCTGCCAGACGCCGAGCGACCGGGTGGCCTTGCCGCTCACCGCGGCAGCCAGCGGAACCGTGCAGTCGACCAGGATCTGCCCCGGCTGCAGCGCCTCGCGCAGGTTGTTGAGGTTCTCGGATTGAGCGCGGAAGGGGACGGTGAGGAAGACGATCTCGGCGCGCTGTGCGGCGTCCTCGTTGCGCAGGCCTTCGACCTCGGCGCCGGGGACCTTTTCGCGCAGCCCCGCCGCCGCCTCCTCGGCGCGCTCGACCGATCGCGAGCCGATCGCGATTGCCGCTCCGGCCTTGGCCCAGCGCAGCGCCAGGCCGGCGCCGAGGGCGCCGCTGCCGCCGACGATCGGGATGGTGGGAGCCTCGGCCACGAGCGCGCCAGTCTAGGCCTTATGCTCACGCCCGATGCGACTGGAGGGACGAAAGGCCCTGGTGACCGGCGGCGCCAGCGGGATCGGCGCCGCGATCGCCGCCCGGCTGGCCGCCGAGGGCGCCGAGGTCTGGGTCGGCGACATCAATGTGGAGGGGGCCGAGCGCGTCGCCGGCGAGGTCAACGGCCACGCGATCGAGCTCGACGTCACCGACCTGGAGTCCGCCAACGCGGCGGTCGAGGAAGCGGGAACGCTCGACATCCTCGTCAACAACGCCGGCACCGACGAGTTCGGCTTCTTCACCTACACAACCCCCGAGCAGTGGCAGCGGGTGCTCGCGATCAACCTCGGCGGCGTCCTCAACTGCACCCACGCCGCGCTCCCCGCGATGCAGCAGGCCAAATACGGTCGCATCCTCAGCATCTCCTCGGAGGCGGGTCGGGTCGGCTCCAAGGGCTCGGCGGTCTACTCGGCCGCCAAGGGCGGCATCGTCTCCTTCATGAAGGCGATCGCTCGCGAGAACGCCCGCTACGGGATCACCGCCAACTCGATTGCCCCCGGCCCGATCGAGACGCCGCTGCTGATGGGCGCCAAGGACTTCGGCGAGATCGGCGAGAAGGTGATCGAGACGATGAAGTCGGCGACCCAGATGGGCCGCCTGGGCCAGCCTGACGAGGTAGCAGCCGCAGCCGCCTTCCTGGTCTCCGACGACGCCACCTACGTGACGGGAGAGACCCTCGGCGTAAGCGGCGGCCTGGGCATGGTCTAACCGCATCCTGCGGCGTTTCACCCCTCCAAAGGGGGAGAAAACAAAAGTCTGATGCCTTTATGGACCTATGGGTCCAGCAAACGATCAGACTTTTGTGGGGACGGCGTGGGCGTTGGCTGCTCGGCAGCATGGGGTGGTGACGAGGCGTCAGCTTTGCAGTGTCGGTCTCAACGACCACAGCATCCAACATCGAATCTCACGCGGCCGATTGCACCGAATCGAACGTGGGATCTACGCAGTCGGGCGGCCCGAATTGACGCAGCGTGGCCGCTGGATGGCCGCGGTGCTGTCCTGTTGGGTCGCATGCTGCGCTGAGCCACCGAAGCTCAGCGGCGCTCTGGGGTTTCGCCAAAGCAGACCCTGAGCTGATTGAGGTGTCGGTGCCGTTTACTTCGCCACGTCACCGATCGGCCGTCCGCGTCTACCGCCGCCCCCATCTTCGCCCAGAGGACGTCGATGTCCGCGACGGCATCCCCCTCGTGGTACCGGTCTTGACGCTCATCGATCTCGCTAGAACGTTCAGCGACGCCGGGCTTGAGCGGGCAATCAATGAGGCAGATCGGATCGATCTCATCGATCCGGAAGCACTGGCACTTGCGTTGGACGACTACCCAAGCCGACCAGGGATCTCTCGCATGCGAGAGATCCTCGGCCGCCGTACGTTCCGGATGACCGACTCCGAGTTGGAGCGGCGCTTTCTGCCGCTTGTAGCCGATGCGAGATTGCCGCTGCCGCGCACCCGGCAGCACGTGAATGGCTTCAGGGTCGACTTCTACTGGCCGGATCTGCGTCTCGTGGTCGAGACCGATGGGCTTCGCTATCACCGCACACCGGCTCAGCAGGCCCGCGATCGTCTTCGCGACCAGGCCCATCTCGCCGCCGGCTTCACCCCGCTCCGTTTCACTCACTGGCAGGTGCGACACGAAGCTGGATACGTTCGGTCGACCCTGCTTGCGGTGGCCCGCCGACTCGGCTCGACGCGCGCCGCCTAAGCTGCGCTCCATGGCTCCATTGCCCAGGACAGTCCGCATCCGCGAGGTCGGGCCTCGCGACGGCTTTCAGAACGAGCCGGAGACGATCCCGACGGCAGAGAAGATCCGGCTCGTCGACGTGCTCTCGGCGACGGGACTGGCGCGGATCGAGGTGACCTCTTTCGTGCGGCCGGGGGTGATCCCGCAGCTTGCCGATGCGGAGGAGGTGCTGGCGGGGGTGCAGCGCCGTGAGGGCGTGGCCTTCTCCGTCCTGGTCCCGAACGAGCGGGGCCTGGAGCGGGCGCTCGCGCTGCGCGACCGCTTCGACGAGGTCAACGTCTTCGTCTCCGCTTCCGAGACTCACAATCGCAAGAACGTCAACCGGACGATCGAGGAGTCGCTGAGCGGGCTGGAGCGGACTCTGGAGGGCGCTCGCGAGGCGGGGCTGCGCTGCGAGGGCGTGATCTCCACCTCCTTCGGCTGCCCCTACGAGGGCGAGGTGCCGGCGGATCGCGTCCTCGCGATCGCAGAGCGGCTGGCCGCCGCCGGCTGCGCCGAGATCGGCTTCGGCGACACGACCGGGATGGCCAACCCACGCCAGGTCGGCGAGTTCTTCGCCGCCGCGCGCGGGCGCCTCGGCGGAGTCGAGCTGACCGCCCATTTCCACAACACGCGTGGCCAGGGCCTGGCCAATGCGCTGGCGGCCCTGGAGCAGGGCGTTGACTCGTTCGAGTCGAGCTTCGGCGAGCTGGGCGGCTGCCCGGTGCCGCCTGGGGCTACCGGCAACGTCGCCAGCGAGGATCTGGTCTCGATGCTGGATGAGATGGGGATCGAGACCGGGATCGACCTGACGGCGCTGGTCGATGCCTCTCGCGAGGCGCAGGGGGCGCTTGGCCGACCGCTCGGGTCCCACGTGTTGGTTGCCGGGCCCGTGGACTGGCATCGCAGCGAGTCCGAATAGGCTCCGCGCATCGTGTCCGACTTCGCCAAAGCACTCGAGGCTGCCCTCGCCGGCGGCCCACAGCGCCACCACAAGAAGACCGCGGAACAGGGCAAGCTGCCGGTGCGCGAGCGGGTCGCGCGCCTGGTCGACTCCGGCTCCTTCGCCGAGGAGGCGGCCCTGGCCAACTGGGAGGTGGCGGGACTCGGGGCCGACGGGGTCGTTACCGGCCTGGCCACGATCGACGGCCGCCGCGTCGCCCTGATGGCCAACGACCCGACGGTCAAGGCGGGCTCGTGGGGGCCAAAGACGGTCGAGAAGATCCTCCGCATCCAGGAGCGGGCGCTGAGCCTGCAGGTGCCGATGGTCTATCTCGTCGATTCGGCCGGGGCTCGGATCACCGATCAGGTGCAGATGTTTCCCGGCCGCCGCGGCGCCGGGCGGATCTTCCACAACGAGGTGCGGCTCTCCGGCCAGGTGCCGCAGGTCTGTCTGCTCTTCGGGCCGAGCGCCGCCGGCGGCGCCTACATACCGGCCTTCTGCGACGTCGTGATCATGCGCGACGGCAACGCCTCGATGTACCTCGGCTCGCCGCGGATGGCGGAGATGGTAATCGGCGAAACGGTGACGCTGGAGGAGATGGGCGGCGCCAAGATGCACACCGGAGTCTCCGGCTGCGGCCACTTCCTGGTCAAGAGCGACGAGGAGGCGATCGACCTCGCCAGGCGCTATCTCTCCTTCATGCCGGGCAGCTGGCGCGAGCAGCCGCCCGCGGCGCCCGCTGCCGAGCCGGCCTCGGACACGCCGATCGCCGAGATCGTCCCCGCCGACGAGAACCGGCCCTTCGACATGCAGCTGCTGCTCGACGCGCTGCTCGACGCGGGCAGTTTCCTGCCCGTGCACAAGCGCTGGGCGAAGGAGCTGATCGTCGGCTACGGGCGGCTCGACGGCCGCGCGATCGGGATCGTCGCCAACCAGCCCAAGCACACCGGCGGAGTCCTCTTCGTCGACTCCGCCGACAAGGCTGCCCGCTTCATCCAGACCTGCAACGCTTTCAACCTGCCGCTGCTCTTTCTCGCCGACGTGCCCGGCTTTATGATCGGCACCGCGGTCGAGCGCCAGGGGATCATCCGCCACGGGGCGAAGATGATCAGCGCCGTTTCCGAAGCGACGGTGCCGAAGGTCTCGGTGGTGGTGCGCAAGGCCTACGGCGCCGGCCTCTACGCGATGGCGGGCCCGGCCTTCGAGCCGGACTGCTGCATCGCCCTTCCCAGCGCCTCGATTGCGGTGATGGGGCCGCAGGCGGCGATCAACGCCGTCTTCTACAACCAGATCCAGGCGATCGCCGACGAGGCCGAGCGGGAGGCGTTCGTGGCACAGAAGCGCGAGGAATACGCCGAGGACATCGACATCCTCCACCTCGCCTCCGAGCTGGTCGTCGATGCGGTGGTCGAGCCCGCCGACCTGCGCGCCGACCTGATCAAGCGCTTCGCTCTGGCCGAGAGCAAGAGCCGCGCCTTCGCCGTCCGACGCAACCCCGTCACCCCCGCCTAACGACCCCGGGGTGCAACGTTTTTTCGTTCCCATACAACGAAAAAGCGTTGCCCTGAGCTAGTGATCGAGTGAGCCGGCGAACTCGACGAACCAGTCGAGGGCGGCCGGGTTGGCAAGCGAGTCGCGGCTGGCGGCCTGCTCGGGCGGCGTTCCCATCAGGATCCGCTTCACCGGCACCTCGAGCACCTTGCCGCTGAGCGTGCGCGGGACCTCGGCGATCGGGAAGACCTCGTCGGGGACGTGGCGCGGCGAGCACTGGCTGCGCACGCGGCGGGCGATCTCCATGCGCAGCCCGTCGTTGAGCTCGGCGCCCTCGCGGAGGACGACGAAGAGCGGCATCCAGCCATCGGTGCCGGGCCGGGGGATGTCGACCACCAGGGCGTCGACGATCTCGTCGAGGCCGAGCACGGCGCGGTAGATCTCGCTCGTGCCCATGCGGATGCCGGAGCGGTTGATCGTCGAGTCCGAGCGGCCGTAGATGACGGCGCTGCCGCGCGAGGTGATTTCGAGCCAATCGCCGTGGCGCCAGACGCCCGGGTACTGCTCGAAGTAGCTGGCCCGGTAGCGGCTGCCGTCGGGGTCGCCCCAGAAGCAGACCGGCATCGAGGGCATCGGCTCGGTGACGACCAGCTCGCCGACCTCGTCGACCACGGAGTCACCCGCCTCGTCCCAGGCCTCCACCGCGGCGCCCAGCGCGCGCCCCTGCAGCTCGCCGCGGTAGACGGGGAGGAGGGCGACGCCGCCGACGAAGGCGGTGCAGAGGTCGGTGCCGCCGCTGGTCGAGAAGAGCCAGGTGTCGGCGCCGAGGTGCTCGTAGATCCAGTCGAAGCCCTCGGGGGAGAGGGGAGAGCCGGTCGAGCCGACCGCGGCCAGGCGGCTGAGGTCGCGGCCCGCGCCGGGCTCGACGCCGTCCTTCACGCAGGCGGCGATGTAGGAGGCGCTGGTGCCGAACATGGTTACCCCGGCGCGCTCGGCGAGGTCCCAGAGCACGCCCATGTCGGGGTGCCCGGGATTGCCGTCGTAGAGCACGATCGCGGCTCGGGTCAGCAGCCCCGATACGAGGAAGTTCCACATCATCCAGCCGGTGGTCGTGAACCAGAAGAGCCGGTCGCCGGGATGGGCGTCGACGTGGAGGTGGAGCTTCTTGAGATGCTCGAGCAGGATGCCGCCCTGTGACTGCACGATCGCCTTCGGCAGGCCGGTCGTGCCGGACGAGTAGAGGACCCAGAGCGGGTGATCGAAGGGGACGCGCTCGAAGCTCAGCGCGGCGCCCTCGCCGGAGGCGAGCAACTCGTCCCAGCGCATCGCCTCGCGCAGGGGGGAGAGGTCGGGCTCGGAATCGAGATACGGCAGGACGACGGTGTGCGCGAGGCTCGGCATCGCGGCTTGCAGCTGAGCGAGCGTCTCGCGCCGGTCGAAGTCCTTGCCGCCGTAGCGGTAGCCGTCGACCGCGAAGAGGACCTTGGGCTCGATCTGGGCGAAGCGGTCGATCACGCTGGCCGGGCCGAAGTCGGGCGAGCAGCTCGACCAGGTCGCGCCAATGCTTGCCGTGGCGAGGAAGGCGACGATCGCCTCGGGGATGTTGGGCAGATAGGCGACGACGCGGTCGCCGCGCTCGACCCCGAGGCCGCGTAGCCCTGCGGCCACCGCGGCGACCTGGACGCGCAGCTCGCCCCAGCTCAGCTCGCCGAGCTCGCGCAGCTCGGAGGCATGAAAAATTGCGACCTCGGCGTCGTCCACCCCGGCGAAGACGTGCTCGGCGTAGTTGAGGCTGGTGCCGGCGAACCATTCGGCGCCGGGCATCGCGCGACTGCCGAGAGCCCGCTCGTAGCCGCCGTCGGACTGGACGCTGAAGAAGTCCCAGATCGATGACCAGAAGCCCTCGAGATCGTCGACCGACCAGCGCCAGAGCTCGTCGTAGCTGTCGAAGCCGAGTTCCCGCTCAGCCTCGAGCCAGCGCATGTACTCGCGCAGGCGCGAGCGCTCGACCAGCTCGGCGGAGGGCTCCCAGAGCTTCTCGGGCGCCGGGTGAGTCACGCCGTTGCCGCTGGGCTCGCCGCCTGCGCCAAGCTCAGCTCGTGCGGGTCGTGCGAGCAGAGCAGGCGGACCTCGTCGCCGTGCGTGGCGGCGAGCTCCCTGAGCCGCTCCTGGTTCGCCCGGCGCCGCTTGCCGTCAGCCGCGTTGAGCAGCTGGAAGAAGCGCAGGCCGGGCGGGCAGCTTGGCGGGGTGGCGACCTCATCGTGGTGGAAGTAGGCGTCGCCGCAGTGCAGCAGCCAACGGTCGCCGACCTTGATCGCGACCCCGCTGTGGCCCCGGGAGTGCCCGGCCAGTGGGATCAGCAGCACCTCGGCGCCCAGGTCGGGCAGGATTCGCACGCCCTCGAAGCCGAACCACCGATCGCCTTCGACCTCGTGCCTGACCCAGTGCGGGCTGTGCTTCCAGTGGGCGCCGAGGTAGCGGGGGCGGTCGCGCAGGACCGGGCTCAGCGCTGCGTCGAGCTCGCGCCCGAAGACGTGGACCTCGGCAGCGGGGAAGTCGGGCAGGCCGCCGGAATGGTCGGGATCGAGGTGGGTGGTGACGATCTGTCGCACGTCGGTCGCGGCGAAGCCGAGGGCCTCGACCTGCTTGAGCGCGGTCTCGCCGATCTCGGCCCGCGGCCGCATCAGGGCGAAGACAGGGCCCAGCTGGCGGGGATTGCGCACGTCCTCGGTGCCGAAGCCGGTGTCGAGCAGGACCAGGCCGTCGTCGGCCTCGATCAGCAGGCAGTGGCAGACGATCTTGCCCGGCTCGAGCAGGCCACCCTCGCCGTTGATCAAGCGGGCCCCGTGAGGGCACAGCGTTCCGCAGTTGAGGTGGTGGATGCGCATGCCGCGGGGGGAGTCTAGTCAGGCCCCAGCCGACCCGATCGGATCTTCTGCGCCTATCGTGGCTGACCGCTCTATCGTTCTTCCCGCGCCGGAGTGGCGGAATTGGTATACGCGATCGGCTCAAAATCGATTGCCCTTGCGGGCTTGTGGGTTCGAGTCCCACCTCCGGTATCGAAGCTCGAGGCGCCGGCTACGGTCAGACCGGCAGCGGCGCGGCGTCGTCTGGCGTGGCGCCGGCGCCGTAGTCCTCGCCGGATCCGATCGGGCGCTCCTCCTCGACGTGCCAGTTCTGGTTGAAGCCATACAGCGCGGCGGCGATCAGGATCAGCTGCAAGATCGCGAGGACGATGACCAACAGGCCGATCAGCGGCGAGGGGATCAGCCCTTCGTCGAAGCCGGCCTTGTCGCGGGCGAACCAGCTGTCGGCGCCGACCGCGCAGAAGATCGCCAGGATCATTGAGAGGGCCGCGGCGACGGGCAGGATGCCGCGGCTCCAGCGGAAGACGAGGAAGGCGAAGAGGGCGTAGAGCGCGGCGTAGATCAGGCAGACGAATCCCATCCCTCCGCCGCCGGTCATCAACGAGAAGCCGGTGATTGTCACGAAGAAGGCCAGGGCAGAGGTGGCAGCGAGCAGGAAGACGATCACGAACCTGGTCGTGATCGACCCGGCTTTCTCCCGATTTGGCCGCCACAGTTCGTAGCCAGGCCTGACCTCTCCAACCGCCACGCCGACGATCATAGAATCTAAGCGCGACGCTGCGGCATTGGTCGCGCGTTAAGCCCTAGATTGGGCAGCCACGCGGGCGTGGCGGAATTGGCATACGCGCCAGGTTTAGGTCCTGGTGGGCTTCGGCCCGTGGGGGTTCAAGTCCCTCCGCCCGCATTGCGATTTCCAGCGGTTCGCCGGAGCGCGACCCCCGCCTCGACCTGGCTAGCATGGCTTTCTCGGGACAGTGGCCCAACTGGCTAAGGCACCGGTCTCCAAAACCGGCGATTCCAGGTTCGAGTCCTGGCTGTCCCGCTTCTCTTCGGGCCCAAGCCCCTGCCGAGCTGGGCAAGTTCTCGGCAGGGGATCAGCGAGTTCCGCGGATCGCCTTCAGCGCCGGGTCGGCTGCAGCCCGATCAGCTCGTAGTAGCCGATCAGGTAGAGGCGGCGGCCGTCGGAGACCATCGGCGTATAGCCGGCCTGCCTCAGCTCGAAGGTCTTGCGGCGGGTGCGGACATCGATGCCGATCGCCTCGCGGGTCTTGAAGCTGGAGGTGTAGACGGTGTGGCCGATAACGGTCGAGGTGCCGGGCACCGGGCCGCCGACGTCGTAGCGCCACTCCTTCCTGCCGGTCAGGGCGTTGAGCGCGTAGAGATGCTCGTCGTAGGAGCCGATATAGACAGTGGGCGGGGTGCCTGGGACCCTGGCAACCGCTGGCGAGCCGTAGACGAAGTTGTCGGTCGGGAAGGACCAGTCGACCTTGCCGGTCTTTTCGTCGAAGGCGTAGATCCTGCCGTCGTCGCGACCGGCGTAGACGCGGCCGAAGGCGATCGCGGGGGAGGAGAAGAAGCCGCCCTGGCCGAACGGCGGGACCTTGGAGGTGTTGGTGCGCCAGAGCAGCCTGCCGTTCGTGGCGTTGAGGCAGAACATGCCGCTCTCGTAGTCGGCGACGAAGATGCGGCCGTCGTGGAAGCTGGGGCTGGCTTTGATCGCGCCCGGCGAGTTGAACTGCCAGAGCACCCTGCCGTCGGAGGCGCGCACGGCGACCACGTTGGTCTTGTCGGTGCCGAGGTAGAGGGTGCCGCCGACCGCCATCGGCGAGGATTCCAGGTGGCCGGCGAGCTTGCGCGCCCAGACCTGCTTGCCGGTGCTCGCGTCGACCGCCTGCAGATCGCCGTCGACGTCGGCGAAGAAGACCTTGCCCTGGTGGTAGACCGGCGCCGTCACGTCCGTCGGGATACCCGAGTCCTTCGGGTTCGGGTTGAGTTCCCAGAGGATCTTGCGATCGCTCAGCCGCACCGCCTTGGCGTTGCCGTACTTGTTGACGACGTAGGCGACCCCGTTCGCGACCGCCGGCGGGAACTCGATCAGCGCATGCGTGTTGATCGACCAGGCTTCCCGCAGCGGCGGGTCGAGCGCGCGCTCGCGGGCGGGCAGGTAGTGCGTCCGCTCGGGGACGCGGCCGAAGAGCGGCCAGCCGACGAGGTCGCCGGCCCCGGCCGACCCTTCGCGAGCGGTGCTTCCGGCGGAGCCGCCGCAGCCCGCGAGCGCGAGCATGCCCGCGGCAATCGCGAGCAGGCAGGGCAGGCGCGTCCCGATACGGCCGATCATCGACGACACCTGCATCGGCCCCGGAGGCTGGAACTTGAGCAATCGCGCGAACGCGGCTTGCGTCAACTCTCAGAGAGCGGCGGACGAGAATCGAACTCGCGTCATCAGCTTGGAAGGCTGAGGCTCTACCGTTGAGCTACCGCCGCGTGGGATTCGTCAGAATGTAAGGCAGCCACGGGGAGTGGCGCAGTCTGGTAGCGCACTCGGCTGGGGGCCGAGCGGTCGCAGGTTCAAATCCTGTCTCCCCGATTCCGTCGTGTTCTGCGAAGCGCGGGCGTTCGCCGGTCGCAGCCCCTGCGAATCCCCGGCGTCCGCCTGAAAGTCGTCAGGTTCTGGTCTTGCGCCAGATCGCTGAGCGACTGGCGTCGCGGGGGTCACCGGAGGGCAGCCCGGACAAAGGCCCCCTTGGCCTCGGTGTATGCCTCGCGGTCGTTGCTATGGCGCTCGGCGAGGCGGCGCTTGAGGGCGGCGTAGCGCCTGGCGATCTCTGGCTCGGCGCGGAGCCGGTCGCGGAAGGCCAGCTCGTCGCGGTATCGCTTCGAGCCGGCGGGGACGAGGTGCAGGTGGTGGGTGCGCCGGGTCGGGTGTGGCTTGCAGAACCAGTGCATCTCCTCGGAGAGGTACGGCGCATAGAGGTAGTCGATATCGGCGAGCGGCCCGAAGCAGGCGCGCGCTGCCTCGAGGTCGCGCACCCCGGCGAGGATGTCGATGATCGGCTTGGCTTCGAGGCCTGGAACCGCGGTGCTGCCGACGTGGTGGATGCCGCCGTGGATCCACGCGCCGATCGCCTCCTTCAATGTCGCGCGCTCCTGCTCGAATCGCGCCGGCCAGCCGGGGTCGGCCGGCGCGAGCCGGATCGGCGCGTCTGCGCTCAACGGCTGCTCCGATGCTCCTCGGGCTTCGCCGGCCCTATGCCTCGAGGCGGACCACCAGCTCGAACTTCTCCACCGAGACCCGCTCTCCCATTCCTCCGCCGGGTGGGCTCATCGAATTCATCGTCTCGTCGCCCTGGCGGTAGTCGTCCTCGGTCTCGAACAGGGTGATCGCCACCGCCTTGCCGGCCGCCGTGTCGTGGAGGAGCAGGAGCTGTTTCGCTGGCAGCCCGGGCGGCGGGCCGCCCTCGCTCTCGGCCTGGGCGCGAATTTCGGCGGCGGTCTTCTCCAGCGTCTCGGCGTCGGCGCCTTCCCATCTGGCTACTCGTGCGAACATCTCGTCCTCCTTGGTTCGACTTTGACGGATCGAGCCTACATCGGCGTGGCCGTCCGGAGGCGTCGATTCCGGACGTACACTTGCCGCCGATGGACTTCAGCCTCGATTCTGGGCAAGCCGGCGCAGCAACTCAGCTCAGGCGCGTCGATCCCAATCGCCGGCCCGGGGCGTTCAGCCGCGCGTACGCCGCGCTCGCCAACACTCGCTTGGGGCGGTTCATGTCGGTCCACGTGGTTTGGAAGGTCGACCCGTACCTGATGCGGGCGACCCGCGGCCGCCTCGGCTTGGGCCTCGTCATGCCCACGGCCCTGCTCGAGACGCGCGGCGCGAAGAGCGGCGTGACGCGACGCAACGTGGTCATCTACTTCCACGACGGAGACCGGATGACGATCGTCGCTTCGAAGCTGGGCTACCCGCAGCATCCAGCCTGGTTCCACAACCTCCTAGCCCACCCGGACGTCACCTTCGGTGGCATTCCGATGCGGGCGAGCGTGGTCGGCGACGAGGCCGAGCGGCAGCGGATCTGGGCGCTGGCCGACCGTGTCTTCGCGCCCTATGCCGCCTACCGCCGAGAGGCGGCGAAGGCGAGCCGCACGATCCCGATCGTCCAGCTCGTCCCGCGAGCGTCGGTCTCCTCCACGGCGGTGGAAGCCTCGTTGTGAGCGCCGCACTCAGCGCGTAGGGTCGCGGCCTAGCCTTTGCGCCCGTCAAGCGACGAGGCGACGAGGCGGATGCTCTGTTCGATCGCGGGCTCGGGGAGGTTGGCGAAGCCGAGGACGAGGCCGGCCGGGCGGGCGGGCTTGAAGCGGTGCAGGGCGAGGCCCTCGAGGCCAACACCGCGCTTGGCGGCGGCGGCAATCACGTCCGCCTCGTCGACGTCCTCTGGAAGCTCTGCGAGCTCGTAGAGGCCGGCGGCGCCCTGTTCGACCCGGGCCGCGGGAAGGTGCTGTGCAAGCGCTTCCATCAGCGCCTCCCGGCGGCGTTCGTAGCGCAGGCGCATGCGGCGCAGGTGACGGTCGAGCTCGCCGCGGGCGATGAAGTCCTGCAGGGCGAGCTGGCCGATCGCCTCCGAGCCGCGGTCCTCGATCGCCTTGACTGAGATCAGCGGCCAGCCCAGCCATGAGGGGGTCAGCATCCAGCCGAGGCGCATGCCCGGCACCAGGCGCTTGCTGGCCGAGCCGATGTAGGCGACCCGCTCGGGCGCGAGCCCCTGCAGGGCGCCGACCCGCGTGCGGTCGTAGCGCAGCTCGGCGTCGAAGTCGTCCTCGACGATCAGCCGCTCGCCCTGCTCGGCCCACTCGATCAGCCCGGCCCGTCGCTCGCTGCTCAGCACTCGGCCGGTCGGGAACTGGTGGGCGGGAGTGACGATCGCGGCCGCGGCGCCGGTCTTCGCGAGCGCATCGACCTGAATCCCTTCGCCGTCGACTGCGACCGGCACCACCTCGAGCCCGGCCTGCTCGGCGATCAGCCTGTGGGTGTGCCAGCCGGGGTCCTCGATCGCGATTCGCTCGACCCCGCGGGCGCGCAGCCAGCGGGCGATCAGCGACAGCCCCTGGGCGAAGCCGGTGCAGATCATCAGCTGCTCGGGGTCGGCAGCGGCGCCGCGGACGCGCCCGAGGTACTCGGCGAGCGTCTCGCGCAGCGCCGGCACGCCGCGCGGGTCGGGGTAGTCGACTGCGTCGATCGGCGCCTGCCGCCAGGCAGCGCGCAGCGAGCGCAGCCAGCGGTCGCGGGGGAAGCCGGCGAGGTCGGGAAGGCCCGGGTCGAGCCGGTGGATGAAGCTGGGCAGCAGCGAGGGGGCGGGGCTGCTTGGCGCCGACGCGCGCACCGAGCGCGCCACCCGCGTCGGCGCGCCCTGGCTGGCGAGCAGATACCCCTCGGCGGCGAGCTGCTCGTATGCCTCGCTGACGACTCCGCGAGAGATCCCCAGCTCGATGGCGAGGCTGCGGGTGGAGGGCAGCCGCGCCCCGGCGGCGAGGCGGCCCGCTCGGATGTCGTCGCGGATCGAGCGCTCGATCTGCTCGTGCAGCGGCGCATCGCCGCCCCGGTCGAGTTCGACGAGAAGCCCTGGGCCGATAACTGGTCCGGTAGAACCTGTCATTACTGGCACTGTATAGCGGACCAGTAAGTCCGTACGATGGTCCCAAGGTGACGCTCGAACCGCTGACTTCGCCTTTCTTCGCCCATAGGACGACAAAGTGCGAAGTCAGCAAGGATGAAAGTAGGGGATTGCGATGAGCCGGATTACGGTTGTGGGGGGTGGAGTGGCGGGCCTGACTGCTGCGATCGTTTGTGCTGAAGGCGGCGCGAGCGTGCGCCTGTTTGAGGCGCACGGGGCTCTCGGTGGCCGCGCGCACAGCATGGCCGGTCCATATAAAGCGAACCTCGGCCCCCACGTGATCTACAAGGACGGCCCGCTCTGGGACTGGCTTGTCGAGCGCGACCTCCTGCCCCCGTTCGCCGCCCCGCCCCTGGCGGGCATCCGCTTTCGCTGGCAGGGCGACGTTCGCCGCACCCCACCGCTGGGAACGGTTCCGGCGGTGCTGCGGCTGCGCGGTCGCGAGGCGCCGGTCGAGCAGGACTTCCGCGGCTGGGTTGCCAGCCACGCCGACGCGCGCACAGCGGCGATGCTCTCCTCCGCCGCCGGCGTCTACACCTTCCACCACGATCCCGGCGAGCTCTCCGCCGCCTTCGTCTGGAAGCACTCGGTCCGCGTCCTGCTCAGCCCGCCGCCGACGGCGCGCTACCTGATCGGTGGCTGGGGAGCGCTGATCGGGGCGCTGGAGGCGCGGGCGCGGCGACTCGGCGTCGAGATCGAGACGGGCGTCGCGGTCGACGCCCTGCCCGAGCCCCCCGTGATCCTCGCAACCGAGCTGCGCCAGGCCGGCAAGCTGCTCGCCGACGACTCGCTGAGCTGGCCCGCCGGCCACACGGTCTGCATCGACCTCGGCCTCGAGCACCGCCGCGGCGACCCCTTCGTCGTCTCCGACCTCGACGAGTCCGGCTGGATCGAGCGCTTCAGCGCCGCCGACTCGTCGCTGGCCCCTGAGGGCGAGGAGCTGATCCAGGCACAGATGCCGGTTCGGCCCGGCGAGGGGGTCGACCAGGCGGCGCTGCGACTGGAGCGCCTGCTCGACGCCTCGTTGCCCGGCTGGCGCGAGCGCGAGACCTGGCGCCGCCGCCAGGTGATGGAGGGCCGCACCGGCCCGCTCGACTACCCCGGCAAGAGCTGGCGCGATCGGCCCGCGGTGGATCGGGGCGACGGCGTCTACCTCGCCGGCGACATGGTCGCCGCTCCCGGCCTGCTCTCAGAGGTCTCCTGGGCGAGCGCGGTCGAGGCGAGCCGGTTGGCGGTGGGCGCCTTGAGCGAGGGACGGTCGCTGAGGAAGGTCGCCTGACGCGGTCGCAACCGGTCGATTGACTTTAACCGGCGGCTCTGAGAGCGTTGCCTTGCTCGTGGGACATTCTCGCCATATACGGGGCCGCGCCGCGCTCGCCTTTTTCTGCGTCTCGACCCTTGCTCTCTCAGCTGGAGCTGTCTCCGCGCGAGCGCTGGTGACCCGGACCTTCATCTATACGGGCGCGGAGCAGACGTTCACGGTGCCCGGCGGCGTGAACAGCGTCGGCGTGGTGGCGATCGGAGGCTACGGCGGAGCGGCCACCGATTCGACCGGTGGCGCCCCGGCGAAAGTGGTCGGCAACATCAGCGTGACGGCGGGCCAGACGCTCTACGTCGAGGTCGGCGGCGTCGGCAAAAGCCTTGCTGAAGGCGGCGCGGGCGGCTTCAACGGCGGCAGCGCGGGCGCAGGTGGCGGCGGAGGCGCATCCGACGTCCGCACCTCGCCCGGTCTCTCGCCCGACCACCGGCTGATCGCCGCCGCGGGCGGGGGCGGCGGGGGCGGCAGCGGCCCCTCTGGAACCGGGGCGAACGGCGGCGCGGCGAACGAACCGGGTGCCAGCAGCGAACAGTACTCGGGTGGCGGTGCCGGCACGTCGCTTGAAGGAGGCCAAGGGGCGGAAGGTTGCCTGGGAACCAAAGGGGTAGACGGCGCTGTGGGTCAAGGTGGCGCTGGAGGCGACGCTGGATCTGTCAGCGATCCCGGTGGCGGTGGCGGTGGCGGCTACTACGGCGGCGGCGGGGGCGGCGGGGCCTGCGAAATCGGCAGCAGCGGTGGAGGAGGCGGCTCCTCGCTCATCCCGCCGCTGGGCCTGCAGTCGATTGCGTTCGGGGCAGAACCGGTAATCGAAATCTCCTACGTACCGGTGCCTCCCTCGATCTCGATCGTCTCGCCGGCGGAAGGAGCCACGTACACGCAGGGCCAGGCGGTCACGGCGATCTACTCGTGCAGCCCGCCGGAAGGGACCGGTGTGAAAACGTGCGCCGGCCCCGTTTCCAACGGCGGCGCGCTCGACACGGCGACGCACGGGCCACACGCCTTCACGGTCGAAGCCGAAGACACCGATGGCACGATGGGAGTCAAAGAAGTGAGCTACACGGTGGTGGCGCCGAAAAAAGAAGAATCGAAATCGCAACCACAGCCACCTGTCGTGCCCGACACGATCCTCGGCGGGCACCCGAAATCGAAGGTGGTGACGACCAAGAAAAAGATCAAAGTCAAGTTCACCTTTTCTTCTGACGTCACCGGTGCGACTTTCCAGTGCAAGCTCGACAACGGCAGCTTCGCGCCATGCACCTCGCCGAAGACCTACAAAGTGAAGCCGGGCAAACACAAATTCTCCGCAGAGGCGGTCAGCCCGGGTGGCACCGATTCGACTCCCGCGACCTTCTCCTTCAAAGTCAAAAAAACGGCGTAGAGGATCGGTCTGGCCGCGATCAGCGCTGGGATCCTCCTCTTCCGCCGCGGCGAGCAGGGGATCGAGGCGCTGCTCGTCCATCCGGGCGGGCCCTTCTGGGCGAAGAAGGACCTGGGCGCCTGGTCGATCCCGAAGGGCGAAGTAGAGGAGGGCGAGGAGCCGCCGGTGTGCGCGCTGCGGGAGCTCGAGGAGGAGTTGGGCAGCAGGCTTTCCATCTCGGTGGAGGAACTGATCGAGTTGGGATCGGTGCGCCAGAAGAGCGGCAAGGTCGTCCACTGCTGGGCCGTCGAGCGCGATTTCGACCCGGCGACGCTGCGCAGCAACACATTCGCGATGGAGTGGCCGCCGCGCTCGGGCGAACAGCGCGAGTTCCCCGAGGTCGACCGGGCCGGGTGGTTCGGGCCAGAGGACGCGAGGCGGAAGATAATTTCCGCTCAGGCGGCCTTCCTCGATAGGTTGGAGGCCAGATGACCGACTCGCACGAACTCCCGCCTTCCGGGGACGGGCCTTCGGGCCGGCCGCTGCCGCTCTCGGTCCGCCTGCTCGGCGCCGGAGTGCGCAGCGCCCGCTCGGTGACCAAGGCGGCCGGGATCGACCGCGCGGTCGAGACCGCCGCCGAGGAGGCGATGGTCGCCGCGGTCGAGAGCGAGGCGGTGGAACGGGCGATCGCGCGGGTGCTGCAGGGACCCGCGGTCGAGGAGGCGATGAACAATGCCCTGGAGAGCGACGCGGTCAGGCAGGCGCTGATCGAGGCTCTCGACAGCGAGCTGGTCGACGAGGTCTGGCGGCGGCTACTGGCCAGCGACGAGGCGCAGCGGCTGGTCGAGCGGATCGCCGAGGCGCCGGAGATTCGCGCCGCGATCAGCGCCCAGAGCATGGGCCTGATCGAGGACATCGGGCACACGATCGGCAACGGAACGCGGCGGCTGGATGGGGCCCTGGAGCGGGTCGTGCGGCGGATCTTCTTCCGCCCCCGCCGAGCCGAGCCGACCGACCGCGCCGGCGCGGTCACCCGCGGGCTCGCCTTCGGGCTCGACGCGCTCTTCATCAACCTGGGCTTCTCCGGAATCGCTGCGGTGGCGGCGCTGATCGCCTCGGCCTTCACCGGCAACGGCAACGGGGTCTCCGACTTCGCCCTGGCCCTGGGCACGGCAGCGTGGCTGAGCCTTGGCGCCGCCTACCTGGTCGGCTTCTGGTCGCTCGTCGGGCAGACGCCAGGGATGCGCTTTCTCGGGATCAGGCTCGACCTCGAGGGACGTGGGCTGCGCTTCGGCCGCTCGGTCAAGCGCCTGATCGGCATGACGTTGGCCGCGATTCCTTTTGGGCTCGGCTTCCTCGGCATCTTCTTCGACCGGCGCCGCCGCGCCTGGGACGACCGGCTCAGCGGCGCCGACGTCGTCTACGAGGGCAACGAGCGCAGGCCGGCGCCCTGGTCGAGCCTCGACGTGCCCGAGGTCCCGGCAGCGGGCGCAGCTACGACGAAGGCCCCGGAATCCCGGGGCCTTCGGTCACGGCGCGTGGTCGGTTCCTCGCCTAGCTAGTAGCTATGCCTTCCGGGCCCTCGGCCAGCTTGTAGATGATGATGATCGAGAGGGCGAAGATCGCCAGCGACCAGAACGGGTAGGCCGGGATCGAGAGCAGCGCGGCGATCGCGTTCAGCGAGCCGATGAAGATGCCGAACCAGCGCCCGAATTCGCCCCCGGAGAAGAGCGAGAACGCGGCGACGAGCTCGAGCACGCCGAGGATCAGCAGGATCCATCCCCAGGTGTGAAGGCCGCTGAGGATATAGGTGGCGTTTTCGGTGAAGAACTTCGAGTCGCCGATCGCGGCGATGCCGTAGATGATGTTCAGGACACCGGCGATCAGTAGCAGCACGCCGGCGAACACCCACCAACCGCTGAGTGTGCTCTCCTCGTTCATGCGTAACCCTTTCGTTGGCAAATAGGCGAAGACACTGTGCGGCGACGGTATTCCAGAAACTCGCCGCATCTCCTGCTCTGGAGCGAATTTTGCCATAGGCTCCCTGCCATGGACGTGGTTCGCACGCCGGAGGAGAGCCTGCAGGGGCTGCCCGACTTTCCCTTCGAGTCGAGCTACCGCGAGGTCGACGGCGTGCGGCTGGCCTACCTCGACGAGGGCGAGGGCAAGCCGGTCGTCTTCTTCCACGGCGAGCCGACCTGGTCATACCTCTGGCGCAAGGTGATCCCGCCGGTGCGCGACGCCGGCTTCCGCTGCATCGCCCCCGACTACGCGGGCTTCGGCCGCTCCGACAAGCCCACCGACCTCGAGTGGTACACCTACGACCGCCACGTCGAGTTGATCTCCACGCTGCTCGAGGAGCTCGACGTTCGCGATGCGACCGCCGTCGTCCACGACTGGGGCGGGCCGATCGGGCTGCGGCTAGCGGTCGAGCACCCCGACCGCTTTTCGCGCCTGGTGATCATGGAGACCGGCCCCTTCACCGGCCACCAGCGGATGAGCGACGCCTGGCTCAAGTTCCGCGAGTTCGTTCGCGACAACTCCGACGTGCCGGTCGGGATGCTGGTCCGCGGCGGCTGCAAGGAGGATCCCGGCGACGAGGTGATCGCCGCCTACGAAGCGCCCTACCCGAGCCCCGAGTCGAAGGCCGGCCCGCGCGCCTTCCCGCTGATCCTGCCGACCGAGCCCGATGCGCCCGGCGCCGCCGAGGGCAAGGCCGTCGCCGACGCCCTGCGCGAAGACGATCGTCCGGCGCTCGTCCTCTGGGCCGACTCCGACTTCATCCTGCCCTTCTCGGTCGGCGAGCGGGTCTCGGAGCAGCTCAATTTTCCCCCGCCGCGCAAGATCGAGAACGCCTCCCACTTCCTGCAGGAGGACGCCGGGCCGGAGATCGGCCGGATCATCGCCGAGTGGCTCGGCTGACGGCGGCGCGCAGCTCCTCGCGCGGCCGCTCGGCGAGCAAGCCCACGCGGCGCGGCGGGCCCTCGTCCTCGACCCAGGTGACCGTCCCCGGCCAGTAGGGGCCCGGCGGCGAGCCGGGGTGGTGGAAGGCGTCGGCGAAGACCCAGCTGCCGGTGTTGTGCAGCCGGCCGCCGCCCGGCAGCGGCCACTCCGCCTCGCCCTCTCCGGGGCCGGCGCGGTGGGTGTGGCCGGTGGGCGGCGCCGACCCGCAGGCGTCGCGTCATCTCGGTGGCCGCGGCGATGCCGCTGTGGGTGATCGAGGCGGGGGAGAGGTCGGGGTCGAAGCCGGCGCGAAAGAGGCGGTTGAGCAGCCAGACGCTGGTCGGCACGCCGGCGCCGACCGCGGCCTTGATAGCGGCCTGGCGGGCACGGCCGCCGCGACGGTGGCGGCCGGAGATCGAGCGCCAGGCGCGCTCGGAGGGACGGCTCGCGGCGAAGGCGATGCCGGCCTCGGCGAGACCGAAGAAGAGGCCGTAGATCGGCCGCAGGATGCGCTCGTAGTCGCTTGGGGTGGCGGGGTCCGGCGGGCGTCCGGCGGCCCGCATGATCGCCGCCGCGCCGACGCACTCCATTCGCGGCAGGCTCATGTGGCAGTCCATGTAGTGGCCGTGGGTCGCGTAGACGTCGTCGCGCAGCCAGGCGCCGGGGTAGGCGATGCTGAGCTCGGCTTCGCCGAGCCAGGCGGCGATCCGGGCCGCGGGCTCGGCCGCCGGTAGGGCGCGGTGCTCGAGCCCGAGGGCCCCGCCGCCCAGCGCGACCTCTTCGAGCAGCGGCTCGGCGAGGCGGTGGTCGTGGTTGCCGGGGACCAGCACGACCCGCCGGCCGGCCATCGCCTCGCCGAGCTCCTCGAAGAAGGGTTGGACGATCTTCAGCACCTGCGCGAGGGGCAGCTCGCGCAGCTCGAGCACGTCGCCGAGCAGGACGAGGCGGTCGGCAGCGCGGATCTCGTCGAGCAGGATGCGGCGAATCGCCGGGTCCCGGCCGAGGTCCTCGCCGGTGGCGCTGCCGAGGTGCAGGTCGGAGACGATCGCGGTGCGCATCCCCGGCAACCTAGAGGCTTGAGGCTGGCTGCCCGGCCAGTTCTCTAGCTAGACTTTGCGGATGGCCGAGCTCAGCGAAGAGCGCCTGGCGCCGGTCAACGGCATCGAGATCGCCTACCAGGAGGTGGGCGATCCCGGCGGCGAGCCACTGATGCTGGTGATGGGGCTGGGGACGCAGATGCTCGGCTGGGACGAGGAGCTCTGCGCGTTGCTGGCCGGCCGCGGCTTCCGGGTGGTGCGCTTCGACAACCGCGATATCGGCCACTCGACGATGCTTGAATCCGCCGGCGTGCCCGATCGTCTCGACCTCTTCCTCGGCCGCAGGAACAGCGCCGCGTACCTGCTGTCCGACATGGCGACGGACACGATTGGGCTGATGGATCACCTTGGGATCGAGTCGGCCCACGTCGTCGGCGCCTCGATGGGCGGGATGATCGGCCAGACGCTGGCGATCGAACACGCCGCGCGGGTCCGCTCGCTGGTCTCGATCATGTCGACCACCGGCAGTCGCCGGGTCGGGACGCCGACGCTGAAGGCGTTCGGGATCCTGCTGGCCAAGGCGCCCCGAGGTCGCGACGCCTATGTCGAGCGCATCGTCAAGACCTTCAAGGTGATCGGCTCACCCGCCTATCCGATGGACGAGGCGCGGTTCAGGGAGCTGGCAGGAAAGCTCTACGACCGCTCGCACAATCCCAAGGGCGTGTTGCGCCAGATGCACGCGATCTCAGCTTCGGGCGACCGCACGGCGGCGTTGCGCAAGCTGCGTCTGCCGGCCACCGTGATCCACGGCACCCGCGATCCGCTCGTCGGGCCCAGCGGCGGCCGCGCCACCGCCCGAGCCATCCCGGGCGCCCGCCTGCGCGTAATCGAGGGCATGGGGCACGACCTCCCCCGCGACCTCTGGCCAATCTTCGTCGACGAGATCGCCGACAACGCTTCCCGAGCCGGCTGGCGAGCCCCCACCGCACAGCCCGCCTGAGTGCGGCTGAGAGGAGTCGAACCTCCACGGAGTTTCCTCCACACGGATCTGAACCGTGCGCGTCTACCAGTTCCGCCACAGCCGCGAGGCCAGGCAATCTACCGGTTTGCAGCCACAGCACCCGACGCGGCCGGCCGGCAGCCCACCTGCCCCGCTCGCTAGAATGGCCGACCCTCGCCGCTATCGTCTAGGGGACTAGGACGCCGGATTCTCAGTCCGGAAACCGGGGTTCGAATCCCCGTAGCGGTATCAGGAAAAAGCCCCGCAAATGCGGGGTTTTTTGTTGTCTGAACGCCACGCAGATCGCCCCTTTGTCCCAAAGTTTGTCCCGGGTCCGTGCTAGAAATGTTGGGACAAAGTTTTGAGCGAGAGGCAGGTGAGCGTGATGGCACAGCAGACGAGACGGGCGATCAGCGGCCACGTCTTCAAGCGCGACGGCAAGCGCGGTGGGGTCTGGTACGCGAAGTACCGGCTGCCGGACGGGCGCCAGGTGCAGACTCGGATCGGCCCGCATTGGTCCGGGCGCAAGCAGGCGCCGCCGGCCGGGAGCTACACGAAGGCGAGCGCGCGAGCATGGCTTGACGACACGCTCGCCAAGGCTCGGCGGGGCGAGCTGCCAGGGATGATTAGAACGGGGACGACGTTCGCCACCGCCTGCGACGACTGGCTCGACTACAAGCGTGACCGCAAGATCAAGCTCTCGACCCAGATCGACTATGAGCACATGGTCGACCGGATGAAGAAAGTCTTCGGCGAGAAATTTGGAGCCCGCGTGAAGCTGGAGGACGTGACCCCTGAGATGGTCGAAGGATTCCGGGACGCCCTCGTCGCCGAAGACCTCTCTGACCGCACCGTCAACAAGTACCTGACCGTGCTGCACGGCCTTTTCGTCTGGGCGCAGCGTCGCCACAAACTGCCGGCGAATCCCGTGGCGAACGTCGAGCGGCGCCCGCACGCGAAGCGCGGCAACATCGACGTCTTCTCGCGCGAGGAGGTGCTCGCCCTCGTCCGCGCCGCTGCTTCCGGGCAGGATGGGACGATCTTCCTGACGGCGGCCTTCACCGGCCTGCGCCTCGGCGAGCTGCTCGCCCTGCGCTGGCGCGACGTGGACTTCACCAACAGCGCCGTTCACGTCCGCCAGAGCTTCACTAACGGCCGGGTGGACACCCCCAAGAGCGGCCAGGAGAGAGTGGTGCCGATGGCGGACGAGGTAGCAGAAGCCCTCGCCAAGCTCGGAAAGCGGGAGGACTACACAGCGGACGACGACCTCGTTTTCTGTGGCGCCAAGGGCGGCCACCTCGCCGGCCACAAGCTCCGCGACCGCTACAAGGCGGCGCTGAAGAAGGCGGGCCTGCGCGAACTGCGCTTCCACGACCTCCGCCACACCTTCGGCTCCCACGCGATTCGCACCGCTGACTCCCGCGAGGTCATGGAGTGGATGGGCCACCAGGACCTCGCAACGACGCAGCGCTACCTTCAGTTCAAGCCCCGCCAGGACGCGGCCCGCCGAATCTCCGAGGCGTTCCGCGGCTCCTCGGTCACGGCATAGTCCTGCCGCCCGCCAGAGGCTCGACCGCAATATCGATGTCCGCCGGGCCGTGTAGTCCTGTGCCTGTGCGTTGGCGCGAGATTCTCCAGTGGACTTTCAACGTGCTCGTCCTCGCCGCGCTGGCGGGTGCTCTGGCTGGCGTTGTGTATTTGTTCTCGGTTGCGATCGAGCAGGGAGCGACCATTGTCGCTGCATTCCTCGCCGCTTTTGCCACGGTGGCCGGCGCCGTGCTCGTGCGCTATTTCGAGCGGCGCCGGCATATGGAGGCCACGCGACGCGAGCATCTGGGGGCTCTATACGTGCAGCTGGGATCGGCGCTCGCTGGTCACGACATTCCTGATCGAATGAGCCAGGCCAGGTTTGACGGAGACCCAGAAACCAGGATTCCTACCTGGAAGAAGGGAACTCCCAAGCCATGCCACGACAGAAGAAATACCCCGATGAGCTGCTCGATCGCGGCGCCCGGATGGTCGCCGACTCCGGCCG
>DASXKW010000031.1:0-39024 GCA_036496625.1 Solirubrobacterales bacterium | reverse complement strand
GCTCGTCGACTCGACCCCGGTGGAGTGCGCCCGCTCGCGCGAGACGGTGAAGCGAGCCGGCGAAAGCTGCCTTGGCGACGCGATCGCCAATGCGGCCGACTATGGCTACTGCGCATCGCACAGCCGCTGGTTCTGGGGCCTACGCCGCTGTCTACGGCAGCTCACCGGAGAGGGCCGCGGCCCTCTCCGGATGGCTCGAGCGCTACAACTTCAGACGACGACATGGCGCCCTCGGTCACCGGCCGCCGATCGCTCGGCTGCGGGAGCTCACCGGGAACAACGTGGCTGGCATCTACCTCTAGTCACCGTTGTGTGCTCGCGTCGTAGCTGTTGCGACGCGGGCCTGGGCCGTCCTCGCACACGGACACGTGAGCCCGGACCCCTCCTTCATGCGCGCCGTGAAGGCGAGCTGGTCGCCGACTCCAGCAAGGTTCACAGCAGCTAGGTTGGCGCCACAGCACGGACTTCGAGTAGCTGGTCAAGGGTAATGGTCGACGCGGACCTCGCCTCGAGGCCTCACCGCAGCCTCTCGTAGGCAGGTCTTGAAGGCGCTCGTCGCATCACGAAATGACACCCAGGCAGTCGTGTAGTCGTCAAGTTAGAGTGCTCGCCGATGCTCGACTGGACGGAGGACACCATCAGGCGGCTGCGAGACGTGCTCAATCGGGTCGTCTTCCTTCCTTCCCCGCCGGAGACGCTCAGGCTCAAGGGCTGGGAAGGGGGCGTTGTCCTTCTCGCCTTCCTGGCGCTGGCCGTCATTCTGCAGCTGCTCAGAATCGGCCCCTCCAGCGCCTTGAACTCGCTTTGGGCGGAGGACGGGCCGGTCTTCCTCGAAAAGGCGATGACACACGACTTCCTCAGCGTCCTCACCACACCGTGGTCCGAATACCTCGTCGTCACCCAGAGCCTGATCGGCGAGATCGGGACGCTGGCGCCCCTGCGCGACGCTCCGGCGGTAATGAACCTTGCCGCCGCCCTGGTCGCCGCTCTCAGCGGGCTCGCCATCTGGTTCGCCAGCGCTGCCCACATCCGCAGCCCCTATCTGCGTGCGCTTCTGGTGGCGCTGACGGTCCTGGTTCCGGTAGGCAGCCTCGAGACGGTGGCTTCGCCCACGAACGTCTCTTGGTACATGGCCGTCGCGGTCTTCTGGTTGCTGCTCTGGCGACCCGCGACGACATTGGGCACCTCCCTCAGTGCCGGCCTGATCCTGCTTACCGGCTTCAGCACGCCCGTCACCTTCTTCTTCGTCCCGATTGCCATCCTGCGCGCGGTCGCGATCCGCGATCGCCGCGACGCGCTGATCGTTGGCGCCTTCGCGCTTCCCACAGCAGTCCAGGTGCTCACTGTGCTCAACAGCCCGCATATCTCCTCCAACGTCTGGACCGGCGGCATCATCACCACTTTCTTGCAACGTGTCATCAGCGGCTCGGTTCTCGGGCTCGAACTGAGCGGGTCCCTCTGGACCGACTGGGGATGGCCGTTCCTCATCGCGATCACCGCAGTGGTTACCGCTTGCCTGATCGTGCTGGCCCTGCGCGCCTCGTCCAGTCGCCTCTTCGCCGCAATCGCGATCGCCACCTCGGTGGTGATGTTCCTGGTCTCGAGTTACCAGCGCGGGCTGGGCGGGATGGCCTGGCCGGTCGGCGCCTATGGCACTATCGGCGCCCGCTACACGGTGGTGCCAACCCTGCTGCTGATCGGCGCCGCCCTGGCCCTGATCGATGCTCGCCGCCGGTCGTCGAGGGGTCGTCCCGTGATGGAGATGGCGACCATCGCCGTGCTGCTGGTTCCCCTCATCACCTCCTTCGACGTCGGCGCCGGCGATGCCCGCGGCGGGCCACCGTGGGAAGAAAGCCTGAAGGCAGCCGCCGGGTCGTGCGAAGTCAGGCACCTCGCCGAAATACCCGTCTACACCGCGCCGGCAGGATGGACGATGAACATCTCCTGCGACCGCCTGATTGGCGGTCAATCGCCGTAGTGTCTACAGATTTGAGCGCGTCTTGCGACCCCCGCGCCATGTCCCGCGGGGCCGGGCCGTCGGCATTCCATCGCGCCGGTAGTCGCCGCGGCTGAGGTGGTGCTCGAGGAAGACGTAGAGGACGATGAAGAGGTAGCGGCTGCCCATCTCGTTCAGGGACAGCTTAGAGACGCCGGCCTTGCGGTTGGTCCAGGAGATCGGCACGATTCCGTAGCTGTAGCCGCGGACCACCGCCTTCAGCGGCAGCTCGACGGTGAGGTTGAAGTGGTGAGAGAGAAAGGGCTGAACGTTCTCGATCACCTCGCGCCGGTAGGCCTTGAAGGCGTTCGTGGTGTCGTTGTAGCCGTGGCGGAAGAGGACGCGGATGCCGAAATTGACGATCCGATTCATGATCAGCTTTGAGCGTGGGTAGTCGAGCACGGTCGAGCCGTGGACGAAGCGCGAGCCAAAGGCGCACTCATAGCCCTCTTCGAGCAGACGCTGGTAGGAGACGATGTCCTCTGGGCTGTCGGAGCCGTCGGCCATCACGATCGCCACGGCGTCGCCCTCGAAGGCCTCGAGGCCGGCGCGCACGGCGAAGCCGAAGCCGTTCTCGTAGGGGGAGGGCAGGCAGCGCACCTGGGGATGCTGGGCGGCGATCTTCTCGACCACGGCTGCCGTGCCGTCGGTACTGGAGTCATCGACGACTATCACCTCGTGGTCGATGACCTCACGGGTGAGGGTGGAGACGATGCCCTTGACGGTTTCGGCGACCGTCTCCTCCTCATTGTGGGCGGGGATGACCAGGGAGAGCTTCATGCCGGGGCGGAGGCCCAGCGCTCGACGTTTGCCTCGTAGATCTCGCGCAGAATCGTCTCCAGGTCGCGCTGCGGGCGCCAGCCACCGTATTGGGAGCCGAACTCGTCGAGGTCGCTGATCCACCAGCGGTGATCGCCGATCCGCGCCGCGTCGCTCATCTCCCACTTCAACTCGCGTCCGGCGATCCGCTCGCAGATCGCGATCGCCTCCAGCATCGAGCAGGCATTGCCGCGCGCCCCGCCAATGTTGTAGACGGCCGCGGCCTTGGGCTGCGCGTGGAAGAGCAGGAAGGCATCGACGAGGTCGGCGCTGTGCAGGTTGTCGCGCACCTGCTTGCCGTCGTAACCGAAGACGGTGTAGGGATCGCCGGTGACGGTGCACTTCATCAGGTAGGCGAGGAAGCCGTGCAGCTGGGCACCGGCGTGGTTGGGGCCGGTGAGGCAGCCGGCGCGGAAGCAGACTGTGGGCATCTCGAAGTAGCGGCCGTACTCCTGGACCAGCAGGTCGGCAGCCGCCTTCGAGGCGCCGAAGAGCGAGTGCAGGGTCGAATCGATCGACATCGTCGTATCGATGCCGCCAAACCACTCGTGGTCCTCGGGCAGCTCCAGCCGCGTCTCCAGGTCCACCAGCGGCAGCCGGTTGGGCGTGTCGCCGTAGACCTTGTTGGTCGAGGTGAAGACGAAGCTCGCCTCGGGGCAGTTCCTGCGGGTCGCCTCGAGCAGGTTGAGCGTGCCGTTGGCGTTGATCCCGAAATCGGCCTGCGGGTCGCTTGCCGCCCAGTCGTGCGAGGGCTGCGCGGCGGTGTGGACGATCAGCTCGATCTCCTTGCCGGCCTCTGCGAAGACGCGATCGATGCCCGCGGCATCGCGAATGTCGAGGTCGACGGTGCGGAACTGCGAAAGCTCGCGGTTGAGCCGCTCGGTGACGTGCGAGGTCGATGCCTCCGCTCCGAAGAGCACGGCGCGGGTGTCGTTCTCAATCCCGATCACGTCGTAGCCTGCCTCGACCAGGCGGGCTGCCGACTCAGAGCCGATCAGGCCCCCGGATCCTGTGACTATCGCCTTCGGCATCCTTCCTGTCATCCCCTTCTGGCTATCGCTCGAAACCCAGCGCCGCGCGCAGTGGGTCTTCGTGTGCGGCCGACCAGTCAAGCAGGTCGGCGAGCACGTCGCGAGGCCCACGGCGAGGGCGCCAGGAGGTTAGAGAATGCAGCCGCGAGCAGTCGCTCAGATAGACCGGAACATCGCCCGGGCGGGTCTTCGCCTCGGTCCCGACCGGCACCTCGTTGCCGGTCAGCTCTCGGCAGAGCTCGGTCGTCTCCAGCAGCGAGAGGCTGCACTCGCGCCCGCCGCCGGCGTTCACGGTGAGCCCGCTCCAGCGCTCGGGATCGCCGAGCTGCTCGTCGACCAGATCGATCAGGTCGTCGATATGGAGCAGGTCGCGCACCTGCTTGCCCGAGCCGCCGTAGCCGATGTAGGTGAGGGGCTTGCCGAAGCGGTGGCTGAGCAGCCACCAGGAAAAGACGCCCTGGTCGACCTTGCCCATCTGCCAGGGGCCGGCGATCACGCCGCAGCGGTTGGTCACTGCACACAGTCCGAAGGCATCGGCGTACTCCTCGATCAGCAGCTCCGCGGAAAGCTTGGTAGCGCCGTAGAGGGTACGCGCGCCGGTGAGCGGGAAGTCCTCGGCGATGCCCGCTGGGCTGGCGCCGGCAACGGGCTGGGAAGCGCTCAGCTCGAAGCGGGTCTCCGTCTCCTCCAGCTTCAGATTGAGCTGTGGCGCTACGGGGTAAACCCGGCTGGTCGAGAGGAAGACGACGAATGCCTCCTCCGCCCGCGCCCGCTCGAGGCAGTTGAAGGCGCCGAGCAGGTTGGTCTGGACCGAGTAGGAGGCGTCGGCGAAGCCGGCTAGGACCGAGGGCTCGGCCGAGCACTCGACCATCGCATCGAACGGGCCTGCCGCCGCCAGGTCGGACGGCTCGCGCACGTCGCCGTGGACGAACTCGACCCCGGACTCGCGCAGTCGCGGAAGGTTCAGCTCCGCGCCGCGCCGCATCAGGTTGTCGAGCGCGACGATCTCCCAGTCGGGCCGACGTCTCGCCAGCGCGACGACGAGGTTGCCCCCGACGAAGCCGGCGCCCCCTGTCACCAGGACGCGCACCGTCTCAGCGACGCCCGATCACCAGGAACTGCTTGCCGAGCAGCTTCCAGGCAAGGGGGGTGCGCAGGTATAGACCGGTGAGGCGCGGTGAGGGGGGCAGGATCCCCCGGAAGGAGTAGGGCAGGTAGCGGGGGACGATACGCTGCGGCTCGAACCCGGCGGCGTAGAGGTGCTCGGCGATCGCCACATGGGTGAGCGCGACATAGTGATCGGCGCAGTCCCAGTACTCGTCCGAGCAGTAGCGGTAATTCGGGCCCATGATCGCGATCCGGCCGCCGGGCGCCATTGCATCGCGCATCCGTTCGAGGAACTGCGAGATCGCCTCCTGGTTGTGAAGGTGCTCGAGGAAATTTGAGGCGAAGACGCCGTCGAAGTGCTCGCCGGGCAGGTCGGCGTCCATGATCTTCGAAGTGACGAATTTGACGCCCTTGGCGCGCTCGGCCTCGGGATAGGCGACCTCGTCGACCGCCCAGCGCTCAGCGGCCGGGATCGAGCAGATGAACTCGCCGCGCCCGGCGGCTGCATCCAGGACCGTCTGGGGCGAGCCCATCAGACCGTGGACGTGAGGGGCGATCTTCTCCCAGACCCGCAGCCGGGCAGCCTGGTCGATGTCGCGGAAGCGATATGAGTAGAGGCGCTCGTAGTTCATTGCGGAGTGCTTGCCTGTGGGCCGGACCACTGGCGGCTGATGAGATTACAGGCGGTGGTCCCGGCGACGCGCTACGAGTCCCAGCAGTCGGCATGGCAGCATCGGCCGGGAGATCCGCAAGGCAGCCAGCAGTTCCGGACGCATCAACCATGCTCCCAGGCCGGCCCACACGGCGGCGATCAGGATAAGCCGCAGTCCCAATCCGACCCACGTTTCCGGAAGGGTGACGAGATAGCCCGCCACGGCAGCCACCGATCCGACCGCCAGGGCTCGTCCCACCGGGAAGGCTGCGGCGCGCATCGCCGCCTCTGTATGCAGGCCGAGCACGACCACGCTCACCATCACGCTGACACTCAGCGCGATGCCCACGCCCGCGGTCCCGAGGGGAGGCACGGCGGCGAGGCAGCCACCGGCCATCGCGACCGCCGAGCAGGCCACGGCAACGATCGGACCCCGGGGACGCCCCTCCGAAAGTGCCAGGCCGACCATTGCGGGGGTCGCGCTGGTGGCAAGCAAAACGCCGGGCGAGCTGGCCAGGACGAGATCCACCGTGGGCAACCAGCGATCGCCGAGTAGGACCGCGACGAGTGCATGCGAGCAGCCGGCGAGAAGCGCGATCGGCAGGCTCGCGAGCGTCCCCGAAAGCGCTGCAGTCCGGCCCGCTCGTCGCGGCCGCTCGTGCGCAGAACGCGAAAGCGCTGGAAAGGAGACCCGCTGGACTGCCGAAGCCAGGGCCGCCGGGAAGGCGAAAAGGCGCGTGGACATCGCGTAGAAGCCGGTCATCGGCGTCCCTCCGATAGCGGTAACCAGGGTGACGAAGCCCAGCCCCCTCGCCAGCGTTGCCATCTGCAGGAAGCTCGCGCGCAGGCCGAAGTGAGCCAGCGGGCGAATCGCACCGAAGTCGAGTGAGAGGCCAGGACCGCGGCGATGGAGTGCTCGCACGGTGAGCAGCCCTGCTGCGGCGGCAACCGGGACCGCGCCGGCAAGGCTGTACGCACCGAGGCCGGCGAGGGCGCCCGCCAACGCGAAGGCGTTAAAGGAGAGGGTTTCGGCAGTCTCCACGAGCGCGACCCGACCGAACCTCAGGTGCCGCTCAAGCAGCACCATCGGCACCGCGCGAAGCGCGTAGATCGGGACCGCCAGCGTCGTCGCCGCGATGACCTTGAGCGAGTCGCTCGTCACGTCGATCGCGGGCAGGCCGGCAAACGCGATTGCGGCAGCCAGCGCCGAGAACCCCAGCCCAGAGGAGAAGAGGAAGCCTGTGACGGCGCGCTGCTGGCGCGGCGAGGGGTCGTCCGGCTGGCGGATCAAGGCCGCGCTCAGGCCGGCGCCGCTGGTCACCTGGGCAACTGCTTGAACAGCGACCGCCAGGGCGAACAGGCCGTAATCGGCAGGGGAGAGAATCCTGGCAAGGACGATCGTCACGCCGGCTGTCAGCAACTGCAAGACGAGCGTGCGGCTGACGAGGATTCCCACGCCGCGCGCGGCATCGGCGCCAAGGCCCGTTCGGTCGTCGGCGCTCAACCGGCGCTCTCTTCGACGGCTGAGGGCTTGGCTATAGTTGCCGCCCGCACGGGATCGCCTTCGATGCCGGGCTTCCTCGCATCGCAGTCGAGTGGCCCTCGCCTTTGATCGCCACGAGCCAACAGATCGCGCAGGCAGAGCCCGACGTGGGTCGATCCCACGCGCCCGCCAAGCGGCTGCTTCGGGCGATCGTCCCGACCCCGGCAAGGGCTCGCCTGCGGATTGCGCAGTGGCGCCTGCGCGGCAGCCCGGCGCCGCCTCCTCACTACATCAAGCAACGCGCCCTGCGGGCCGCAGCCGACCGGTATGGGCTCAAGCGCCTCGTCGAGACCGGCACCTTCCTCGGCGACATGCTCGCCGCGATGCGCGACGACTTCGACAATTTGACCTCGATCGAGCTTTCCGACGAACTCTACGAGCGCGCCACCAGGCGGTTTGCCGGAGACCGGAAGATCACGCTCCTTCATGGCGACAGCAGCGAGCAGATCAAAGAGGTCGCAGCCTCAATCGAGGAGCCGGCTCTCTTCTGGCTCGACGCGCACTACTCCGGCGCTTGGCACGAGGACTTCGACGAGACCGCCGGAAGCGACCGTCCAAATCCCATCTACGCGGAGCTGGAAGCCGTGTTCGCCAGCCCCTACGGGCATGTCGTCTTCATCGATGACGCTCGCCTGTTCAACGGCGAGGAAGGCTGGCCGCCGCTCGGTGACGTGCGGGCCTTCATCGAAGAGCATGAGCCCGACCGGACCTTGATCGTCAGCGAGGACTGCATCCGCGTCTTCCCGGCCTAGCCCGAGCCGGCCCGGAAGCTCTCGATCGTCTTCGCAAGGCCCTCCTCGAGCGGCGTCTCCGCCCGGAATCCGATCAGCTCTGCCGCCCGGCTCACGTCCAGGTAGCGGGTCGGCTGCCCGTCCGGACGGGAGGCGTCCCAGGTCGTCTCGCCCTCGAACCCGGCAGCGGCGGAGACCAGCTCGGCCAGATCGCGGATCTTCGTCTCGATCCCGGTGCCGACGTTGAAGGGCTCGGAGGAATCGGCCTGCTCGGCGGCGAGGATCAGCGCTCGCGCCGCGTCGTCCACGTAGAGGAACTCGCGGGAGGGCTCGCCGCTGCCCCAGAGCATGACCCCCGACTCACCCTCGGCCGCCGCCGTCACGTACTTGTTGACCATCGCCGCGATCACGTGCGAGTCCTCGAGGTCGAAGTTGTCGTCGGGGCCGTAGAGGTTGGCGATCACCGGCACGCAGGAGTCGAGGTCGTACTGGCGGCGGTAGGAGTCGGAGAGGACGATCAGCATCTTCTTGGCCAGCCCATAGGGCGCATTGGACTCCTCGGGGTAGCCGGTCCAGAGGTCGTCCTCTTTGAAGGGGACCGGCGTGAACTTCGGGTAGGCGCAGACCGAGCAGGCGGCGACGAGCTTGCCCACGCCAAGATCGCGGCAGGCCTCGAATACGTTGAGGCCCATCGCCATGTTGTCGCGGATCAGCGGGCCCGGGTTGCGCCTGTTGTAGCCGATGCCGCCTACGTTGGCCGCGAGGTGCAGGACGACGTCAGCGCCGTCCAGCGCAGCTCTGCAGGCGGTCGGGTCGGTCAGATCGTGCTCGGCCGAGCGTGGGACGCTCACCTCGGCGCCGAGGTCGATCAGCGTCCGCACCGTCGGCTTGCCGAGGAATCCCGCCCCGCCGGTGACCGCGACCCGCTTGCCCCGCCAGAAGTCTGCGCTCGGTTCCCCCACGGCCGGCTCAGGTGACCTTTCCGGAGAGCCGGTCCTCGAGCGCCGCGATGTCGGCGTCGACCATCAGCTCGATCAGCTCGCGGAAGCGCACCTTCGGCTCCCAGCCGAGCTTCTCCCGCGCCTTGCTCGCGTCGCCCAGCAGCGAGTCGACCTCGGAGGGACGGAAGTAGCGGCTGTCGATCTCGACGTGCTCGCCGGCATCGAGGCCGGCGTGGGCGAAGGCAACCTCAAGCGCCTCCCGCACCGAGTGCTTCTCGCCGGTGGCGACCACGTAGTCGTCGGGCTCGTCGGCCTGCAGCATCATCCACATCGCCTCGACGAAGTCCGGCGCATAGCCCCAGTCGCGTTCGGCGTCGAGGTTGCCCATGTAGAGCTTGTCCTGGAGGCCGGCCTTGATCCGGGCGACCGCGCGGGTGATCTTGCGGGTGACGAAGGTCTCGCCGCGGCGCGGGGACTCGTGGTTGAAGAGGATGCCATTGACGGCGAACAGTCCATAGGCCTCGCGATAGTTGACGGCCGCCCAGTAGGCGGCGACCTTGGCCACGGCGTACGGACTGCGCGGGTGAAACGGGGTGGCCTCGTTCTGCGGCGGCGGCGAGGCGCCGAACATCTCCGAGGAGGAGGCTTGGTAGAAGCGGGTCTGCACCTCCGACTCGCGGATCGCCTCAAGCAGCCGCAGGGTGCCGCCCCCGGTTACGTCGAAGGTGTACTCGGGAATGTCGAAGGAGACGCGAACGTGGCTCTGGGCACCGAGGTGGTAGATCTCCTCGGGTTGCAGCCTGTAGATCAAGCGGGTCAGGGCAACCGGATCGGTGAGGTCGCCGTAATGGGTGAAGAGGTGTGCGTCCGGTTCGTGGGGGTCGCGGTAGAGGTGCTCGATTCGCCCTGTGTTGAAGCTGGACGAGCGGCGGATGATGCCGTGGACCTCGTAGCCCTTGGCGAGCAGGAGGTCGGCCAGGTAGGAGCCGTCCTGGCCGGTCAGGCCGGTGATCAGGGCGCGCCTCTTCGTCTCGCTAGGCATCGGCGCCGATTCTCGCAGCCGGCTGGAAGAGCCCGTTGACGCAGAGGAGCTCGCCGCTGTTGGGATCGACGAACTCCGGCTCGAGATGCGTCGGGCGAAAGCCCTTTTCCCTCATCAGCTCGACCATCTCGCCGAGCAGCAGCTGGCCCTCGTAGATCGGGGTGAGCGACAGCTCCAGCTCGACCGCCAGGCAGCGCGGCAGCGTCTCGGTGGCCCCCGCCAGGACTTCGTGCTCGTACCCCTGGGTGTCTGCCTTCAGATAAGCGGCGCGTGGGCGCTCCTCGCGGCGCCGGAGCGCCTCGTCGACGCTGATCACCTCGATCGTCTGCGTGCGCTCGAAGTGGGACCCCGGGGCGGCTCTTTCGTGGACGTCGGTCATCCCGAGCAGGGAGCTGCTGTGGCCGTCGTTGGCCGAGACGTTGATCGTCGCCGTCTCGGCGCGAGCGCCCCCGGCCTGGTTGAGGCAGTGCCAGGCATCGTCTCCTGCGGAAGCCGCCAGCAGCTGCTCGAAGTAGGCGGCGACCGGCTCGAAGGAGAGGATCTCGCCGCGATAGCCGGTCGCTCGCAGAGCCCTGCCGTACTCGCCGGCATGCGCGCCGACGTCGATCGCCAGGTCGACGTCGGCGCGCAGCAGCGCTTCGCGGGCCCCGGCCAACGCGTGCCGGCGCCTGCCGACATGCAGTCCCAGCCCGTGGAACAGCGACTGAAGCCGGTCGGTCGTCGTGTTCTGCGGCATCGTCAGATCCGTTTCAAGATTTGCTTGACAGCTCGCATGCCGCGCGGGAACAGTCGAGTCAGCCAGAAGGAGATCCGGTGCCGCTCCAGCACCGAGGGCATGAACCTTAGGCCAGTCGCCGCCGCCGCCGAGGCATCGCGGTAGCGCCCCTCGCTCAGCGCCTTCTCGATTTCTTCGGAGATCTCGTAGCGACCGGCGAGGGCCAGTGCCGCTCCCGCCTGCTGGAACATGCCGTGCTTGAGGTAGATGTTGTGCCGCTCGAGCGCGATGTCGCGCTTGGGCACCTCGCCGCTCTTGGTGCCGTCGTAGATCTCGAGCAGGGCCAGCGCCCGGGGCGTGTAGCGGGAAGGGACCCCGGCCTCGAGCAGTCGCAGCGAGAGATCCAGGTCCATCTCCATGTGGAAGTCCTCGTCGAGATCGCCCACCCGCTCGAGCGCCCAGCGGGCAAACATCGTGCCGGGGGCGATGAAGCCGATGTTGTTGAAGTCGAGCGCCTCGCGCGATGCCTTTTCCGGCGGACGGATCACGTGCCGGTGGCCGCGCCGGTCGACGTCGAGGTTGCCGTAGACCCAGCCCAGGCCGGAGTCTTCGCGGAAGAAGGCGGCGGCATGCTCGACCGAGCCCGGATGTAGAACGTCGTCGGCGTTGAGCCAGACGACCAGCTCCCCGGTCGACTGCTTGAAGATCGCCTTGTTCATCGCGTCGCACTGGCCGCGGTCGGGCTCGGAGATCCAGCGAAGGCGCTTCCGCTCTCCGAGGACGTCGAGGGCGCCGTTGGTCGACCCCCCATCGACGACGACGTGCTCGATCCGCGGGTAGGCCTGCGCCTCGACGCTCTCGAGGCAGCGAACGAGCTTGTCGAGCGGTGGGTCGAGCGCGGCGGTGACGACCGAGACGAGGGGGAGGTCGGAGTCTTTGCTCATGAGCCGGCATCCTTTCAGGCTGCGTGGCCGCTGCTGCGCAGCTCCAATGCCCGGCGCAGGCTCAGCCGCGTCACGGCGGCGTCCGGGAGCTCGTGCCGAGGAAGACCCTTGCCGGCACGCCATCCCTCGAGCCTGCCCCGCGCTCCGGAGAGGGTGCGGTCGCGGAGCAGCTGGCCGGCGCAGATCGCGCCCTCCCGACCGAGCGCCTGCAGCGCCAGCGAGGTGGATGCCGCGATCCCATAGCGCCGCAGCAGGTAGCCCCGGGACCAGCCGGTCATCGCGTGCTTGCGGCCGCTTCGCGCTCCCAGCGTCATCGAGTAGCCGTGAACCGCTCGCGCCTGCGGCGAGAGCACGCAGCGGGCGCCGTCGGCCCGCAGCCGCAGCGCCAGGTCGACGTCCTCGTAGTAGAGAAAGATCCTCTCGTCGAAGCCACCAACCGCGTTGAAGGCCTCGCGGTCGTAGAGCGCTGCCCCGCCGGTGGGGCCGAGCGGATCAGGCGCCTGCTCAAGCGCGCTGACCGGCTCTCCACACAGGTGGTCGAACGCCATCAGGGTTTGGTCGACGACGACCCCAGCTGAGTCGACCTTGCCGGTGTCGCGTTCGCTCAGCAGGACAGCAGCAACCAGCTCGGCCCGGGAACTGTCAGCCACAAGCCTCTCGATCAGCTGTGGCTCGGCGACGGCGTCGTCGTTGAGCAGGACGATCGGTCCCTCTCCAGCCTCTCGGATGGCGCGGTTGAGGGCGTTGCCAAAACCCAGGTTCCGGCCGAAGCCGATCCTCGTTACGTCCGGGAACCTTTCGCAGAGCAGCGCCGCGCAGCCTTCGCCCTCGCCGTTGTCTGCCACGACCACGTGCGCATGGGCAGTCTGTTGCGCGAGCGAGGCAAGGCAGCGCCGCAGGTTCTCCCCGCCGTTGAGCGTGGGGATGTAGACCGTTGGAGCTGGCTTGGTCATTGCGCCGGCTTCGCCCTCATGCCGCGGATCATGCCGACCACCTGCCCGACCTCGCCGCGCAGGACGACGGCGGCCAGGGCCAGCCAGGCGATCGCGGTCACCGAAAGGGTGGCGAGGAGGCCGGCGCCGTCGTAGGGCACCGGAAGCAACTGCCCCGCCGCCGCGGCGAGGAAGGTGATCGCGGTAACGCGAGCGACCTCTCCGACCCCCGTCCGGACCAGCGGATTCGTCGTCGCCAGCAGGATCGCTGCGGAAACGGCCGCCGCGACCGACATCGCGATGCCGATTCCCGCCTCGTCGAGGCTGCCCACCAGGACGGCGACGAGGAGGAATCCGACGACCAGCTCGGCGGCGATCGCCACGACGGGAGCGTTCGGCTTCCCCTCCGCCAGGCTGAGGCTGTTGATCGTCGATGCCAGGCTGGCCCCCAGCATCATCGCGAGGGACCCGTAGAGCACGATGTCCGTCGTGGGAAGCCACTCTGGCCCGAGGACGACATCGATCAGCGGTTGGATGGCGCCGGCGATCAGCGCCAGCGGCAGCCCGCAGACGAGGGCGACCTGGCCGAGCATGCGGGCGGCCCGCTTCGGGCTCTCGTCGCCCGATTGGCTCAGGGCGGGCAGCATCACCCGGGCCACAGCGGCGGCGAGGGCGGTCGGGAACGAGAACAGGCGCTTGGCCATGCCGTAGAAGCCGGCCATCGGGGCGCCGCCGATTGCGCCGATGATCGCCACATAGCCCAGGTCGCGCCCCAGGTAAAGCATCCCGAGCACGCTCACCCGGCTGCCGAAGCCGATCAAGGGCCTGACGCGCGACAGCTCGAAGCGGGGCAGGCGGGCTGCGTTCGGGGTCAGCCAGGCGACCCCGGCACCGAGGATCGCCCCGGCGGGAACGGCGCCGGCGAGGCTGAACACGCCGAGCCCTGCCAGGGCTGCCGCGAGGGCGAAGAGGTTGAACCCGACGGTGTCGGCCGCCTCGACCGCGGCAACCCGGCCGAAGCTCATCTTGCGATCCAGCATCGCCAGCGGCACCGCTCTGACGGCATAGATCGGAAGTGCCAGAAGAGTGATCGAGACGACGCGAAGGACGTTGCCGGAGGCGCCGAGCCCGGGCAGGATCGCAAACGTGGCGATGAACACCACGGCCACCGCGGCGGAGGTGATGACGAGCAGGAAGCCGATCGTCGCAGCCTGCAGCTCGGCGGACGGCGGCTCCGGCATGCGCACGAGCGCCGCGGGAAGCCCGAGTTCGGCGATGTTCTGGCCGACGAGCTGAACGGACAGCGCGATCGCGAAGAGCCCGTAGTCCGCCGGGGTGAGCAGCCGGGCCAGGACTATCGTCACGCCCGCGGTCAAGAGCTGGAAGCCCAGTGTGCGACCGACCAGGAGCGAGACGCCCCGCGCCGCCGACTGGCCCAGGGCGGCGCCGTCCGGCGGCGCCGCCGCCTCGAAGCTCTCTATCTGTGGATCCGGCTCGGCTATTGGAGCGCGGGAGGATTCGTGAGGCCGAATACCTTCAACAGCGGCCCGCGTTTGCCGTCCCGCTGGATTTCGTAGATCGCCGTCGCGCCCTGGCGCGAGCCGATCAGAAATTCGGTGCCCTTCGGCATCGAGCCGGAGTCGTCGAGGTCCCGGCGGATCGCGTCCCACTCGAAGCCGGTCTCGCCGAGCAGCACGTGGACCATGCTGTGCTCCTCGCTGGGGTCGTGGTGGATCATCACCAGGTCGAGCCGGATGCCGCGGAAGATGCGCTGTTCGTCTTTGGTGGGAAGGCCCACGATCGGGGCGAGCTGCATCGCCCATGAACCATTGGACAGGCCGCGGTATGGGAGGCGCCCGGCGTAGAGCTGCCGTTTGAAGCCGGACTCGCCGGAGAGGATCTGCAGCACCGGGCGCGACTGCGGATCGCCGCGGGTGATCACGAAGAGGTCCGGCTTTTCGCCGCCCCAGCTGCCGATCGAGAATTCCCTCGTGGTCCCGCTGGGCGGCGCGGAGAGCGGCGAGAGAAAGCTTTCCGCCTTGGCTTCGGAATGCCACGTGGGGCTGACCGTGATCGCCAGGTTGCGCGCCCTCTGTTCGAACGAGAACAGGGCCTCGGCTCGCCAGGGCGGCCAGACGTTGACATCGAAGTTGCTGCGGGAGGCATCCTGGGGGATCGTGATCCGGGCCAGGCGTTCGACTGTCGACAGCGGCTTGCCAGGGACGTAGGCGAAGAGGCTGACGCGGTGGCCGCCGCCGCGGACCCACTGGATCGGCTCGTTGTCGTTGGGCCGGTCGCTGTTGGTCATCACTTCGTCCGCGCCGGCGATGGACCTTGGCAGCCGCTGAGAGCCGATCAGCGGGTACGGTTCGGGGAGCAGCGGCTGGATCACCAGGCCCGAGGCGAAGAGGAGCGCGACGATGCCGGCGCCGAGCAGGATGAGGCCGCCGGCAAACTTCCTGTTGCCGCGATTTCGCCGTTCGGTGGGCTCGGCCGGCGCAGGGTCCGCCGGCGGGTCGGCGGTTGCAGCTCGTCCCGTCATGCGGAGGATTCTGCCCCATGCCCTCCCGGTCAAGCCCGGCGGCTGCTTGGGATCTTCGGCAATCGCCCCGACGATCAGCATGAGCGGGACGACCAGCAGCCAGTCGAGCTGCTGGGTCCAGAGGTTCTGGTACAGGCCGAAGACGGTGACGTAGAGGAGGTACGCGGCGACCATGCTCCAGCGGAAAGTCCGGGTTCTCACCGCCATCGCGAAAGCGCCCGCCGAGATGAAGCCGGTGGCCGCGATCGCCGGAATCAGCGCGATGAAGCCGCCGTCGGCCCAGAACGGCCCGGCGACTGTGCTGGTCACCCAGGGCGGGGTGATCGTCGCTGAGATCGGTGGCAGTTCGCGGGCGCTGTGGATGAAGAGATTGAGGCCGATCGCGTCGAAGGCGCCGTTGCCGAACGCTTCGCCGGTGGGGAAATGGCCCACTACTCCCTGCAGGGCCAGGAAGTTGGTCGTTATGGCCAGGTAGATCGGGACGAGCGGCTGCAGGAAGAAGGGGGTTCCCGGGAGGATTTCGCCGAACAGTTCGGACTCGAAGGGGTTGTAAGGGTTCTGGCGGGTGCGCAGGTAGAAGCCGAATACCACCGCGGCGAAGGCGAGCAGGGCCCCACCGATGAACATCCAGTTCCGGGGCCGTCCCCAGTAGAGCCAGCGCGCGGCTATGGCGACGATCACCGGCAGCACCACGCTGCCGCGGCCGGCCTGCAGGGCAAAGCCTCCCAGCGCAGCGAGCGCGATCAGCAGCTCGAAGCGCGAGTCGCGGCTGATTAGCCTCTCCGGGCGGACCAGCGCGACGATCGCGGCGACGGTCAGACCGTCGGTGAGGATGATCGTCGGGCCGCCCTGGTTGAAGCGAAGCGCTCCGCCGCCAGGGGAGAGCAGCGGCACGCCGCCGATCTTGGCGAACTGATGGGCAAGCTCCAGAAGCCCGACGATGACGAGGACCAGGAGGACCCTGCGGTAGGTGCGGCTTTCCTCGGGCGCTTCGCGCTTCGCCGCGGCGTGCGTCTGGCGCAGCGCCAGTCCCTCGCCGATCAGGCCCCCGGCGACGAACGCCACGGGTACGACTGCGACGACTGCGATGACGATCGTCGACCAGCCCACCTGTCCGTTGAGGATGTGGTACTGGCTGAGCAGGGCGGCGAAGATCCAGGCCCCGGTGAAGGTGACCAAGGGCGAGAGCAGCGAGCTGTTGAGCTGGGCGAAGCGCCTCATCGCGTCTCCGCCGTTCCCAGCCGGTAGCCACGCGCGTAGCCGCCGCGGGTCATCGCCAGCCAGACCCGTTCGCGCAGGCCCTCCGGCAGCGGCAGGCGGGCGAGCGCGCCGAGCAGCGGGGCGGCGGCGCGCACCGTCGACCAGGCCAGGCCCCGCGGGGCCTGCACCCCCGGATGGGGCCGGTCGGGCCGCAGCCGGTTGTAGAGGGCGGCCGAGCGACCGACCGCGACCGAGCGGCGCAGCGACTGGGCCGGGGTGGTCGGGTGGTCGTGGAGGACGAGCAGCTCGGGGTGGTAGTCGAGCTCGAGCCCGGCGTCGGCGAGGCGGGCGCCGAGCTCGGTGTCCTCGACCGCGGCTGTGGGGAAGCGCTCGTCGAAGCCGCCGACGCGCTCGAAGAGCGAGCGCTTGACCGAGGCGTGGGAGCTGTAGAAGTAGCTCGCCGCGTCGACCGGACCGGCCTCGATCTCGCCGTAGTGGAACTGGGGCCCGCCGTTCTCGAGCCAGCGCATGAACGGAGTCACCGGGCTGCGCGGGCTCCAGGTGATCCGCCCCAGCAACCCGTATGTCTCCTCGGGCCGGGCGGCGTGCAGGTCGAGGTGGGCGCGCAGCAGGTTGGGCCCGTCGGGCTCCGTGTCGTCGCCGAGAAAGAGGAGGACGTCGCCGCTGGCGGCTTTGCCCCCGGCGTTGCGCGCCGCCGCCGGCCCCCCGTCGGGCTGCTCGAGCAGCTGGATCGGGATCGCCGCCCCGGCGGCGCGTCCCCGCACCTGCTCGACGGTGCCGTCCGCTGAGCCGTTGTCGACGACGACCGCCTCGATGCGCCCCTCGCCGGACCGCTGGGCTTCGAGCGCTGCCAGCGTCCGCGCGAGCGCCGGCGCCCGATCCTTGGTTGGTATGACGACCGAAAGTGAGTTCATCTGGCGCCGCCCGCTCTAAGGCGCCGGGAGAGCCTAAGTAGCGGCGCGGCGAAAGGGATCGCCCAGCGATGGTGGAGGCGAATGTACCTTTCCACCGAGGCCAGTCGGATCGCCTGCTGGCGACGTCGGTCGATCTGGGCGAAGGCCTCGGCGCCGGCGTGGCCGACCCGGGCCGAGCCGGCGACGAGGTTGCGGAGGCCGGCGTCGTGCAGGCGCTTCGCCAGGTCGACGTCCTCATACCAGAGGAAAAAGCCCTCGTCGAAGCCACCGACCCGTTCCCAGAGGTCGCGGTCGACGACGAAGCAGGCGCCGGAGGGCTGGCCGACCTCGCTCACCGCCCCGGCGGGCGGGCTCGGCTGAGGCCGCTCGCCGAATGAGCCGGCAAAGATCCGCGCCAGCATCGTCGCCCCGTTCGGCAGCGCCGCGTGGTAGCGGTCGGCGTCGCCGCCGAACACCGGCCCGACCATCCCGGCCCACGGCGCTTCGGCCCGCGCTGCCTCGGCAAGCGCCGCCAGGGCACTCGGCTCGGGCACGACGTCGGCGTTGCTGATGCAGACCAGCTTGCCGCTGCCGCCTCGAAGGGCGCGGTTGGCGGCCCTGCCGTAGCCGAGGTTCTCCTCGCTGAGGTCGAGCCGGACGCCCTCTGGGCAGCCCTCGCGCAGCAGGTCCCGCTGCTCGGGCCGGGAGTCGTTGTCGACGATCGTCACCCTCGTCTCGACCCCCTCGGAGGCGCAGTAGGCGCTTGCCGCCGCCAGCGCGGCCCCCGCGGTATTCCAGTTGACGACCGCGACGTCGACCGCGATCGGTGGGTCTTCCGGGCTCATGGTCGGCGCGACGATAGCCTTCCCGCCACGTGCAAGACCTCAAAGGCCTGATCCTCTCCGGCGGGGCCGGGACGCGCTTGCGCCCGATCACGCATACCTCGGCGAAGCAGCTGGTGCCCGTCGCCAACAAGCCCGTGCTCTTCTACGGGATCGAGGCGCTGGTCGATGCTGGGATCCGGGAGATCGGGATCGTCATCGCCCCGGAGACCGGGGGGGAGATCCGCGAGGCGGTCGGCGACGGCTCGGCCTTCGGCGCCGAGGTCACCTACATCGTCCAGGACAAGCCGGCCGGCCTCGCCCACGCGGTGCTGACCGCCGAGGAGTTCATCGGCGGCTCGCCCTTCGTCATGTACCTCGGCGACAACCTGCTCGCCGATGGCCTGCGCGGCCTCGTCGCCAGCTTCCGCGCCGAGCAGCCCGACGCGCTGATCCTGCTGACGCCGGTCGACGATCCGCAGTCCTACGGCGTCGCCGAGCTCGACGGCGAGCGGATCGTGCGCCTGGTCGAGAAGCCCAAGGATCCGCCCTCGAACCTCGCCCTGGTCGGCGTCTACCTCTTCGCGCCGCCGATCTTCGACGCCGCCCGCGCCCTGAAGCCCTCCTGGCGCGGTGAGTTGGAGATCACCGAGGCGATCCAGAGCCTGATCGAGCAGGGCAAGACCGTTCGCTCGGAGGTGGTCAGCGGCTGGTGGAAGGACACCGGCCAGCTCGCCGACATGCTCGAGGCCAACCGGCTCGTGCTGGAGGAGATCGAGACCCGGATCGAGGGCGAGGTCGACGAGGCTTCGCGGGTCGAGGGCCGCGTCGTGGTCGAGAAGGGCGCAGTGCTGAAGGGCTCGGTCGTTCGCGGCCCGGCTGTGATCGGCGCCGGCGCCGTCATCGAGGACGCCTACGTCGGCCCCTACACCTCGATCGGCGACGACGTCTGCGTGCGCCGCTCCGAAGTCGAGCACTCGATCATCCTCGCCGGCTCCGTGGTCGAGGACCTCGGCACCCGCATGGAGGCGAGCCTGCTCGGCCGCGAAGTCAAGCTCACCCGCAGCGACGGCATGCCGAAGACGCTGCGGATGCTGGTCGGCGACAAGTCCGAGATCAAGATCATCTGATGGCGGCGCGGCGATGAAGGTGCTCGTCACAGGCGCCGGCGGGATGCTCGGCCGCGACGTCGTCCTCGCCGCCGCCAACGCCGGCCACGACGTGGTCGGCTTCGGTCACAACGAGCTCGACGTCGCCGTCGAGGCGACCGTGGCGGCGAAGATCGAGGGGGAGCGGCCCGATGTGGTGATCAATTGCGCCGCCTGGACCGACGTCGATGGGGCCGAGGAGTCCGAGGCGACGGCGATGGCCGTCAACGGGAAAGCAGCGGGGCATGTCGCAGCCGCCGCCTCGACGGTCGGCGCCTCCGTCGTCTACGTCTCCAGCGACTACGTCTTCGACGGCGCCAAGGGCGCTCCCTACGTCGAAACCGACCAGCCGAGCCCGCTCTCCGCCTACGGCCGCACCAAGCTCGCCGGCGAGGAGGCGACCGCCGCCGCCAACAAGCGCCACTTCGTCGTCCGCTCCTCCTGGCTCTTCGGCATCGGCGGCTCCAACTTCGTCGAGACGATGCTGCGTTTGGCCTCGACCCAGAACGAGGTGCTGGTCGTCCGCGACCAGGTCGGCTCGCCCACCTACGCCTGGCACCTCGCCTACGGCATCGTCCGCCTGATCGAGGGGATCGAGTTCGGCATCCACCATATGGCCGCGGCAGGCGCCTGCTCCTGGTACGACTTCGCCCGTGAGATCTTCGAGCAGGCTCAGGTCGAGTGCCGGGTGCTCTCGGCGACGACCGACATGCTCGGCCGCCCGGCGCCCCGACCCGCCTACTCGGCCTTGACCAGTCAGCGCCGGCACGCGATCGAGCTGCCCTCGTGGGGCGATGGGCTCGCCGCCTACCTCTCGCAGCGCTCCGCCGAGCGGGAGGCGGCCGCATGAAGCTGCTCGTCACCGGCGCCGCCGGCTTCATCGGCTCCACCTACGTCCGCCTGGTCTCCGGCGAGCACGAGGTGCGGGTGCTCGACAAGCTCACCTACGCCGGCCGGCGCGAGAACCTCCCTGAGGGGACCGAGCTGGTGGTCGGCGCGATCGAGGACCCGGCGGTCGTGCGCGAGGCGATGGAGGGCTGCGACGCGGTCGTCAACTTCGCGGCCGAGTCCCACGTCGACCGCTCGATCGACGACCAGGACGCCTTCGCCCGCACCCACGTGATCGGCACCGGCACGCTGCTCGACGCCGCCCGCGAGCTGGGCGTCGGCCGCTACCTGCAGGTCTCCACCGACGAGGTCTACGGCTCGATCGAGTCCGGCTCCTTCACCGAGGCCTCGCCGCTCGACCCCTCCTCGCCCTACTCGGCGACCAAGGCCGCCGGCGATCTGCTCGTCGCCGCCCACTTCCACACATACGGGCTCGAGGCGGTGATCTGCCGCGGCTCCAACAACTACGGCCCGCGCCAGTACCCGGAGAAGCTGATCCCGCTGATGGTGCTGAACGCCGTCCACGGCGACTCGCTGCCCATATATGGAGACGGTCGCCAGGTCCGCAACTGGCTCTACGTCGAGGACTTTTGCCGCGGCATCCACACCGTGCTGGAGAAGGGCCGCCCGGGCGAGGCCTACAACGTCGGCGGCCCCGACGAGTGCGAGAACATCGAGGTCGTCAAGCGGGTGATCGAGCTGACCGGCGCCGAGGAGTCCCAGGTCGAGTACGTCAAGGACCGCCCCGGCCACGACCGTCGCTACTCGCTGGGCAGCGCCAAGATCCGCGAGCAGCTCGGCTGGGAGGCGCAGGTGCGCTTCGCCGAGGGCCTCGAGCGCACGGTGCAGTGGTACCGCGACAACGAGGAGTGGTGGGGGCCGATCCGCTCCGGCGAGTACCGCGAGTACTACGAAAAGCAGTACGGCAGGGCGCTCGGCTAGTGCTGCGACGGCTCGAGACAAAGCTCGATGGCGTCGTCCTGCTCGAGCCCAGGGTCCACGGCGACGAGCGCGGCTTCATGGTCGAGACCTACCGCCGCGACCTCTGGGCCGAGCACGGGGTCGATGTGGAGTTCGTCCAGCACAATCACTCGCGCTCCGCGAAGGGCACCCTGCGCGGCCTGCACTTCCAGACTGAGCCCGGCCAGGCGAAGCTGGTCCGCTGTACGCGCGGCAAGATCTTCGACGTCGCCGTCGATCTGCGCCGTGATTCGCCGACCTACGGCCGGTGGGAGGGCCACATGCTCGACGACGAGGCCCACCGCCAGCTCTTCGTCCCGGTCGGCTTCGGCCACGGCTTCGCCGTGCTCAGCGACGTAGCCGACGTCACCTACCTCTGCTCCAGCGCCTATGACCCCGCCACCGAGTCCGGCATCGCCTGGGACGACCCCGGGGTGGGCGTCGAGTGGCCCGTGGAGGACCCGCTGCTCTCCGAGCGCGACAAGGTCGCGCCCACCCTCGCCGAGGTCGGCGAGACGCTGCCCTTCTGAACAGCGCGCCTCTCGTCACGCTTCCGCTTGCGGACCGCCTCAATCGGCGCACCACGGTTGCGTCCGCGCCCTGCAGGATTGCGGCCATGCCAAACGCAACCGCCATAGACATGTCCGCCACATGGCCTAATGTGGTCCACATGCCAAAGATGATCCAGATCCGCAACGTGCCCGACGACGTCCACAGGGCCCTGAAGCTCCGTGCAACGGCCGAGGGACTCTCCCTCTCCGACTACATAAAGCGTGACCTCGAAGAGCTCGCCAAGCAGGCGACGATCGAGGATGTCTTCGCCAGCGCTCGGGCGCGCGGCAGCTCCGGGATCACCACCGAGGAAATCGTCGCGGACATTCGAGCATCCCGCGGCGAGTAGCAGACCATGCCCGTCATCGACGCATCGGTCGTGATCACCGTGCTGGCCGACGCCGAGGACGCTCCCTGGGCTGAGGCCCAGCTCTCGACCGGTGGCGCCAACCGATCCCTTTGGGTTCCTCACCTGATCGATGCGGAGGTCGGTCAGGCGCTGCGCCGCCGAGTCGCGGCCGGTCGGCTGGGTGAGGACAGGGCAGACGCGGCGCTGCTGGACCTTGTGCGAATGCCGCTTCGCCGCATCGACCACATCGGCCTGATCCACCGGGCCTGGGAGCTACGTCACAACCTCAGCTTCTACGACGGCCTCTACGCCGCTCTCGCCGAGGTCTTGGATGTGCCTCTGGTCACGCTCGACCGCCGCCTTGCCAAGGCTGCCGGCGATGCCACCAAAGTGGCCGTGCTCACCGCGGGTTAGCGCCCGCGTGTCGCGGTGATCGCCAAGCTGACGGCGAGCTTGGCGCCGATGCCGGCGTAGACCGCCGCGTTGACGAGCGGGTTGTGCTCAGGCGCGTCGAAGCGGCGGTAGAAGCGGCCCATGCCGCGGTGGAAGGCGATCTCCTGTTTGGGCGCGCGGCGCTTGCCGCTGGAGCCGCCCTTGACGTGCAGCGCCACGCCCGCGGGCTCGTAGAAGACCTTCCAGCCCGCCTGCCAGAAGCGCCGGCACCAGTCGAGGTCCTCCATGTAGAGCCAGTAACCCTCGTCGAGCAATCCGACCTCGCGCACCGCCTCGGCCCGGCAGAGCATGAAGGCGCCGTTGACGGCGTCGACCTCGCCGGCCTCGTCGTCGCCGAGGTGGGTCGCCCGGTACTGGCTCAGCGCATCGGAGGCATCGTTGCCCCGGCCGATCCCGGTGAAGTGAGCGAGGGCGCTGAGCGGGGTCGGGAAGGAGCGCTTGCAGGCATGGTCCAGCTCGCCCGACTCGGTCACCAGCTTGCAACCGACCATGCCGATCCGCTGCTCGGATCGCAGCCGCGTCAGAGCGGCGTCGAGCGTCCCGGCGTAGACCTCGGTGTCGGGGTTGAGCAGCAGCACCGCCGCCGCCTCGTCCTCGCGCAGGACGACGTTGTTGGCGGCGGAGAAGCCGACGTTCTCGCGGCGGATCAGTCGCACCGCGGGAAACTCGCGCTCGACCATGTCCGGGGTCGAGTCGGTGCTGCCGCTGTCGACCACGGTCACTCGCATCGTCGCGTTGGCCGGGTGCTCTTCCAGCGAGCGCAGGCAGCGGCGCAGCAGCGCCTCGGCGCTGTGGCTGACGATGACGACCTCGAGGTCGAGCTGGCTCGGCATCGCTTTGATTCTCTAGTAGGCGCCGTCGCCGCGGACGATCGCCCGCGGCGTTCGCAAGAGGATCGCCAGGTCGCCGGCCACGGAGAGGTTGTCGAGGTAGTCGCGCTCCATCGCCAGGCGCTCCTCGAAGGTGAGGTCACCGCGACCGTAGACCTGCATTGGCCCGGTCAGGCCCGGCTTGATCGCGAGCCGGATGCGCTGGCGCTCGTCGTAGAGGGCGACGACGGCCTCCTCCTCGGGACGAGGCCCGACCAGCGACATATCGCCCCTGAGCACGTTGATCAGCTGCGGCAGCTCGTCGAGGCTGGTCCGCCGAAGCATTCTCCCGGCGCGGGTGATCCGCGGGTCGTCGACGATCTTGAAGGCGGGCTCGTCGAGCTGGTCCAGGTCGACCAGCTCGGCAAGGCGCTCCTCGGCGTCGGTGACCATGGTGCGGAACTTCAGCATCGTGAACGGGGTGCCGTCCTTGCCCGCTCGCCTTTGGCGGAAGAAGACGGGTGTGCCGGAGTCGATCACGATGAAGGTGGCGATCGCGGCCAGCAGCGGCGAGAGGAAGGTCAGCATCAGCCCCGAGACGGCGATGTCCAGTCCCCGCTTCAGCGCCAGCGTCGAGCGCGGCGGGTCGGAGAACCGAAAGTCGAGCACCGGCAGCTCGGCCAGCCGGTTGAGCTCGATGCCCGGCCCCAGCAGCCCGTAGTGCTTGGGCAGGAAGGTGAGGCCGAGGCCGGCCGCCTTGCACTCCTCGATCAGGTGCTCGGCGTCGTGCTGGCCCATCTCCTGCTCGGCGACGACGACGCGCTCGACGTTGTGTTCGCTCGCCACCCGCGAGATCTCCTCGACCGAGCCCAGTCGCGGCAGCGAGGCACGCCGGTCCTTGTCGCGCGGCTCGGAGAGATAGCCGGCCAGCCGCAGGCGTGCCTCCGGGTGGGTTGCGATTCGCCTCGCGACCGCGTCGGCCAGGGTTGCCGGGCCGATGACGATGCCGATCGCGACCCCGGTCAGCCGCTGCCAGACGAAGCGCAGCACGGCACGGGCCACGAAGCAGGCGAGCATGGCGCCGATCCCGACGATGATCGCGCTCTTGGCCGAGAGCGGTCCCGCGGGACTCAGCCAGAGGAGGCCGTCGAGGACGATCGTGCCGAGGGCGCTGGCCGAGACGAGCGAGGGCAGCTCGTCGAGGGTGCTGTGGCGGATCCGGCGGTGGTCGTTGTCGTAGAGCCCGTGCAGCTTCAGCACCAGCAGCCAGGCCGGCGTGAAGAGTGCCGCCCAGAACAGCTTGGCGACGTCCGTCGTCGAGGTGACCGCGGTGGCGACGCAGAGCGCGGCGAGGATCGCCACCCAGTCTCCGGCGGCAAGCAGGCGCCGCAGCATCGCCCCGCGCCGCCGCGAGCCGCTCGGCCCGGTCAGGCCCAGGCGGCTCGCCATCTCGGTCGGCGGGCGCGGCACCGTCTCGGGCGCTGCCGGCGTCACGGTGCCGGCGCGCGCCTCGCCTGTCGCCTTCTCGCTCATCAGCAGGTCCATTCGCCGCGCAGGCATTTGGCCTGGGGGTTGAGCTCGCGTGCCTTTTCGAGGTCTGTCGCGGCCGCTGCTCCTTCGCCGGCCTCGTGCTCCACCCGCGAGCGCAGGTAGTACCACTGCCAGTTGCGTTCCTCGCGTTCGATCGCGTGGCCGAAGTGTTCGACCGCGACCGGGTAATTCCCCTGGCGCTCGGCCAGCAGGCCGAGCTGGACGTAGGGCGTAGCGGCCCAGGGCTCGATCGAGCGGGCGGTGTCGGCATGGTCGACGGCGGCGCCGAAGTCTTCCCTCGCCGCCGCGGCCTGGCTGGAGTCGATCTCGCGTTCGACCAGCAGCGGCCCGACCAGCGCGATCGCGGAGACCCAGGCCAGCACGACTGCGGCAACGGTCAGCCCGAAGCGCCGCCCCTCGACCTTCGGGCCCTGCTGGCGACGGGGATCGGCGGCGATCTGGCTGCAACGCGCCGCCACCACGAGGCCGCCGGCAAGGAAGAAGACGCCACCGAGCGCGGCGATCTCCCAGAACCAGTCGAAGGCGGCGCCGACGGCGAAGGCGAGCATCGCCGCCAGCAGGGCCGCATAGCGGTCGCGCTGCGGATCGGCGGCGGCACGCCAGGTCGCGAAGGCGAGCCAGAGCAGCGTGCCGATCAGGGCGAGCACGAGCAGGCCGCCGAGCGCCCCCAGCTCGGCGAATGCCTGGAGGTAGAGAGAGTGCGCGTCGTGGACCGGCAGTTCGATCGTGCGCAGCTGATCCCAGGAGAACTGATACGTCCCCGCCCCGTGGCCGAGGATCGGCTTTTCGCCGAAGGCTTCGATCGCCACCTTGTAGAACTCATGGCGGCCGGCGCCCGAGAGATCGGCGAAGTGTTCCTGCGGATTGTTGGGGAACTGGATGTCCGGGCTGGAGAACTGGTGCCAGGCGCGCCCGCCGACTGCGGCGACGACCGCTATGGCCAGCAGAGCCGCTGTCAGCCCGATCCGTTTGAGGACCTTCGGATTGCGGGAGATCGCCACGGCACGGCCGCTCAGCGTGCCCTCGCGGCGCTCCTCCCAGCGCAGCGCCGCGAAGAGCAGCAGCGAGAGGGCGATGCCGGCGAGCAGGACCAGCAGCACGGTGACGCCCTGGTCGATCGCCGCCTGGCCGCCGAGGTTGTCGGCGAGGCTGTGGCGCGCCTGCACGGCGAGCACCGCGGGCAGCGCCCCGAGCGCCCCGATGGCCAGCGTCGCAAGCAGCCAGAGCCGGTCGTGGGAGAGCGCGATCAGGCAAACGCAGGCAACGACCAGGGCGAGCAGGCCGCCGCGCGAGTAGGTGAAGTAGAGAGCCAGCAGGCAGGCCGGGATCGCCGCGGCCGACAGCCAGCGCAGGGTCGCCGAGATGGCGCGGCGGCTGGTCCAGAGCAGCAGCGCGACCCCGATGCCGAAGATCGCCCCGTTGGCGTTCCAGTAGCCAAGCGGATAGCTGAGCCGCGGCCCGCTGCCGGTCGATTCGGTGACGCCGAGCAGATGCGGCAGCAGCCGCCCGCCGAGGCCGAGCAGCGCGACCAGCGCCGCGGCAATTGCCAGGCCTTCAGCGAAACGTTGGCGCCTTTCGTCGGTTTGGGCGATCAGGAACGCGGCAATGAAGAAGCCGAGGTAGACGGCGACGCGGTCTGCCTCGATGACGCTCAGCTCCACAGAACCCGACCAGAGGGACGAGATTGCAGACAGAAGCGACAGACAGACGATCAGTCCGCCTGCCCAGTAGAGCGGCCGCTCCGGCTTCACGGCCGACCCCGCGCCAAAGACCAGCAGGGCAACGACGACCAGCCACACGGCGAGGCCGGCAATGTGACGGCTGCTCACATCGAAGCCCCCGCCAGCCAGGGCCAGTCCGACGATCAGGGCGATTGGCGCAAGCAACGCCGCCGTTTGGTCTAACCTTGCCCGCGATGAACGTCGGGAAGCGCCATCGCCGGGCGCGGCCATCGGGTCGCCACCTCTTCGCGCTGATGTCAGTGATTGCTCTGGCATTTGCTTGCTCCCCTGCGCTCGCTCAGGCCGAATGCACGACCTCGAGCTGCGTCCAGTACACCGAATCTATCCCGAAGCCCGAAGGCGAAAACGCTCCTGCCCACCCCCATCGGCAAACCCCAGCGAAAGCTTCGAATACCGGCAACGGCGGCGGCTCGGAACCGTCCCAGCCAAAGAGCTCGAAGAGCTCGAAGGAAGCTGAAGGGTTCGGGGAAGGCGAATCATCTGAAAAGGAAGCCGCTGTAGCAGGGGGCAACGGCAGCGGCAACGGCCAGGGTAAACCAGGCGGCAGCGCCAGCGGCGGGGCCGGGCAGCCGATGCATCCCGGCGCTCAGAACGGGTCTGGCGGCAAGGCCTCGACCTCCAGCAGCAGTGGCGGCGGGTCCTCGCCCCTCGTGCCGATCTTGATCGCGATCGCCGCTCTCGCCGCCATCTCGGTTGGCGCGGTGATGATCAGGCAGCGGCGTCAGCGCCGTGGGCCGACCGCCACAGCCTCCCCTGAGGCAAACTGATCGTGGCCCAGAAACGGAAGCGCCCCTTCGGGCAGGCGCGTACCTGGATTGCGGCGATCGCCGTGTCGCTTGCGGGGCTGGCTGCGGCGGCGCCGGGAGCAATGGCGTTGCCGAGCGACTTTTGGGGGGTCTCTCCGCAGGCGGCGCCCAGCTTCGAACAGTTCCAGCGCCTGCGCGCCGGGGGAGTCGACAGCGTGCGGATCCCGATCTCGTGGCCCGCGGTTCAGCCGAGCGGTGGGTCGGAAGCGAATTTCAACGCCTCCGACCAGCTCGTCGCCGGCGCAGCGGCAGCCGGGCTCAACGTGCTGCCCTTCGTCTACGACGCGCCTTCCTGGGCGGTCACGCCGGCCCGTGTTCCCGGCAGCGGCGCGAAGGCGCCGAAGACCCTTCCGGTCAAGACCGGCGCCGAGCGCACCGCCTGGTCCAACTTCCTCGAGCTGGTCGTCGGCCGCTACGGTCCGGGGGGCAGCTTCTGGAGGGCGAACCCGGCCCTGCCGGAAAGCCCGATCCGCACCTGGCAGATCTGGAACGAGGAGAACTTCAAGTACTTCGTCGCGCGGCCCAGCCCGTCCGACTACGGCAAGCTGATCGACGTCTCCTACACGGCGATCAAGAGCGTCGATCCCGGCGCCAAGCTGATCCTCGGCGGCATGTTCGCCGAACCCAGGGAAGCCCAGTTCAAGGTGAAGCCCCCTCAGGCCTACTTCGCCACTGACTTTCTCGAAGGCGTCTACAGGTCGACGCCGAGGGTGAAGAGCAAGTTCAGCGGCGTCGCCCTGCATCCCTATACCTCCAGTTACCGGCGGCTGACTCCGGACATCGAAGCCTTCCGCGCCGTGCTCAAAGAGAACCACGACGCCGGCAAGCCGCTCTGGATCACCGAGGTCGGCTGGAGCTCGGAACCGCAGTCTGCCGGCGACTCATTCGCCAAAGGCCCGGTGGGCCAGGCGACCCAGCTGAAGGGCGCCTTCAGCCTCTTCAAGAGCAAGGCGGCGAAATGGAAGCTGCAGCGGATCTACTGGTTCTCGGTCGACGATCAGGCAGGCAACTGCAACTTCTGCGGCGGCTCGGGCCTCTTCGGCAGCGGCTTCATGCCGAAGAAGTCCTGGTTCGCCTACGTCAAGTTCTCCGGCGGACACCCCTGATCCACCGCGCGGCTTAGCAGCTGCGTAAGATCGGTGGGTTGGCCACCGATGAGAATAAGAGCGTGGGATCTGACCCGCTGGCGCTGTTCAGCCCCCCGGTAAGGCGCTGGTTCGAGGCGTCCTTCGAGGGGCCGACGCCTGCCCAGGTGGGGGGCTGGGAGGCGATCTCCAGTGGCGCCAACGCGCTGATCTGCGCCCCAACCGGCTCCGGCAAGACGCTTGCCAGCTTCCTCTGGGGCATCGACAGGCTCTCGCGGGAGCCCGACCGCGGCAACGGGGTCCGCCTCGTATACGTCTCGCCCCTCAAGGCGCTCTCCTACGACATCGAGCGCAACCTGCGTGCCCCGCTGCGCGGCATCGGGTCAGACATCTCGGTGGGCCTGCGCACGGGCGACACGCCGCAGTCCGAGCGCCGGGCGATGCGCAAAGCGCCGCCCGACATCCTGATCACCACCCCCGAGTCGCTTTACCTGATGCTCTCCTCCGGGGTCAGGGAGATCCTCGCCACGACTGAGGCGGTGATCGTCGACGAGATCCACGCGGTGGCCCAGTCCAAGCGCGGCTCCCATCTGGCGCTGACGTTGGAGCGGTTGGAGCATCTGGTGAAGGACCAGGGCGGTCGGGCGGCGGGTCCTGTCGCGGGGGGAGGGGGGCCTGCGGGCGGCCCACGGTCCGTCCTCGACCCCCCTCCCCCCGCGACACCCGCCGCAGATGCGCCTGGGCTTCAGCGGATTGGTCTTTCCGCGACGCAGCGCCCCCTTGAGCGAATAGCTCGATTCCTCGTCGGCCCAAAACGGGAGTGCAAGATCGTCGACGCCGGGGTTGCCAAGGAGCTTGATTTGGAGATCGTCGTCCCGGTGGAGGACATGGCCGATCCGGGCGCTCCAGCTTTCCCAAGCGAGGACGGCACTCCCAACGATGGTGAGCCCCTGGTCCACGTCCGCTCGATCTGGCCCGCGATCTACCCCGAGCTTCTCAAGCTGGTCCGTGAACACACCTCGACGATCATCTTCGTCAACAATCGCCGCGCCTCCGAGCGTCTCGCTAAGCGCTTGAACGAGCTAAACGCTGATGAACCTCACCAGGAGCTCCCGGCCACCGAGCATGCCGGAAATGCGTCTCTGCCGGGGGGTGGCGCGGTAGGGGGACCCACCCCCGAGGACGCTTTAGCGACCGGAGGGGGTGGGGGGTTCCCTGCCGTGACAGGACCCGCCGGCCCAGAAGTCATCGAGGAGATAGCCCGAGCCCACCACGGCTCGCTCTCCCACGAGGAGCGCACGGTGGTCGAGGAGATGCTCAAGTCCGGCCAGCTGCCGTGCCTGGTCGCGACGTCCTCTCTTGAGCTGGGAATCGACATGGGCGCCGTCGACCTGGTGATCCAGGTCGAGTCGCCGAAGTCGGTCAGTCGGGGCCTGCAGCGGGTCGGCCGGGCCGGGCACTCGGTCGGCGACGTCTCGCGCGGCCGCATCTTCCCCAAGTTCCGCGCCGACCTGCTCGAGTGCGCCGTCGTCGCCAAGCGCATGCGCGAAGGGGCGATCGAGGAGACGGTGATCCCGCGCAACCCGCTCGACGTGCTCGCTCAGCAGCTCGTCGCGATGGCGGCCCTGGACGAGTGGAACATCGACGAGGTCGAGCAGCTCGTGATCGCCTCGGAGCCCTTTCACGAGCTCTCCCGCGAGCAGCTCGAGAACGTGCTCGACATGCTCGATGGGCGCTACCCCTCGGACCGCTTCGCCGAGCTGCGCCCGCGGATCGTCTGGGATCGCGCCGCCGGCACCATGCACGGCCGCAAAGGCGCCCGCCAGCTGGTCGTCACCAACGCCGGCACGATCCCCGACCGCGGCCTCTACGGCGTCCACCTGCCCGACGGCCGTCGGGTCGGCGAGCTCGACGAGGAGATGGTCTACGAGGCGCGTCCCGGCCAGACCTTCCTGCTCGGCGCCACCACCTGGCGGATCGAGGAGATCACCCGCGACCGCGTCATCGTCACCCCGGCGCCCGGCGTGCCCGGCGCCGTCCCCTTCTGGAAGGGCGATGGGATCGGCCGGCCCGCCGAGCTGGGCAGGGCGATCGGCGCCTTCGCCCGCGAGGCGGTCTCGCGTGAGCCCGCCGAGCTGGCCGCCGAGTACGACCTCGATCGCCGCGCCGCCGAGAACCTGGTCGCCTACCTGCGCGAGCAGCAGAGCGCGACCCGCGTAGTGCCTTCCGATGAGACGATCGTGGTCGAGCGCTTCCGCGACGAGATCGGCGACTGGCGACTCTGCGTGCTCTCCCCCTACGGTGGCCGCGTCCACGCCGCCTGGGGCCTGGCGCTGGCGGCGAAGATCCGTGCCGAGCGCGATCTCGAGGCCGACGCGATCTGGTCCGACGACGGCATCGTCATCCACCTCCCCGACGCCGACGAGCCGCCCCCCGCCGACCTCGTCCTGGTCGAGCCCGACGAGCTCGAGGACCTCGTCGTCGGCGAGCTCTCCGGCTCCGCCCTCTTCGGCTCCCACTTCCGCGAGAACGCCGCCCGCTCGCTGCTGATCCCGCGCGCCTACCCCGGCAAGCGCACTCCCCTCTGGCAGCAGCGGCTGAAGGCGCAGAGCCTGCTCGAGGTGGCCCGCGACTTCCCCCGCTTCCCGGTCGTGCTGGAGACCTACCGCGAGGTGCTGCGCGACGTGCTCGACCTGCCGTCGCTTGCCGAGCTGCTGCGCGACCTGCAATCGCGCAAGCTCAGCCTGGTCGAGGTCGAGACCCCGACCGCCTCGCCCTTCGCATCCTCGCTGCTCTTCGACTACGTGGCGACCTACATGTACGAGGGGGACACGCCGAACGCGGAGCGGCGGGCGGCGGCGCTTGCGCTCGACCGCGACCTCTTGCGTGAGCTGCTCGGTCAGGAGGAGCTGCGCGAGCTGATCGACCCCGAGGCGCTGGAGGAGGTCGAGGCGCAGCTCCAGCACCGCACAGAGGCCGGTCGTGCCGGCGACCGCGACGCCCTTCAGCAGGTGCTGCGCAACGTCGGCGACCTGAGCGCGGAGGAGTGCGAGGAGCGGGTGACCGACGGCTACTCGGCCTCCTCGATGCTGGAGAAGCTGGTCGGCGAGCGCCGCGCCGCCCTTGTCCGGATCGCCGGCGAGGAGCGCTACATCGCCGGCGAGGACGCCGGGCTCTATCGCGATGCGCTTGGCGTCCCGCCGCCCGCCGGCCTTCCGGAGAGCTTCCTCGAGGACCATCCCGACGCGATGCGGACGGTGGCGCGTCGCTACGCGCGAACTCATGGTCCCTTCCCGACCGCTCAGCTGGTCGCGCGCTACGGGGTGGACCCGACGCCGGCGCTGCGAGAGCTGGAGCGCGAAGGCGCCCTCGTTCGCGGCGAGCTGCTGCCGGGCGGCCGCGAGCGCGAGTGGTGCGACGCCGAGGTGCTGCGCCGGGTGCGGCGCGCCAGCCTCGCCCACCTGCGGCGTGAGGTCGAGCCCGCCGGTCGCGACCGCTTCGCTCGCTTCCTGCCGAGCTGGCAGAACGTCGATGCCCACCGCGCCGCCGGCGCCGGTCCCGACCGCCTGCGCGAGGCTCTCGTGCCGCTGCAGGGAGTGGCGTTGACGCCCAAGGTCTGGGAGGGCGACGTGCTGCCGCGACGGCTCGGTTCCTACTCGCCGGTCTGGCTCGACGAACTCTGCACCAGCGGGGAGGTGGTCTGGATCGGCGCCGGCGCACGCGGCCGCAGCGACGGCCGCGTCGCCCTCTACTTCCGCGATGACGTCCGCCTCGCCGGCCCGCCGCCGGCCAACGCGAGGTTGGAGCGGCCCGAGGGCGAGGTCCACGATGCGATTCGCGAGCGCCTCGCCGCCGGCCCCGACTTCTGGCTCGACCTGCTCGCCGACCTCGACCAGCCGCTCGAGGAGCTGCACTCGGCGCTCTGGGACCTCGCCTGGGCGGGCGAGGTGACCAACGACGCCTTCTCGCCCCTGCGCGCGCCGCGCCTGCGCGCCGCGCCCCCCACCGAGCAGCGCGGCCGCCGCTTCGCCCGACGCCGTGCAGCGGGCGCCGCCGTGCAGGGACGCTGGTCGCTGACCGCCCCGCTGTTCGAGGGCGCCCCCGCCGCCGGCCCCCGCCTGCGCGCACAGGCCGAGCTGATGCTGGAGCGCTACGGCATCGTCACCCGCGAGTCCGTCCTCGCCGAGGGCGTCCCCGGCGGCTTCTCCAGCCTCTACGCCGAGCTCGGCAACCTCGAGCTGCTCGGCACCGCTCGCCGCGGCTACTTCGTCGAGGGTCTCGGCGGCGCCCAGTTTGCCCTGCCCGGCGCGGTCGAGCGGCTGCGCTCGCTCCCCTACGACGACGGCTCATTCCTGCTCCTCGCCGCCACCGACCCGGCAAATCCCTACGGGGCCTCGCTGCCCTGGCCGAAGCCGGCCAGCGGCCGCCGTCCCGCCCGCGCTCCCGGCGCCCACGTCCTGATCCGCGACGGCGCCCCGGTGGTATACGTGGAGCGCGGCGGCCGCGGCATTCTCCGCCTCGTCGAGTTGAGCGACGAGGAGCTGGCGGCGGCGGTGCGCGCCCTTGCCGAAGCGGTCGCAACGGGTCGCTTGCCGAAACTGGCGGTCGAGAAGCTCGACGGCGAACCGATAATCGGCTCCGGTCAGGAGGACGCCCTGCTCGAAGCCGGCTTCAGCCGCGGCCCCCGCAAGCTCACCCTCGCCGCTCGCTGACCTGCGTTCGCGATAATCCAAGTCATGGAGGATCGTGAGGTGGGGCAGGGAGCGATCTCGCTGCTGCGCAGCGTGCCGCTCTTCTCCGATCTCGAGGAGGGTGAGCTGGAGCGCTTCTCGCGCGTCGCGGTTGCCCGCTCCTTCCCGGCCGCGACCCGGGTCTTCCACGAGGGCGATCACTCCGATGCCTGCTACATCGTCCGCGACGGCAGCTTCCGCGTCACCCGCGAGCACTCCGACGGGCGCGCGATCACCCTGGCGACCCTCGGCCCCGGCGACATCTTCGGCGAGCTGGCGATGCTCGACGGCGAGGTGCGCTCGGCCAGCGTCGAAGCGCTCGCCGACGGCGAGCTGCTCGCCCTGCCGGCGGGCGAGGTGCGGGCGCTGCTCGCCCGCCACCCGGAGATCACCGTGAAGCTGATCGCGGCGCTGGTCCGTCGCTTGCGCAGCGCCAACGAGCGGATCTCGCGCCAGTCCTTTCAGACGGTGCCCAGCCGGGTCGCGGGCGTTCTCTCCCAGCTCGTCGCCGACGAGGGGCCGCGCGCCGGCGAGGGCGGCGAGGTGACGATCCGCATGAACCAGGCCGACCTCGCCCAGTTGGCGGGCACCTCGCGCGAGAGCGTCAGCCGTTTCCTTGCCGACCTCGAGCGGGCCGGCGTCGTCCGCCCCGGCCGCGGTCGCGTCGCCGTGCTGGCGCCGGAGAAGCTGAGCAATTACATCTTCTGATCAGCAGCCGATCGGTTTCGGGTCGATGGGGTCCTTGCTGACGCTGTCGCTCCCGCCGCCGCACTGGATCGATTTGTCATGCTGGCCGTCGATCGCTTCGATCGTGTCGTCGCCGCCCTTGCCGATGAAGGTGTCGGCCCCGAGGTGGCCCATCAGGCTGTTCGGCCCGTTGTCGCCGATCAGCACGTCAGGGCCGTCGGACCCCTCGAGGCTCTCGTTGTCGCCGAGGACCTGGTCGGGCGTGGCGCAGCCGGCCGGCCCGCCGGTGCCGCCGAGTTCGACGATCATGCTCGCGTTCGAGCGCCCGTAGGAGACGGTGTCGTCGCCGGGGCCGCCGCTGTAGGCGTGGCCTTGGCAGACCGCCACCGAGGAGACGAGCAGGTCGTTGCCGGGGCCGCCGAAGAGCTGGTCGGCGCCGGGGTCGGCGTAGAGCACGTCGCTGCCGCCGTTGCCGATCAGGGTGTCGTTGCCATTGTCGGGGTTGTTGTAGTTCTCGCCGGCTTCGAGCACGTCGTCGCCGGGGCCGCCGCTGAGCGTGTCGCTGCCGGCGTTGCCGTTGGCGCGGACCTTGACCCCGGCGGGGACGCTTTCGTCGATGCTGATCGAGTCGTTGCCATCGCCGCCGGTGATCACGACCAGACCGGTCGGCGCGGTGGTCGGGCAGCTGACCGAGGTGTCGCTGTTCGCCGCGCAGCCTTCTCCGGGGACGACGGCGCCGTTGTCGGTGACGATCCAGCCGCCGCTGTAGGAGACGTGGATGTCGTTGGAGCGCGCATCGCCCTGCACGACGAGGCTGGTGCCGTCGAGCCCCTGGTCGAGAATCACGAAGGTGCCGCTGGGGGGCGGGCTTTCTTCGACGCCGCAGGAGTGCTCGGTGCTGAATTCGTCGCATTCGTCGGTGCCGGCGCCGCCGAAGGCTTCGTCGGCTCCGCCGGCTCCGTCGAGGCTGTCGTTGCCGACGCCGCCGTCGATCCGGTTGACTTCGGGATTGCCGACTATGTCGTCGCCCTGGGGCGAGCCGACCACGTCCTCGAAGCCGGTCAGCGTGTCATGGCCGTCGCCTTTCGCGTGTCCTGAAGCGAGGTCGACGACTACGCCGCTGCGAGTCGCGCTGGCGTAAGTGACGATGTCCTGGGTGCCGGGCCCACCGTCGAGCGTGTCTTCGCCGCTGTCGCCGCGGACGACGTCGCCATTGCCTGCGCCGCCGCTTGCGGTGTCGCTGCCCGCGCCGCCGTAGACGAAGTCGCTTTCGGGCCCGCCGTTGAGATCGGGATCGTCGCCGGGCCCTCCTTCGATCTGGTCGCTGCCGGTCCCGCCCAGGATCGTGTCGTTGCCCTTGTCGCCGAAGAGGAGGTCGTTGCCGCCGCCGCCTTCCTCGTGGTCGCTGCCCTTGCCGCCGTTGAGGTAGTCGGTTTCGGCCCCGCCGGCGAGCTTGTCGGGGCCCTTGGCGCCGAGCAGGGTGTCGCTGCCGGCGCCGCCGACGAGGCTGTCCTTGCCCTGTTCGCCGAGCAGGTCGTCGTTGCCGCCGCCGCCCTCGATGTGGTCGGAGCCGGTTCCGCCCACCAGGTGGTCGTCGCCGGCTTCGCCGAAGATCGCGTCGAAGCCGCGACCGCCGCTGATCGTGTCGTTGCCGGGCCCGCCGCAGATCGTGTCGTTGCCGTTGGGCCCGCCGCTGATCTTGTCGTCGCCTCCTCCGCCGTAGATCACGTCGCTTGCCTTCTTGCCGACGATCACGTCGTTGCCCGGCGTGCCGACGATCGTCGCGTGCTTGCCGTCGCAGGTCGCTGCCGCGGCGCTGCCGCTGAAGAGGAGCAGCATGAGGACCGCCGCGCCGAAGATGGCGGCGTTCAGGGGCATGCGCCGAGGAGTGGCTGCTGAGCGCGTCACAACCACCCATCGACCGATCTCCCGTCTCCTAAAACTTTGGGTCGAATAGTTGTCCAGGCGTGCGGGCGTGCCGCGTCGATAGCGGGGTAAACCCGCATCGGTCGCCGGAATCACGGGGAGGCCCGGCCCGCACGGCTGCGCCTGGCGCGTTCGGATACGCTCGCACCATGAGGGGCGGGATCTACGTGCTCAACTTCTATTCGCCGATCTTCGTCGACCAGCTCAAGCGCGCTCGCAAGACCGCGACGATCCGCCTCGGCGACAAGAGCAACAAGTACGAGCGCGGCCAGGTCGTCTGGATTACGGTCGGCTTCCGCCACAGCCCGCGCGAGAAGATCTTCACCGCGGTGATCGACGATGTCGAGGTGAAGCGGATCTCCGAGCTCTCGCCGCGCGACATCGAGCACGACAACCCCGAGTTCCGCCGCCTCGAGGACGAGGTCAAGTTCCTCGAGCAGATCTACGGGCGGCCGGTGGCGCCCGACGAAATCGTCACCGTGATCCGCTTCTCTCAGATCGTCGAGCCGCCGGGAGCGCACTTCGGCAACGGCGAGACCCCGCGCCACAATTGATCGCCTAGGTCGGTCCGTCCGTAGACAGATCAGTGGCCGACTACTCCTTCCTCACGACCTGGCTTCTGGAGTCGCGGTGCGAGCCGGTCTGGGAGGCGGTCTACGACCAGGCGCGCTGGCCGCAGTGGTGGCGCGGCGTCGAGGAGGCCGAGGAAGTGCGGCCCGGCGAGGAGAGCGGCATCGGCACGGTCTCGCGATTGGTCTGGAAGAGCCTGCTGCCCTACCGGGTCGAGTTCGAGGTGACGACGACCCGGGTCGAGCCGCTGCGGCTGCTCGAGGCCGACGCGGTCGGCGAGCTGAGCGGGATCGGTCGCTGGCGCTTCTATGAGCGCGACGGCGTCACCGCGGTGCTCTATGAGTGGAACGTGGCGACCAGCAAGGCCTGGATGAACCTGCTGGCCCCGATCGCTCGCCCGGCCTTCGAGTGGAACCACGACTGGGTGATGGCCCGCGGCGGCGAGGGCATGGCGAAGCTGCTCGGCTGCAAGCTCCTGGCCAATGGCTGAACAGCCTGACGGCGGCCCTGAAAGCGGAGATATCGGTCGCTTCGAAGCCACGGCCCGCGGAGTCGCCCGACTCGCTATCTTTCGGGCGCTGGCACTCTCACCAAGAGAGTGCCAATCCAGTTCGAACTTCTGACCCACCCCTGACCCATAGATGGAGGTATACGGATGAAGCTGAAGCCCCTCGGGGACCGGCTGATCGTGAAGCCGATCGAAGAGGAGGAGACGACCGCGAGCGGAATCGTCCTTCCCGATACGGCCAAGGAGAAGCCCCAGAAGGGCAAGGTCGTCGCCGTAGGCGACGGCGCGATCAACGAGGACGGCACTCGCCGCCCGCTCGACGTGAGCGAGGGTGACGAGGTCCTCTACTCGAAATACGGCGGCACCGAGGTCACCGTCGAGGACGAGGATCTGCTCGTTTTGCGCGAGTCGGACGTCCTCGCCAAGCTCGGCTGACCGTCGCCAACCACGGATTTTCGAAGAACCAAGGAGGACAAATCAGATGGCTCATAAGGAGCTGAAGTTCAGCGAGGAGGCAAGGGGGGCCCTGCAGGCCGGCGTCGACGCAGTCGCCGACGCGGTCAAGGTCACCCTCGGCCCGAAGGGTCGCTACGTCGTGCTCGACAAGAAGTTCGGCGCGCCGACGATCACAAACGACGGCGTCACCATCGCCCGCGAGGTCGAGGTCGAGGACGTCTTCGAGAACCAGGGCGCCCAGCTCGTCCGCGAGGTCGCCACGGCAACCAACGACGTCGCCGGCGACGGCACCACGACGGCGACGCTGCTGGCCCAAATCATCGTTCGTCAGGGGCTCAAGAACGTCGCCGCCGGCGCCAACCCGCTGGCCCTGCGCCGCGGCATCGAGAAGGCCGTCGAAGACGTCGTCGAGACCCTTCGCGAGAAGCAGTCCAAGGAGGTCGCGGGCAAGGAGCAGATCGCCCGCGTCGCCGCCATCTCCGCCGGTGACGACGAGATCGGCAGCGTCATCGCCGATGCGATCGAGAAGGTCGGCAAGGACGGCGTGGTCAATGTCGAGGAAGGCCAGACCTTCGGCATGGAGCTGGAGTTCACCGAGGGGATGCAGTTTGACAAGGGCTACATCTCCCCGTACATGGTCACCGACCAGGACCGCATGGAGGCTGTGCTGGAGGACCCCTACATCCTCATAGCCAACCAGAAAATCGGCTCCGTGCGGGACATCCTGCCGGTGCTTGAGCAGGTCATGCAGGGTGGCAAGCCGCTGCTGATCGTCGCCGAGGACGTCGAGGGCGAGTGCCTTGCGACGCTTGTCGTCAACAAGCTGCGCGGCACCTTCACCGGCGTCGCGGTCAAGGCGCCCGGCTTCGGCGACCGCCGCAAGCGGATGCTGGAGGACATCGCGATCCTCACCGGCGGCGAGGTGATCACCGAGGAGATGGGCCTCAAACTCGAGAACACCCAGCTCACCCAACTCGGCAAAGCCCGCCGCGTCGTCATCTCCAAGGACACGACGACGATCATCGACGGCTCCGGCGAGGCCAATGACATCAAGGGCCGGATCAAGCAGATTAAAAACGAGGTCGACAACACCGACTCCGATTTCGATCGCGAGAAGCTCCAGGAGCGTCTCGCCAAGCTGGCCGGCGGCGTCGCCGTGGTCAAGGTCGGCGCCGCTACCGAGACCGAGATGAAGGAGAAGAAGCACCGCGTCGAGGACGCGCTGCAGGCGACCCGCGCCGCGCTCGAGGAGGGCGTCGTGCCGGGTGGCGGCGTGGCGCTGCTCAATGCCCAGGCCAACCTCGACACGGACAAGCACGACGATCCGGACGAGGCAACAGGCGCTCGAATCGTCCACCGGGCGCTCGAGGAGCCGGTTCGCCAGATCGCCGAGAACTCCGGTGAGGAGGGCTCGGTCGTGGTCAACAAGGTCCGCGAGCTGAAGGCCGGCGAAGGCCTCAACGCGGCCACCGGCGAGTACGGCGACCTGATCGCCGCCGGTGTCATCGACCCGACCAAGGTGACCCGTTCGGCGCTGGAGAACGCGGCGTCGATCGCGAAGAACATCCTCGTCACCGAGGCGATCATCGCCGAGCCGCCCGAGAAGGACGGCGCCGGCGGCGGAATGCCCGGCGGCATGCCGGACATGGGCGGGATGATGTAGTCACGCCTTTCCAGGCGTATCCTCGCCTCAACAGGCGAGTGACTTCGACGAGAGGCCCGGCAAATGCCGGGCCTCTCGCATTCATAGCGAGAATCGGCACGCATCCGTCACCCAAAGCGCACCACCCGCGCGCCCGCCTCTGCAACCGTCGCGCCATGTCCGATCAACCCCCCGCCGACGGGCCGAAAACACCAGCCGGGCTGGTGTTTTC
>DASXKW010000030.1:0-27983 GCA_036496625.1 Solirubrobacterales bacterium | reverse complement strand
AGGCGAGGCGGGGGCGCGGTCGGCGGGATGGAAGAATGCTCGGCGTGAGAGTCGAGGTCTTCTGGCGGGTGGCGGTGGTGCAGCTGATCGCCGTTGGGCTGCTTTCAGTGCTGCTGGCGCTGGTCTTCTCGCACGGGTTCTTCGTCGACTGGGGCTGGATCGCGGGCCCCGCCGCCTGGCTCCTCTGCGCCTGCGCGACCGCTCGCGTGGTCGGCTTGGAGCTATCGCCGACGCTCGCGCGGGCGGTGGCGGCAGGCCTCGTCAGCGTGCTCTTCGTGCTGATCGGGCTGCACTGGCTCGGCGCGCTGGTCGCGGTTGGCCTGTTCGCCTATCTCTGCGCGCGGGAAAACGGGGGACGAGCGGCGTGGACCTAGGACTGGAGAACCGCGTCGCGCTGGTGATGGGCGCCAGCCGCGGGCTCGGCCGCGGCATCGCCGCCGCGCTGGCGCGCGAGGGCGCACGGGTAGCGATCGCAAGTCGTTCGGCCGAGAAGCTCGACGAAGCCGCGGTCGAGATCGGCGAGGCGGCGGCGCCGTTCGTCGCCGACGCCTCGGACCTGGACCGGCTGGCGACACTGCCCGCTGAGGTCGCCGCCGCACTCGGCCCGGTCGAGATCCTCGTCGCCAATACCGGCGGCCCGCCACTCGGCGGCGCGCTCGACCACGAGCCGGCGGACTGGGAGATGGCCTACCGCTCGCTTGTCCTGGCGCCGCGCGTTCTCGCCGGCGCGGTCGTGCCGGGAATGCGCGAGCGCGGCTGGGGGCGGATCGTCAACGTCGGCTCCAGCGCCACGCGCGAGCCGATCCCCGGCCTGAACCTCTCCAACTCGCACCGGATGGCCGCGGTCGGCTTCCTCAAGACGCTCTCACGCGAGGTCGCCGCCGACGGGATCACCGTCAACACGATCGCCACCGGCCGCTTCGGCACCGAGCGCCTGGCCGACGGCGACGGCTCTCTGCGGGGTGCCGAAGAGGCCGCGCAGCGCGAAGTCCCGGCCCGCCGCCTCGGTCTCCCGGAGGAGTACGGAGACCTCGTCGCCTACCTCTGCTCCGAGCGAGCCGCCTACATCACCGGCACCGTAATCCCAATAGACGGCGGCCTGCTCCACTCAGCTTTCTGAGCCCTGGCGCATCGAGGGGAAGAGGATGACCTCGCGTAGGTTCTCGGCGCCGGCGAGGATCATCATCAGGCGGTCGATCCCGATGCCCGAGCCGCTCGCGGTCAGCATCCCGTATTCGAGCGCCCGCACGAACTCCTCGTCGTGCGGATGGGGGTCTGCCTCGCTGCCCGCTTCCTGGCGCTCGCGCTGGCGGACGAAATGCTCGCGCTGCATCTCGGGGTCGTTGACGTCGGTGCCGCCGCCGATGATCTCCATCCCGGCGACGATCCCGTCGAAGGCCTCGCCGAGCAGCTCGGGATGGTCGGGGTGGGGCTTGACCAGCGGCCAGATATCAAGCGGCAGGTCGACGATGAAGGTCGGTTGGGTGAGCTTCGGCTCGACGAACTTGCCCTGCAGCGAGTCGACCACCGAAGCCCAGTCCGCTTTCGGGTCGATTTCCCCCTCCATCAGCTCGGCAAGCTCGTCGCGGCTCGAGTCGACGATGTCGGCGCCGGTCTCGGCAAGGATCGCGTCGCGCAGCGTGACCCGCTTCCAGGGCGCCTTGAAATCGATCGTCTCGCCGCCCCGCTCGACCTCTGTCGTGCCGAGCACCTGCTCGACCACTGTCGAGATCAGCCCCTCGGCGAAGGCCATCACGCCGTTGTAGTCGGCGCAGCTGAGGAACCACTCGAGCATCGTGAACTCGGGGTTGTGCTGCGGCGACATGCCCTCGTTGCGGAAGAACTTGCCCAGCTCGTAGACGTTCTCGAAGCCGCCGACGATGACGCGCTTGAGGTAGAGCTCGGTCGCGGTGCGCAGGAAGAGCTCGCGGTTGAGCGTGTTGTGGTGGGTGGTGAAGGGGCGGGCCGCGGCGCCACCGGTCATCTGCTGCAGCATCGGCGTTTCCAGCTCGACGAAGTCGTGCTCGTTCATGTAGGCGCGGATCGCGGCGACCAGCTTCGCCCGCATCTTGAAGACCTCGCGCGAGCGCTCGTTGGCCATCAGGTCGAGTTCGCGCCGGCGGTAGCGGACCTCGGGGTCGGCGATGCCGTGGAAGAGGTCGGGCGGGTCGCGCAGCGCCTTTGCCAGCAGGACGCACTCGCGAACCGCGAGCGCCAGCTGGCCGCGCTTGGTCACGTGTAGCTCGCCCTCGACGCCGATCGCGTCGCCGATGTCGAGGTCGTCGATCCGCCCGAAGGCCTCCTCGCCGAGCGCGTCGAGCCGAGCGTAGGCCTGGATCGAGCCGGTCAGGTCGCGGATGTCGAGGAAGGCCGTCTTGCCGTGGCCGCGGCGGCCGACCAGGCGACCGGCGACCCGGTAGGAGAGCTGCGAGTGCCCGCCCTCGCCCAGCTCCTCGGGGTCGTGCGCCTCGAGGATCGCCGAGATCTTGTCGCGATCGGGGAAGCCGCGCCGCGGGTAGGGCTCGATGCCTTCGGCGCGCAGCCGCTCGAGCTTTGCCCGCCGCTGGTCCTCAGTTGAGCCCGGCGAGGGCTCGGCCCCCGCAGGCACGTCGCTCATCGGGCCAGGCCAACCGTCACTCGCTCGTCGCCGCGATAGTCCGCCCGCGTCTCCGCTTCGCGCAGAAGCTCCCGCATCGCGGGGCCGTGGTGGGTGTCGTGCTCGAGCGCCATTCGCCAGCCGCTCGGGGTTTCGGCGATCAGGCCGCGGATCACGCCGAGCCCGTCGTCGCCGCTGTCGCCGAGCACGGCGATCTCCGGCTCGCGGCGGATCTCCGGCGAGCGCTCGCCGATCGAGGCGTCGGTGATGTATGGAAGGTTGGCGATCAGCAGGTCGACTTCCTCGACGTGGTCGGGGATCCCCCCGGCCACCGTGATCTCGAGCGGAATGCCGAGCAGGGCGGCGTTCTCGCGGGCTTTTTCCGCCGCCTCCTCGGAGAGGTCCGAGGCGGTCACGCGCAGGTCGGGACGCTCGCTGAGCAGGGCCAGCGCGATCGCGCCGGATCCCGTGCCGACCTCATGGACGCGGGCGCCCTCGGGCAGCTCGACGCCGACGGCGACCAGGAGCTCGGTCTCACGGCGGGGAATCAACACCCGCTCGTCGACGGCGATCTCGATCTCGCGGAAGCGGCAGCTGCCGAGGATGTACTCCAGGGGCTCGCGTTCGCCGCGGCGGATGACCAGCCGTTCGATTTCCTCGCGCGCCTCGATCGACACCTCGGTGGCGCCGTCACGCTCTAAATCATCGACGCGCATCGCCAGCGCCTTCGCGACAAGCACCCTTGCGTCGGCTTCCGGCGCGTCGCAGCCAGCGGCGGCGATCGACTCCGTTGCCTGCTTCAGAACCTCATCCGCGCTCGCCATCAGCGGCGCTCCTTCCGTCTGGGCTTCCACGGTCAGAACCCTGCTGCGGGTTTGATCGGAGCGGTGGAAGTCACTTTGGACAGGCTACCGTGTCGGCGCCGGATGGCGACAATCCAGACGGCGCCGACGATCATCATCCCAAGGCTCTCCCACTGCGCTGCGGTCAGGCCCAGGGCGACGGCGGCGTTGCGGCGCAGGAACTCGACCAGGAAGCGCTCGACTCCCGCGTAGAGCAGGTAGATCGCGAATAGAGCGCCGGCGCGGACCCGGTCACGGAGCTGCCAGAGGAACCAGGCCCCCAGGCCCATCGCCAGGGTCTCGTAGATCGGCGTCGGGTGGACGGTCCGATCGGTGGGCACGGTGCCGTTGGGATATGACATCGCCCAGGGCCCGTTCCACGGCTTGCCGTAGTCGCCGTCGCCGGAGAGCTGGCAACCGCAGCGCCCGATCGCGTAGCCGAGGGCCAGGGCAGGCGCCGCCAGGTCGAGCAGGGCGACGCCGAGGAAGTCGCGATACCAGGCCCAGGCCAGGACAGCGAGGGCGCCGCCGATCGCGCCGCCGTACCAGACCAGTCCGGAGCCGGAGAAAAGGTTGCCAATCAGATCGCTCTTGACGCTGCTCCAGTTCTGGACCACGAAGTAGATGCGGGAGCCGACGATGCCGCCGAGCAGCGCCGCGAAGCCCATCTCATAGGCCCAGTCGACCGGCTTGCCGATCTCCTTCAGGCGCTTGCCGATCAGCGCCCCGGCAGCGAGGAAGGCGAGGGCGAACATCAGGCCGAACGTCTGCAAGGTCAGCGGGCCGATCTGGATCTCGGGATACACGTCGCTCAGCCGAGCAGCATCTCGAGCAGCGCCTTCTGAGCGTGGAGGCGGTTCTCCGCCTGGTCCCAGACAGCGGAGCGATCGCCGTAGAGCACCTCGGCCGTGATCTCCTCGCCGGGGTGGGCGGGCAGGCAGTGCAGGACGACGGCGCTGTCCTTGGCCGCCGAAAGCAAGTCGGCGTCGATCCGAAAGGGGGCGAGGTCGGCGCGACGGCGCTCTGCCTCGGCCTCGTCGCCCATGCTGACCCAGACGTCGGCGTAGAGCGCGTCGGCGCCCGCGGCGGCGTCGCGCGGGTCGGCGGTCAGCTTCGCCCCGTGCCCCTGCTCCAGCTGGTAGCCGGGCGGAGCCGCGACGACGACCTCGACTCCGGTCAGCTCCCCGGCGATCGCCAGCGAGCGGGCCACGTTGTTGCCGTCGCCGACGTAGGCGAGGCGCAGGACGGCGAGGTCGCCGAAGCGCTCGCGCAGGGTGAGCAGATCGGCGAGAGCCTGGCACGGGTGGTGGAGCGGGGTTAGCGCATTGATGACGGGCACGTCGGCCGCGGCGGCAAGCTCGGCAACTGCCTCGTGGGAGCCGGAGCGGATCACGATCGCGTCGACGAAGCGCGACAGCACACGGGCCGTGTCGCCAACCGACTCGCCGCGGGAAAGCTGCAGCTCGCCGCCGCGCAGCACGATCGGGGTCGCGCCCAGCTCGGCGACGCCGACCTCGAAGGAGATCCGCGTCCGGGTCGAGGGCTTCTCGAAGACGAGGGCGATGCTGCGCCCCGCCAGGGACCCGGAGCCAAGCCGATCCTTCCTGCCGGCTTTGAGCGCGGCGGCGCGGTCGAGCAGCTTGCCCAGCTCAAAGGCGCCCAGCTCTTCGCCTGTGAGGAAATCGCGCTTCAAGCCGCGGATACTACGGGCGTGCATTTCGCGGCCGTCAGCTGGAACCTCTTCCATGGGCGCGACTTTCCCCCCGATCCCGCCCTCTTCACCTGGCGCTCGCGCCTGCTGCGGGTCACGGAGCGAAACGACACCCACCTGCAGGTCAACCGCGATCTCACCGCCGAGTTCTCGGCGGTGCTGGCAGCAGCCGAGTGGGACGTCGCCCTGCTGCAGGAGTGCCCACCGCGCTTCGCCGGCGCGCTCGCGCGGACCTGCGAAGCCGAGGCGCACCGTGTGCTCACCTCGCGCAACTCGCTCAGCCGATTGCGGGCCGCCGCCGCCCGGCTCAATCCCGACCTGATCGCTTCCGGCGAGGGCGGCTCGAACCTGACGCTGGTGAGGAGCGGTGGATTGCTGGGACCGATCATCGAGCGCCGCGAGCTGGTGGTCCACGATGGCGAGCCGGAGCGCCGAGCGATGGCCTTCTGTCGCACCGGTTCCGGCGTATGCATCGCCAACCTCCACGCCACCAACGATCAACCGACGCTTGCCAGCGCCGACGTGCTGAAAGCGGCTCAGGCCGCGACCGGGTGGGCCGCTGGGGCGCCATTGCTCTTCGGCGGCGACCTCAACCTCCGCCCAGCGCAAGACCCAGCTGTCTTCGAGCAGCTGCGCAGCCGCTTCGGCCTCGCCGGGACAACCGCTCCAAACGCGATCGACCACCTCCTATGCCGCGGGCTCGCCGCCGATTCAGCAGCCGCCTGGCCACCCGAACGGCGCGAGCTGCGACGCGGTGCTCGCGCCCTGCGCCTCTCCGACCACGCTCCAATCGCGGCAAGCTTCACGACCCCGGCGAGCGGGTAGGCCTGCCGGATGAGATAGTCAGTCCCACACCGCGCGACGATCCAGGAGGGCATCCAATGGCCACGAAAAAAGAGACCACAGCCAAAAAATCGAAAAAAGCGAAATCGGCAGGCGCCACGAAAAAGGCCAAACCCGCGGCGAAAGCCGGATCGAAAAAAAGCAACGCCAAAGCCGCCCAAAAAGACGCCCGTCGCACCGGCGCCACCGCGGGGCTCGACAAGAGCGTCGAGCAGTTCCGCGAGAGCTTGGAGCGCAGCGTCACCCTCAGCCGCGACCGCCTGCAGGAGGTCGTCGACGACGCGGTGAAGCGCGGCCGGATGACCCGGGGCGACGCCGAGAAAATGCTCACGGACCTGCTCAAGAAGGGTCGCCGCCAGACCGACTCGATGCTGAAAGAGCTCGAACGATTGATCCAGCAGGCACGCCGCGAGGTCGGCGGCCGGGCCGAGCCGGTGCGCAAACAGGCGACGCAGGCTGCGCGCCGCGCGCGCAAGAAGCTCGGTTAGAGGTGGAGGGGGCCGCCGGCGAGAAGGCGGCGGCCCGCCGGCAGCGGGGCGAGCAGCTCGAGGTCGAGATCGACTCGCTTGCCTTCGGCGGGCGGGGGGTCGCGCGCTGCGACGGAATGGTCGTCTTCGTCTCCGGCGCCCTGCCGGGGGATCGGGTGCGGGCTGAGATCACGAAAACGAAGAAGCGCTTCGCCGAGGCGCGCGCGGTCGAGCTGCTGCGACCGGGGAGCGACCGAATCGCAGACAGCTGTGTGCACGAGGGCGAGCCGTGCCCCGGAGCGCCGTGGCAGGGCCTTGCCTACGAGAGCCAGCTGACCCACAAGCGCGAGCAGGTCAACGAGGCGCTGCGGCGGATCGGGGGGCTCGATGGCTTCGAGCTCGAGGAAATCGAGCCCGCTTTGGAGCAGTGGCGCTACCGCAACAAGCTCGAGTACTCCTTCGGAGAGCGCGACGGGGAGCCGACGCTCGGCTTCCATGCGCGCGGGCGCTGGGACCTGGTCGTCGACGTCGACGATTGCCAGCTCGCCTCCGAGCGAGGCAACGCGGCGCGCAATGCGATCCGCGACTGGGCGCGGTCGGAATTGGTCCCGGCCTATGACCCACGGTCGCGCGAGGGCATCCTGCGCAACCTGGTCGTGCGCGAGGGCTGGCGCACCGGGCAGATCCAGACCCGGTTGGTCACCTCGGCGGCCAACTTCCCCAAACCACCGGTCGACCTGCACACCGCGATCGAAGGCGACAGCGGCGGGACGAACGGCCCGACCGGCGTGTTGGGTGAGGAACGGCTGCGCGAGGAGCTCAGCGGACTGCGCCTGGAGATGTCGCACGGCGCCTTCTTCCAGACCAACACGGAGATGGCCGAGCGCCTCTACGCGGTGGCCGCCGAGCACGCCGGGCTGAGCGGCAGCGAGCGCGTCTTCGACCTCTACTGCGGGATCGGCACAATCGGGCTGACGATGGCCAAGCGAGCCGGCGAGGTCTGGGGCATCGAGATCGTCGCCGAGGCGATCGCCGATGCCGAACGCAACGCCGAGAACAACAAGATCGAGAACGCCCGCTTCATCGCCGGCAGCGCCCGCACCGGGGTCCGCCCGCTGATCGAGCAGGCCGGCAAACCAGACGTCGTCGTCATCGACCCGCCCCGCGCCGGCCTTTCCCAGAAGATCGTCAGGCGGGTGATCGAGTGCGAGGCGCAGAAGATCGTCTACGTCTCCTGCAACCCGACGACGCTGGCCCCGAACGCGTCCCAGCTGGTCGAGGCGGGCTACGCCCTGCGCCGCGTCAAGCCGGTCGACATGTTCCCCCAAACCCCGCACATCGAGTGCGTGGCGTTGCTGGAGAAATAACGGGGGCCTAGAGCGTCGCCGCGATCAGCGTGCACATGCCGGCGAAGCCGGCCAGGATGGCACCGGTCAAGGCGACGGCCGCCCACACGATCGAACGCTGAACGTCAACGACTGCCTCACGAATCGCGCCCATTTCGCTCCGCATTCCGTTCAACTCATCGCGCACGGCGATGAATTCAGTCCTCATCTCCAGACGCAGGCCCTTCACTTCAGCTTCGACGCGATCGAAGCGATGGTCGACCTGCTGGATGCCGAGGTCGACCTTGCTGCTGAGGTCGTCGAGCTGCCCGTCTGTCCATTCCTGAGCCATCGCCTCCATGATCATTGCAGGCTAGATGGAAGCTTGTTGTCTGTGAAGAGTCGGGTGTAGCGAAAGTGTCAATTTTCTTGCGTAGCTAGGCTGAAGCCGTGAGCGACGGAGTACGTAGGGGATTTGGAGTCGCGGCGGGACTGGGCCCCGATGTGGCGCGACCACTGGCCGAGCGCTGCGCTGCCCTTGGCTACGACTCGATGTGGTCCAATGATCACCCCGGCGCCAAAGGCCTGGAGACGCTGGCCGAGTTTGGCGCGGCGGCACCCGGACTCGACCTCGGCATCGCCGTGATCGCCCTCGACCGCACGCCGCCGGAGACGATCGCGGCCGACGTCGAGCGCCTCGGCCTCGACCCCTCCCGGCTCTGGCTCGGTGTCGGCGCCGGCTTCTCGGAGAGACCGCTGACCCGGATGCGCGAGTCCCTCCCTGAGCTGCGCGAGAAGCTGCCCGGCGTCCGCCTCGTCCTCGCCGCGATGGGCCCGAAGATGTGCGCCCTGGCCGGCGCCGAGTTCGACGGCGTCTTCTTCAACTGGATGACCCCCGAGTTCGCCGCCGAGGCCCGCCAAAAGGTCGAGGCAGGCGCCCAAGGAGCAAGGCGCGAGACACCCCCGGTCTTCGGTTACGTCCGCACCGCAGTGGGCCCCGACGCCGCCGAGCGCCTCGCCAAGGAGGAGTCCTTCTACCGCGACCTTCACCCCGGCTACCGCAACCACTTCGACCGCCTAGCCGAGCCCGAGGGCACAGTCGGCGTAGCCGCGGGTGACGCCTCGGAGGCCCAGCAGCAGCTCACCGCCTACACAGCTCTCGACACCGTGGTCGTTCGCGGCCTAGCTTCGGCGACGGCCGAGGCCATGACCGCCGTTGCCGCAGCTGCTGCCCCGTAGGGACGGGACACCCTCGACCGGGCGGATACTCAAAATGCCGGGCTCATTAGCCCGGCATTTGGACGGGCGAGGGTGTCCCGTCCCTCCCCGGCTCAGTGGCTCAGTACGGCGGCAGGTCCTCGTACCATTCGCCCAAGACCTTGAACGACCGCCAGAAGCGATGCTTGGCGTTCTCTTCGTCGAGCGAATCATCGATATCCGGCGCATAGAGAGCATCGACGGTCGGGGTAAAAGCCTGGATCTGGCCCTCGCGGGGCTCGACCGGGCGCGAGAGCGGGACATGAAGGTTGTTGAGGACGCGCAGCGCCGGCTCGCCCATCACGACGACGATCTTCGGCTGCACGATCGCGATCTCCTCGACCACGCGGCGCAGACAGGGCTCGGAGGCCAGGTCGGGCTCGGCTATCGGGCACTTGACGCAGAGGGTCCCGTAGACGACGAGCGGGTCGATCCCGAGCCGCTTGAAGCTCTTCATCAGCGCATTGCCGGCGCGACCGTAGAAGGCGACCCCCTCTTCGATCTCCGCCGCAGCCGGCGCGTGCTTGAGCATGAAGACGTCGGCCTGGGGATGGCCGGAGCCGAGCACCGGCATCAGCTTGCCGCGCGGGCAGTGCGGGCAGGCCTGCAGCTCGTGGGTCAGCTGGTTGAGCTCGCGGATTGCGCGCTCGAGGTACTTCTCCTTGATCTCGTCGTCGGTCGCCGGCATGCTCGGCGCTCTCTTTGACGAGGCCGGCTCGGCTCCTCTCGCGTGCTCCGGCTGCATCAGCTCTTGCTCGCCGGCCGGCGCTTCCGCGGCCGGCCGCCGCGCACCGGCTTGGCGTCGGGCACGCTGCGTTTCGGCGCCCTCGGCCGCCCCGTCGTCTGCAGCAGCTTCAGCGCCTGCACGTAGACGAGGTTCTTGTGCTTGCGGGTGATGTCGGCGTCGCGCATCGCCTCGAGGAACTCCTCGGGCCCGTCGAAATCGCGGATCCGCACCCGTACGCTGCCAAGGCCCTGGGCGACGTGGCTGTCGGAGCCGGCGCCGGGCACGATCCGGTACTTGCGGGCGAAGCGTTCGGCCTCCTCGTTGAAAGCGGTCAGCGCCACCCGCGGATTGAAGACCTCGAGCACATCGATCTCCCCGACGATGCCGATCAGGTGCTCGTAGTCGGGCACCGAGTGGAAGCGGTCGAAGGGGTGCGGGACGTAGACGAGGCCGCCCTGGGCGCGAATCGCGGCGATCGTCTCCGCCATCGTCATCCCCCGCGGGATCTTCTCCTCGAGGAAGAGGCCGATCACCTCGCCCTGCTCGGCCGTCTTCACCTCCTCGGCGACGATCACCTTGATGTCGCCCATCCGCTCGGCGACCTTGCGGGCCTCCAGCGCGCCCGAGACCTCATTGTGGTCGGTGATCGCGATCGCGCCGAGGCCGCGATCGCGAGCCGTCTCCAGCAGCACCTCTACCGGCGTCGCGCAATCGGGCGAGTGGTCGGTGTGCATGTGCAGGTCGACCTCGATCAGCGGCCGTTTGGCGATGCGGCGGGCTACCTCGGGGTTGCCGCCGGGGTCGCGGCGGCGGGCCACCAGGCGCAGGTAGATCGCCTCCAGCTCGGCGGCGACCTGCGCCCACTCGCGATCGGGGCCGCCCGGCTCGACCAGCTCATAGGAGGCCGGGAAGTAGCGCTCGAGCAGCCGCGCAGTTTTCTGCGAGGCGACGGTGCGGGCGTCGAGGCGGCCGAAGAAGATCTCGACCAGCGGCCGCGCCACCTGGGTCGAGAGCACCCGCTCCTGCGGCGCGTGGAAGGTGGCGACGTTGAGCGAGGAGGAATGGCGCAGCGCCGAGGAGGAGATCCGCGGCGCGAAGGGCTCGTGGACGTGGACGATGTCCGACGGCGTCGTGCGCAGCAGCCTTTTGACCTGATCGCCGACCCCCGCGACCTGGACCCTGTGGCCGCGGGCCTCCAGCCCCTCGGCGACGCGCGCGATGAACTGGTTGACCGGATTCTCGGTGCCACGCCGGTAGGGCGTGACCTGGACTATCGAGAGTCGCTCAGGAGCTGGCAACGACCGGGGTCTTGGCGCGCGCGTAGGTCGCGATGAACTCTTCGGTCTGCTCGCGAGCTTCGTCATCGGGGCGCTGGCTGTGCGGCGACTTCATCAGGTAGCTGGAGGGCCCATCGAGCTGGCCGGCGATGCCGTTGTTGAGCGCCAGCTTGATCAGCCGCACCGCGTCGATGACGACGCCGGCCGAGTTGGGCGAATCCCAAACCTCGAGCTTGAGCTCGACGGTGAGCGGCACGTCGCCGAAGGCCTTTCCCTCGAGGCGAATATGCGCCCACTTGCGGTCGGTCAGCCAGGCAACGTAGTCGGAGGGGCCGACGTGGACGTCCTCGGCGGGCAGCTCGTGGCCCATGATCGAGGTCACGGCGTTGGTCTTGGAGATCTTCTTCGAGTCGAGCCGCTCGCGCTCGAGCATGTTGTAGAAGTCCATGTTGCCGCCGACGTTGAGCTGCGAGGTGCGCTCGACGCGGACGCCGCGATCGTGGAAGAGACGGGCGAGCTGGCGGTGAACGATCGTCGCGCCGACCTGGGACTTGATGTCGTCGCCGATGATCGGCAGGCCGGCCTCCTTGAAGCGCTTGTCCCAGTAGTCCTCGCGGGCGATGAAGACCGGCAGGCAGTTGACGAAGCCGACGCCGGCCTTGAGCGCCTGCTCGACGTACCACTTGGTCGCGTCCTCGGAGCCGACCGGCAGGTAGCAAACGAGCACGTCCGCCCTGGTCTCCTTGAGGATGCCGACCACGTCCGCGGTTTCCCCCGGCGCCTTGACGATCTTCTCCTTGAGGTACTTGCCGAGGCCGTCGAGGGTCATCCCCCGCTCCACCTTGACTCCCAGGCTGGGCACGTCGGCGAACTTGATCGTGTCGTTCTGGCCCGACCAGATCGCCTCGGAGAGATCCTTGCCGACCTTCTCGGAGTCGATGTCGAAGGCGGCGACGAACTCGATGTCGCGGACGTGGTAGCCGCCGAGGTCGACGTGCATCAGGCCGGGCACTTCGTCGCTGGGGTCGGCGTCCTTGTAGTACTGGACGCCCTGGATGAAGGAGTTGGCGCAGTTGCCGGCGCCGACGATCGCGACGCGGACCTTCTCGTCCGTGCGGCCGGCGCCGTTGCTGCCGTTTGCTCCGTTGCTGTCGCTCATGAAATTCGAAGTCCTTCCTCGATCGGGCTAGGTGGCAAGGGACACCTTGGGCCGCGACTGGTTACAGATCTGTTGGGTCCGGCCCCTCGTTTGAAAGCTGGTTTCGGACATGCCATACGCGCTGGATCGTCGTGATGATGGTCAGCGCCGCGATCAGGTAGACCGCCGGGGCCAGGAGTTCGAAATCGGCGATCCCGGCGCCCTTGGCGAAGACCAACCCGACCGAGAGTATGACTACCCGCACAGGACGCGTCGCCAACCCGACCTTGCACTCGACCCCGAGCGCCTCGGCGCGGGCGCGCGTGTAGGAGACCATCAGCGATCCGAGCACCGCGACGACGCACATCGCTGCAGCGAAATCCTGGCCGGTGGTGGCGAAGTAGCCGGCCACGGCGGCGAGCACGACCCCCTCCTCGATCCGATCCAGGGTCGAGTCGAGGAAGGCGCCGAACAGCGTCCCCTTGCCCGACATGCGCGAGTAGCGGCCGTCGAGCGTGTCCATCACCGAGCCGAGGATGAAGGCGACGCCGGCGAGGGTGAAGAGGCGCTGCGTCACCAGGCCGGCGGCGACCAGGTTGCCGATCAGACCGGCGACCGAGATCGTGTTGGGCGTCAGCCGCGACTCGATCAGGCGGTCGCGAGCGTAGGCGCGCAGCTCCTGGCCGCTGCGGGCCTGGCGGCCGTTGCGGCGTCCGCCAGGCGCCCTCGGAGGCGCCGAAGATTCCATCGGGGTGAGGCTACCGTGCCGAGCGCCGGGGAGTTAGGCCTCGGCCTCTTGGGGAGCCGAGGCCGAGCGCCAGGCCCAGGCATGAGGACGGGCGCGGGCGAGCAGACGGGCGGCGACCAAGGCCGAGGTGGCGGCCACCGTCCAGCCGAGCGCGACATCGACCCAGTAGTGGTTGGCGGTGACGATCACGACCCAGGCGATCAGCACCGGCCAGAGGGCCCAGAAGGCTTTCGCAATCCAGCTGCGGCAGACCATCACGCCGGTGCCGCCGATCATCAGGGCGAAGGCGCAGTGCATGCTGGGCACCGCCGCGTAGGGGTTGATGAAGATCTTCGCCAGGGTCGAGTCGTGGTTGACCCTGGAGAAGTCGACGATCGTGTCGACGAAGCCGTCGTGGGGGAACATCCGCGGCGGAGCGGTCGGGAACAGCGTGTAGCCGACCAGCGCCAGGCCCATCGAGACCACGAACATGTTGCGGACGAAGTAGTAGGACTCGTTGCGGAAGAGGTAGAGCCAGATCAGGAAGCCGAGCGCAATCGAGAACTGGGCGTTGAGGTAGAGCTGGTTGGCGACGTCGATCAGCCAGTGGGCGGGCAGGAAGAAGGCCTGCAGGCTGGGCTCGAAGAGGGTGTGGGTGGAGCGCTCGAAATCGATCACCCGCTGGCCGTGGGCGATCGCGTCGGAGCGCTGGCCGTCGGCGATGCCGCGCACCAGCTCGTAGGCGGCGTCGACGAGGGCGAGGATCCCCAGCTGGCGCCCGGCATCGCCCCAGCCCTGGGGCAGCTTGGATCCGATGCGGGCGACGGCACGAGACACGGACAGGCAATTGTAATTCCCCCGTTGACGGTGGCGGTCGGCGCGCGGTCCTGTCGTTGGGGAGGGGGCCTGCGGACGGACCGCGGTCCGTCCTCGACCCCCTTGGATCGGACCCGTCACCGCCAGAGCAAAGGGGCGAATAGGGTCTCCCGACCGTGGCTTGGAAACGACCCGACAGGCGCCGTGTCCGAGCGATTCGAGATCGGCTGCGAGAGATGTATGGGCAGCCCGTCAACGAACCGCACAGGCAGCCGATCGCCGAGCTGGTCAAGACCGTGCTCTCCCAGCACACCAACGACCGCAACCGGGATCGGGCGTTTGGGGCATTGCGAGAGCGCTTGCCAACCTGGGAGGAAGTCCGCGACGCGCCTGTGAACGAGGTCGAGGAGGCGATCCGGCCCGGTGGGCTGGGCAGGCAGAAGGCGCCGCGGATCCAGGCGATCCTCGAGCGGCTCGGCGAGCATCCCGACCTCGGCTGGACCGAGGCGGCGCCACGCGAGGAGTCGATGGAGTTCCTGCTCTCGCTGCCGGGGGTGGGCCGGAAAACGGCGGCCTGCGTGCTGATCTTCACCTGGGGAATTCCCGAGATCCCGGTCGACGTCCACGTCCACCGGGTCGGCGGGCGGCTCGGCCTCTTTCCCGAAAAGGCCTCGTTTGAGCGGGCCCACGACGAGATGCTGGCGATCGTCGAGCCAGAGGACGCCTACGAGCTGCACATGAATCTGATCCAGCACGGCCGCCGCCTCTGCCGCCCGAAACCTCGCTGCGGCGAGTGCGAGCTTCGCCGAATGTGTCCCTGGTACCGTGCCGGGCGCAAATGAGCAAAAAGACCTTCATCGTCTTCGGGCTGCTGGTCCTGTTCCTCGCCGTCCTGATCCCCTGGCTCGCCTTCCGTTCCAACGGCGACGCAGCCCTGGGCGCCCAGGACGTGCCGGCCAACCTCAAGTCAGGCCAGAGCCTCTTCCAGACCAACTGCGGCACCTGCCACACGCTCTACGCGGCGGGCACCGATGGCAACTACGCGCCGAACCTCGACGTGCTGCTGGCCCCCTCCGGCCCGCCGGAAGGGCCGAGCGCCGCATCGACGATAAAGGCGACCGAAAGCCGCGTCCTCAACGCGGTCGAAAACGGCGTCGACAGCACCACCACGCCGGGCCGCATGCCGGCCGGCATCCTCAACGAAAACCAGGAGAAGGAAGTCGCCGAATTCGTCGCCCATACCGCCGGCGAGGGATAGCGGGTCAGCTTTAGCGCGTAAAGCGCAGGGTGCTTGCCAGCCCTGCGTGGTCGGAGTCCCAGAAGCCGTTTACCGGTTGGCGGCCGGTGACGGATGAGCTGACCAGCTTGATTTCCTTCGGGTCGCGCGTCATCACATGGTCGACCTGGTGGTTGAAGTCGGCGACGCTGCCGCCGGCTCCCACCGCTAGCAGGCTCGAGTCGAGGCAGCAGCCGAGCGGCGCATTGGTGCTCCGCTCCCGCATCCCGGCGCCGAGCAAGGTCCGGTAAGCCTGCTGATCTCCCGGTTCGACCGTATCGTCGTCGGAGTTGAGGTCGCCGACCAGGATCACCGGCAGGCTGCTGGTCGCCGGTCCGCCCGGAGCCACCAGCTCCGAGGCCTGCAGGGCGCGGATGCTCGGCACCTGGGTGGCCGGGTCGAACGACTCGAGATGGGTGTCGACGAAACGGAAGGTCCGGCTGCCGCGGACCTTGGCGTCGATCGCCGTCCAGCCGCGGGTCACGGTGACGTTGACGCCAGAGACTTTCACCACCAGCAGGTTGGCGAAGTGACCTGCCTGCGGACGCTTGAAGGTGACGCCGGCCCCGTTGCGGACCAGGATCGCGTCGCGCATCGTCAGCCGGCCGTTGATCTCGGCGTTGGGGATCGCCCCGTTGGGCCCGTCGCCGGGCACGCCGTTTTCGTCGGCGGGGGCTTCGAAATCGAACTCGTCCTGGGAGACGGCGAGCCGGTACCGCGGCTTGCCTTTGCCGCCTTTCCCCTTGCCCTTGTTGAGCTGGGCCAAGAGTTCAGCCAGGTAGTCGTAGCGGACCGCTGTAGCGGTCGGCGTGGCGCCCGAATTGAGCAGGGGTTCGAGGCTGGGTGGCCCGGTGCGCCAGAGCGCCGCCTCCTGCAGGCCGACTAGGTCGGGCTTCTTCTTGAGGATCTCCTGCGCCAGGCCCTTGGCCCGAGCCGGGAAGTCGTTGGCGGTCACGTCGCGGAGGATTTTCCCGTTGGCCTCGACGAACGCATTGCGGTCGGGCGCGGCGATCGCCGGCGCAAGGTCGGCGCCGAGATAGAGGTTGCGCGTCATCACCGTGAGTTCCTTGGCCTGGTCGGAACCCTTGCCCTTGCCGCTGCCCTTGCCAGGCTTGGCCACAGCGAGGCCGGCAAATAGGCCGAGGATCAGAACAGCGGTCATGGCCAGCAGCACGACCGTCCGCCGGACCGACCCGTAAGCGTGAATCAAGTTGTCTCCTCTTCGTCGCGACCCGCAGCTTTCGGGGTCGATTGCGTAGAGGCGCCTCCCTGCTCCGCAAACCCACTATACGCGCAATGGATTCGCCCGCCGGCAGCGATCTGACATACTGGCGCTTAGATTTCTTAGGCAGAACAAAACCAAAGCTGGAGGTACTTGATAGTGGGTAAAACGATCGGGATCGATCTTGGCACGACCAATTCCTGCGTCGCCGTGCTGGAGGGCGGCGAGCCGACCGTCCTGGAGAACGCCGAGGGCGGGCGCACCACCCCGTCGGTGGTCGCCTTCACCGAGTCCGGCGACCGGCTGGTCGGCACCGTCGCCAAGCGCCAGGCGGTGATGAACCCCGAGAACACGATCTTCTCGATCAAGCGCTTCATGGGCCGCAAGGAGGCCGAGGTCAAAGAGGAGGAGACGATCGTCCCCTACGAGGTCGTCGCCGGGACCAACGGCGACGTGCGGGTCGACGTGCGCGGCAAGCAGTACAGCCCGCCGGAGATCAGCGCGATGATCCTGCAGAAGCTGAAGACAGACGCGGAAGCGAAGCTGGGCGAGACGGTCGACAGCGCCGTGATCACCGTCCCCGCCTACTTCAACGACGACCAGCGCCAGGCGACAACCGACGCCGGCAAGATCGCCGGCCTCGAGGTCAAGCGGATCATCAACGAGCCGACCGCGGCCTCGCTCGCCTACGGGCTCGACAAGGAGACCGCCGACCACACGATCCTCGTCTTCGACCTCGGCGGCGGCACCTTCGACGTCTCGGTGCTGGAAATCGGCGACGGCGTCTTCGAGGTGAAGTCGACCGCCGGCGACAACCACCTCGGCGGCGACAACTGGGACAAGGCGATCGTCGAGTGGCTGGTTGCCGAGTTCAAACGCGACCAGGGGGTCGACCTCGCCGCCGACAAGAACTCGCTGCAGCGCCTCTACGAGGCGGCGGAGAAGGCGAAGATCGAGCTCTCCTCGGCCCAGGAGACGCAGATCAACCTGCCCTTCATCACCGCGGTCGAGGGGCAGCCCAAGCACCTCGATCTGAAGCTGTCGCGCTCGAAGCTGAACGAGCTGACCGGCGATCTGCTTGAGCGTGTCGTCGGTCCGGTGAAGCGGGCGCTCGACGACGCCGCCACCGAGATCGACCACGTCGTCCTGGTCGGCGGCATGACCCGGATGCCCGCCGTGCGCGAGCGGGTCGAGAAGCTGACCGGCAAGGAGCCCCACCAGGGCGTCAACCCCGACGAGGTCGTCGCCGTCGGCGCCGCGATCCAGGCCGGGGTACTGGCCGGCGACGTCAAGGACGTGCTGCTGCTCGACGTCACCCCGCTGACCCTCGGGATCGAGACCAAGGGCGGAGTGATGACGAAGCTGATCGAGCGCAACACGACGATCCCGACCAAGAAGTCGGAGATCTTCTCGACCGCCGACGACAACCAGCCCTCGGTCGAGATCCACGTGCTGCAGGGCGAGCGCGAGATCGCCGGCGGCAACAAGAGCCTCGGCAAGTTCCAGCTCACCGGGATCCCGCCGGCGCCGCGAGGCATGCCGCAGATCGAGGTCACCTTCGACATCGACGCCAACGGCATCCTCCATGTCGCCGCCAAAGACCTCGGCACCGGCAAGGAGCAGAAGATCGAGATCAAGTCCGGCTCGGGTCTCTCCGATGAGGAAATCCAGAGCATGGTCTCCGACGCCGAGGCGCATGCCGAAGAGGACGCCAAGCAGCGCGAGCTGGCCGAGGCGCGCAACCTCGCCGAGAACGCCGCCTACCAGTCCGAGAAACAGCTCGAGGAGCTGGGCGACAAAGTCGAGTCCAGCGACAAGGAGGCAATCGAGGCGGCGATCAAGGACGTTCGCGGGGTGCTCGAGTCCGACAGCGTCGAGGAGATCACGGCCAAGACCGAGGCGCTTACCGCCGCCTTCCAGAAGGCGTCGGAGCAGATTTATGCGGCGGCACAGGAAGAGGCCGCTGCGTCAAGCGACGGGGCCTCTGCCGAGGGCAGCGATTCCTCCGACGAGGAGGAAGTCGTCGACGCCGAGGTGGTTGACGAGGGTGACGACAGTTGAGGTTGCCTCGCGACGGCGATTCCCGGGAGGGCTCGGCCGCGGGCCCTGTCACGGATGATGGGGGGGCGCTGCGGGCGGGCCACGGTCCGTCCTCGACCCCCCCATCATCCGCGCCACCCGCGGAAGAGACCGGAAACGCCGAGGGTTCGGACGCCAGAGCTGAGAGCCCCGATGCAGGGCGGAAGGTCGAGGCAGATCTCGATCGCCTGCTGGCTGACACTCAGCGGGAGCGGGATGAGTATCTGGACCTCGCCAAGAGGACAAAGGCTGACTTCGAGAACTTTCGCAAGCGCATGACGGCTGAGATTCAGGCCGCCAGCACTCGCGGAAAGAGCGACGTGATCCGGGAGGTTGTGCCGGTCCTGGATGACTTGGGGCGAGCAATTCAGGCGGCGGGCTTGGACCCCGAGGGAGATTCGGAGGACGGGTTGGCTCATGGAGTGCTGCTTGTGTTCAGGAGCTTGCGGGACTCGCTGACGCGAAACGGCGTGGAAGTCGTGGATCCCAGCGGCGAAAAATTCGACCCCGTGTCGCATGAGGCGCTCTCGACGATTGCCGCCGAGGGAGTCGAGCCCGGCACGGTCGTCGAGGTGCTGCAGAAGGGCTATCGGCTTGGCGAGCAGCTGGTCCGGCCGGCTCGCGTGGTGGTCAGCGAGTAGGCGGCTTGGCTGAGGATCTCTACAAGGTGCTTGGCGTTGCCAAGGGAGCTTCTGAGGAGGAGATCAAGAAAGCGCACCGGAAACTGGTGCGCAAATACCACCCTGACCGCAACCCCGACGACCCGAAAGCGGAGGAGCGGTTCAAGGAGGTGCAGGGCGCCTACGACACGCTCTCGGATCCCGAGAAGCGCAAGGAGTACGACGCGGGCGGGATGTTCGGCGGCTTCGGCGATGGCGGTGGCCCCGGCGGCGGGCCGTTTGGGCCGGGCGGCCCCGGCCAGGCCGGTGGCTTCGGCGGCGACCTCGGCGATCTCTTCTCCAACATCTTCAGCCGCGGCGGGGGGCCCGGCCGGGCGCAGCCGCAGGCGATGCGCGGCCGCGACCTCGAAACCGAGATCAGCCTCAGCTTCGAGGAGGCGGTCAACGGCGCCCAGGCGAATGTCACGGTGCCGAAGGCCGAACGCTGTCCGACCTGCCACGGCAGCGGCGCCAAACCGGGGACCGGGCCGGTCACCTGCCCGCGCTGCGAAGGCCGCGGCATCGACGCGCAGAGCCAGGGCTTCTTCTCGATCAGCCAGCCCTGCCCGCAGTGCGGCGGCGCCGGCCAGATCATCGAAGACCCCTGCCCGACCTGCGGCGGCAGCGGCCTGACCCAGCAGACCAAGCGCTACAAGGTGAACATCCCGGCCGGGGTCAAGGACGGCGCGCGGATCCGCCTCGCCGGCAAGGGCGAGGCCGGCCAGCGCAGCGGGCCGCCCGGCGACCTCTTCGTGATCACCCGGGTCGCCGCCTCGCCGGTCTTCGAGCGCCACGATGGCGGCAACCTCGAGGTGACTGTGCCGATCACGATCGCCGAGGCGCTGCGCGGGGCGACGATCGAGGTGCCGACGCTGGAGGGAACCAAGAAGATCAAGGTCGGGGCCGGCACCAAGCACGGCTCGATCCAACGGCTGCGCGGCGAGGGCGCGCCGAAGTCGCGCGGTCGCGGTCGCGGTGACATCCGCTACCGGCTCGAGATTGAGATGCCGGCGAAGCTGACCAAGGAGCAGGAGGCGGCAGCCGAGAAGCTGGCTGAAGCCTTCAACGGCTCCGACCCGCGCGAGGAGCTGCTGCGCAAGGCGGCCAAATGACGGCCCTGGGCGAGCCCAGCGGCAAGGGGCCGGTGCGTCGCCGCCGGGTCGAAGCGACGGTCGACGACGAGCGCGGCGTCTTCATGATCTCGATCGCAGCGGAGCTCGCCCACATGCACCCGCAGACGCTGCGGATCTACGAGGCGCGCGGCCTGATCCACCCCCAGCGCTCACCCAAGAACACCCGCCTCTACTCGCAGCGCGACGTCGAGCGCCTGCGCCGCATCCAGCGGATGACCTCGGAGCAGGGGCTCAACCTGGCCGGGGTCGAGACGGTGCTGGAGATGGAGGAGCGGGTCGAACGGATGCGGATCGAGCTGGAGCGGATGCGGCGCCGGGCCGAGCAGCTGGAACGACGCTGGAGCCAGGGAGGGGCCGATGCAACCGGATAGGTTCACGGTCAAGTCCCAGGAAGCGGTGGTCGACGCGCTGCAGCTCGCCTCGCGCCTGGGCAATCCCGAGGCGGCGCCGGCCCACCTGCTGATCGCCCTGCTCGCCCAGGACGAAGGCTTGACGATGCCGATCCTGCAGAAGGTCGGCGCCGACCCTGCGTCGATCCGATCGCGGGCCGAGCAGGCTGCCCACGAGCTGCCGAAACTGAGCGGCGACGAGCGGCCCGATGCACAGCCCTCCTCGGCCCTGCGGCAGGTGCTGCAGCAGGCCGAGGAGGAGATGAAGGCGAAGGGCGACGAGTACATCTCGACCGATCATTTCCTGCTGGCGCTGACCGGCAAGGAATCCGGCGTCGCCGACCTGCTCCCAGACCGCGGCTCACTGGAAGGGGCGATCGCCGCGGTGCGCCCGGGCCCGGTGACCTCGCCCGAACCGGAGGCGACGACGCAGGCCCTCGAGAAATTCGGCCGCGACCTGACCGCCGAGGCGGAGGCGGGCAAGCTCGATCCGGTGATCGGCCGCGACGAGGAGATTCGCCGCGTGATCCAGGTCCTCTCTCGGCGCACCAAGAACAACCCGGTGCTGATCGGCGATCCCGGGGTCGGCAAGACCGCGATCGTCGAGGGGCTGGCGCGGCGGATCGTCGCTGGCGACGTGCCGGAGAGCCTGCGCGACCGGCGCGTGATCGCGCTCGACATCGGCTCGCTGCTGGCCGGATCCAAATACCGCGGCGAGTTCGAGGAGCGGCTGAAAGCGGTGCTCAATGAGGTCCAGGAAGCGGCCGGCCAGATCGTCCTCTTCCTCGACGAGCTGCACACGATCGTCGGCGCCGGGGCGGCCGAAGGCGCTGTCGACGCCGCCAACCTGCTGAAGCCGATGCTGGCGCGGGGCGAGCTGCGGGCGGTCGGCGCCACCACCCTCGACGAGTACCGCAAGCACATCGAGAAGGACGCGGCGCTGGAGCGGCGCTTCCAGCCGGTGCTGGTCGGCGAGCCCGACATCAACGACACGATCGCGATCCTGCGCGGGCTGAAGGAGCGCTACGAGAACCACCACGGCGTGCGCATCACCGACTCGGCGATCGTCGCCGCCGCGACCCTCTCCGAGCGCTACATCGCCGACCGCTTCCTGCCCGACAAGGCGATCGACCTGATCGACGAGTCCGCCTCGCGGCTGAAGATCGAGATCGACTCGATGCCGACCGAGATCGACGAGGTCAAGCGTCGCATCCAGCAGCTGGAGATCGAGCGCGAGGCGATGAAAAAAGAGACGGACGAAGCCTCGCAGGCACGACTGGAAACGCTCGAGGCCGAGCTCGCCGAGCTGAGCGAGAGCTTCAACGAGATGAACGCCCGCTGGCAGAACGAGAAGGGCGCGATCGACTCGATCAACGAGGCCAAGGCACAGCTGGAGGAGGCGGTGCGGGAGGCCGAGCGGGCTGAGCGGGAGGCCGATCTGGAGCGGGCCGCGAAGCTCCGCTACGGGGACATCCCGGAGCTCGAGAAGACGGTTTTCGAGCAGGAGGCGCGGATCAAAGAGCTGCATGCAGGAGGCGCCTCGATGCTGGCCGACGAGGTAACGGAGGAGGACGTCGCCGAGGTCGTCGCCAAATGGACCGGGATTCCGGTCAGCCGCCTGATGGAGGGCGAGGTCGAGAAGCTGATCCAGATGGAGGACCGCCTGCACGAAAGGGTGATCGGCCAGGACGAGGCGATCGCCGCCGTCTCCAACGCGCTGCGCCGCTCCCGCGCCGGCCTCTCTGACCCCAACCGCCCGATCGGCTCCTTCCTCTTCCTTGGCCCGACCGGGGTCGGCAAGACCGAGCTGGCCAAGAGCTTGACGGAGCTGATGTTCGATTCCGAGCAGGCGATCGTCCGCCTCGACATGTCCGAGTACATGGAGAAGCACACGGTGGCACGGCTGATCGGCGCCCCGCCCGGCTACGTCGGCTACGAGGAGGGCGGCCAGCTGACCGAGGCGGTGCGGCGCCGGCCGTACGCGGTCGTCCTGCTCGACGAGATCGAGAAGGCCCACCCCGACGTCTTCAACACGCTGCTGCAGATCATGGACGACGGCCGGCTCACCGACGGCCAGGGGCGCACGGTCAGCTTCACCAACACGGTGCTGATCATGACCTCCAACGTCGGCAGCGATCGGATCGTCTCCGAGGCGGTCGACGAGCGGATCCGCGAGCAGATCGAAGAGGTGCTGGCGGCGACCTTCAAGCCCGAGTTCCTCAACCGGATCGACGACACGGTGATCTTCCACCGCCTCTCCAAGCAGGACATCGGCCGGATCGTCGAGCTGCAGGTCGAGCTGCTCGTCGGCCGCGTTCGCGAGCGCGGCATCGAGGTCGAGCTGAACGACGAAGCGCGGGCCCTGCTCGGCAACCTCGGCTACGACCCGACCTACGGCGCGCGGCCGTTGAAGCGGGTGATCCAGCGGCAGCTGGTCGACAAGCTGGCGCTGAGGCTGCTTGAGGGCGAGTTCCGCGAAGGCGACGTCGTCGAGGTCGGCGTCGAGGCGGGCGAGCTGGCATTTTCGCGGGCGACCGCAAAGCTGCCCGGATAGCCGGCGGATGACAACTACAGCCCATTATGCGGTGTTAAGGGAAATGCCCCAGAATCCGACATAAGCTCTTGGACTAGCCAATTCATGCTCGGACGTCTCCGAATCAATACTTCCGTCCCATTCCGCTCCTCGCTCTCCAGCGCCGCTTTCGCGGTTGAGGAGCGCGTGGTCTGGGGCAGCGTCGACGTCCTGCGCGGCATCGTCGACGTAGCAAAGTGGCCGTTCGAACGAGCGATCTGGGCGATCGAGCGGGGGCTGGTATGGCCGCTCGAGGAGCGGACCGGCGACTGGAGCGGACCGCTGCGCTCCGCCGGAGTCGCCGCCATCGCGCTTCTCGCCGTCGGCGCCGGGGTGCTCGGGCTCGTTTGGGCGTCCGGCAGCGGTGGCTCCGCAACGCCGCAGGCCCAGCAGGCCGTGGCCCCGATCGCCGCGCCGGTTGTGGCGCCGGCGCCAAAAGAGAAGCCGGCCCAAACCGCACCCGTCCTTCACGGAGCCCCACCCCGCTTCGCGGCGCCGGAAGCCACCGCCAAGGCCGGCGCGGCTGCGACCACGGCCTCGGGCAACGCGTCCGAGGCGAATCCCGCAACTGCGACGGAAGCCAGCGTTGCCCGCACCTCTTCCAGCGGCGCCGCGACGGCATCGTCGGCAAAGATCGAGCCGGCCGGGCCCGCCGCAACGAAAGTCGCTCACCGCTTCGCCGGCGCCTTCGTCCTCTACGAGACCGGCCGCACCGACGCCAAGGTGCGGGCCGCATTCGCCGCCACGGCAACACCGCAGCTTGCTCACTCGCTGCTGCGGCGCCCACCGCGCCAACCGGCCAACGTGAAGGTGCCGAAGGCCAAGGTGTTGAACATCGTCCCCGGGCCCAAGCACGGCGCCACCTACGCGCTCAGCGTCGCGCTGCTGCGCGTCGGCGTCACCAGCGAGCTGCGCATAGACATGCAGCGGGATGCGAAGACGGGCGAATGGCAAGTCACGGACGCGCTGGGCTGATGGGCAGGCTGCGCAACACGCTGGCCGTCGCGACGGTCGGAGCGGCGCTGAGCGCGCCGGCGGCATCGGCGGCCCAATGGAACCCCTCTCCGACTCCAGCGCCGAACGCAGGGACGGCGGCGGCGAGTCAGCCTGCGAGCCCGGCCGCGACCAGTCCGGCGCCAATCCAGGAAGGCGACCCGCTGGCCGCCCCCTTGGCCCCACCGGCAAAACCAGAAAGCACCGGGGGCACCACAGCCGGAGCAACCTCCGAATCCGAACCGGGCGAAGGGGCGACGGCTGCCAAACCGCCCTCCGGCAGCGGCTCCGCGCCCGCTCCGCTGAGCCCTTCCGAAACCTTCGCGATCCCCTCGATCCCCAACTCCAGCTGCGCCTCCCTCGGGGTGCCGCCGGAGCTGATCCCGATCTACCAGCGCGCCGCCGACGCCTACGGCCTCGGCCCCCAGGGCGCCGCGATCCTCGCCTCGATCAACGGCATCGAGAGCGCCTTCGGGACCAACATGGGACCGTCCTCGGCAGGCGCGATCGGCTGGATGCAGTTCGAGCCCTCGACCTGGGAAACCTATGGAGTCGACGCCAGCGGCGACGGGGTCAGCGATCCCTACAACCCCGAAGACGCGATCTTCGCCGCCGCCCGCTACCTGAGCGCCGCCGGGATGCCGGCCGACACCTACAACGCGATCTTCTCCTACAACCACGCCGACTGGTACGTGGCCGAGGTCCTCGCCAACGCGAGCTGTTACGGGTCGCTCGGGGGCGTCTCCGCTGCCGGCTCGGCCTTGACCCCACAGATGCCGGTGCTCGATTGCCAGCCGGCGCCGGCCTGGCGGAAGGAAATCCCGGACGAATACCTGGCGGCCTTCGAGGCGGCAGCGGCCCGCTACGAACTGGGCCAGCGGGGAGTCTGGGCGCTGGCCGCGATCGCCAGGCTCGAGTCGAACTTCGGCCGCGGCATGGACGCGGCGCAGCTCCGCGAACGCGGGCCCCTTGGGCTCGAACCGAGCGAGTGGAGCAAGTACGCGGTCGACGGCAACGAAGACGGCAAGATCGACCACGCCGATCCCGCCGACTCGGCGGCGACCCTGGCGCGGCTGATCTGGTCGCAGGGCAGCCTCCGCGCCGGGATCTTCGCCCACAACCAGGCCGAGTGGTACGTGCAGGCGGTCCTCGCCGAAGCAGAAGAGCTCGAAGGCCACTGCAAGACCAGCTACGTCGACTGGCGCGTCGCGCCGCTCAACTCCGGCTTTGAAACCCCTGGCCCGACGGCGGTGCTCGACAACGGCTTCGCCAGCGCCCCGCAAAACGCCCCGGCAGCTGTCAAGGCGGCGATCTCCGCCGCCAACTCGATCGCGACCACCCCCTACGTCTGGGGCGGCGGGCACGGCGCCTGGTACTCATCCGGATACGACTGCTCGGGGGCGGTCAGCTTCGCCCTCTACGGCGCCGGCCTGCTCGACACCCCGCTCACCTCGGGGGCGCTGGAGAGCTACGGCGAACCTGGGCCGGGCCGCTGGATCACGATCTACGCCAGCGCCACCCACGCCTACGCGGAGATCGCCGGGCTGCGCTGGGACACCGTTGGCGACGCCCAGGGAACCGGGCCGCGCTGGCATCCCGAGCCTCCCTACCCGGAAGGCTTCGTCGTCCGTCATCCCGCCGGCTACTGATCCTCCGGTCGAGGTCTCACGGGGCATCGGGGGTCCCTCCCCAGGCCGCTTCGCGGGAGTTCCTGGGGAGGGACCCCCGATGCCCCTTCCCGCCGGGTAACGTAGGCTCGGAGCCCCTGTCGAGAGGAGACTGCGATGCCTACCTTTGTGATGCTTACGAACTTGACTGCGGAGGGAGTGAGGACGCTTAAGAACAACCCCGGGCGGGTGGCCGAGGTCAACAAAGAGGTCGAGCAGATCGGCGCCAAGGTGGTGGCGCAGTACGCGACGCTCGGCCAGTACGACTTCGTCACGATCGTCGAGGCGCCCGACGAGCAGACGATGGCCAAGGTCTCGGTCGAGCTCGGCTCGCGCGGGACGATGACCAGCCAGACGCTGGCGGCGATGCCCGCCGACGAGCTGTCCGGCTCGCTCTAGGGGGGAGCGGCGCTTGAGGGTCTTGGTCGTTGGGGGCGGGGGCCGCGAGCACGCGATCGTGCGGGCGCTGGCGCGCTCTGCCCATGCGCCCGAGCTGCTCTGCGCCCCGGGCAACGCCGGCATCGCCGCCGACGCCGAGTGCCTGCCGGGCGTCGCGGCCGATGACGTCATGGCGATCGTCGCCGCAGCCAAGGATCGTGGGGTCGACCTCGTCGCGGTCGGGCCCGAGGGGGCTCTCGTCGCGGGAGTCGTCGACGCGCTGGAGGACGCCGGGGTGCCGGCCTTCGGGCCGAGCGCGGCGGCGGCCGAGCTGGAGGGATCGAAGGCCTTCGCCAAGCAGCTGATGGAGGAGGCGGAAGTGCCGACCGCGTCCCACATGCTGCTGCGCAGCCATGAGGAGGCGATCGCGCAGCTCGCCTGTGCCTCATACCCGGCGGTGCTGAAGGCCGACGGGCTCGCCGCGGGCAAGGGCGTGATCATCTGCTCAAGCGAGGCCGAGGCGCGCGCAGCGGCCGATGTCTTCTTCACCGAGCGCCGCTTCGGCGAGACGATCGTGGTGCTGGAGGAGTTCCTCGAGGGCGAGGAGCTCTCGCTCTTGGCGCTCTGCGACGGCGAGAACGTGGTGCCGCTGGCGCCGGCGCAGGACTACAAGCGGATCTTCGACGGCGACGAGGGGCCGAACACCGGCGGCATGGGCAGCTACTCGCCGGTGCCCGGCTTCGGGCCGGCCGAGGTGGAGGAGATCGTCGACGCGGTGCACCGCCCGATCGTCGCCGCGATGGCACTGCGCGGGCGCCCGTTCCACGGCGTCCTCTACGCCGGCCTGATGATCGGCGCCGACGGCCCCAAGGTGCTCGAGTTCAACGCCCGCTTCGGCGATCCCGAGACGCAGGCGGTGCTGCCGCGGCTGCGCTCCGACCTGGTCGACCTCTGCCTCGCCGCCCGCGAGCCGGGCGGCCTGGCCGGCGCCGAGGCGGAGTTCTCGGAGGACTGGGCGGTGACGCTGGTCCTCGCCTCGGCCGGCTACCCCGAGTCAGCTTCGAAGGGGGACGCGATCCGCGGCCTCGAGGCGGCCGCGGAGATTGCCGAGGTCACCCATGCCGGGACCGCCGCGCGCGACGGTGAGATCGTCACCGCCGGCGGCCGGGTGCTCAACGTGACGGCTATGGGCGCCTCCCCTGCCGCAGCCCGCGATCACGCGTACGATGCCGCCGGGCGGATCGAGTTCGACGGAATGCAGATCCGATCCGACATCGCCGCCCGAGCGGTCGACCGCGTCGCCAGCCAGCCAGCCCAGAGAGGATGAGATGAGCGAGATCTCAGAGGAGCCCCAGCCAACCGAGCCGACCCCGTCAGCCGCGGTCGAAGAGGCGTTCGAGGAGATCGACGTCGACGAGCCGCTGGTCGGGATCATCATGGGCTCGAAGAACGACATGCCGAAGATGGAGGCCGCCGGAGCGGCCCTCGACGAGGCCGGCATCAGCTATGAGATGCGGGTGATGAGCGCCCACCGCGACCCCGAGCTGGTCAGCGACTACTGCACCAACGCCAGGATGAGGGGCCTGAAAGTGATCATCGCCGGCGCCGGCATGTCGGCAGCGCTGCCCGGTGTGGCCGCGGCCCACAGCGACCTGCCGGTGATCGGCGTGCCGATCCTCGGCAAGAGCCTAGGCGGCCTCGACGCCCTGCTCTCGGCGGTGCAGATGCCGCCGGGGATCCCCGTCGCCTGCGTGGCAATCGACGGGGCGAAGAACGCCGGCATCTTGGCCGCGCGGATCATCAACGCATGAGCCAGCAGCTTCAGGCGGGCGGGTCCTGTCGTGTGGGGAGGGGGGCCTGCGGGCGGGGGCTTCGCCTCCGTTCTCGGC
>DASXKW010000029.1:0-1658 GCA_036496625.1 Solirubrobacterales bacterium | reverse complement strand
GCTTGGAAGCATGGCTAATGAATCGACCGGCACCGGTGTGGCCGAGCTCGACCGGGCCCTCGACGGCCTGTACTGGGGCGACAACGTGGTGTGGGTGTGGGAGGGCAGCGAGCCCCCCCAGCAGCTGTTCTACGACGCCATCGCCCAGCGCCGCGACGACTTCGGCGCCGCGGGATATGTCGTCGCTTCAAGCGACCCCGCTGAGATAACGGCACGGTGGCCCTGGATCGAGATCCTCGACGCGCGAGCGGACACGCCGGCTGCCAGCCCGCGACAACTGCTCGAGGCAATACACCAGTTCTGCAGCCGAGCGCCCCGCCCGCTTCTGCTGTTCGACTCGCTGGCGCCGCTGGCCGACCGCTGGGGTATGCGGATCGCCAGCGGCTTCTTCGGGCACTGCTGCCCGATGCTGCTCGACCTCGGCGCGATCGCCTACTGGTCGGTGCCGGGGGCGAGCTCATACCGGGCCATGCACCGCGAGATCGAGCAGGTCACCCAGTGCATCATCGTCGTCGGCGAGGGCCGCCTGCGCATCAGCAAAGCCGAGGGGCGCCCGCCGGGAGCCCAGGGCCAGATGTTCCGCTACTCGGTCAAGGGCGGGGGGCTGCAACTGCAGCCGACCCAGGCAGCGGCGCGCGTCGGTGCGGCGCTGCGCGCCTACCGCCTGCGCCGGGATCTGAGCCAGAGCGATCTCGCCCGCCTCGCCGGAGTCTCCCCGAGCGCTATCTCCCAAGTGGAGCGGGGAGAAAGAGGGCTCTCCCTCGAGACGCTGATGGCCCTTTCCGCGCGCCTCAACGTCACCCTCGACGAGCTGCTCGGCGGTGAAGTCACCCCGGACTACCGGATCGGCAGGCGTCACGGCCTCGGCAGCGCGCCCGCGGGCTCGATCCTTCCGCTGCTCGACGACGCCGAGGCGGGCATGCGCGCCTACCTCGTCTCCCTGCCGCGATCGGCCACCGTCGAGGCTCCGTTCACCCACAAGGGCGCCGAACTGGTCGGAGTGGTCAGCGGCCTCGTCCAGGTGCTGCTGTCATCGGGCCGTCCCGTCCTCCGCCGCGGCGAAACGCTCCTCGCCTCCCGCCGCGGGATCGACGGCTGGCGCAACATGGGAGAGGGCGACGCGCAATGCCTGTGGGTCCTACGGGACTGAGCGCCTGCCACGTGGCCTGGCAGGCCGCCGACGGGCTCCCCCACGGCCACAATCACCTCGGCCTGGAGCCGTACAGCAGCGGAGTACAGCAACGTCATCGCCCGTGAGCGATTCTGAGGGACGTCTACCGACCGTCGACTTGCCCCAACAATCGCGAACGACCCCCTTGCCCAGACGGTGAGCGCGCCGTCGGCCGCGGCAGCTAATTCGACCTGGCTCGCCGTCAGGCAGTCGTGTTTCTTGCGCCGCAGCATCCGTCCGGCGGCGGCATCGACCGGTGCGCTGGCATGCACTCCGCGCTTCTTGAGCACCTGGCCCTCATCATCCGCCTGACGCTCGGCGGCCCGGGTGATCCGCGACCGCAGCCTATCCACTCCCATTAGGCGCAGGACTTCCTCCAGTACGACCTGATCCGGCCGCAGGTCACCGTCCCACATGCCATCAGGATGCTGGAAATAGATCTCCCCGCCCAACGTGGCCAACGTCAGTTCCCGAAACGGCGACTGGT
>DASXKW010000028.1:0-6955 GCA_036496625.1 Solirubrobacterales bacterium | reverse complement strand
TGGACCGCTCGCTATGAAGGGAATGGACACAACCAACGTCGAGACGGTGAGCCCGCGCGGGCTCGACCTGCAGGAGCGCGTGATCGAGATCAACCGCGTCGCCAAGGTGGTCAAGGGCGGCCGGCGCTTCTCCTTCACCGCGCTGGTTGCCGTCGGCGACGAAGAGGGCGTTGTCGGGATCGGCTACGGCAAGGCGCGCGAGGTGCCGCTAGCGATCCAAAAGGGCGTCGAGAATGCCCGCAAGAACATGATCCGCATCCCGAAATACGGGCAGACGATCACCCACAAGATCATCGGGCGCTACGGCGCGGGCCATGTGGTCCTGCGGCCGGCGAGTCCCGGCACCGGGGTCATCGCCGGTGGTGGCGTTCGCGCTGTGCTCGAGCTTGGTGGCGTCAAGGACGTCCTTACCAAGAGCATTGGGACGCAGAACCCGATCAACCTCGTGAAGGCGACCATGGACGGACTGATTCGTCTGCGGCGGCCCGAGGAGGTTGCTGAGCTGCGTGGTTTGACGGTTGCCCAGGTGCTTGGAGTTCAGAAGAGCAACGGGGCTTCGGCTGAGATTTCAGAGGAGTCGGCCGCGGGTCCTGTCGCGGAGGAGGACCCGTCGTCCTCGCAAGCTGCGGGCGACGTCCCCTCCTCCACGCCACCCGCGGACGAGTCCGCAGAGGAACAGCCGAAGGACGAGGCCGCTGCTGAGCCCGTTGAGGAGCGGTCGTCATGAAGATCAAACAGGTTCGGTCTCTCAATGGGGCTAACCCCAATCAGAAAGCCACTTTGAAGGCGATTGGATTGGGCGGGATCGGCAAGGCTGTGGAGCGGAAGGACAGTCCTCAGCTGCAGGGGCAGCTTGCGGTCGTCTCCCACTTGGTCGAGGTGAGCTCCTGATGGCCGCTGAGACGCCTCGGTCCGAGGAGATTGGGCTTCACAACTTGAGGCCCAAGCCTGGGTCGCGCAAGCCGCGCAAGCGGTTGGGGCGTGGCGAGGGCTCTGGGCTTGGCAAGACTTCTGGTCGCGGGCACAAGGGCGCCGGGTCCCGCTCGGGGTCCAAGCGCAAGATCGGCTATGAAGGCGGGCAGAACCCGATCCACATGCGGATGCGGAAGCTTCGCGGGCCGCATATGAAGAAGTCGATGCCGTTCGAGAACTTCAGGACGAAGTCGCAGCCGGTCAACCTTGCCGACCTGGATGAGCGCTTCGACGACGGGGCCGAGGTGACGCTCGAGGCTCTCAAGGAGAAGGGCCTCGCCAAGCGCGCCGACCCGGTGAAGATCCTCGCCCGCGGCGAGATCTCTAAGAAGCTGACGGTGCGAGCGCACGGTTTCAGCGCCGCCGCCAAGGAGAAGATAGAAGCGGCGGGCGGTTCCTGCCACACTCTGGAGCCCTAATGCTCCGGACTATTACGAACGCCTTCAGCGTCGCCGACATTCGCAAGAAGCTCGCCTTCACCGCGGCGATGCTTCTGCTCTACCGGCTCGGCGCTTACATCCCCGCGCCCGGGGTCAGCCTCAACGCCGTCAAGGAAATCCAGGGCAACTTCGGCGGCGGCGGGATCCTCAACTTCCTCAACACCTTCTCGGGCGGCAGCCTCTCGCGCCTCTCGCTCTTCGCGCTGGGGATCATGCCCTACATCACCGCATCGATCATCCTGCAGCTGCTTACCGTGGTCCTGCCCTCGCTGGAGAAGCTGCAGAAAGAAGGCGAGGTCGGCCAGCAGAAGATCACCCAGTACACGCGCTACCTGACCGTCGGCCTGGCCTTCGCGCAGTCCTTCGGCTACGTCTTCCTCTTCCGCTCCTTCGGTCAGCAGGCCGGCGGCAAAAACCTGCTCGGCAACCTCGGCGGCGCCAAGGTGCTGCTGATCGTGATCTCGCTGACGGCCGGCTGCACGCTGCTGATGTGGTTCGGCGAGCTGATAACCCAGCGCGGCATCGGCAACGGCATCTCACTGATGATCTTCGCCTCGATCGTCTCCAGCCTGCCGCACGGCATCGAAGCCTGGTGGACGAATCCAGATCAGGTCTTCGTCGTGATGATGCCGTTCATCGCCCTGGCCGTGATCGTCGCGATCGTCTTCGTCCAGGAGGGCCAGCGCCGCATCCCCGTTCAGTACGCCAAACGCGTGGTCGGGCGCAAAATGACCTCGGGCGGCTCGACCTACCTGCCGCTTAGGGTCAACATGGCCGGCGTCATCCCGGTCATCTTCGCCGCCTCGATCATGGCCTTCCCGTCGACGATCGGGCAGCTTCTCAACACCAACACGGCACTCAACTTCGCCGCCTTCTTCAGTCCCAGCAGCTGGGCCTACGTGGTCGGCGAGGTCTTCTTCATCGTCATCTTCACCTACTTCTACACGGCGGTCACCTTCAACCCGGTCGACCAGGCGGACAACCTGAAGAAGTACGGGGGCTTCATCCCCGGCGTCCGGCCCGGGCGGCCGACGGCAGAGTACCTCGACCGCATCCTCTCGCGGCTGACCTTCCCCGGCGCCCTCTACCTGGGCGCAGTGGCGGCGCTGCCGACGATCCTGATCAGCCAGACGTCCGCCAATTTCTTCTTCGGCGGCACCTCGATCCTGATCGTGATCGGCGTCGCGCTGGAAACCGTGAAGCAGCTCGAGGCGCAGCTGATGATGCGCAACTACGAGGGCTTCCTCAAATAGGCTACGGCCTGTGTCCGAGCTGAACCTAGTCCTCCTCGGCCCGCCGGGGTCCGGGAAGGGGACGCAGGGAGAGCGGCTGCAGGAGGCGCTGCAGCTTCCCTACTACGCGACCGGCGACATCCTGCGCGCTGCGGTTCGCGAAGGGACCGAGCTGGGCCGCGCCGCCAAGGACTACATGGACCGTGGGGACTTGGTGCCCGACGAGGTGATCGTCGGGATGATCGGCGAGCGCATCGATTCGCCGGAGGCAGCCGACGGGTTCATCCTCGACGGATTTCCGCGCACCGCGCCGCAGGCCGAGGCGCTGGCGGCAAAGCTCTCGGAGCTCGGTCGGGAGCTGACCGCGGTGCTGCTGATCGACGTCAGCGACGAGGAGGTCCTCCGTCGCTTGGGGGGGCGCCGCACCTGCCTCGAGAACGGGCACGTCTTCCACGTCGAATTCAACCCGCCCGAGCGGGAGGGAATCTGCGACGTCGACGGCTCGGAGCTGGTCGTCCGCGACGACGACAAGCCCGAGGTGATCCGCCACCGGCTCGAGCAATACCACAGCAAGACGGCGCCGCTGATCGAGCATTACGACAGCCAGAGCCTGCTGCGCCAGATCGACGGCTCCCCTTCGCCGGACGAGGTCGACGACGAGATTCGCCGTACGCTGGCGACGCTGCGCCTCGAGGCCGACGAGGCGATCTAGCTTGTGTACAGGATGATCGTCAAGAAGTCCCCCGAGCAGGTCGAGATGATGGCCGCCGCAGGCGAGATCCTGGTCCGCTGCCTGCACATGCTTGCCGCCAAGGCACGCCCCGGCGTGAGGACCAAAGATCTCGACCTCGCCGCCGAGAAGCTGATCCGCTCGCAGGGAGCAGAGCCCGCCTTCAAGGGCTACCGCGGCTTTCCGGCCTCGATCTGCGCGTCGCCCAACTCGATGGTCGTGCACGGCATTCCCGGCAAATACGAGCTCAAGCGGGGAGATCTGCTCTCGGTCGACGTCGGCGTTGTCAAGGACGGCTGGGTTGCCGATGCGGCGATGACGCTGCCGATCGGCTCGGTCGAGCCCGAGGCGCGCAAGCTGCTCGACGTGACCAAGGCCTCGCTTTTCGCCGGGATCGAGCAGATGCAGCCGGGCAACCGGCTCGGCGACGTCTCCGCCGCGATCCAGCGGGCGGTGGAGATCGAAGGGCTCTCGATCATCCGCACCCTGGTCGGGCACGGGATCGGCCGCGAGATGCACGAGGACCCGCAGGTCCCCAACTTCGGCACGCCGGGAAAGGGGCCGCTGCTGGAGGAGGGGACGGTGCTCGCGATCGAGCCGATGGTCAACGTCGGCGGTCCACTGGTGCGGATGGGCGACGACGGCTGGGCCGTCTATTCCCAGGACGGATCGCTGGCGGCGCACTTCGAGTTCACCGTCGCGGTCACCGCTGACGGTCCTCGCATCCTCACCCCCTGGCACGAAGAGGGGTAACGAGCGAGCCCATTTCCGCCGCTTCGCGACATCCCCCCGAGACCGCTCGCTGGCCTCTCCGGCTATCCTGATCGGAGCGGTGGGCGCCGCCCGACAGAAGGGATGTCCGTTGCGCCTGCTCGTCCGCTCCATCGCACTCGTTCTTCTTCTCGCCGTTGTTCCCGCCGCCCAGGCGGCTACGCAGCCCTATGGGGTCAACGATGCCGGCGGCTTTCGCAACGTGCTGCCACCGGGCGAGAACGGCCTCGACACCCTTCCCCAGATCTTCGCCTTCCGGGGCCTTGGGACGGTGCCGCCTCACTACGCCGACCAGCAGCCGCTATACGAAAACCTCGTCTACGGCTCACCCGAGCTCAGCGACGAAAAAATCCCCGCCTACTTCAAGGACGCGACCTTCGGCGTGCCGCCCGGCGAAGTCGCTTCGCCGATCGAACCGAAACCGGGCGTGACGATCGAGCGCGATGCAGCCTACGGCGTGCCCCACATCTACGGCGAAACCCGCGCCGACACGATGTTCGGCGCCGGCTATGCGGGCGCTGCCGATCGCCTCTTCCTGATGGATGTCCTGCGCCACACCGGCCGCGCCGAACTTGCCTCCTTCCTCGGCGGCGCCAACGCCGGCGCCGACGCCTCGCAGTGGGGCTTCGCCCCCTACGCCGAAGCCGACCTGCAGAAACAGCTGGACACGCTGCCGCAGCAATATGGGCAGGTCGGCCTGCAGGCCGACGAAGACATCCAGAGCTACGTCGACGGGATCAACGCCTACATCGCTGCCGCAAACGCCAACCCGGCGCTCAAGCCGGGCGAGTACGGGCTCCTCAACAAGCCGATGGAACCGTGGAGGCCGACCGACGTGGTGGCGATCGCCTCGCTGATCGGCGGCATCTTCGGCCGCGGCGGCGGCAACGAGCTGAACTCCGCCCTCACCATGCAGTCCTTCGTCGATCGCTTCGGGGCCAAAGCGGGCCGCAGGGCCTGGCTCGGCTTTCGTTCGAAGAACGATCCGGAAGCGCCGACGACGATCTCCAAGCCCTTCCCCTATGAGACGCGCAGCGCCTTCGCCAAGCGCGGGCTGGCGCTGCCGGACCCCGGCTCGGTGCGCGAAACGCCAACCGCCACCGCGTCAAGAGGCGCCTCCGGCGCGGCAGGCGGCTTCGGCGCCGCGATCGAGCGCGGCCTGCGCGAAGGCGGCCACGCCTCGAACTGGGAGCTGGTTTCGGCCAAGCATTCGGCGACCGGCCACCCGATTGCGGTGATGGGGCCGCAGGTCGGCTACTTCATCCCGCAGATCCTGATGGAGGAGGACCTGCACGGCCCCGGCATCGATGCCCGCGGCGCTGCCTTCGCCGGGGTCAATCTCTACGTCGAGCTCGGTCACGGCCGCGACTACGCCTGGAGCGCAACCACGGCGACCTCCGACAACGTCGACACAATCGCCGAGGTGCTCTGCAAGGACAGGTTCCACTACCTCTACCGCGGCAAGTGCAGGCCGATGGAACAACTGGTCAGGACCGAGAGCTGGACGCCGAACGCGATCGACCCGACCGAAGCGGGCTCGCAGACGCTGACCTCCTACCGCACCGTGCACGGCATCGTCTTCGCCCGCGGCAAGGTCGGCGGGCGCAAGGTCGCCTTCGTGCATCAGCGCAGCACCTATTTCCACGAGCCGGATTCCGTGATCGGCTTCGGCCAGCTCAACGAACCCGGCGCCGTCACCGGCGTCGCGGGATTCAAGAGGGCGATCTCGCACATCAACTTCCTCTTCAACTGGGGCTACGTCGATTCCGAACACATCGCCTACGCGCTCTCGGGGGCGATGCCCCAGCGCCAGGGAACCTCCCCCGACTTTCCCGTCCTTGGCACCGGGCAATACGACTGGAAGGGCTTCAAACCGGCGAGTCAGACCGCCGACTACTTGCCCTTCGCCAAGCACCCGCAGGCGGTCGATCCGCCGTTCCTCGTCTCCTGGAACAACAAGCAGGCGCCCGAATGGGGCGCGGCCGACGACCAGTACGACTACGGGCCGCTGCACCGGGCGCAGATGATCTCCGACAAGGTGCGGGCCGCCACCCGCGACAAGGGCAAGATGCGGATCGCCCAGCTGGTCCAGGCGATGGAGGAATCGGCGACCCAGGACCTGCGTGGCTACCGCCTGCTGCCGACGATCTTCAAGGCGATCGGCAAGCCGAAGCAGCCGGCGCTGCGCAAAGCGCTGGCCACCCTGAGCGCCTGGAACAAGGCCGGCGCCCACCGCCGCGACCTCAACCGCGACGGGATCGACGAGGAAACCTCGGCGATCGAGCTGATGGACGCCTGGTGGCCGAAGCTGGTTGCGGCGGAGTTCAAGCCCTCGATGGGCAGGAAGGCCTTCGAACGGCTGCGGGGGATGATCGCCACCGGCGACCTCACCGGGGGCTCCCCGGAAGCCCCCGACTTCTTCGACGGCTGGTGGGGCTACGCGTCAAAGGATCTGCGCGATCTATTCGGCCCGCGGCCGCAAGCGCCCTACAGCCGCATCTACTGCGGCCAGGGCTCGAAGGCCCGCTGCCGCCAGGCGCTGCAGCGCAGCCTCGCCCAGGCGCTGAAGGTGACGCCGGCGGCGATGTACGGCGGCGGCAACGGCGAGTGCGCCGCCAACCCGCAGCCATCCTGCTTCGACCAAAACCGCCCCACGGTCACGTCAGGCATAGCCCTCGGCCCCTTCCCCTTCCAAAACCGCCCAACCTTCCAGCAGGTCATCACCCTCGCCCAGAAGCTTCCCCGCTGAGAGACGGACCGGAGAGGAGGTGCGGGCACCCCTCCCAAAACACTCAAGCGCGGCTCCCGCC
>DASXKW010000027.1:0-2380 GCA_036496625.1 Solirubrobacterales bacterium | reverse complement strand
GTCCACGACCTGACCAAGGGCAAGGGGCGGCTCGGGTTCCTCGAGACGAAGTACCACGTCGTGGAGAGGCTCGAGAAATACGTGCACCAGGGCGGCGCGAAGAAGCTGTTCGGACTGTCCGGCGCCGCGATCTCGGTGACGAAGGGCGTCCTCAGCTTCATCGTCGGAGCGGTGACGGTCGCCTTTCTCACCTTCTTCATGCTCCTCGAGGGACCAGCATGGACGGAACGCTTCTTCGGCCTCCTGCCGCCGGAGTCGCAACCGCGCTGGCGCGCAGTCGGCCACGACATCTACCGCCAGGTCGGCGGCTACGTCACGGGCAACCTCGCGATCAGCCTGATCGCAGGCTCGCTGGCGACGTTCTTGCTGCTTGCGCTCGGCGTCCCCTTCGCGGTTGCGCTCGGACTCCTCGTAGCTCTGCTCGACCTCATACCGCTGGTCGGTGCGACCGTCGCCGCCGCCATCGTCGTCGCGGTCGGGTTCTTGCACTCGTTCCTCGCGGGAGTCGTCCTCATCGTCTTCTTTGTCGTCTACCAGCAGTTCGAGAACCACGTCCTGCAGCCGCTCGTGTACCACCGAACCGTCGCTTTGTCCCCCCTCGCGATCCTCGTATCGGTGCTCGTGGGCGCCGAGCTCGCGGGAATACTCTGCGCTCTCGCAGCGATCCCGGTCGCCGGCGCGATCCAGGTCGTGATCCTCGACTTCCTGCAGGCACGACGCGAGCGGGCGATCAAGACTCCCGCCACGTCGTAGCGCCGCGCGAGCCAATGACAGGCGATGCCGGGAGCCCTGTCGTAGCCGGTGCGGACGTAACCGAGGTAGCGGCCATTGCGGTTGACGCGCTCAGCTCTTGGGGCAAGCGAAGGCATAGTCCGCGAACGAGACGACGTAGCGCCGGTGCGGCTCGCACTTGAGGTCGACGATCTCGCCGCCGGAGACCTCGAGGTCGCAGAGTACGACCCAAGGCTCGTCGGGACAGCCGACGCAAGCGCGGCCCTGGGGCACTGCTGAGCCGAGGCGGCCGTTCTGCGATGCCGGGGGCGGGACTTGAACCCGCACGGCCCGAGGGCCACCCGATTTTAAGTCGGGCGCGTCTGACCAGTTCCGCCACCCCGGCGGCCTGAGCGTACCGCCGACAGGCGCGGTGGATACCCTGCCGCCGAATGACGCACGACACGATCGTCGTCCTCTCCGTCCTCGGAGTGATCGGGCAGGTGCTGGTCGGGATCATGATCCTGGTCGGCCTGCTCGCGCTCTTCGGCATCCGCGGGCCGCTGAACGGCGTCCGCCGGCTGTTGTGGGGCTACGAGCTGTGGGCGGCGTTCGTCGTCGCGGCGATCGCGACCGGCGGCAGCCTCTTCTTTTCCCAGATCGCGAACTTCCCGCCGTGCGAGCTCTGCTGGTTCCAGCGGATCTGCATGTACCCGCTCTCGATCCTCACGCTGCTCATGGCCCTCGCGGGCGACAACCGGGCGGCGCGCTACCTCATCCCGCTCCCGGTCGTCGGCGCCTGTGTCTCGATCTACCACCTGCTGATCGAGAACGGCGTGATCAAGGAGCCGAACCAGTGCCTGCAATCCGCTCCAGGCGGCTGCGCCGTTAAGTGGATCAACGAGTTCGGCTACATGACCATCCCGACGCTAGCGCTCACCGGCTTCCTCCTTCTCATCGGATTCTTGGTCCTTGCGACCGCCGGGGAAGCCGAAGATGCGGCTACCCTTCCCGCGCATGCCGAGCGGTAAGAGAGCCAGACAGCAGCGCCAGGCTGCGGCAGTGACCGCAGGCCGGACGCCGCCCCCCGTGCGCTCGAAGGGCGTCGGCGGGGTTCGCCCGCGCCAGGCGTCGCCCCGCGCGCTCGGGATCGCAGGCGGGATCGCCCTGATCGTCGTGATCGCGATCGTCCTCGCGGTCGTCCTCGGCAGCGGCGGCGGCTCGAAGTCGGCCAATGTCGGCCACCTACCGCCGATCGGCAATGCCGGGTGGGCGGGAGCAGAGCAGGGGGCTCCGCAGGCGAACGCCCTCTTCAAGGGCATCCCGCAGAAGGGACTGGTGCTCGGCAAGCCCAGCGCGCCGGTCGAGATGGAGATGTTCATCGACGTCCAGTGCCCGATCTGCCGCGACTACGAGGTCAGCAGCCTGCCGACGATCGTGCAGAAGTACATTCGCACGGGGAAGGTGCAGCTCCACCTGCAGCCGTGGGCCTTCCTCGGCGAGCAGTCGAAGACCGGCCGCCTCGCCTTGATCGCCGCCTCCTTCCAGAACAAGGGGTACGAGTACGCAAAGGTCCTCTACGACAACCAGGGCCAGGAGGAGAGCGGCTGGCTGACCGACTCGGCGATGGGTCAGATCGCCGCCAGCGTGAACGGGCTCAAGGTGCAGC
>DASXKW010000026.1:0-6155 GCA_036496625.1 Solirubrobacterales bacterium | reverse complement strand
GCGCCCGGCTTTAGGTTGAGGATCGTCAAGCGGTCGGGGGAATCCGGTGAGAACCCGGGACTGACGCGCAACGGTGATGGACGCGGTGCCGCTTCGAGGCACCCGCTCCGAGTCCGAATGCCCACCGCCTGACGCACACATAAGGACCCCTGTTTCGCGAACGGACGGTAGGTCTTCTTCCCCTCACATCTCCACGTGGCGGGACGGAGTCGAGCCGTCCCCAAACCAGAAGGAGATCCATCGATGCGTCATATGTCCCATCGACTCGCGCTCGCGGCGGTGGCGCTGATCGCGCTGCTGGCGCCTGCCACGGCCGCGGCGAAAGCAACTCCCACCGAAATCAACACCGCCAAGACCAAAGGCGTCGAATACCTGAAAGGGCTGCAGAAAACGAACGGTGAAATTCCCGGTTTCGGCGGCGACTGGGCGCTGACCGCGTTCGCCGCCGCCGGCGTGGCACCCGCCGACGTGAAAAAAACCGGCGATGCCCGCGGCTGGTACGAAGGCCTGGTCGGCTCGCCGACCTGGCCGGGTGCCGAACCGCTCGCGACCGATTTCGAGCGCGGTGCCCTGCTTGCCTACGCGGCGGGGATCGACCCCGCTCGCGTCTCCAAACGGCAGAACCTGATCGCCAAGGTCGCCTCCTACTACCAGCCGGAAAGCCCCGGCTACTACGGCTCGACCTTCAACGCGACCGTTTTCGGCCTGCTGGCGCTGGCCGACGTCAAGACTCCGGGCGGGGCGGTGCGGGTCCCGCCGGTCGTCCTCGAACAGGCCGAGGCTGCGGTCAAGGCCAACCAGCACACCGACGGCGGCTGGACCTGGGAAAAAGCCGCCGGCAACCCGGAAGCGCTGGGCAAAGCCTCCGAACCGGACATGACCGGTGCCGCGATCGCGGCGCTCTGCACGGCCGGAGTGCCCAATACCGACACCGCCGTCGTCAACGCGAGGAAATACCTGGCCTCGAAACTGAACAAAACGACCGGTGCGATCGAATCTCCGTTCGGCGTCAATACGGACACCACGGCCTGGGCGGTTCAGGGGCTGAAAGCCTGCGCAATCGATCCCCAGGAAGGTGAATTCGAAGCTACGAAGACCCCGCTCGATTTCCTCATCTCGCAGCAGGTGAAAGGCGGCGGCTTCCGTTACGGGACCACCGGCACCACTGCCGAACAGTACGCCGGCCAGGACGCGGTGCGGGCGCTTGGCAGCGGTGGTTTCACCGCGGCGCCGCCGAAACCGAGCAAAGGCGAACAGTGGAACGCGGTGACCGAATTCGCCACCGGCGCGACGGAATCCACCTCGCTCGCGCTGATCGTCGACAACGGCAGCTCACCGCTGAAGATCTGCTCGGTGACGTTGGCCCCGGAAGCGACCACGGCGACCCTGGCGCAGGTCCTCACCGCGGCTGTCGCCGGCACGACACCGGCGTCCTGCGTCACCGGCTTCCTTCCCGGCAGCGGTGAAGGGGCGATCACTCAGGTCAACGGCTTCCCGGCCTCGCCGGCCGAAAAATGGAACGTGACGGTTGACGGCGGGACCAAAGCGCAGGCCAAACGGAGCACCGTGATCCACGTCGGCGACACGATCTACCTGAAGTACGAATAGGCCGAAGGCCTCTAACCGGCTCTCGCCTTGCGAGGGCCGGTTAGACTGGCCGCCAAGAAGAGGATCGGTGGACGGGGAAGTCCGGTGAGAAACCGGCGCGGGCCCGCCACTGTGACCGAGATAGATGCCCGCCGCACGCCAAGCGGCAGCCACTGACCGAGAGGTTGGGAAGGCGCGGACGGGACTCGGAAGCCAGGAGACCTCCCTCCGGTCCACGAACGTCGATCGCCCTCGCGGAAAGGGGCCAAGGCATGCGCATCCGAATCGCGGCGCTCTGCGTCGCATCCCTCATCTCCGTTGCTCTCGCGCCCGTGGCGCGGGCGGCGCCCACCCAGGTCAACGTCAGGATCGAGGGCAAGAGCGAAACCCTCTTCGAGGGGCCGATCCTCACTGATGGCCACAACGTGCGGGCCTCCTCCGACTCCTCGGCGCCGGCAGGCGGCAGGCGCTGCAACGGGTTGAACAACGGCAAGAACCCGTCGCCGGGCCCGACCCCAACCGCGGCGGGCGTTGACGCTATGTCCCTGATCGGCGAGGACTTCGACGGGCTCTGGTACGCGGAACCGTTCGAGGATTACTTCATCAAGCGCTGGGGACCGGATGCCCAGAACGAAGGCGCCGGTGAGTACTGGGGCCTCGTCGTCAACAACGTCTTCACCAGCGTCGGCGGATGCCAGTACCAGCTCGATGGCGGCGACGAGGTGCTCTGGGTCTACGACGCCTTCAGCGGCAGGCCGCGCCTGCTGCTCTATCCGCCCGGCTACTCGGGCGCCGCCGTGCCCGGGCCGGTGACCGTCAATCTCAACGAACCGCTCACGCTCGAGGTCGACGCCTGGAGTGGCTACAACGAGGGCGACCCGCCACCCGCGCCGACGCGCAGCACAACCCCCTACGAAGGGGCCGAGGTCGCCCCCGTGGCGACGGATGGGCAGGGGTTCGAGCGAGTCGAAACGGACAGTCCGGAAGCCGTCACCAGCGGAGCCGACGGCAAAGCCGCGATCACCTTCGCGCAGACCGGCTGGCACCGGATCAAGGCGACCGCGGTCGACTCGGGCGGAGAAGAAACAGTGGTGCGCTCCAACCGCCTCGACGTCTGCGTGCTCCCCGACCCGAGTTGCGCCACGCCGCCGCCCGAAGACCTCGTGCGGACACCCACGGAGTCGGGCGAAGAAGAAAGCGGAGGCGAAGGAGGGAGCGGGGAAACGGGCGGCTCAGGGGTAACGCCACCTGTCGATGCGGTACCGCGCACGGCTACCGGTTCCCCGGCGGGTTCCAGTGACTCCAGCGCCGCGCCGGTGCGCCTGCGGCTGTCGCGCCTCGACCGCAGTCGCCTCTCGCGCGGGTTGGTCGGGGTGAGCTGGCAGGTCCTCGACGCCGGCCCAGGGATCAAAAGCTGGTCGGTCTCCTCCCAGGTGCTCGGCCGCCCCGGTGCTCGCTACGTGCGCCGGGCCGGCGGCAATGGCCGCAGCGCGGCTGTGATCCACCTGCCTCCAGGATCCGCTTATCGCCTGCGCCTCACTGTCGTCGACGCACTGGGGCGCAGCTCGGCCATCGTCATCGGCAGGGTCGAGGTTCCGCTCTAGCCCGTGCGCGCGCTTGCTGCCACCGCTCTCGTCATGGGGTTGCTCGCGGGTGCCGCCGCGGTCAGTGCCGCCGCGCGCAACCCGGTCAACCAAGCTCACCTCGACAGCACGATTCGCTACCTGCAGGAAGTGCAGAACCCCGACGGCGGCTTCGGCGGAGACCCGGGCGGGGAATCGACCCAGGGCATCAGCGCTTGGGTGGGCCTGGCCCTGGCAGCGGGGGGCATCAATCCGCGCTGTCAGGCGAGGCCCGGCGGCACCGACGTCTACGGCTTCCTCGCGGGTCACTTCCAGCGCGGCCTCGAAGAAGAGATCACCTGGCCGACGATCCCGACGACCGCGCTCGAGCGCGAACTGATGGTCGTCAACGCGGCGGGCGCCGATCCGCACAGCTTCGCCGGCCATGACCTCGTCGCCGAAATCCTCGCCCGCGCCCAGGATGACGGCTCCCTCCCCTACGTGCCGGGCGGCAGGGGGGAGATCAACGACGCGATCTTCGCCATCGTCTCGCTCGCGCCAGTCGACGAGCCCGAAGCGCAGGCGGCGATCCGCGCCGCGGCCGGTTGGCTGATTGCCCAGCAGAACGACGATGGCGGCTGGGCGTGGAGCGTCAAGGGCCGCGAAAGCGAAGCCGACCTGGCCGGCGCGGCGATCCAGGCCCTGCGCGCCGCGGGCCGGCCTGACACGGAAGCCGAGCGGGAAGGGCTTGCCTACCTTCGCCGGATGCAGAATCCCGACGGAGGCTTCCCCGAGTCCGCCGGCGAACCGGAATCGAACGTCGCCTCGACCGCTTGGGCGGTGCAGGGGATATGGGCGGCCGGGCAAAACCCCGAAACCTGGGTCAAGGGCGGCAACGAGCCACTCTCCTACATGGCTTCCCTCCAGCAATCAGACGGTCGCCTCCGCTGGAAGCAGAGTGCGGACCTCAACGGCGTCTGGATGACCGCCTACGCCGCGCCGGCTTTCGCGGGGCAGACCTGGCCGATTCCCTACACCCCTTGCACCAAACCGCCGCCCGCCCAGGCGAAATCGGGCCAGGGCGAAGGCACCCAGTCGGGCAAGGGCGTGATCGCCGGTGGCGGCAGCGCCGGCGCGCCGCTCTTCAGTCGGCCGAAACCGCAGAGCAAGGGCAAGACGCCCGGTGGGGCGCGGGCCCTCCGCGCGGAGCCCAAGGCGCGCGACCACAGCAAGACGAGGCGCGGCGAGAACGCGATTCAGTCCACCGCTGCGGAGAGCGCCGAACCCCGAGACGAATCCGAGCGCCAATCGGCCGCGAGCGGGGGCGACGGGTCGGGCGCCGGGGGCGACGGTGGCTCCGGTGGAGCGGGTGCGGTCACAGCACCGAGCCGGGCGGCCGATGGAGGGCCCGGCCGTGAGGTCAGCGGCACCCTCGTCGGCTCACGCGCGGGAGGCGGGCCCGGAGTCTTCGGCGCCCCCGGCCTGCACAGCGCCGGGGTCGATCCCGGCGGAGCTTCCTGGGCCGCAGCTGCGATTGGCTTCGCCGCGTTGCTCAGCGCCTTGGTGGGCTCGGGGCTGGAGCTCCGCCGTCGGGAGGTTCTACCGTGATCGCCGCGATCGACCTCGGCGACGCCCTGGCCGACATCGCCACGGCACTGCGGGTGCCGGTGTTGCTGGTGGCCGTGTTGATCCTGCTGCTCTGCGCGCTCGAGCTCGGCCGCTTCTGCTCCGAGCTGTGGCGCCGGCGGGTGCGGGCAAGGCACGTCGACCTCAGCCGGCTCACGGGGCAGGCGATCGCCGACCCTGCCAACGCGTCGCTCTACTCCTACAGTGCCCCCGGGGCGATCTCCGCCGAGACGCTGGTCGAGGTTTCCGGCTCGGCTCGGGAACCCGACCCCGCGGCGGCCACCGAGCGCGCCCTGGCTCGCTATGAGCTGGCGGTGCAGCGTCGCCTCGATCGCACCCGCCTCTTGGTTCGCGCGGGTCCCGCCGTCGGGCTGATGGGCACACTCATCCCGCTCGCCCCAGGCCTTGCCGCGCTGGGCGACGGCAACGTTGCGGCCCTCGCCGACAACCTGCGCGACGCTTTCGGCGCGACGGTGGTCGGTCTGCTGGTCGGCACCGTCGCTTTCGCCCTGACCCTCGCCCGCACGCGGATGTACACGGAGGACCTGGTGGCGTTGGAGCAGGGGGTTGAGTCATGAGCCGAATTGGGCTCGGTCGCCATGGCCGGATTGCCGACAACGCCGGCGATCCACTCGACGGCCTGGTCAACCTCTTCGACATCGGCATCGTCCTCGCCGTCGCCTTCCTGATCGCCGGCCTCACTCTGACCGCCAACTCGCGTACCGGCAAGATCGAGCGTCGTCCGGAGACGGCTGGAGCCAAAGTGCGGGTCCTCTCGCCACCGAGCAGCTCCCAAAAAGCCCACGGTCGGGGGAAGCCGGTCGGCAGGGCCTACCGCCTCGCGGACGGCCGCATCGTGATCGTCGCGCCGCGCTGAGCTTGGCTCAGCCGCTCGCCTGGCCCGCGTCGAACCCTTCGCGGTAGGCGCGCAGGAAGGCGACGGCGGGCGGGCGGTTGTCCGGGCTGTAGCGGGCCGCGGAGGTGAGGCGGCGGATCAGCTCGGCGTGGATGCCATCGGTTTGGGAGGCACCACGTTCGGCGGCGCCGAGCAGGTAGCCGAGCTGCAGGTTGGCGTCGCCACCAGGTTCGGCCCGCGCCTCCGCGTTGAGCTTCGTTGCGACCCCGACCAGGGTGGTGCCGACGGTGGCCAGGTCGCCGGCCTTCTGGTTCTCGGCGAGGCATTCGCTGATCAGCGTCTCGTCGCCCAGCTTGACTTCACCAGGCGCGGCGTTCAGCGCCTTCATATAGGCACCTTCGCCTTCGAGGCAGGCAACTGGCGTCGAGCTATCAGTGCTTCCGCACCCCGCCAGGACCGCCAGGGCCAAAAGAGCTATGCCGATCCGCGTGCGCATCGGCCGCAGATCCTATGAAGTGCCGAGA
>DASXKW010000025.1:0-48936 GCA_036496625.1 Solirubrobacterales bacterium | reverse complement strand
CGACCGCCTGCACGAATCCCTGGGCGATGTCCCTCCCGCTGAGTTCGAGGACCTATACGTTCCCCAGGGGGTCCAACTGAGCAATATCTCTTAAATTGGAAACCAACAAAAACGGTCTCCGTGAAACCCGGTCCGGCTCAGCCCTGGGTGGGTGAGATGTCAAGCGTCTTCATGCCTCTCCTTCGGTAGCGCTAGCCGCGCGATCTTGCGCACGACGCTCCCGAACTGCTTGCCCAGCGGCCCGGTGTTGTACGGGAGGCCATAGCGCCGGCAGATCTCGCGCACCTCGACGGCGATCTCGGCGTAACGGTGGGAGGGGAGATCGGGGAAGAGGTGGTGCTCGATCTGGTGGCCGAGGTTGCCCGAGAGGATGTGGAACAGCTCGCCGCCGGTCAGGTTGGCCGAGCCGAGCAACTGGCGGTAGTACCACCGACCGCGGGTCTCCTCGATCGTCTCCTCCTCGGTGAACTGAACGGTGCCATCGGGGAAATGGCCGCAGAAGATGGTCGTAAACGCCCACAGGTTGCGGACGAGGTTGGCGCTGGCGTTGCCGGCGAGCACGAGCGGCGCCGAGGGGCCCGAGAGCAGCGGGAACAGGACGTAGTCCTTGAGCGTCTGCTGGCGGACCTTGCGCCAGACCCCGTCCAGCAGGTCGCGCTTCTCGGCCAGCGTGATCTCACCGGCAACGACCCGATCGAGCTCGAGGTCGTGCAGGGCGACGCCGTACTGGAAGAAGATCGCCAGCAGCGCCGCGTAGAGCGGGTTGCCGAGGTAGTAGAGCCGCCAGGGCTGATGCTCGGACATACGCAGCAGGCCGTAGCCGATGTCGCGGTCCTTGCCGACGACGTTGGTGTAGGTGTGGTGCAGGTAGTTGTGCGAGTGGCGCCACTGGTCGGCGGGGCAAGCGTTGTCCCACTCGAAGCGCCTGCCGTTCAACTCGGGGTCCTTCATCCAGTCGTACTGGCCATGCATGACGTTGTGGCCGATCTCCATGTTGTCGAGGATCTTCGACAGCGACAGCGCCGTGACGCCGCCGAGCCATGCCGGCGGGATGAAGCTGAAGAAGAGCAGACCGCGTCCGGCCACCTCGAGCCCCCGCTGCGCGCGGATCACCCCACGGATGTAGTCGGCGTCGCGCTCACCGAGGTCGGCGAGGACCTGCTGGCGGATAGCGTCGAGCTCCCGGCCGAAAGCATCGGCCTGCTCGCTGCTGAGACGGGGGGTTGCGGTGTAGTACATGCTTGCCTCCTATTGGTCGCTATAGGGCGAGCTCCACGTCGCCGACCGGCGCCGAGACGCAGATCTGAATGTCCTCCTCCTCCGCGCCCGAGATCTCACCGCTGAGGACGTTGCGAACGCTCCCCGCCGTCTTGCGGCAGGTGCAGATCCGGCAGATGCCCATCCGGCAGCCGAACTGGGGACAGAGACCGGCCCGCTCGGCCTGCTCGAGCAACGGAGCGCCGTCGCTCTGAACCCGCTCGCCCGAACGGGCGAAGTCGACATTTCCCTCGGTTCCAGCACCGCCGACCGTGAACGAGGGCGGCAGAAAGCTCTCGACGTGCAGCAGCTGCTCGATGCCATCCTCGGCCCACGTGTCCCGCACCCATGCGATCAGGCCGGGCGCGCCGCAGACGTAGGTGTGCGCACGTCGATGGCCGGGCGCGACGCGGCGCAGGTGCTCGCGGCTGATGTGCCCTGCGAGCTGGCCGGCGACCTCCTCGCGCGTGTAGGCGAGCGCGATGCGCACGTTCGGGTGGCGGGCGGCGATCGCCCCGAGCTCAGAGCGGTAGATCACATCGTCGCCGGCACGCGCGTAGTGCAGGAACGTCACGGCCCCGGCATGGCCCTCGGCGCAGAGGGTGCGCAGCATCGACATCACTGGCGTGATGCCGCTGCCGCTGCTGATCAGCAGCAGGCGTTCGGGTCGCTGGCGCGGCAGCACGAAGTCGCCGTCGGCATCGGACATCCCGACGACCATGCCTGGGCGCGCGTGCTCGTTCAGATAGCGCGAGACCTTGCCGGCCGGGTGCGCCTTGACGGTGATCTCTACCTGCCCGTCGGCCTGCTCGCCACAGGCAAGCGAATAGCAGCGGGTCTCGATCACGCCGGCGATCTCGACCGTCAGCCCGATGAACTGCCCGGCGCGGAAGCCGTCCCAGCCCTCGCTCGGGCGCAGCGTCATCGTGACGCTGTCGACGGTCCGGCGGCGGACCGCGATCAGCTCCGCCCGTGGATCGCGCAGCGGCCGCGTGGGGCGAACGAGTTCGAGGTAGCGGTCGACGCCATGTGGCGCCGCAAGCGCCCCGAGCAGCCCCGAGCGGCGCAGGCGCCCGGCAGGAGAGCGCAGACGGGGGGATGGGATTGGGAGTCCGGCGGGCGTCATCATTCAGTCCACGCCCGCGAGCAGTTCGCCGATCGCCGCGTCGACATCGCGCGCGAAGTCATCGGCGTCCGGTATCGCCTCGCGATCGGCGTAGATGCCGAAGCAGGCGCGGTCACGCACGCTCGTCATGCCGACCGAAAGTGCGTGGCGATCGGCCAGCGGGACCACCGGGTAGGCGGCCTCGAGCGGACAGCCGAGCATGTACATCGGCTGCACCGGGCCGGGAATGTTGGAGACGACGAGGTTGAACGTGCGCGGGCTCGCGAAGATCCGCGAGATGGCGTGCTGGACGACGCCCGGCGCATGCTCAGCGGCCTTGAAGGCCAGGTCGGCCCCCTCGGGCTCGCGATCGTCCTTGCGCTCACTCATCATCGCCTTCACCCGCTGTAGACGGCGAACCGGATCGGGCTCTTCGCACGGCAGATCGGCGAACACGAACGAGACGCGGTTGCCTAGCACGTCGTCATCCGCGCGGACGCTGACAGGGACCATCGCCTTGAGCGAGACCGGCTCCTCGCCGCGCCGGGCGAAGAAGCTGCGGGCCCCGCCGGCCACCGCGGCGAGCAGGACGTCGTTGACGGTCGTTCCGTAAGCGCGTTTGAGCTCGCGCAGGTCATCGAGCGGGCGCTGCGCCCATGCCAAGCTCCGCAGCGGCGAGAGCGGCTGGTTGAGCGGGCTCGCGGGAGCGGCGCGCAGCAAGCGCTCCAACGCCCGCGCCACGCGCGACGCGTCACTGGTGAGCTCGCCCGCGGTGCGCGATGGAGACGCGGCGGCGCGCAGCGGCAAGCGCAGGAGGCCGAGCTGCTCCCTCACACGATCGCGCGCCCCCCTGACCAGCAGTCGCACTCCATCGGGCTCGGGCTCCGCACGCCAACCGTCGAGCTCACCGGTCAAGGGCTCGGGCGTCGGGTCGAGCAGCAGCGAGGCGAGCTCGACCGCCGCAATGCCGTCGACCATGCAGTGATGGACCTTGCCAACGATCGCTATCGGCCGGTCCTCTGTGTTCTCGCAGATCCAGATCTCCCACAGCGGCCGGTCATGGCGCAACGGGATCGACATCACCTCATCGACGAGGTCACGAAGCGGGCCGGGAGCCCGGTAGACGTGACGATCGACGCAGAAATCCGCATCGTCGATCCACTCTGGAGAGTGCAGCCCGAAGGGGACGGGGGCGAGCTTCTGGCGGTAGCGCGGCGCCCGCCCCAGCCGAAGCTCGATGTGATCGCGCAGCTGGGAGAAGCTCGGCGGCCGCCCGTCGGCGGGCGCCGAGAACTCGGCGGCCCAGCCGACGTGCATGTGCGCGGTCGGCGTCTCCACCGCGAGGAACGACGCATCGAGTGCCGAGAGGCGTGTGCCGGTCATCGTCCCACCGCCGATCGAGCTGGGGAGGCAGGGACTGGTACCACCGGCCGCCGGACGAGGGACGGCGCCGTGCCTCCCATGGCGCCGGCGCGCGGTATCGGCTGTCGCCCCCATTCGGCTGCAAGCGCGAAGTCGACCAGCCGGTCGAAGTAGCGGCGCAGCGGGGTGGGCTCGATTCCGGCTGCACGAAGAGCCACGCGGGAACGACGGTCGTCGTAGACGACCCCCATCGCGAAGTACGGGAAGAAGACCTTGCTGCGCGCCAGCGCCCTGCGGTGGCGCTGGTCGCCGCTCGCTCGGACGAGCAGCGGGTGCACCACACGGCGGTACAGGCCAGGCGCGATCAGGCGCGGTGCCGGGCGGCCGAAGCGCACCGTCGCGAGCTCGATCAGCTCACCCACGGTGGTCGCATCCGCTCCGGCGGTGAGGTGGTAGGTGCTGCCGTCGGCCTCTGGAGCTTGGCTGAGGGCGAAGATCGCGTCGGCCACGTAGTCGACCGGCACCACGTCAACCGGCGCGCCGCGCCGGGCTGGCAGCGCGAGGTAGGCGCCACGGGAAAACGCGCGCAGCGGCCAGTAGAGCACGTTGAATGATGCGGTCCAACCGCTGTCCCGCTCGCCGACGACGATGCTCGGTCGCAGCACCGTGATCGGCAGTCGCCGGCGGGCGCGGGCGACGAGGCTCTCGGCCTCGAACTTCGATCTCTCATAGGCGTTTCGAAAGGACTGACCCACGTCGAGATCGTCCTCGCTGAAGCACCCCCGGTGCTCACCCGCGACGTAGGCCGTGGAGATGTAGGAGAGGCGCCGCAGACCGCCGCGCGCTTGGCAGCGCTCGGCGAGCTCGAGCACCCGCTTGGTGCCCTGCACGTTGATCGCGCGCGAAGCCTTCAGCTCGAGCTCGAAGGACACCGAGGCGGCGCCGTGCACGATCTCGCTGATCCGCTCGGCGAGCCATTCGCCGTCGCGCAGGCCGAGATCCGGACGCGTGACGTCTCCGCGAACCGCGGTCACTCGCTCGGCGTAAGGGTGGCCGGCGCCGAAAAGCGAGCGCAGCCTGCGCTCTACCCGCGCCGCGGCCGCGCGGTCATCTGCCCCCCGCACGAGCGCATAGACGTGACGGTCGGTGCGTTCAAGAAAGCGGGCCAGCAGCTCCATGCCGACGAACCCGGTCGCACCCGTCAGCAGCACACCGCCGGACCTTGGATCCTCGATCCGCTCCCGATCCTTCACACCGACCTGGGCCTTCATCCCACACCTCTTCTGTCGGTTCCTACGGGGTTAGCTGACGGGCTCGCGGTAACACCGCTACGGCCGGATCACCGGCCGATTCGCCCCAACTGCTTGGGTCCCCCGTCCGCCCGCGCCTGAGCGAGGCGACTCGGATTAACGCTTAACCTAGCAGACTCGATTCCCGCCCAGAGGACCCGACAGAAACTGGCTGGAAAACCCGTTAACGACCGCCAGACGAACCACTTGGGGTCCACGATCAGGGAGCTGGCCTCGACTTCCCTCACGCCTGATGTTCACCACCGGCCGCCGACCTATGAGCCTTGCCTGCTGGTCTCCGAACAAAATCACTTGTGTGCAAGAAAGCAGGAGATCGTCCGCCTCGATCCACCAGGCGACCCAACAAAAACCCAACAGCGGCGGCGATAAGGGCAGCGGGCTACAAGCGACCCGCCGGCCGAGGCCCGCGGCCCGTTTATCGCTCGCACCCCCGGATCGAGTCCACGCCGGCACCGCCACGACAGCGGTCGAAGCCAGGCCCGCCGCGCAGACGGTCAGCCCCACGATTGCCCTTGAGCACGTCGCTGCCGGCGCTTCCCCTGAGCACGTCCGGGCCGCCGCGGCCGAGGAGGCGATCCTTGCCTGCTCCGCCGAAGACGCGGTCGGCTGCGGAGCCGGCGCCGACGTAGTCGTTGCCGCTTCCCGCACAAACCAGGTCCCCGCCCGCCAGCGAAACGATCGTGTCGTTGCCGCTGAGAGCAGCGATGACGTCTCGGCCGCCGGTGCCGATGATGGTGTCGTCACCCGCCGTTCCGGTCATCGTGGCGGGAACGCCACGGCAGGTCGCCGGGGGGCCGATAACGCTGGTCGTCGCAGTTGCCTTGTTGTTGGTTGCGACCGGGTCCTTCTGGTTTCCCTTTACCGAGGCGGTGTTGCTGATCGTCCCGACCTGGCGAGGGATGACCGAGATGGTCACCGTCGGCGGGCTGCCGTAGTCGATCGTTGGCGCATTGAGTCCGCCGAGATCGCAGGTGACTTTCTTCCCTTTGCGCGCGCATTGGCCTGCGGTCGCAGAGACGAAGTCGACCCCCTTCGGAAGCTGATCGGTGACGGTTACGCCGGTCGCCGTGCCTGGCCCGAAGTTTTGCACCTGGATCGTGTAGGTGAGGATCGATCCGGCGTTGACCGGATCGGGGCTGTCGGTCTTGGTGATTCCCAGGTCGGCCGAGCCGGGCGGCGCCGCCGGGGCTACGGCGAGAAAGGCAAGCGCAGCGACTGACGCGATTGTGAGAAGACATGCGTAGCGCGCCCAGCGCTTCAAGCGCAGATGGTCCAAGTTAGGGGTCTGCATCGTGGGCCTCTTTCTCTTTCGTCGCTGCTTCTGAACTGCCCCCCGCTACCCGCCCCGCCGCGATCTCACTCCGGCGGGGCGGTGCTCCTTGTCTTTTCAGCCCTGCTGAGTTTTCTTTAGCTTGGCCGCGGCGGTCACGCAGCGCGAGAACGGGGTTCCCTTCTCGCCTTTGACGTGCTTCTTGCTCATCCCCTTGCAAGCCTGACCGGGGCTCAACTTTTCGTTGTTGGCAGCCTTCGCCATCGCGGTGACGCACTGGCTGAACGGCGTGCCCTTCTCACCGGCGACGTGCTTCTTGCTCTGACCCTGGCAGTAGTTGCCATAGGCCTTTTCCTTTTCGGGCAGTGACGCGCCCGGTCCCGGCGTTTTGGGGGCCGGCGTTTCCGGCGCGTACTTCGGGCCGTTGCTGTGGCCGCTGCCCTGACCGGGGTTCGTGGGCTGGCTGGCCAGGGCCATCGCAGGCACCGTCGCAAGAGCGAGCGCTCCGAGGACCATCGCAATCTTCATCTGCAGCTTCATAGTGCCTCCATCGATTCATGGGCCCGGTCGCAGGGCCCCTTTGCCCTTCTCCGGAGTTGAAACGAGGGCCGGCGACGCCTGTCAGGCCACATCTGCCGCAGCCGCTCAGGGCTTGCCGGCTTCGTGTTCCGAGGAGGCTCCTTCGATGCCCGCGGACTGAGTGGCCGCGTTCCCGTGCGCGTGCGTTTCGGGCGCGGCGGGGTTTGCCGGGGGCGATGAGGGTCCCTTTTCGGCGCTGGAATTAGATGGCTGGGCCGGATGGGATGGCTTGGACGGGTGTTCGGGGTGACTCTGTGCCCCGGCGGTTGCGTGGTTGGCGGTTTTGTGGCCTGCTGCCGTCTGCTGTCCGTGCGCGGAGGCGCTGGGGAGCTGCTTTTCGTGTCCCTTGCCGTGAGGGTGGGCGACGGAGTTGCTTTGGGAGGCGGGGCCCGGGGCGATTTCGGCGTTCGTCTTGGCGCTGCCGGAGGTCGCTGCCTTCCCGGCGCCGGGCTTCGCGGCCTGCGAGGCGCCGAGGTGGCCGACGCCTTTCGCCCCCGCGGCGAGCCCCGCCGTGGCGCTGACCGCAGCCGCGCCCGCCTGGGTCGGCTGCCCCCCCGCGGAGCCGGCGCCCGCCGGCTGCCGCGCCTGGGTCGCCTGCGAGCCGCCCTCGCCCGGCAACCTGACATGGATCAAGCCGCCGCGGTCTGCCGCGGCGGCGCCGATCGCTGCGACGACCGCAACGGTCGCCGCGCCTTTGAGCGCCGCCGAGGCGCCGAGCGACTTGGCCGCTCCGCCGCCAAGCGCACCCGCCAGCCCTCCGCCCCCGGCGCCGTGGCCACCGCCGAGCAGACCCTGCAGAAGCCCCGCCGCGGCCACCGCCGGCAGCGGCGAGAGCGCGGCGAGGTCTCGCTCGCGAACCTCGATTTCCTCACGGAAGCGGCGGCACCCCGCGCAGGCGCGCAGATGGGCGCGAACGTCGCGGCGGCGGGTGACGCGGCCGTCGCCGTCCGAGAGCGCTCTGGTGACCGTCTCGCAGCTCATCTCCCGTCCCTCATCCATCTGCCGCAGGCTCAACCGCGCCTCGTAGAGAGTTTGGCGAGCGACCGCCGATGAGGTGCCGAGGGTAGCCCCGATCTCCTCGAAGTCGAGGCCCGCCAGCTCGCGCATGACCAGGGCTCCTCGCTGGCGCTCGGGCAGCTCGTCCAGGTCGGAAATCAGCCGCCCCAGCCGTTCCCGCGACGCCGCCTCTTCGGCCAGGCCAGGCCCAGGCGCGGCCAGCTCGGGGTCGAGCTGGCGCGTGTCGCGTCGGCGGCGGAGCAACTCGACCGCCTCGTTGTGCGCGATGCGGTAGAGCCAAGGCTTCAATTGGATGCTGCGCTCCTCCCCCGGCAGCGCCCCCAGCACCTTGACCATCGTGTTCTGGAGGGCGTCCTGGGCATCCTGGGGATTGCCGACGATGGCCAGGCAGTAGCGATGCAGATCTTGGTGATAGCGCCGGTAGATGGCGGCAAAGGCACGCCGGTCGCCCTTCGTCGCGCGCAGCGCCAGGCGATCGTCGGAGAGAAGCCCAGACATACCGGGACCAGAGGCAGGCGCAGTTGGCGTGTTCGCCTCGGTCATGCCTGGGTTCCGCTCGCATCGGGATACATCCGTTCAAGGGTAGGGGGCAATGGTCTGCTCCTTCAACGGCTCAGTGACCTGAATGTCAGCCAGGGAAGTCCAGTCAGCCGGATTTCGTGGATCCCTTTGTCGGCCGTGCCTGCGAACGCGCGCAGGCAGGCGCGCTTCCGGGCAGCCGGTGCCGGTTGGCCGCGACCAGCCGATAGGACTTTGCCGCCATCGGCGAGATCCCCGGCAGCAGGGCCGCGCGGCCGGCCCGGGAGGGGTGCCGGAAGCGAGCGCTATCTAGAGTCCAGCGCCGTGAGCGCGCGATCCTTCCTCGCCTTCCTCGCCGTGCTGGCCGTCGTCGGCCTGCTCGCCTACGGCCTGCTCAGCAAGGGCTCGGCAAAGATCGCCGTCGGCGACCCGGTTCCGGACAAGGCGCTGCCCGCTTTGCCGGGGCCCGGTCACGGCTCGATCGCCGAGCACCGTGGCGAATGGGTCCTGGTCAACCTCTGGGCATCCTGGTGCATCCCCTGCCGCCAGGAGGCTCCGGCGCTGGAGCGCTTCTACCGCCGCGAGCATCGCCATGGCGCGACGGTGGTCGGGATCAACGTGCAGGACAACCGCGACGACGCGGTCTCCTTCCTGCGCAGCCACCCGGCCGGCTACCCGCAGCTGCGCTCGATCGGCGACGAGCGCAGCTCCGCCTTTGGCTCGACCGGCGTGCCGGAGAACTTCCTGGTCGACCCGCGTGGTCGCCTGGCGCTGATCTGGCGCGGCCCGGTCGACGACAGCTTCCTGCGCGAGCGCGTCGTTCCCCTCATCGAAGGCCCACGGTGAGGCGCGCGAGGGCACTGACCACCCTCGCCTTCGGGCTGCTGGCGCTTGCGACCCCTGCCGGCGCCGCCCCCACGCCGCAGACCACGGTGAACGACATCGAAGGCGAAGTGATGTGCCCGATCTGCGGCACCCTGCTGGAGCTGGCCGACTCGCCGCAGGCCAAGCGCGAGAAGGTCTACGTGGCGAAGCTCGTCGCTTCGGGAAAGTCGAAGCCGGAAATCAAGGACGCTCTCGTCGCCCAGTATGGACCGGCGGTCCTGGCCCTGCCGAAGGCGTCCGGATTCGACCTCTCGGCCTATCTGGTCCCGGTGCTCGCGATCCTCGTCGCCGTGGCGGCGCTCAGCTTCAGCGTCGCCCGCTGGCGCCGTGACAGCAAGGGCGCTGCGGGGGACGGCGAGGCTCTGCAGGGACCCAGCGACGAGGACGCCGAGCGGCTCGAGGCCGACCTCAGCCGCTACGACCTGTAGGCGAAGCCCGCTCAGCTGACGAGGACGAGCCCGGTGGCAGGCAGCGGCAGCCGCTTCGGGATCTCCGCCCGTTCGCCGGCAACGAGGGTCGTGCCGGAATGTTCGGCCAGCGCTCCCAGCGAGTCCGGGTCTTCCTCCAGCGGCGGGCCGTCGATGACGAGCAGGTCGTAGGCGCGGCGCAGCCTCTGGATTGCCTGGTCGCAACGCTCGGAGTCGAGCAGCGCAACAGGCGCCGGCTCCGGCTCCCCCGCAACGATGCAGGCGAGCGGCTCGACCGCCCTTCCCGACGCCGGGCCGGCGAGGACGAGCGACTGCAGGATCTGCGCCGCGTCGGCGTCGCCGCGCAGGTACTCGTGCAGGCCGGGGCTCCCTGCCAGGCCGAGCAAGCCGGCCAATGCCGGGGCGGCGAGATCGCACTCGAGCAGGGCCACCCGGCGGCCCTCGGCGGTCGCCGCGGCTGCCAGCCCGAGCGCCACCTCGGTCTTCGCGGCCCCGCTGACCAGCACCGGCCCCGATTCCGCAACCGACATCGCCAAGCCCGCGTAGACCTCGAGCGCGCCGCGGCCGAGCGCGCCGGGCCGCGCAGAGGCATGCTGCGGCGCCGGGATCTCCGCCAGCACCGGATGCCTGCCACGGCGGCGCAGCATCACATCCGCTCCGGGGCCGAGATTCCGAGCAGGGCGAGCGCACCGGCGATCGTGCGTTTCGCGAGCAGGGCGAGCGCCAGCCGCGAGCGCTCGACCCCCTCGCCCTCGGCGCCGACCACCTGGCAGTCGCGGTAGAAGCCGTGAAAATCGGCGGCAACGGAGGTCGAATAGGTGCAGATCCTGTGCGGCGCACGGCGCTCCGAAGCCTCGCGCACCTCCGCCGGGAACTCGAGCAGGCGCTTGATCAGCTCGCGCTCGGTCGAATCGAACGCGGTTCCCGGAGTGGCGGCACCGGCGCCCAGCGCGACCTGCTCGGGCTCCTGCTCCGCCTTGCGCAGGATGCTGGCGATGCGGGCGTGCGCGTACTGGACGTAGTAGACGGGGTTGTCGTTGGACTGGCGGCGGGCCAGCTCGAGGTCGAGGTCGACCGTCGTGTCGTGGCTGCGCCAGAGCATGAACCAGCGCGTCGCGTCGACGCCGATGTCGTCGAGCAGCTCGTCGAGCGAGACGAAGTCGCCGCTGCGCTTCGACATCTGCGCCCGCTCGCCGCTTTCGACGATGTGGACCAGCCGCATGATCAGCGCCTCGAAGCGGTCGGGGTCGGCGCCTAGACCGGCAATCGCCGCCCGCAGGCGGGCCACATAGCCGTGGTGGTCGGCGCCGAGCACGTCGATCAGCCGCTCGAAGCCCCGCTCGAGCTTGTCCCAGTGGTAGGCGACGTCTGCTGCGAGGTAGGTCGGTTCGCCATTAGCCCGGATCAGCACCCGGTCCTTGTCGTCGCCGAACGTGGTCGTGCGCAGCCAGAGCGCCTCTTCGCTGCGGTAGGCGTGGCCCTGCCGCTCCAACTGGGCCAGCGCGGCGTCGACCTCTCCGCGGCTGTAGAGGTCGCGCTCGGAGAACCAGGTGTCGAAGCGGACGCCGAAGCGGTCGAGCGTGCCCCGCACTCCCTCCAGGATCAGCTCGACGCCGCGGCCGGCGACCGCCTCGACGTCGCCGGAATCGATGCCCTCGGCGCCGATCCGCTCGCCCAGCTCGCCGACGTAGGCGCCTTCGTAGCCGTCCTCGGGAAGCTCCTCGCCGCGCATGCGGGCGACGATCGAGGCGGCGAAGCGGCCGATCTGGCCACCGGAGTCGTTGACGTAGAACTCGCGCTGGACCTCGTGCCCGGTGGCCTCCAGCAGCCGGACCAGGGCGTCGCCGTAAGCGGCGTGGCGACCGCCGCCGACGTGCAGCGGGCCGGTCGGGTTGGCGGAGACGAACTCGACCAGGATGCGCTCCGGGGAGGCCGTCGGCGCCGGCCCGAGCCGCTCTCCAGCGGCAGCCAGGCTCGCCATCGCCCGCCGGTACCACTCGTCGGCGAGGAAGAGGTTGACGAAGCCGGGGCCGGCAACCTCGATCCGCTCGACCGTCTCGGAGCCCAGTTGCTCGCTCAGCTTGGCGGCGAAGCGCGCGGCGACGTCGCGCGGGTTTTCGCCCAGCGGCACAGCGAGAAGCATCGCCGCGTTGGAGCTGTAGTCGCCCAGCTCCGGCTTGGGCGGGCGCTCCAGGGTCGGCTCGGGCCCGGTCGGCTCGCCGTCGCGCAGCGCCCGAGCGGCGCTGTCCACTGCCGAGCGGAGCTCGGCGATCGGATCGGTGGCTGTCGTCATCGCGCTCATCGTATGGAGGGAAGGGCGCCAAAGTACGCTGGCCGCGTGCGAATTGCGGCGATAACGGACATCCATGCCAACCTGCCGGCGCTCGAGGCGGTCCTCGCGGAGATCGAGACGAGGGGCATCGAGGAGACCTGGTGCCTCGGCGACGTGCTCGGCTACGGGGTCGAGCCGGATGCCTGCGCCGACCTCGTGCGCGAGCATTGCGACGTCTGCCTGGTCGGCAACCACGACCTGGCGGTGCTGGGCGGCCTCGACATCTCCTCCTTTTCCGAGGCGGCCGCGATGGCGGTCGAGTGGACGCGCGAAAACGTCGCCGAGCGCACCCTGGAGTTTCTTCGGGAGCTGGAGCCGGAGGGCGAGCGCGCCGGGATCGGCCTCTTCCACGCCTCGCCACGCGATCCGATCTGGGAGTACGTGCTCTCGCGCGAGGATGCCGACGCGGGCATGGACGCGAGCCCACAGCGGATCGGGCTGATCGGCCACTCGCACGTCGCCCTCTTCTTCACCCGGCCCGAGGGGGACGAGGGGGAAAGCCGGGGCGCTCAGGCAAGCGACGGCGCCCTGCTCGACCTCGGCCGCGGAGGCTGGTTGATCAACCCGGGCAGCGTCGGACAGCCACGCGACGGCGATCCCCGCGCAGCCTGGCTGGAAATCGACACCGAGGCGGAGACGGCCTGCTTCCACCGCGTCTCCTACGAGATCGAGCGCGCTGCCGCGCCGATCGCCACCGCCGGGCTTCCGAACCGCCTCGCCGACCGTCTCTACACCGGACAGTGACGCTCAATTGCAGGGGGAATCCGCCCCGGAGGGTGTTCTCTAGACTCGCAACGATGCGTCGACTGGCCGCGTTCACGCTTGCCCTCGCCCTTGGGGCCGCCGCTGCGCTCGCTCTCTCCTCCTGCGGCGGCGGCGAAAACGCCAAGCTGCTGCCCGGCGCGACGGCGCAGGAAATCAACGAGAACCTCGACTTGGTCAAGCAGCTCGTCAGCGAAGAGGAATGCGTCGGCGCCGCAAACGCCGCTCTGAAAGTGAGCGCCCAGGTCGAAGAGCTCGCCGGCGTTGACGCGAAGCTGAAGCAGGCGCTGCAGAGCGGCGCCGCACGGCTCAACGAAGTCGTCGCGAGCTGCGAAGAATCGACGACGGAAGCACTCGCACCGGCCAGCGAAGCCCCGGCGAGCGAAGAAGAAGAACTGCCGCCCGGCCTGGAAAAGAAGGCTGAAAAGGAACGTGAAAAGGAAGAAAAGGCACTGGAAAAGGAGGCGGGCAAACAAGAAAAGGAAGTGCCGCCCGGGCCTCCGGCGACGCCTGCCGAACCCCCGCCGGCCGAACCTCCGGTGCCGCCAAGCGAAGCCGGCGGCACCGGCGCGCCGGGTGGCGTCGGTCCTGGCGCCCCGGTCGGGGAAGAAGGAGACTGATGGCCTCCGGAATCCTCTCGGGTCGTTACGAGATCGCCGACCGCCTCGGCTCCGGCGGGATGTCGAGCGTCCACCAGGCGACCGACCTGATCCTCGAGCGCACGGTCGCGGTCAAGATCCTCGCCGAGCACCTCTCAGACGACGAGCGATTCGTCGAACGCTTCCGCCGCGAGGCGCTCGCCGTCGCCAAGCTGATCCACCCCAACATCGTCCAGGTCTACGACACGGGAATCGACGAGGGGCGCCACTACATCGTCATGGAGTACGTGCAGGGCCGCTCGGGGGCGCAGATCCTGCAGAAGCAGGGGCCGCTCGACGCCGAGACGGCCGCCGAGATCGGCGCCCAGTCCTGCGCCGGGCTCGACTACGCCCACCGTCGCGGGATCATCCACCGCGATGTCAAGCCGGGCAATCTGATGGTCGTCGGGGGCCCGGTCGGGGGCGGCGAGATGACGGTGAAGCTGACCGACTTCGGCATCGCCCGCGCGGTCGAACAGACCCGCATCACCCAGGTCGGCTCGGTGGTCGGCACCGCCGCCTACCTCTCGCCGGAGCAGGTGCGCGGCGAGGAGGCGACGCCGGCGACCGATGTCTACGCCCTCGGCGTGGTCCTCTACCAGTTCCTCACCGGTCGGCTGCCATACGAGGGGTCGACCCTGGCCGAGCTGGCCGTGCGACAGCAAAACGAGCGACCCCTGCCGCCCAGCGCCTACAACGACGAGGTGCCGGAGACGCTCGGCGCCGCCGTGCTGCGGGCGCTGGAAGGCGATCCCGCCCGCCGCTATGCCAGCGCCAGCGAGCTGGCCGGCGGGCTTCAGCTGGGCTTGGACGGCGAGGACGTGACCCTGCCACTGGCCGAGGGCGACGCCCCGACCCGGATGCTCGGCGGCGAGACCGCCACGCGCCGCCTCGACCGCACCGCCCAGACCGAGTACCGCCCGGCGCCTTCGCAGACCCGGCGCCCAGCCGCGCGGGTTCCGCAGCCCCCGCCGGTCCCAGTCCCAGCCCCAGTCCAGGTCCAGCGAAAGCGCGGCGCCTTCTCCCGTTTCGCCCGCTTCGTGATGGCCCTGGTTGCCTTGGTCCTGATAGCCGCCGCCGTAGCGGCTGCGGTGATCTACGCGACCGACAAGGCGACCAGCGTCAAGATCAACGAAGTCGCGGGCCACTCGGTCGACAAGGTGGTAGAAGAATTCAAGGACCTGGTCAAGAAGAACAGCGAATAGCCGCCCACGGCGCCTGTCCCTGCACGACCGCGGCGGAGTAGGCATCGAACGACGCGGCAGCGATCGCGGCGCGGGCGTGGGCCATCAGCTCGTGCAGGTAGGTGAGGTTGTGGAGGCAGAGCAGGCGGACCGCGGTCAGCTCCTCGGCTCGGGAGAGGTAGCTGAGGTAATCGCGGTCGTGGCACCGGCAGGCGGGGCAGGGGCAGCCGTCGGCGATCGGCTTGCGGTCGCCTTCGTGGCCGGACTTGCGCAGGTCGAGGCGGAAACGGTTGTCGGGGTCGGGAACGAGGGCGACGCCATGACGGGCAAGGCGGGTGGGGACGGCGCAGTCGAAAACGTCGAGGCCGAGGGCGATGCCGGCGAGCAGATCGTCGACCTCGCCGATGCCGAGCAGGTGCTTGGGCGCCTCCACTGGCAGCATCGGCGCCGTCATGCCGAGCACCTCGCGCATCTCCGCCTTGTCGCGGCCGAGCGTGCCGCCGATCGCGAGGCCGTCGACCCCGGCCGCCGCGATGTACTCGGCCGATTCGCGCCGCAGGTCCTCGTGGACGCCGCCCTGGACGATTCCGAACACGGCCTGGCGCTCCGGCCCGCGTTCCTCATGCCAAGCGAGGCAGCGGTCGAGCCACCGGTGCGTCCGCTCGGTCGAGCGCGCCGTGTAATCCCTGTCAGCGTGAAAGGGCGTGCACTCGTCGAAGACCAGCGCGATGTCCGATCCCAGGGCGGCCTGCACCTGCATCGACACCTCGGGCGAGATGAACAGCTCGGCCCCGTCGCGGTACGACCGAAAGCGCACCCCCTCCTCCTCGATCGAAACGACCGAGCCGTGGCTGCCACCCTGGCGCCCGCTTCCCTTCACCTCATTGGCAACGCCGCCATGGGCCAGAGAAAACACCTGAAATCCACCCGAATCGGTGATCAGCGCCCGCTCCCACCCCATGAATCCATGCAGCCCTCCCGCCCTGGCAATCCGCTCTGACCCAGGAGAAACGAACAAGTGATACGTGTTCCCCAACACCATTTCGTAGCCCAAATCAGCTACCTCGCGAGACTCCAACCCGCGCACGGTCCCTTTCGTGGCCAGCGGAATGAACGCGGGCGTCTGAACTGGCCCATGCGCCGTCTGCAGCACTCCCGCTCTCGCTGACCCGTCCCATGCCTCAATTTCAAATCGAAGCCTGCGGTGATCGACCCTCATCAGACGTTTGCTGACTTAACCACACTATGGTGTGGCGAACTCAGCAATCGATCGGATTCGCTATCAGTGAGCGACCCGTCATTGCCTCGGGTTGCTCGATTCCCAGCAGTTCCAGGACCGTCGGGGCGACGTCGGCAAGGATGCCGCGGTCGCGCAATGCCAAACCCTCGACCGTGACGATCAGCGGCACCGGGTTGAGCGAGTGCGCGGTGTTGGGCGAGCCGTCGGGCTCCAGCATGTGATCGCAATTGCCGTGGTCTGCGGTGACGATGCAGACGCCTCCCTTCGCAGTCACCGCCTCGATCACCTCGCCGAGGCAGCCGTCGACCTCCTCGACCGCCGCCACGGCGGCAGGGATCACGCCGGTGTGGCCGACCATGTCGGGGTTGGCGAAGTTGATGATGCCGAAGCGGTAGTCGTCCTTCGCCCAGTGGCCGAGAAAGGCGTCGGCGGCTGCGCGGGCGCTCATCTCGGGCTTTTGATCGTAGGTCGGCACGTCACGCGGCGAGTCGACCAGGTGGCGCTCCTCCCCCTCCCACTCCTGCTCGCGGCCACCGTTGAAGAAGTAGGTGACGTGGGCGTACTTCTCGGTCTCGGCGACGTGCAGCTGGCGCCCGCCGGCCGCGGAGATCGTCCCCGCCAGGGTCGTCTTCGGCCGCGCCTCGGGAAAGGCGACGGGGTAGGGCCAGCCCTTGCGGTACGAGGTCATCGTGGTCAGCTCGACGACCGGCCCCCCGGTCCGGGAGAACTCGTCGAAGTGGGGATCGGCAAGGGCGCGGGTCAGCTCGCGCGCCCGGTCGGGGCGAAAGTTGATGAAGAAGGCAACGTCCCCCTCGGCGAAGCCGTCGTAGTCGCCGATTACGGTCGGCCTGACGAACTCGTCGGTCTCCTCGCGCTCGTACGACGACTCGATCGCCTCCGCCGAGCTCGCGGCGCGCAGGCCGCGGGCGTGGACGATCGCGTCGTAGGCGAGCTTGACCCGCTCCCAGCGAGTGTCGCGGTCCATCGCGTAGTAGCGGCCGCTGACGGTGGCGACGCGGCCCGCCTGGCGCAGCCAGCGCTCGAGCTCGTGCAGGTAACCGCGGCCGCCATGCGGAAGCGTGTCGCGGCCGTCGGTGAAGGCATGAAAGACGACGTCGGGGACGCCCTCCTGCGAGGCCAGCTCGATCGTCGCCTCGATGTGCTCCCAGCCGGAGTGCACGCCGCCGTCGGAGACCAGGCCGAGCAGGTGCAGGCGCCCGCGCGGGCTGCGGCGCGCGCTCTCGCAGGCGGCGAGCAGCGCCTCGTTTTCGAAGAAGCTGCCGTCGGCGATCGCGTCGTCGATCCTTGCCAGGTCCTGCTTGACGATCGCCCCGGCGCCGAGGTTGAGATGGCCGACCTCGGAGTTGCCCATCTGGCCGTCGGGAAGGCCGACGTCGCGGCCCTGGGCCGAGAGCCGAGTGTGCGGGAAGCCGTCCCAAAGGCGGTCGAAGACCGGCGTCTGAGCGAGCGAGATCGCGTTGCCGGGCCCGGGCTCGGCCAGTCCCCAGCCGTCGAGGATGACCAGGGCGAGCGCGGGAACCGGGCTGGTCATGACGAGGCCCAGGCGCCGCCAGACAAGGACGCAGGGAGGCCGAACAGCAGCGCTACTTGGCCGACTGAGGACGCCGTATGGGGGTGATCTGGGGCCGCCATCAACCGGCCGCCTTGACGATCGCGGCGAAGTCGCTTGCATCGAGGCTTGCGCCCCCGACCAGCGCCCCGTCGATGTCGGGCTGCGCCATCAGCTCGGCGGCGTTGCCGGGCTTGACCGAGCCGCCGTAGAGGATCCGCACCTCGTCGGCGACGGCGCCCCGCTCGCGCAGCAGGTCGCGGATGAAGGCGATCGTCTCCTGCGCCTGCTCGGGCGTCGCGGTGCGGCCGGTGCCGATCGCCCAGATCGGCTCGTAGGCGATCACCACATCGCTCAGCTCGGTGCCCTCGACGTCGGCCAGGTCCGCCCGCAGCTGGCGCTCCAGCACCGCCTCGGTCTGCTCGGCGTCGCGCGCTTCCTCGGTCTCGCCAACGCAGAGGATCGGCTCGAGGCCGGCGGCGAGGGCAGCCGGCACCTTGCGCGCCAGCGCCTCGTCGGTCTCGCCGAAGAGCTGGCGACGCTCGGAGTGGCCGAGGACGACGGCCTCGACGTCGAGCTCGACCAACATCGGCGCCGAAACCTCGCCGGTGAAGCCGCCCGAGTCCTCCTCGTGCATGTTCTGCGCGGCGACCTTCACCGCGGTCCCGTACCGACGCTCGACCACAGCGCTCAACGCCGTGAAGGGCGGGCAGATCACCACGTCGCTCTGCGTCGCCGCGATCTGCGGCAAGAGCGCGTCGACGAACTGGCCCGCCTCGGCGACCGTCTTGTGCATCTTCCAGTTGGCGGCGATGTAGGGCGTTCGCTCAGACATCGCGCAGGGCCTCAACTCCGGGCAACCTCTTTCCCTCCAGCAGCTCCAACGATGCTCCTCCTCCGGTCGAGAGCCAATCCACTTTGTCACCGAGCCCGAACTGCTGCAGCGCGGCGACCGAATCGCCGCCGCCGATCACGGTCGTCCCCGGCGCTTCCGCGACGGCCTCGGCGACAGCGCGTGTGCCGGCCGCAAACGGCGCCAGCTCAAAGGCGCCCATCGGGCCGTTCCAGAGCACGGTGCCGGCCGAGCCGATCGCCTCGGCGTAGGCGCGCGCGGTCCGCGGTCCGACGTCGAGCCCCATCCAACCGTCCGGGACCTCCACCCCGTCGCTCTCGCGCGGCTCGGCGTCGGCGGCGAAGCACTCGCCCAGGACCAGGTCGACGGGAAGTCGCAGCTTGCACTGGGAGGACTCGGCCCGCTCCAGCGCCTCTGCCGCCAGCTTCACCCCCTCCTCCTCGACCAGCGAATCGCCTGTCGCGATCCCCTGCGCGCGGAAGAAGCTGAAGCACATCGCGCCGCCGATCAGGATCTCGTCAGCGAGCTCGAGGAAGCGGTCGATCACGCCGACCTTGTCGGTGACCTTGGCGCCGCCGAGGACGACGACCAGCGGGCGCTTCGGAGAATCGACCACCCGCGTCAGCTCGCTCACCTCGCGCTCGAGCAGCAGCCCCGCAAAGCCGGGCAGCAGGGCGGCGACGCCGGCGGTGCTGGCGTGGGCGCGGTGCGCGGCGCCGAAGGCGTCGTTGACGTAGACGTCGGCCAGCTTCGCAAGGCCCGCGGCGAGCGCCGGGTCGTTCTCGGTCTCGCCCGGCTCGTAGCGGACGTTCTCCAGCAGCATCACTTCGCCCGGCGCGAGATCGCCGGCCATCGCCTCGACTTCCTCGCCGACCACGGCGGGCGCCTGCTTGACCTCGGTCCCGATCAGCTTGGCGAGCCGTTCGCCGACTGGCCGCAGCGAGAGCGCCGGGTCGACTTTGCCTTTTGGACGACCGAGGTGCGAAACGAGGACCAAGGCGGCGCCGCGCTCACGCAGCAGCGCGATCGTCGGCAGCGCCGCGCGGATGCGGGTGTCGTCGCTGACCCGGCAACCGTCGAGCGGGACGTTGAAATCGACCCGGACCAGGGCCCGCCTGCCCTCGACCTCGGCGTCGCGAACGCTTGCCTTGGAGAAGCTCACTGCTCCGAGGAGGCCCGGATCAGAGGACCTTGCCGGCCAGCTCGACGCAGCGGTTGGAGTAGCCCCACTCGTTGTCGTACCAGGAGACCGCCTTGATCATCTTGCCGTCGCCGATCGCCATCGTCTGACCGGCATCGAAGATCGAGGAGTGCGGGTCGCCGACGACGTCGGTGGAGACGATCTCGTCCTCGGTGTAGCTGAGGATTCCCTTCAGCGGGCCCTCTGCCGCCGCCTTGACCGCAGCGTTGACGGCATCGACGTCGGTCGGGCTGGAGGGAGTGAAGACGAGATCGACGACCGAGCCCGTCACCACCGGCGCCCGCACCGAGAGACCGTTCAGCTTGCCGTTCAGCGTGGGCAGCACGAGCCCGACCGCCTTGGCGGCCCCGGTCGTGGTCGGGATCAGGTTGATCGCCGCCGCGCGCGCCCGGCGCAGGTCCTTGTGCGGCATGTCCTGCAGGCGCTGGTCGGCGGTGTAGGCGTGGATCGTCGTCATCAGACCGTGCTCGATCCCGAACGAGTCGTTCAGCACCTTGGCCAGCGGCGCCAGGCAGTTGGTCGTGCAGGAGGCATTGGAGATGATCTCGTGCCTGTCCTTGTCGTAATCGCTGTCGAAGTTGACGCCGAGCGCGACGGTCACGTCGGGATCCTTGGCCGGGGCCGAGATGATCACCTTCTTGGCGCCGGCGGCAAGGTGCTTGGCGGCATCGTCGCGGGCAGTGAAGAAGCCGGTCGACTCGATCACCACGTCGACGCCGAGGTCGCCCCAGGGCAGTGCCGCCGGGTCGCGCTCGGAGAGCACCCTGATCGCGGTCCCGTCGACGGAGATCGAATCGCCGTCAATGGCGACCTCTCCCGGGAAGCGCCCCAGGATCGAGTCGTACTTGAGCAGGTGGGCGAGCGTCTCCGGATCGGTCAGGTCGTTGACAGCGACGAACTCGAGGTCGGCTTCGGCAGCCTGCGCCGCCCGGAAGACATTGCGCCCGATCCGCCCGAAACCGTTGATGCCGACCTTCACAGCCATTGAGTCAACCCTCCTGGAGTTATTTGGGGAGATGTGCCGATGTTATGGAGCAACGCCGCCGGACGGCCATTGCATCCGGCTAGTCGGTCCCGATCGTGATCTCTATCTCATACCCGTCGGGATCCTTGACGAAAGCCGAGTAGGAGCCGGAGCCGTAGGAGCGGCGCTCGCCCGGCTCGGACACCTTGGTGCCGCCGGCGTTCATGCCGCCTTCCCAGGCAGCCTTGACCGCGACGATCCCGAGCCCGGAGAAGCTGAGCAGGCCGAAGCCGGCCTTGGGCTCGTGATGGGAGGCGATGAAAAAGACCGGTTTGGCGATGCCCCAGCCGATCGTTTCGTCCTCCTCGAAGTGGCGCCGCCAGCCAAGGGGCGCGAGCAGCGAGTCGTAGAACGACGCGCTCCGCTCAAGGTCTGAGACCTCCAGTAGAACGTGATGCAGCATTCGACTTGGGAGGCTATAGGGGCGGGCGGATCAGCCGCCGCGCGGGGTCCAGCGAAAGAAGCGGATCGAGAGCAGCAGGCCGGCCACGCCCCAGATCGCGACGATCGCCAGGTTGCCCCACTGCAGGCCGCCGCCGGCGCCGCCGGGGTCGTAGACGTCGAAGAAGGCCTCGAAGAAATGGCGGATCGGGAAGATGTCGGCGAAGTGGATGACGCCGCTGGGCAGCTGGTCGTCGGGGATGAAGACGCCGGAGAGGAAGTAGAGCGGCAGCAGCAGCGCGTTGACGATCGGCGCCGCCGCGTCCTGGGAGGGGATCGCCGCGGTGAGGGCGATGCCGAGGCAGCAGAAGGCCGCTGCGCCGACCAGCAGGGTGACGACGATCGCGGGCATCTGGCCCCAGGGGATCGAAACGCCGTAGAGGATGCGGCCGATCACGGCGAGCAGCGCCAGCATCAGCAGCGCCACCACGGCGGAGTTGCCGACCCGGCCGGCGATGAAGACCCAGGCGGGCATCGGCGTGCCTCGGCCGCGCTTCAGCCGGCCGTCCTCGCGGGCGATCACCAGCGACATCGCCAGCGACTGCATCGTCGCCGAGATCACCGCCAGGGTGATGATCGCCGGCACGTAGTAGGCGGTGGTCTTGATCCCGCCCCGGACGTCGACCGTCTGGCCGCCGAAGACGGTGGCGAAGATCAGCAACAGGACGACCGGGAACATCACCGTGAAGAAGACCGACGCCGGGTTGCGCCAGAAGGCCTTCTGGTCGTAGCGAAACTGGTGCGCGAAGAGCGCCAAGCCGCTCACCGTTCCCACTCCTTCCGCTGCGGGTTATGTGCGCATTGGTGGCATAAATCGCACCGGAAGCTCATTGCTCGTCCTCTGCGGTCAGCGAGAGGTAGACGTCCTCGAGGTTCGGGCGCGTCACTTCCAGCCCCTCGAGCTCCAGGCCCTGCTCGACCGCCCGGCCGGTCAGCTCGTGAAGGTCGGCCACCGGCGTGGTCGTCTCGACCGAGACCTCGTCGCCGCCGAGGCGGTAGCTGATCGTCGTCGGCAGGCTCTCGCGATCGCCGAGGTCCTCCGGCGTGCCGCTCGCCACCACCCGCCCGCGCGAGAGGATCGTCACCCGGTCGGCGAGGCGCTGTGCCTCGTCCATGTAATGGGTGGTGAGGAAGACGGTCTTGCCGAGGTCGCGCAGGCCGGCGATCGTCTCCCATGCCTGGCGCCGCGCCGAGGGGTCGAAGCCGGTGGTCGGCTCGTCGAGGAAGAGCAGCTCGGGGTCGCCGACGAGCGCCATGCCGACGTCGAGCCGGCGCTGCTGGCCGCCGGAGAGGCCGCGGGCGCGGGCGTCGGCCTTGCCGCTCAGGCCGACCAGCTCGATCACCTCGTCGACCGGCCGCGGCGCGCTGTAGTAGCCGGCGTAGAGGCCGAGCGACTCGCGCACGGTCAGGTACGGGTCGAGCCTGCTGCTCTGCAGGACGATGCCGATCCGCTCGCGCCAGGCGCGATCGGCGTGTTGGGGGTCCTCGCCGAGCACAGAGACCTCCCCGCCGCTGCGCCTGCGGTAGCCCTCGAGGATCTCAACCGTGGTCGTCTTGCCGGCGCCGTTGGGGCCGAGGAAGGCGAAGACCTCGCCCGCCTGCACCTCGAGGTCGATGCCGCGCACCGCCTCGAAATCGCCATAGCTCTTACGCAGGCCGCGGATGGAGATGACGGGATCGGGCAAGGCGCGGGCGATTCTAGGGCCGACGGGGCCGAGATACGCCTTATGGTCGTACCTCAGGCCCGTCGACGGCGGTTCAGTCGAGGTCTGCGTCGCGGTGCTTGACGTGGACGATGACGTCGTCGCGCGTCTCGAGCTCGCGGCGGATGCGGTCCGCCACGGTGATCGAGCGGTGGCGACCGCCGGTGCAGCCGACCGCAATAGTCAGGTGGCTCTTGCCCTCGGTGACGTAGGCCGGGACGAGGAACTCGAGCAGCGGCAGGAGCCTGCCATAGAACTCCCCCGCCTGGGTCCCGGCCTCGACGTGCTCGCGCACCCGCTCGTCCATGCCGGTCAGCGGGCGCAGGTCGTCGACGTAGTGCGGGTTGGGCAGGAAGCGCACGTCGAGGGTGAGGTCGGCGTCGCGCGGCGGGCCGTTCTTGAAGCCGAAGGTGAGCAGGGTCAGCGCCATCTTGCCGCCCTCGTGGCCATCCAGCATTTCCTCGGCGATCCGCCGGCGCAGCATGCCGCCGGTCAGGTCGCTGGTGTCCATCACCATGTCGGCGCGCTCGCGCAGCGGCGCCAGCAGCTCTCGCTCGGCGCGGATCCCGTCGACGATCCGCCCTTCCGGCGCCAGCGGGTGGCGGCGGCGGGTCTCCTTGTAGCGGTCGACCAGGGTCTCCTCATCGGCCTCGAGAAAGAGCACGGTCGGTTTCAGCCCGTCGGCATCGAGGTCGTCGAGCACCGCCAGCAGGTCATCGAAGTAGTCGCCGCCGCGCACGTCGGAGACGACCGCGGCGCACTCGACCCCGCTGCCCTCGTGGCGGAAGAGCTCGCCGAGGCTGTCGATCATCCGCGGCGGCAGGTTGTCGACGCAGAAGTAGCCCCCGTCCTCGAAGGCGGCGATCGCTTCCGACTTGCCGGCGCCGGAGTGGCCGGTGATCACGACCAGGGTCACCTCGCGGGCGGGCGCATCGCCGTCGCGATGAGCCTTCAGCCTCTTGGCCCTTCCCGTGCTTGCCATCGGCCAGTCCTAGCCAGTCCTGTTGAGTTGCTCGTGGATCTCACGGGCTACCTTGCCAGGCACGCCGGGCACCATTTCGAGTTCCTCGCGGCTGGCGGCGACGAACCGCTCTGGAGAGCCGAAGTGCTGGAGCAGCGCCCGCTTGCGCACCGGCCCGATGCCCTTCAGCTCGTCGAGCACGGAGCCGGTCATCGCCCGGTCGCGGCGGCCGCGATGGTGCTCGATCGCGAAACGGTGGGCCTCGTCGCGCACCCGCTGCAACAGCTTCGAGGCCTCCGAGGAGGCGGGCAGGTCGATCGGGGCCGAGCGGCCGGGGACGTAGACCTCCTCCTCTCGCTTGGCGAGGCCGATCACGGTGACGCCGCGCTCGACGAAGGGGTGCAGCACCCGCATCGCCGCCGAAAGCTGCCCCTTGCCGCCGTCGATCATGATCAGCGAGGGCAGCGAGGCGAAGCTCTCGTCGCGTTTGCCGTCGTGCGGAGAGAGGTCGACCTGTTCGAGGTAGCGGTTCGTGCGCCGGCCCAGGACCTCTTCCATCGAGGCAAAGTCATCGGGGCCGAGCGATCGCTCGCCCCGCACCCGGAAGCGCCTGTAGTCGGCCTTCTTGGTCGCGCCCCCCTCGAACACGACCATCGAGGCGACGGTGTGCTCGCCGCCGAGGTTGGAGATGTCGAAGCCCTCGATCCGCACCGGCAGCTCCTGCATGGCGAGCGCCTCGCGCAGGTCGGCTAGCGACTCGACCCGGCGCTGGCGGCGGTGCTCGCGGCGCAGGCGATCCTGATCGAGCGCGAGGCGGGCGTTGCGCTCGGCCAGCTCGCGCAGGCGCCGCTTGTCGCCGCGCTCGGCCACCCGCACCTCGACGGCGCTGCCGCGGCGCTCGCCCAGCGCCGCCTCGAGCAGCTCGACCCGGTCGCGCAGGTAGGGGCCGACGACGATCGTGCGCGGCACCGCCGGCGAGGCCGAGTAATACTGGCCGACGAACTCCTCGGCCACCTCGGCCAGGTCGCGTTCGGCCTGGTTGTCGAGGTAGAAGCTCTGGCGCTCGGCGAGGATGCCGTCGCGGACCTGGAAGACCTGGGCGTTGGCGTCGGCCCCCTCGGCGGCGACGCCGATCAGGTCGGCGGTGCCGACCGAGCCGCCGGCGACGCGCTGGCGCTCGAAAAGCGACTGGATCGCCTTCAGCCGGTCGCGGTGCAGGGCGGCGCGCTCGAACTCGCGCGCCTCCGCTGCCGTCTCCATCGTCGCCTGCTCGTCGGCCTCGACCTGGCGGTAGCGGCCGGAGAGGAAGTCGACGATCGCGTCGATGTTGTGGCGGTACTCCTCGCGAGTGACGTAGCCGACGCATGGCGCCCCGCAGCGCTTGATGAAGTAGTCGAGGCAGGGGCTGCCGGAGCGGCGGCCGGGCTCTGCCCCCTCGCAGGTGCGGAACTGGAACAGCTTGCCGAGCAGGTCGAGCGTCTCGCGCACCCGCTTGGCGCTGGAAAAGGGGCCGAAGTAGGCCCGGCCGGGACGGTGCTTCTCGCGGGTGAAGTAGACGCGCGGGTAGTCCTCGTCGAGGCTGACGCAGACATAGGGGTAGGACTTGTCGTCGCGCAGGCGGATGTTGAAGCGCGGCCGATGGCGCTTGATGAAGCTCTGCTCGGCCAGCAGCGCCTCGGCCTCGGTCGAGGTGACCAGGCACTCGATCCGGTCGACGCGAGAGGTCAGCCGCGAATCGCCGCTGGAGAAGTGCGAGGCGATCCGCTTGCGGACCGAGCGGGCCTTGCCGACGTAGAGGATCTCGCCGTCGGCGGCGTGGAAGAGGTAGACGCCGGGGGAGTCGGGCAGCTCGCGGCGCTGCTGAGCTATCCGTTCCGCGCGCGAGAGACCGCCGTTGTCGCCTTCGCCTGCCACAGACCAAAGGGTAGGCTCCTGGCCACCCGGCCAACTTCACGCAGAACACGGAGAGAGCGCGATGACCACGCAGACCGAGCCCCTGACCAGCAGCCCGCCCGAGCTCAACACCCTGAAGATCGAGATCGACGGCGCCCAGTTGGGCACCCTCACCCTCGACCGGCCGGACGCCTTCAATGCGATGAGCCCGGAGATGATCGGCGAGATGACCGTCGCCTTCTCCTGGCTGGCCGACCGGGCGCCGCTGCGGGCGCTGATCGTCACCGGCGCCGGCAAGGCCTTCTGCGCCGGCGGCGACGTCAACTGGTTCCAGCGCGGCGTCTCCGACGGGGAGATCGACCTGCCCTCCGAGGTGCGCCGCGGCGCCGAGGCGCTGCACGCGGCGATCGTCGACCTGCGCCGGATCCCCTACCCGGTGATCTGCGCGGTCAACGGCCCGGCGGCCGGCGCCGGCTTCTCGCTGGCGCTCGCCTGCGACACCCGGATCGCCTCCGAAGCCGCCTTCTTCGCCTGCGCCTACGGCCGCATCGGCGCCTCCCCCGACGGCGGCATGACCTACTTCCTGCCCCGCGTAGTCGGCCCGAGCCGGGCGCTGGAGATCCTCCTCGACGACCCCAACATGAGCGCCCAAGATGCCCTCGCGGAGAAGCTCGTCGCCGAGGTCGTCCCCCCCGGCGAGCTGATCGAGCGGGCGCGGGAGAAGGCCGAGAAGCTGGCGGCGAAGGCCCCCCACTACGTGCGGATGGCGAAGCTGCTCTGCGGCCAGAGCATCGAGAACAACCTCACCCAGCACCTGCAGCTGGAGCGGCACGGGATCGCCGACAGCATGGCCACCGAGGATCTGCGCAACGGCGTCGAGGCCTTCTTCGCCGGCGGCACCCCCGAGTTCAAGGGGCGCTGAACCGCGCCTTCCGCTCGCTCGTATGCAGCTACAGTCTGCTCAGCATCTCTTCCCTAGGAAAGGATTCCCGGTCATGAAGAAGGTCGCGGCGCTTCTCGCACTAGCCCTGGCATCGGTCGCCCTCGTAGCCTGCGGTAGCAGCAGCAACGAATCGAGCTCCACCACGACGGCGACGAGCGGCGGTGGCGAATCGACCAGCGGCGGCGCCTCCGGCGGAGCCAAGGAAGAAAGCGGCGGCGCAGGCTCGGTCGTCAAAATCGAAGCCGACCCGGGCGGCGAACTCGCCTACACGACGAAGACGGCCACGGCCAAGGCCGGAGAAGTGACGATCGACTTCAACAACCCCCAGGAACTGACTCACGATGTCGCAATCGAAGACTCCAGCGGCAAAGAAGTCGGCGCAACCGAACTGATCGCCAACGGCGAAGACTCGACCACGGTCAACCTGAAACCGGGCACCTACACCTACTACTGCACCGTCCCCGGCCATCGCGAAGCCGGCATGGAAGGCACGCTTACCGTCAAATAGCTCGGAGAGCGGTGTCGTCCGCCAGCGGGAGCGGGTTGCTTCCCGCTGGCGGCAGAGCGAAGGCAGTCAGTGGAGGATCTTGCAGAGCTTGAAGGCGCTGCCCCGAAGGAAGGTGCCGTCTTCGAACGTGAGCTCGATCCTCGCCTGCAGGCGCCCGTCCGCGCAGCGGGCGTTTGCGACGCTGAGTCGCATGCCCTTGTAAATCCATTTTTTGTCGATCCTGATCCGGCCCGAGATCGGCGAGCCGTAGCCGTTGGCGATCTTGGGGAAATCGACTTCCACCCGGTAGCCATAGCGACCGTGATGCACTTTTTCCAGCTCGGCTTCGACCAGGTAGGTGGTCGGCACCGGATAGTTCAGATAGGCGTGACCGATCCCGGTCGGGTTTCCGTCTTTCTCCGGCGCGTTGAAGATGGTGATCGCGGACGAGGCTTCGATCGGCCGCTGTTCGGGAAGTTCGATCAGGGCGGTGCCGTACCCGGTGCCGACGATCGCCCCCGGACACGCCTTGCGCGCCTGCTTGGTGGTGGTCGCGATCAGTTTGCGCATCGTGCATTTTTCCAGGCCACGGGTCTCCGCATGGCCATGCTTGTCCAGTTCGATCACCCCTTTGCGCAGCGGCGAGGGCCGTGTGCCGTCGAGAGTGTGGATCCGGCCGTGCCCGAAGAGTTCGATCGGCGCGTCATGGTCCTGGGGAAGCGCCCTTGGGGCGAACCCGCCATCGCCCTGGACGACGAGGTTGCCGGCCCGCAGCGTCAGCCCGTAGGCGCTCCCTGTCGCGAGGACCGCGAATGCGGCTACTGCCGCCAGCGCCTTTGTCCGTCGAGCTCTCCTCATTCCGCCCCTCCTGATACATCGATTTGCAGTGTCTGATCTGCATGATCCAATTTGGGCTATCAGAAAGGGTAGGCTCCGCCACCGGTTTTGTCAAACACCCTGGTTCTTCTATCGCTCTTGGGCGACGATGCGCGACCAGAAGCGAATCAGGGCGCGCTCTTGGTTGATCCCGAGCTCCGTGGTCAGTCGGATGCCATCGGGCAGCGCGGGATACGAGACGCTAGCTTCCAACTCGCGCAGCAGCTGCCGGTGCACCGGCAGCTGCGCCTCCGCCAGGGCAACCGGGTCGGTGCCGAGGAAGAGCTTCAGCGCAGCCAGGTTGCGACCCTCGTATGTGCGATCGGTGGGCTCGCCCCGCCACCCCTCCAGAGCACGGCGGCCTCGCGCGGTCAGCTTGTAGAAGCGGCGGCGGCGCCCGCTCTCCTCGCGGCTTTCGTCGAGCAAGCCGACCTCGGTCAGCCGCGCGCACTCGCTGTAGATCTGGGAGTCGGGCAGCGGCCAGACCCGGAAGACGCTTGTCTCGGCGAACCGTTTGAGGTCGTACGGCGTCGCCGGCTCGTTCAGATCGAGCAACCCCAGCACGATGTATGAAGCCTCGGTGAGGCGTGGCCCCGTCACCCCGAGAAGACTATTGCGAGCGAGATCGAGACGATCGGCATCCGGGCGACCGCGCCTCTCCTCCAAGCGGGAGCACTTCGTTCCAGCTGGCGAAACGTCGCAGCCTAAGCGTCAGCCGGCGCCATGACGCGGGTGACGCTATCGCCCACGAAGCACGGCTTCTCGTTGCCCTCGACCTCGAGGGTGAAGCGGGTGACTACCTCGTGCCAGCCGCCGCCCTTCTCGTCGATCGAGACGACCTCGGCGCGGCCGCGGACACGGGCATCCACCGGGACCGGGGCGGGGAAGCGGATCTTGTTCCAGCCGTAGTTGACGCCGAGGGCGAAGCCGGTCGAGGAGATCAGCTCCTTGCGGAAGCCATCGACGAGGGAGAGGGTCAGGTTGCCGTGGGCGATCGTCGTGCCGAAGGGGCTCTCGGACTTGGCCCGCTCGACGTCGACGTGGATCCACTGGTCGTCGCCCGAGAGGGCCGCGAAGGCGTCGATGTCCGCCTGGGTGACGGTGCGCCACTCGCTCGGGCCGATCTCCTGCCCAAGCAGCGACTGCATTCCCTCGACGCCCTGAACGTCAACGCTTGCCATCGGCCGGCAGTCTAGCCGCAGGGGGTCGCGCTGAGCAGGCGGCGAACGAATGGCTTTCGGTAGCCACGGCCGTAGGTGACGCTGAGACGGGTGTACCAGCGCCGCGAGCCGCACGACTCGATCCCTCCCGCCCGGACCCTGGCCGGGCCACTGGCGTCGGCGCCACAGCAGCTCGAGGTGATCGTGAGGCGTCCGAAACCGTTCGCGCGGGGGGCGCCCCAATGCCTCCATCGGATGAGATTGACGCGACCCAGCCCCCCGAAGCGAAGATTTCGAGGACGCACTGCGCAGCGCAGGACACCCGGCTTGGAGCCGGCAAGGCAGGCGCCCGGCGGGCGAGGGTGCGGAGCGGGCTTGTGCCCACTGCCGGTCTTGACTGGACTCGGTTCGCTGGGCGGCTCAGCCGTGGGTGGCGGTGGCGGTGGCGGCAACAGCGTTTCGAACCGGAAGCTGTTGCGGTCGGCCTCCTGCACAGTCTCGCAGTCCGGCGAGGCGACGTCGCCGAATTCGGGATGGTCGATCAGCGCCTTGTCTTCATCGGCACCGCAATCGATCGTCGGATCGTAGTCACCGGAGTTGGCGAGGATCACGTCGCTTCCGGCGCCGCTGAAGTAGGCGTCGGGGCCTTCCCAGCCGAGCAGCTGGTTCGGGCCGGGCCCGCCGTACAGGACGTCGCCCGAGGCGGTCCCCTCCAGGTCCTCGATCCCTTCGAGCTTGTCGAGGGTGCCACCCGGGCATTCCGGCGCCCCGCCGGCGCCCGGTTCGCCCGCGTCGCCGGGATCGATCCGCGCCTCGATGCCGGAATCGAACTTCGCCCAGGACGCGTTGTCGCGTTCGCTTCCCGCGCCGCCGCTCAGCACATCGCCATCGCAGATCGAGTTGGAGAGGAAGAGGTCGTTGCCCGGCCCGCCAAGGAGATGGTCAGCACCGCCGTTGTTGAGCAAAGCGTCGTCGCCGCCAAGCGCCGTCAGGGTGTCATTGCCCGGTCCATTCGTATCCGGACCGTCGGCGAGAACGTCTTCGCTTTCTTCGCCCCCGGTGAGCGAGTCGCTGCCCTCGCCGCCGGCGACGATCACCCCGACCGAAGCTGGGAAACCGCTGGCGGCGAGGGTGTCATCGCCCCCGAGGCCGGCGAGAACGATCGAGTCGAGCGGCTTGGCCAGCGGGCAGACGACCGCATTGCCCGATGGCGGTTCGCAGCCGGCGCTTGCCGAGACGCTCGCATCGAACGGGGCCGAACCGGAGCCGAGCTGGAAGGTGACGCCGGCGGGAGGACCGGGCGCATAGGAGGCCGTGACCTTGTCGGTCGCATTGCTGCCGGCGAGGTAGAGCTGAGCGTAATCGGCATATTCCGGGGCCATCAGACCGGCGACGATCTTGCTCGGGTCGCGGAGGACCACGCCGCCTTTGTTCACCCCCGACTCGCAGCTCGTTTCGGTGCTCGCGCCTTCGCAGTGGTCGCTGCCCGGCCCGCCGTCGACTGTGTTGGCGCCGGCGCCGCCGTCGAGGTGATCGCCATCGGCGCCGCCGTGGAGCGTGTCGTTGCCTCCATTGCCGAGGATCGCGTCGCCTCCGCCGCCGCCGTAGATCGTCTCGCCGGCTTCCGAGCCGACGATGTAGTCGGAGAACGCTGTGCCGATCACCGTCTCGAAGGCCCCCGCTTCGACTTCGTCGACCCCGCCGCCGAACGGGGCGATGCCGTTGTCGCCAACGGTCCCGGAAAGATCGAGGTAGACGCCGCGTTCGCCGTTGAGGGGCGGAAGGCCTTTGGAGGCGGCTGGATCGAAGCTGTGGTTATCGAAGAATCCCGGCGTGACGCCGGTCGAGTAGCTGAGCGTGTCGTTGCCGCCGGTGCCGGTGTCGAAGATCCGGTCGAGGGTGGCGTCGCCGCGGACGTAGTCGCTGCCGCCTTCACCGTCGATCGAGTCGGCGCCGAAGCCGCCCGAGAGCCGGTCGTTGCCGGGCCCTCCCTCCAGCAGGTCATCGCCGATGCCGCCGAAGAGCTGATCGTTGCCTTCGCCGCCGAAGAGGCGATCGTTGCCACGCTCGCCATAGACGATGTCGTTGCCAGGGCCGCCTTCGAAGGTCTGGCTGCCGATGCCGAGATGACAGCCTTCCGGGCACGACGCGCTCCCGGAGATAGGCGCCGGAACGATCGTGTCGTCGCCCCCTCCTCCCCGGACCACCGCCACCCCAGGCGGCGCGACGATGACATCGCCACACGCGGTCCCCACGATCGTCCGCCCGACCCTTTCCGGGCCTTCCGCGCAGCTCGGGCCAGGGCTTTCAGCTCCCACTGCCTGCCCTGCGGGCAGGACGGCCATCAGCAGGATCGCCGCGCCAGTTGCGCAGATGGATAGGCGTCGCATGGACATCCCACTAGTGGATACCCGCTCCGGCCCTACCGATGCGGCAGCGCGCTCGCTACTCCGCGGCAAGCCGCAGCGGCGCATGGCGGGCGATGGCGAGGAAGTCAGCGTCCGCGCAGAGCAACTCCGCATCGCTGCGGATGGCAACTGCGGCGATCAGACAGTCGGTCAGCTTGCGCGGCGTCTCGCCACCGCTGCGACACAGCCGGTACAGGTCGGCGGCGCGCTCGTAATCGTCAGGCCCATCCACTGCAAGGAACTCCAAGCCGTAGAGCAGACGCCGCAGCCGATCACGGTCGGCCTCATCGCGGGCGCCGGCGAGGATCTCCATCACGATCACATCGGTGCTTGCCAGCTCGGTCTGCTTCTGCAACGCCGAGCGCAACCGCAAATGGGCCGGGCTGCCGGTGGCGCACAGAAACTCCACCCAGGCGGAGCTGTCGACGAGGATCACGGCTCAGAGATCTCTTCGCGCGAACGAATCTCGGCGAGGTCGCCGGCCCAGCCGGTTCCCTCCGTCGCAAGTGCCTCCTCGCGGCTCATCGGCTCGCCGACGAGCCGGCGCAGGGCCAGGTCGACGGCCTCCCGCTTGCTGCGCAACCGGTAGAGACGCATCGCACGATCGACCAGCAGGGCATCGATCTCGATGTTCGTCCGCGTCATGGAATCATGATACACCCTAGGGTGTATAGATGCACGAAGCGTTGTCGGAACCAACTCCACCGTGCGGCCCTCTTGCCCACCGACGGTCATGCCACCAACCGCACTTCGAAGGCCGGGGCTGTGAGCACGCCTGCCCCGCCGAGCAAAGCGAGGATGCGGCTGACGTAGGCGGAGGTCTCGGGGATTGCCGGCACGCAATGACACGCTTCTACCGGAGAAGGACCGGCGTTATAGGCGGCGAGCGCAAGCTGGGGGGAACCGAACTGGCGGATCAAGTCGGACATCAGGTGAGCCTGGGCATCCATCGCCGCAACCGGATCGAAGGGGTCGGCAAGGCCGTAGGCGGCCGCGGTGGATGGGATGAACTGGGCTATGCCCTCAGCGCCGGCGGGAGAAGTCGCGAAGGGGTTGAAGTTGGACTCCGCCATCAGTTGGGCAGCGAGCAGAGCCGCGGAGACGTTCCAGTGGGCGGCTGCCCGCAGCAGCGGTGCGCGAAAGCGGCCGGGAACAAACGCAGGCAGGCCGACCGAGCCCGAGACGGCTCCGTCCCCCCCACCGGCCCCGACCGAATTTCCCGCCTCAGAGCATGGCGGCGGACCGGCGACGAAGCCGAAATGCCAAGCCTCCCAGCTGTAGCGCTGGACGAAGCCGAAACGGTCCGCGTTCGCCGCCAACCAGCCGTAGGCGGTTTCGGGTCCGAGGTCCAGCTCGGTGGCGCAGCGATGAAGGGATTGCCCCGGCGGCGCCACCCACTTCGGGTCGGGATGAGCCGCGAACAGGGCCGCCTGTTCGGCGTCGGAGCGGAAGGCAGAATTGACGATGAGCGCGATGCCGGCGCCGCTCGCGGCAGCGGCCATCCGATCGAAGGCAGCGGCGACGTCGGGTCGCATGCCCTCTCCCTGCCGGTAAGCGAGCGGCCCGCTGTAGCCACCGCCGGTCGCGGTTGCCGGCATTTCCCCGGAAGCCGTCGAGGGCGCGCCGGCTTCGGCGATCGCTGAGGCTTCCGCATGCGTGCGTCCGTGGCCCACTTCGAGATCGCCGACCACGATTGCCTTGGCCCGGACCGGAGAGAACGAATCACTGTCGGGAAAGGCGAGGCGCAGGTGGCTTGGATCGACGCCGTTCGCCAACGCGGCATCCATGGCCGCCGCCCTTGCCCGCGCCAGATAGCCGGCCTTCTCGAGGTGACGCGGGTTTGGCCGCCCGTTCGGCAGGGTCGGCGGTGAGAGCAGGCGCGGCAGGTCGTCCCGCATCGAGCGCGCCGCCGAGATCGCGGCGAGATCGGCCGCCCGCTGCGCCCTTCCCTTGCCTGTCACCGCGCCGGCAATCGCGACCAGGGCCAGCGCCGCAGCGATAAGCGCGAAAGCTCCGCCCAACGCCAGCGGCAGCGCCTGCCCGTTTTCGCTCCTCGCCCCCATGGCAGGCACCCTGCCGGGCTGCGGCGCGCCCGTGGCGCGCTCAAGCGCGCGACTCAGTGCCTACTCTGAAACCGAACCTTTTCGCGATCCGGGCCGTAGACCGGACGACCGCCAACTGAGCCGAGGAGGCACCGATGCCGCAACCCACCGCGTTTCGCCCGCCCAGCGCCCTGATCCGAGCCGCCGGCCTGACGCTCATGGCGCTCGCCCTGGCGGCCGCGGTCTTCACCGCCGGCGCCGCGGCTCGACACGGTGCCAGCAAACGCGTAGTCGGCGAGGCTGAAAACGCCACGCTCGGCAAGACGGTCCTCACCACCACCAAGGGCCACACCCTCTACAGCCTCAGCGTCGAGAAGAACGGCAAGTTCATCTGCACCGGCTCGTGCCTCTCGGTCTGGCATCCGCTGATGGTGCCGGCCGGCGTCAAGCCGACCGGCCCGGTGAAACTCGGCACGATCGCCAGGCCCGAAGGCGGCACGCAGGTCACCTACAAGGGTCGCCCGCTCTACCGCTTCGGCGGCGACTCCAAGGCAGGCGAAGCCAACGGCGAGGGGATCAAGGACGTCGGCACCTGGCACGCAGCGGCGGCCCCGCAGCCGAAGGCCGAACCGGCCCCGCAGCCACAGCCGGCACCGGAAAACCCCTACCCGTACTAGGCCCAGCGCTCAGATCTGCTCGGCTATTTGTGCGTCACGCGCAATTTCGCTGAACCGAAATTGCCGCCGCCGCAGCGGCCGCCGATTTCGTATTTGCCAGGTTTGAGGCCTTTGCTGAGCGTGACTTTGACCGAGAACTTGAAGCCTTTGCGCACCCTGGCGTTGACGGCCGGCACCCCGGCGAATTCTTCTTTGGTCGCGCCTTTGAACGCGGTGGAGATCAGGGTCGCTGAGCTGCCCACGGCGCATCCGCCGCCGCCGACCGAGCCATATACGCGGACGACGTGGCCGGGCTCCACGACTGTCGGTTCGACCTTGACGAAATGAGCCGTCGCTGCGGCCGGCGCGGCCGGCGCCAGCAATGCGAGCACGATGAGCGCCCCGATCAGCTTCTTCATGACCACCCCTTTTGCTCCAAGGTTGTTAAGGCAAACAGATGCTACGGAGAACGCCGGCCGGCTGCATCATCGCGACCTCACGGCCTCGATCGTCTGCTTCAGCGTCTCGCGAGCGTCGTAGTGGGGCATCCAGTGCAGCTTGCGGCGAGCGCGGGCGGTGTCCATCAGCACCGGGCGGCGGACCGCCTCGATCCAGGCCGCCTCGTCGGGCAGGAAGGGCATCAGCGCCACCGCCTCGGCAGCTACGCCGACCGCGAGGTGCGGAGCCGGGACCGCGTGCCATCCCAAGGCGTGGGCCAGGTCGGTGATCGTCAGCTGCCCCGGCCCGGCGAGGTTGTAAACGCCCGGGTCGCCGTGACCGAGGACCGCGGCGCAGAGGGCAGCGGCGACGTCGTCGTGGTGGACGAGCTGGAAGGGCACGCCGGGGTCCGGCAGGACGGGCCGCAGCTCGGGCACCTTGCCCAGCGCCCAGCGCAGCGGGCCCGGGATTCGCTGGCCGATCGCGAGCAGCGGGATCAGGTCGAGCAGCAGCGTCGCTTCCGGGCCGGCGACGATGCAGGGGCGGAAGACATAGGTCTCCGTGCCCGACTCCTCCAATGCCTCTGCCAGCTCTGCCTCGACCTCGGCCTTGTGGGCCGAGTAGGGGTGGCGCGAGGTGCCGCGGATCGGCTCCTCCTCGTCGAGCAGGTCGGGCATGCCGCGGTGGAAGCCGTAGGCGGCGACCGAGGAGGTGTAGACAAGCCGCTTCGCGCCGGCCGCCGCGGCAGCCTCGAAGACGTTGCGGGAGCCCGTCAGGTTGACCTCGCGACTCTCGCTTCCGCCGGCGACGATCGCGAAGGCAAGGTGGACGACCACATCGGCATCCTCGACCAGCTCGTCCACAGCGTCCCGATCGAGCACGTCGCCGCGCCGGTACTCGGTCTTCTCCCAGCCGTGGCCGGCGAGGTCGAAGGGCCGTCGCGCCATCCCGATCACCCGGTCGACTTCAGGCGCTCGCTCCAGGGCGGAGATGAAGGCCCTGCCGATCTCCCCGGTTGGGCCGGTGACTGCGACGGTCAGCATGCGGCGATTCTGGCGGAATGCGAAGCGCGGCGGCCCGCCGGGAGGAGGCCGTGGCTCAGGCGCTGACGTCGACGATCTCTATCAAGCCCTCGAGCCCATGGAGATCCTTGGCGTTCAGCGTGCAGAGGATGAAGTCATGCGCCAACGCCGTCGCGGCAATCATCAGGTCAACGGCTCGGGAGCCCCGCGCCTTTCCGCCTCTGGACACAACCGCCGTATAGACCGGGCCGTAGGCTCGCGCGCAGGCGGAGTCGAACGCCACGGCTTCGACGCCGGTCTCAAAGCGCTGGAGACGATGCTGGCGCCGCGCCCGCTCCATCTCGTCGGAGACAGCATGTGGGCCTGCTGTCAGCTCCGCCAATGTCAGAGATGAGATCGAGATCTGCGCTGGAAGCAGGGCCGGATCGACTTCGTCGATGCCGATCACCACGGATGTATCGATCAGCCCCCGCCTCCGCGGGGCCTCAGCCACGGGGCGTAGGATCTTGATCGGCGTAAGCGTCGATGTCTTCGCGGAACTTCTCGTAGTCGACCTGCGGAGCTCCCTCGAAGGCGGCAAGAAAGACATCCCGGGGAATGAGCTGACGAGGCCTGTACGGGCGCAGCTCACCGACCGGCCTTCCGTTGCGGGTGACGATGAAGTCCTCGCCGTCGTCCAGGGCCCGCATGATCTCGCCGCTGTTGTTGCGGAGTTCGCGTTGGGTCAGCTTCTTCGTCATCGGGATCATCGTAGCACCGGTGCTCCAATCCATTTTCGCTTTGCAAGAGGGCCTTGATCAGATACGGGGACAAGCCGCCCGGGGCGGTGGGGGGCATGACGCCGAACAGGGCACGGCGAGCGGGAACCCAGGCAAGCGGGCGCTTCAAGACCTTCGTGCGCAGGCCATGGTCGACCAGCTCGTGGACCGCGAGCGCTGTGAGGGCGCGATCCTTGTCGAGGTCGGCGCAGAGCATCGCGCCGGAGGGCCGGATGCCGGCCTCGGCGAGCGCCTCCTGAAGCCGGGCTGGCGGCAGATGGATCACGGCGACCGAGTCGCGTGCGAGTGGCAGCGCCGCGCGCACCGACGCGAACGCCGCCGGGTCGTCCGGAACGGCGAGATGACAGGTCTGCCCGCGCGAGGCGGCTCGTAGCTGCGGCAGGTGCACGGCAAGCCGCTCCTCGAGCTTGCGGGCGCCTGTCGAGGCGACGAGGGTCGGCCGCGGCGCCCGCCCGCCGACATCGATCAGGAGACCGGGGCGGTCCGGCTCCGATCCGGCGCAGGCGAGCGCCGCCGCCGCGGCCTTCGGACCGCCCGCCCCACCGACTGCGGCCGCCAGAATCACCCGCTCGCTCATCGTCTGGCCGTCCTGGCAAAGGCCGTGCTGGTGACGACGAGACGATCCGCCACTGCCGCGAAAGGCGAGGGCGGGATCAGCCGCACCGTCACCTCTCCCTCGTTCACCGCGACATCGACTCCGTCTTCGGCCCAGCTCGGAAGCGCTTCGCGGGCGGCGCTCTTGGCCGGCCGTCCCGCCGCGAGCGCCAGCGCCCCGGCCTCGGCGGCGCCATCGGCCAGGGTCAGGGCATAGCCGGCGGCGAGAAGCTGCAGGGCAAGCGCGCCCGCGAGCAGCAGCAGCGGGATGGCGGCAGCGAGCTCCACCGTGGCCTGCCCGTCCTCCCTACCCATCGCCCAGCCCTGTCTTCGCCCCGACCATCAGTCGCGGCATTCCCGGCAGCAGGCGCGGGATCGCAACTTGCACGGAGACAGCGCCCGAATCGTCGACCCGCGCCCCGGCGCGCAGCGACGGCGGCAATGCCCGCCGCGCTGCCGCCGTCGCATCGCCTCCGACCAGCGCCGCCCGGGCGCCCGCCCGGGCGGCCACTCCGGCCGACCAGAGCGCCTGTCCGGCGAGGCCGATCTGTGCCGCCACCAGGACCGCCAGCAGCAGGAAGGGGATCACCGCGATCAGCTCGACCGAGGCGGTCCCTTCCTCCCTGTGGCCTGCGCTGCTGACGATCCGTGGCGGCACGTCGCGACCGTCGCAGCCTCGAGCGCGCGCGTGGTGCGCTCAAGCGCGCGAATCGGTCACGCCTCTCGCTCAGTAGGTGTTGGCGTCGATCCAGATCCGCCAGATCGCCGCCACCGAGGCGCCGAGCAGGATGATCCAGACCAGGGTGCCGCCGCCGCTGGAGAAGAGCTCGTCGCTGCCGGCAACCAGCAGCGCGATCACTCCCAGCGCCGAATAGAGGATCGCCCGGCGGGCGTCGCTCAGCGTCGCCAGCGTGAGCTGGTTCTGGCGCCCGAGAACGAACAGCATCCAGGCAATCGCGGCGAGGAAGCCCATCGTGATCGCGGTCAGGATCGCTTCGGCGAAGTTGCCGCCGGAGGGCGCAAAGGCGACGAACAGCGCCAGAGCCATGATGATCGCGACATCGCGCAGAGTGCGCACGGGAAAAATTCTACGCGCCGGACGGCGGTCGGCTACTTGCGAGACATGATCACGATGCCAAAGGCGACGGCCGCCAGCGTGGCCAGCGCTGCCATTCCGGCCAGCGCTGCCGCCGCACTCGCCGCCATCGGCCGCTCGTTGCGACTCAGATCGGCGAAGCGGGCAATGCCCCAAATTGCGACGGAGAAGACAACCGTCACTCCGACGCCGGCGATCAACGATGCGGCGATGGTCTCCAGCAGCTGCTTGGTCTCGACCACGACGGCCATGGCTCAGCCGGCAGGCACCGGAGCGCCCCGTCGCAAGCGCCGGGCGAAGACGGCGAAGATCAGCGAGAGCGACATCAGCGACACGAGCACCGGCCCCAAAGCGCCGCTGCCGAAGATCGACGTGGCGCCGTAGGCAAGAGCGCCGATCGCCGCCGCCGCGGGCAGCGTCAGCAGCCAAGCGGTGACGATATTGCCGGCGACGCCCCAGCGCACCGCCGAGACCCGCTTGGCGGCACCCGAACCCATCACGCCGCCGTTGATCACGTGCGTGGTCGAAAGCGGGAAGCCGAAGTGGGTCGAGGCGAGGATCACAGCCGCGCCCGCTCCCTGCGCCGAGAAGCCCTGCGCCGCGTCCATCTTGATGATCCGGGTGCCGGTCGTGCGGATGATCCGCCAGCCGCCGCTGTAGGTGCCGAGGGCGATCGCGGTGGCGGAGGAGACGATCACCCAGAGCGGCGGGTCGGCGTTGGCGCCGAGAGTGCCGTTGGCGACCAGGGCCAGGGTGATCACGCCCATCGTCTTCTGGGCGTCGTTCGTGCCATGAGCCAGGGCCAGCAAGCCGCCCGAGATGATCTGCCCGTAGCGGAAGCCGCGCGTCACCATGCCCGGCCGCTGTCGGCCGACGACCCGGTAGACCATCCCAATCGCGAGACCGGCAACGGCAAAAGCGAGGATCGGCGCGATCACGGCTGGAATCAGGACCTTGCCGACCAGACCGTCAGCCAGCACGGCGTCGAAGCCCGCCGCCGCGACGGCCGAGCCGACGACGCCGCCGATCAGCGCGTGCGAGGAGCTCGAGGGCAGGCCGAAGGACCAGGTGATCAGGTTCCAGGCGATCGCCCCGATCAACCCGGCGAAGACGATCGTCGGGGTGATCACGGCCGAGTTGACGACGTCATTGGCGACAGTCGCGGCGACTGAGATCGAGATGAAGGCGCCGGCGAAGTTGAGCAGCGAGGCGATCCCGATTGCCACCGAAGGGCGCGCGGCCCCCGTCGAGATCGAGGTCGCGACGACGTTGGCGGTGTCGTGAAACCCGTTGGTGAAGTCGAAGGCAAGCGCGGTGCCGACGACGATCACCAAAATCACATCGGAACTCACGACTAATTACCCACCCACCCTAGAAGGGCGTGACGGGCCTCAGACGTCCCCAGACAAGGACGCAGGGAGCGTGGCGTGCTCCGCACGCGAGCGACCGAGGACGCCGTATGGGGACGTCTGAGGCCCGTCACGAGTTCTTGATGACTATGCCCTCGATTATCTGGGCGGCGGTCTCGGTCGCGTCGATCGCGTTCTCGAGCACGGCGAACATGTCCTTCCAGCGGATCACGACCATCGGGTCGATCCCGTTGGAGAACAGCGAAGCGACGGCGTCGCGAGAGATCCGATCGCCCTCGTTCTCCAGCCGGTGGATTTCGATCCAGTACTTGTCGAGGTCCTTGAACGCGGGCAGGTGCTCGAGACCCTCGGCAAGCTGCTCGCAGGCCCCAACCAGCACTTTTGTCAAGTCCTGCGCCTGGGACATCGGCGCCTCGATCTTGTAGAGACCGAGGAAGTCCGCCGCCTCCTCGGTGTAGTCGACGATGTCGTCCATCTGGGTCGCGAGCCCGTAGATGTCCTCGCGGTCGATCGGGGTGACGAAGGTCGTGTTGAGGCGCTTGACGATGTCGTGGGTGATCCGGTCCCCCTCCTGCTCGGCCTTGAGGATCTCCCGCGAGAGGCCGCTGTCGTCGGGCCAGGAGCCCATCATCTGGTCGAGCAGCCGCGAGGCCGCCAGCGTGTTCTGCCCCGCCTCGATGAAGAGGTCGAAGAAGGTGCGATCGCGAGGCAACAGGGAGAGGCGCACGGCGCAGCAATCCTATTGATCGGAGCGGGCGCGGACCAGGTCAGCCGGCGGTCGCCGCGAGCTGCTCGGCGGCGCGTGCGGCGTGACGCTCGCGCAGCTCCTCCTGGACGCTGCGCCACTGCCCGTTTGCCGGCTCTATCCGGGTCCAGGCGCCGTCGGCATCGAGCTCCCAGGCGTTGGCGTTCTCTGCAAAGCAGCGCTCCAGCACATCGAGCAGCTCGGCCCGCAGGCTCGGGGCCTCGACTGGCGTGACCAGCTCGACCCGGCTGTCGAGGTTGCGCGGCATCAGATCGGCCGAGCCGATCAGCAGGCGCGTCTCCTCGCCGCGCTGGAAGGCGTAGACGCGCGAATGCTCGAGGAAGCGCCCGACGATCGAGATCACCCGGATATTCTCCGAGACCCCCGGCACGCCGGGACGCAGGCAGCAGATGCCGCGCACGTTCAGGCCTACCGGGACGCCCGCGCTCGACGCCTCATACAGCGCCCGGATGCAGGCGGCGTCGACCAGTGAGTTCATCTTCAGCGTGATCCGCGCCTCCTCGCCGGCGCGGTGCGCCTCGACCGTCGTCTCGATCTCCTCGATGATGCGGTCGCGCATCGTCGTCGGCGAGACGAGGACTTTGCGGTACTCCGCCGGGCGCCCGTAGCCGGTCAGGAAGTTGAACATCTCGGCGACGTCGGCGCCGATCTCCTCGTCGGCGGTGAAGAGGCCGAAGTCGGTGTAGAGGCGGGCGGTCTTGGGGTGGTAGTTGCCGGTGCCGATGTGGACGTACTCGCGCACCCGGTCGCCCTCGCGGCGGGCGACGACGATCGCCTTGACGTGCGTCTTCAGCCCCGGGATGCCGTAGACGACGTGGACGCCGGACTCCTCCAGCGACTTGGCCCAGTGGATGTTGGCCTCCTCGTCGAAGCGGGCCTTCAGCTCGACCATGCAGACCGCCTGCTTGCCCCGTTCGGAGGCGCGGATCAGCCCCGGCACGAGGGGCGAGTCGTCGCTGGTCCGGTACACCGTCTGCTTGATCGCCAGAACGTCGGGGTCGGCGACCGCCTGCTCGACGAAGCGCTCGACCGAGGTGGCGAAGGAGTCGTACGGATGGTGGACGAGGATGTCGTCCTGGCGGATCGCCGCGAACATGTCGACTGACTCGCCGTCCTCACCCTGCAGGCGCGGCTGCGTCACCGGGGTCCAGGGCGAGTAGCGCAGCTCGGCATGGCCGGCAACGTCGGCGACGTCGGTCAGGTCGGCGAGGTCGATCAGGCCGTCGACGTCGTAGACCTCGCGGTCCTCGAGCCGCAGCGCGTCGATCAGCTGCTGGCGCAGCTTCGAGTTCATCCCGGCCGCGATCTCGAGCCGCACGACCTCGCCGAAGCGGCGGCGGCGGATCTCGTCCTGGACCGCCTGCAGCAGGTCGTCGGCCTCGTCGGAGACGGTGAAGTCCGCGTCGCGGGTGACCCGGAAGTAGCCGTGCTCGACGACTTCGGTGCCGGGGAAAAGCGCATCGAGGTTGGCCGCGATCGCCTCCTCCAGCGGCACGAATGCCTTGCCCCCGTTCCCCACCGGCAGGAAGCGGCCGAGCAGCTCCTTCGGCACCTTGACGCGGGCGATGATCTCGGTGCCGCTCTCGGGGTCGCGCAGCAGCACCCCGAGGCTGAGCGAGAGATTGGAGATATATGGGAAGGGCCGACCGAGGCCGATCACCAGCGGCGTCAGCGCAGGGAAGACCTGCTCGTGGAAGCGGGTGTCGATCTCGCGCCGCTCCTCCTCGCTCGCCTCGCCGAGCGAGACGATGCGGATCCCGTGCTCCTCCAGAGCCGGGCGGAGAGTGCCGTTGAAGCAGCTGTGCAGGCGATGGTCGAGCTCCAGCACCTTGGCCTGGATCGCGTCGATCTGATCGCCCGGCGGCAGGCCGTCGGGGCCTCGCGCGTCGATCCCGGCGTCGATCTGATCGAAGAGACCGGCGACGCGGACCATGAAGAACTCGTCGAGGTTGGAGGCGTAGATCGCGCAGAAGCGGACCTGCTCCAGAAGCGGAACATCAGGGTCCTCGGCCAGTTCCAGCACCCGCTGGTTGAAGTCGAGCCAGGAGAGCTCGCGGTTGAAATAGAGAGCGGGATCGTCGATCAGGCCATCGTACTGGCGCATCGCCGCCGTCCCGGCCGGCTCAGGCGGCGCGGGCGGGCAATTGCCCGGCGACCGCGGGAGCGGCATCGAGGGCGCGGCGGTAACCGCCGGCGAGCTGCTCGAGCGCCCGCTCCCAAGAGCGGCCGCGGGCCGCGCGCGCGGCGGAGGCGCCAAGGCGCCGGCGCAGCAGCGGCGAGGCGGCAAGCTGCAGGACCGTGCCGGCGATGTGGTCGGCGTCGGGCCGGCAGAGCATCCCCGTGTGGCGGTTCTCGACCAGCGATGCAGGACCGCCCTCGGCGACGGCGACGACCGGCAGGCCACTGGCGCCGGCCTCGAGCACGACCTGGCCGTAGGTATCGGTGGTCGAGCAGAAGAGGAAGATGTCGGAGCTCGCGTAGGCCCGCGCCAACGCCTCTCCCTCGAGCCAGCCGAGGAAGGTCGCGGCTTCGCCGACCCGGGCCCGCAGCTCGCCCTCCTCAGGGCCGCCGCCGGCGAGCAGCAGGTGCAGCCTCGGATCGGCGGCCCGGGCGCGCATGAAGCTCTCAGCGAGCAGGTCGACGCCCTTCTCGCGGGTCAGCCGGCCCGCGTAGAGGACCTTGACCTCGCCGGGATAGGCATCGCGGGCGGCCTTGCCGGGGTCGAAGCGGGAGACGTCGACGCCGCGCTCCCAACGTCCCAGCCGCTCCGGGTCAACGCCTAGCGCAAGCAGCGAGCGGTCCGCCGACGGGCTGGGAGATAGCACCAGCGAGGGGGCGCCGTAGAAAGCTCCCAGCGCCATCTGGGCCATCGACTCGACGCCGCCGTCGCCGCTGCGCAAGCCGGCATAGCTGGCCAACTCGGTGTGGTAGCTGCCGATCAGCGACGTGCCGGCGATGCGGTTGAGCAAGGTCGCGGCAACACCGGCGGGCCCCGGCGCGGTGACGTGGACGGCGTCGTAGCGGCCCTCGGCAAGGGTCTCGACCAGGTCGGGCAAACCCGGAACGCCGAGGCTCATCCCGGCGTAGAAGGGAACCTCCAGCTCCGCCGCTGCCGGCAGCCTCCTGTCGACGCCTGCGTCGGTGCCGACCACCTCGACCTCGAAGCCGGGCACCCCCAGCTCACGGATCTTCTCGATCGTTGCGGTGACGCCGTGCTTGGCGCCGATCCCGTCGGCGATCAGAGCGACCCGCGGCCGCTCGCCGGGGCGAGTGGCGAGCTTGGCCTTCTCGGCGCCAAGGAAAGCGGTTGCGGGCGCATAGGGAACTGCCGGGACGAGGGCATCGAAGATACCGCTGAGGGCCGCGCCGAAATCGCCCTTCGCCGCCGCGGCCGAACCCTGGGCGACCGCGCCGCGCAGGCGCCGCTCGTGGATGCGGCGGGCGCGGCGATAGAGGTCGGCGTGGGAGAAGCCGTCGGCCTGCAGGTAGTCGAGCAGGTCGCGCCCGCGCAGATCGAGCTCGATCGAGCGCAGCCAGGCCTCGAGCAGGGCGCGAGCATCGTCGGGCCCGATGTCGGCCGCGACCTTGCCCTCGCGCGCAGCGCCCTCGCTGATCGCCCGCTGGGCGATCTTCAGCACGATGGACGGGTCCAGAGCCGCGCAGTCGCCCCCCTTCCCGTCGAGTGCCAGCGCGCGCGTCGCCAGCGCCATCGCCGTGTGCGCCCACTTGGCGGCGCTGCCCTGCTCACCGCCGGCCTCGGCTTCGCCAGCGCGCAGGCGCCCCAGAAACTCTTCCGGCGTGGCGGCCGCGGGCGTGGCGGTGAAGGTGCGGCCGATGTCCACGCCGGCGTGATCGTCGGAGCCGCCGATGCCGGTGCCGCCGTGGGTCTCGGCGTAGATGGCGGCGGGCATGTTCAGCTCGGCGGCCCGCGATCCGTTGCGCGCCTCCCAGATCGGGAAGAGCTCGGCAAGACGGCGCCGGTGCCGGGGGCTCAGCGGCGCGTCGACGTTGTAGAACGGGTGCGCGAGAGCGCAGGCGATCTCGTTGTCGTAAAGGTATGCGGCGCAGGCCTCGACGTCGCCGGCGTGTGCCTGCAGCCACTCGTGGTCTCCGGGAGTGATCCCGTAACAGAGGACGTGAACCGCCTGGGGCTCGCCGGCGAAGCGTGCGGTCAGCTCCTCGGAGACGAAGCAGTCGCGACGGTCGGCCAGCTCGAGGCAACCGTCGATCGTGTCGTGATCGGTGATCGTGACGAAGTCCATTCCCCGCCGCTTGGCCAGCTCGTAGGCCTCCTCGGGTGGCGTAGCGCACTCTGGAAGGCCAAGTGAGCGCTGGACCCCGAGCCGCGAGAGCTGCGAGGCGGTGGAATGGCAGTGCATATCTGCACGGGAAGTCATCGGCGTCTCCCTCTCTAGTCGATCTAGTCACCTCCAGAGTTCGCGATGAGCAGGGAAAACATGTAAACGCCCGGGAAACCCCCTGTGAACATTCGGTGACCGGCAAGAGCGCTGCTCCCTTTGGCGCCATATAGGCACCCAAGGGAGCACTCACTGCAAGGCTTGATCGAGTGCGGCCCAGATGCCTTTGCTCGCTTCGGCTTGCCAGAGCTCGACGAAGCTGCGGAAGAGGCTCTTGCGGCGGGCGCGCAAGAGCGCCGTGAGGGACTCGATGCCCTCGTCGCGCGACAGCATCAGGTTGCAGTCGTGCAGATCGCCGAGGACTGACTGCAGCTGCTTGGCGGCATCGCGAGCCGTCTTGGCCTCCTCGCCGATGCAGGGGCCGACGATCTCCAGCGCGTAGCGCAGGCGCTTCGCGGCGATCCGCATGTCGTGCTGGGCCGCACCCGCATCGAGCGCCAGCGCGTCGACCGCGAAGCTGCGCAGCTCGTCGAGACGGATGCGAACGATGCGGGCGGCGTTGGGCTGCAGCGGCGCCCGCGGGTCGAGCCCGTCGACCTTGCGCGCCTTCATGCCTTCGCCGCCTTGACGAGCTTTGCCAGGCGCCGGCGCAGCTTCTTCAGCCGCTTCGCGCCGACGAAGGGCGCGAGGTCGTCGTTGGCCTGCCGCCGCCGGGCACGCAGGTCTTCGATCAACTCGGCGAGCGCCGCCCGGTCCTCGCCGGCGATCTCGTCGTCGAGGCTTTCCAGGAGGTCGATTTCGACATCGGCGTCGCGGCGCTCGCCGAGCGCATCGGCCAAAGCCTTGACCCGCTTCAGCGCCTCGCGATGCCGCTTTCGCGGGAAGCAGCCCTCGAAGGCCTCCAGCGCTGCCCGCAGGCGACGCGTCGCCACGCGCATGTCGTGGACCCGCTCGACTTCATCGAGGTTGAGCACCCCGTCCGCCTGCTTGAAAACCTCCTTGGCGCGAACCTTCACCACGCAAGCGGCGGCCGACGCGAACGACGCTTCGCAGTCGAGCTCGACCTTGCGCGCGCTTGCCACAGACTGAGGCTAGAGCAGAGCGACCTCGCGAAGCTAGGCGGCAAGCCGGACGCGCGAGCCGTTGATGCTGCCGTTGAGCATGTCGAGGACGACGCCCTCGCGGAGGCCGCCCTTGCCGATCTGCAAGGGCTGGCCGAGCAGCTCGGAGACCTTCTCCAGCAGCAGCACCCCCGTGGCAAGGATGCGGACCCGTTCGGGGTCGAGCTCATAGCGGCGGGCAACCTCGGCCGCCGGGTCGCCGCAGAGGACGCGGACGCCGCGCTCCAGGGTCTCGTACTCGAGCACGGCCCCGACCAGGCGGCGCAGCGAGGTGGCGCTGCCGCCGACAGCCACCACCTGCGCCGGGTGCTCTATCTCGACCCCGGCGAAGATGTCGTCGATGCGGTCGCGGACCTTGCGAATCTCGGCCGCCGAAGGAGGATCCGAGGAGATCAGCTCGTCGGCCAACGCTCCCGAGCCGACCCGCCAGGAGAGGACCTGCGAGGCGCCGCCGGGCACGGTGCCGAGGATCACCTCGGTCGAGCCGCCGCCGACGTCGACGACGCCGACCCTGCCGGCCACCGGATGCCCAAGCGTCTTGGTCGCGCCAATGAAGGAGAGTCGCCCCTCCTCCTCGTCGCTGAGGATCTCGACCGGCACGCCGGACGCCTCGCCGATCGCCTCCGCCACCGCCTCGCCGTTCGGAGCCTCGCGCACCGCCGCAGTGGCCACAGCCCGAATCTCCTCCGCGCCCAGCTCTTTCGCCAGCCGGACCTGGGTCGCAACGACCTCGCAGACCTCGTTGACCTTCTCCGCCACGATCGCCCCGTCCGAATCCAGCGCCTTGTTGATGCGGGTATACGCCCGCTGCTCCATAACCTTCTTCAGCTGCCCATCGACAGGCTCCGCCACGAGCACGCGTGTCGTATTCGAGCCAATATCTATGGCGGCGCAGAGCATCCCGGGCTTCTCGTCCATGTTCGCAAACGCAGCGGATCGCAACCGTGGGCCAAGCGGCTGCTCGCGGGGGGTGGCATGGATTTGGGGGACCATCCCGAGGAGCAACTGCACCGACTGCACCGCAGGGATGGTGGTGCCAAATCCGTGACAGGACCCGCCGCGCCTACCCCCCTGGCGCCGATTCGGGATGAGACGCGTCCTCGAACTCACGAAAGAGCCCGGTAACCACGAAGGCGACCTGCTCTCCGATATCGACTGCGTTGTCGGCGATTCGCTCTATCGCCCGCGCCGCGAGCAGCATCGTCATCGCCCATTCGCGGCGGTCGGCGTCGTCGCCGATCTCCAGGGCGAGCCGGAAGCAGTCGCGATTGAGGTTGTCGACGACGTCGTCCTGACGGACCAGATCGCGAGCCAGTTCGATGTCGCGATCGCCGAAGGCGCGCTTCGACTGGCCGATCAGCATCCGCGTCTGCGCTCCCATCGAGAGGATCAGCTTCACCATCTCCCGGTCCGACGGCGGCTCGTTCCCCGAGAGCGGGATCATCTTGCAGACGTTCACGCACTGATCCCCCATCCGCTCGACGCACTTCAGCACATGCAGGAGGGCCGAGATCAAACGCAGGTCGGTCGCCACCGGCGACTGGGTGGCGAGCAGGGTGATCAGGCTCTGATGGACCTCCAGGTAGCGGCCGTCGATGCGATCGTCATCGGCGACGACCAGCTGCGCCAGCTCGACGTCCTGGTGCTCGACCGCCTCCAGGGTCCGTTCCAGCGCGGCATTGACGAGGTCGAGGCCGCCGAGGGCGCTGCTCTCGAGGCGGTCGAGCTCCTCCTGGTATTGGGTCCGCGTTTCAGTCGCCATCAGCCGAACTTCCCGGTCACGTACTGCTCGGTGCGATCGTCGTCGGGGTTGGTGAAGACCTTGTCGGTGGCGCCGACCTCGACCAGCTCGCCGCTCAGCATGAAGACGGTGGTATCGGCGACCCGCGCCGCCTGCTGCATGTTGTGGGTGACGATCACCACGGTCACCCGCTGCTTCAGCTCGCCGATCAGCTCCTCGATCCTCAGCGTCGCAACCGGGTCCAGCGCCGAGCAGGGCTCGTCCATCAGCAGCACCTCGGGCTCGACCGCAAGGGCGCGGGCGATGCAGAGCCGCTGCTGCTGGCCGCCGGAGAGGCCCGCGCCGGGCGCCTTCAGCCGGTCCTTCACCTCGTCCCAGAGGCCGGCTCCGACCAGCGCCTCGCGCGCCCGATCCTCGAGCTCCCCGCGAGGGGCGCCGGTCAGCCGCAGGCCGGCGGTGACGTTGTCGATCACCGACATCGTCGGGAACGGGTTCGGCTTCTGGAAGACCATCCCAACCGCGCGGCGCACGGCGACGACGTCGATCGCGCTGTCGTAGAGGTCGAGGCCGTCGAGCAGCACTTCTCCGCTGGCGCTGGCGCTGGCGATCTCCTCATGCATGCGGTTGATGCAGCGGACCATCGTCGACTTGCCGCAGCCCGAAGGCCCGATGATCGCGGTGACCCGGTCGGCTTCGAAATCGAGGCTGACGCCGCGCACCGCGTGGTTGGCGCCGTAGCGGGCGTCGAGATTCTTGAGCTGGACGTTGCCGACATCGCGGCCCTTCCTGGCGGGCCCGTGACCCCCCGTCCCCGAAATCGAAATCGCGGGACCCGGCTGCTCGGTGCGCGCCTGCGGCTCTGGGTTGGGCTCGGTCATTGCTGGGCTCTGGGTCGACTCTCTGATGTCCATCCTAGGACTCCTCCGGTGGCGGGCGGGCGCGCGGGGCTCAAGCTCCCATGCGCTTGCGGGAACGGGCGTAGAAGAGGCGGGCGACGACGTTGAGGACGAGGACGAAGGCGATCAGGATCAGCGCCGCCGCCCATGCCTGGGTGTGCGCTTCGGGGCTCGGCGACTCCGAGGACTGGAAGATGAAGATCGGGATCGAGGCGAGCGCCTGCGACGGTTCGGTGAGCACGCCCTGCCCGAAGATCGAGGAGAGCAGGATCAGCGGCGCCGTCTCCCCCGCCACCCGGGCGACGGCAAGCAGGGCGCCGGTCATCAGGCCGCCGAAGGCGGTCGGCAGGGTGACGCGAACCAACGTCCGCCAGCGGGCCACGCCAAGCGCGTAGGCCGCCTCCTTGAGCGTTCCCGGCACCAGCGTCAGCACCTCCTGGGCGGTGCGGGCGACGATCGGCAGCATGATGATCGCCAGCGCCACCGAGGCCGCGAAGCCGCTCTGCTGGTTGCCGGCGACCAGCAGGCCGTAGACGAAGATGCCGGTGATGATCGTCGGCACGCCGTTGAGAATGTCGAGGACGAAACGCACCGGGTGGGCGAAACGAGGCGAGGCGAACTCGGTCGTGTAGATCGCGATCAGGATGCC
>DASXKW010000024.1:0-40802 GCA_036496625.1 Solirubrobacterales bacterium | reverse complement strand
CCTTTGGTCGAGTCGGAGACGTCGGTGATCACGGCCTTGACCCGCATCCCGTGGTCGTAGCGCTCGTTGTAGACCTGCTCGGACTTGGGCAGCAGCGCCTCGACCCGCTCGCGCAGCTGGACCAGCGTGTAGCGCTTGTCGGACTGCTGGATGATCCCGGTGATCAGCTCGCCGACGCGGTCCTGGTACTCGTCGAACATCATCATCCGTTCGGCCTCGCGGATCCGCTGCAGGATCACCTGCTTGGCGGTCTGGGCGGCGATCCGGCCGAAATCGTCGGGAGTGACGTCGCGGGTCTCGATCTGGTCCTCGTAGGGCGCGATCATCTCCGGGTCGAGCTCGGGGTCCTCGGGCTCGCGCAGCTCGCCTGTTTCCGGGTCGATCTCGCGCTCTTCGGACTCTTGAGCCTCGGCGGCCTCGGCGAGCAGCTTCTCCTCCAGCTCCGGCGGCAGGATCAGTTCGAAGACGAGAAAGTCGCCGGTCTCGTGGTCGAGGTCGACGCGAGCGTATTTGGCTGCGCCGGGAGTCTTCTTGTAGGCGGAGAGGAGCGCGTCGGCGAGCGCGTCCATCAGCGTGTCGGCAGAGATCCCCTTCTCCTGCTCCAGTGCCTTGACTGCTTCGACGATCTCTTTGCTCACTGGAGCTGCTCCTTGTGGTTGCGGTACTTGGGACCCGGCGAGGAGACCTCCAGCGCGTACTCGGCCCGCAGGTGGCCGAGGTGCTTCGTGACCTTCTTGCAGAGGGCGAGGTCGACGCCGCCGGGATGGTCGATGAAGAGGCGCAGCGTCTCCTTGCCGGGCTGCTCGAGCGCGACGAGATCGAGCTCGGCGTCGAGCTCGCGAAGCTGTTGCTGGATGTCGTTTTGGAGGTCTTGCATTGGTTGAGGCCGTAAAAAAAGTGGGCCAGGCCCACTTCGGGTACATCGGTGAGACGTAAAGCTTGAGGCCAGTATAGCCCGCGAAACGCGTTGGGCCGGCGGGTCCTGTCACGGATTTGGAACCACCACCCGCTGCGGGGGCGGCTGACGCCGCCTCCTCGGGGTGGTCCCCCAAATCCGTGCCACCCCCCGGCAGACAGGTCGCTGCAGGGCGAGATGACCTCAACCAGCTACCGAGTCCGTGAGCTTGTCTTGCTTCTTAGCTGGTCGACCCTCTCGAGGATGGCGTCCGCGATGGCGTCCTTTGAAGCTTGCGGGACGGCCGCCTCGTTCGCTGAGTCGATCAGGGTCACTGCGTTTTCCTGGCTCTCGAACCCGATCGCCGGGTTCGAGATGTCGTTGAGGACGATCAGGTCCGCCTTCTTGCGTACAAGCTTTTCCCTTGCTCGCTCGGTGTTCTCGCCCGCTTCGGCGGCGAAGGCCACGACCGTCTGCTGGTCGGTTCGCATGGCGGTGAGTCCGGCGAGGATGTCCTCTGTGGGCTCCAGACGGAGGTCGACGGAGTCGTCACGCGTCAGCTTGCCTGTTGCAATCTCGCTTGCTCGGAAATCGGCGGGAGCAGCGGCCATCAGCAGGACGTGGGCAGAGGGAAACTCGGCCTGAGCGACATTGGCCAGCTGCTCGCCGGTCTTCACGTCTATGCGGTGGACGCCCGGGGGCGCGGGCAGGGAGACATTTGCCGCAATCAGGGTTACGTCGGCGCCCTTGCGGGCGGCGGCTGCGGCCAGGGCCATGCCCATCCGGCCGCTGGAGCGGTTGCCTATGTAGCGGACCGAGTCGATCGGCTCGCGGGTGCCTCCTGCCGTGACGAGGACCTTGAGGCCGTCCCAGGGGCGGCGGCCGGTTGGCAGTTCGGCTTCGACCAGGGCGAGAAGGTGGGCTGGGTCGGGAAGCCTGCCCTTGCCCTGCTCTCCACGGGACGCCAGGGCGCCCTCGTCGGGGTCGATCACCGTGATTCCGCGCTCGCGCAGGGTTTCTAGGTTGGCCTGGGTTGCCGCGTCGCCGTACATGCGGTCGTTCATTGCCGGGGCGACCAGGCGCGGCGCGGCGCAGGCCAGGAAGGAGGTTGTCAGCATCGAGTCGGCGATTCCCGCGGCCAGCTTCGCCAGAGTGTTCGCCGAGGCTGGCGCGACGATGAAGGCATCGCAGTTGGCGGCTACCTCGAGATGGCCAATCGGGTCGTGCTGCGCCGCCGGGTCGCCTGGGAAGGCGCCGCGCATCGGGTCACGGTCGAACTCCGAGATCAGCACCGGGGCGCCGGCGATCCCCTCGAAGGAGGCTGCGCCGACGAAGCGGGTCGCGCCCTCGGTCATCAGCACGCGCACGCCATGCCCCGCCTTTGTCGCCAGGCGCGTCAACTCGAGCGCCTTGTAGGCGGCGATCCCTCCGCTTACGCCCACCAGGATTCTGGCCATTGCCTTTCCTTGGTCCGCCGCGCCGGCGGCGCGGTTACGAGCGGTACTCGTATTTGAGCTTGCCGGCGGCGACCTCTTCGAGCGCGATCGAGAGGTAGTTGCGGTCGGCGGGGATATCGACCATCGGCGGCGGGTACTCGCCAAAGCTGCCCTCGCCGAGGTTGTGGAAGTAGCTGTTTATCTGCCGGGCCCGCTTGGCGGCGACGACTACGGCCGCGTAGTGCGAGTCGGTGTGATCGAGAAGCTTGTCAACGCGTGGTTTGATCATCGGCTCCGGAGTCTAGTGGTATGCCGAGCTCGGCGCGCACGATTCCCTCCAGCTCTTCGGCGGCCCGCTCCAGCTCGCCGTTGACGATTCGGTGGGCGAACTCGTCCTGGGCGGCCAGCTCCTGCTCGGCAACCTCGAGCCTCGCATCGATCGCCTCCAGGCTGTCGGTCCCGCGCGACTCGAGCCGGCGTCGCAGCGAGGCGGGGTCGGGCGGGGCGATGAAGACCTGGACCGACTCGCGCATCGCAGCACGCACCTGGCGGGCCCCCTGCACCTCGATCTCCAGCACCACGGAGTGCCCCTCGTCGAGGCGATTCCTGACCTCGGATCGCAGCGTCCCGTAGCGGTTGCCGCTGTAGGTGGCGAACTCGAGGAAGTCTTCGGCCTCGATCCTGCGGCCGAACTCCTCTGGCGTGAGAAAGTGGTAGTCGCGCCCGTCGACCTCCCCCTCGCGCGGCTCCCGGGTAGTAGCCGAAATCGACAGCTCCAGGTCCGGCACCCGCTCGAGCAGCTGGGAGATCAGCGTCCCCTTTCCCACGCCCGAGGGGCCGGTTATCACGAAGACCTTGGCCATGCGGCCGGGGATATTGACCGCAGCTGCGGTCGTTACCTGCGGAGCTGCGATACGAGCTCGGCTCGCTGTCGCTCCGAGAGGCCGCCGATCGTCTTCGACGGGGAGATCCTGCACTGGTTGAGGATCCTGTTGGTCTTCACCCGGCCGTACTTGGGTACGGCCAGCAGCATGTCGAAGACCTTCGCGGTAAGCACGTAGCCGGGTGGGTCGAGCAACAGCGTGTGGATGTTGGCCTTGCCCGCTTTCAGGTCCTTCTTCAGCTTCGCCCGCGCGGTGCGAATGTCGTTGGCGCGTTTGAGGGCGTCCATCCGCTGGTCCAGGGATCTCTCGGGGGCCGCGGCAGAAGTCTTGACTGGGACAGGCATGTGGGCGGCGAGTATAGCCGCGGGTCGCACAGGCGCAAGCCATCCAAGCCATTTCTGCGGAAATTCACCTTAACCTCGAGTCGAGGTTGAGCCGTATCGTCCTCCGGTGCCGCCGTTTCAACCTCGTTCGAACACTCCGGCAATCTCGCCTGCAATCCGCTCGCCGGCCCGCGGGTCACGGAAATTCTCGGTGCCGACCGCGACCAGGGTCGATCCAGCCGCGATGAATTCGCGAGCATCGGCGCCGCTCGCCACACCCCCCATGCCGACGATGGGGATGGACACGGCGGCCGCGACCGCACGCACCTGAGCGATCGCGACCGGCCGCACCGCCGGTCCCGAGAGGCCGCCATGGCCAGCGGCGATCCCAGGTTGGCCAGTGGCCGGGTCGACCGCGCTCGCCTTCAGCGTATTGACCAGCGAGACCGCGTCCGCCCCCCCTTGCTCGGCGGCCACGGCGACGTCGGCCGGGTTGGCGACGTTGGGCGTCAGCTTCACGACCAGCGGCTTCTCGGTCAGCGGTCGCACTGCTTCCAGCAGCATCTCGGTCTCGGCCGGCTGCTCGCCGACGATCAGCCCCGAGTGAACGTTGGGGCAGGACACGTTGAGCTCGATCGCGGCGACCTCGTCCCTCTCCCCCGCGCCCTGAACGAGACGCGAGAACTCTTCGCGGCTTGTGCCCATCACAGACACGATCAGCGGCACCGGCAACTGGGCGAGCTGAGGCAGGTCATCGGCCAGAAACCGGTCAAGCCCCTTGTTCGGCAGCCCGATCGAGTTGATCATCCCCGCCGGGGTCTCCCAGATTCGCTGCGGTTTGTTGCCGGTCCTCGGCTCCAGCGTGATCGTCTTCGAGACGAACGCGGCGAATGGAAATTTCTCCAGCAGCTCGTCTCCGTAGGCTCGTCTGGCGGCAATCGCGTCGAAGGTGCCCGATGCATTGACGATTGGGTGAGCCAGCTCGATGCCGCAGAACCCGACGGTCATCGATCGTCCTTCTGATCCGCGGTTGCCGGTGGGTGGCGTCGCAGGGGGGACCACCCCCGAGGACGCTTTAGCGACCGCAGGGAGTGGTGGGTCCCCTGCGGCGACAGGACCCGCCGGCCCAGCGCGCAACACCGGGCCGTCCACGCACAGGCGGAGGTAGCTGCCGTCACCTCTGGGGACGGCGCACCCGAAGCAGGCGCCGTAGCCACATGCCATCGGTGACTCCATGGCCAGCTCACATGGAACGCCCGCCTGTGTGCACATCGCGCCCACCGCATCGAGCATTTGGGGCGGGCCGCAGGCGTAGACAGCGGCGCTGGCGGCATCGTCGCCTCCGACGAGCATCGTGGCGAGCAGGTCGGTGACGTAGCCGTGGTGGCCGATGTGGCCGTCGTCGCTGGCGAGGCGGATCTCGCGGCAGGAGAAGAGGTCGTCGAGGCCGCCCGAATGAGCCTCGTCGCGGAAGCCGAGCAGGACGCGGGTGGGGATGTTCTCCGCCGCAAACCTGCGGCGAAGCAGCGCCAGGGGCGCGATGCCGATGCCGCCGCCGACCAGGATCGCGCCGGCTGCGTCTTGCGAGAGCTCCTTCGGCGTCGAGAACGAGCTGCCGAGGGGCCCGTTGATCCAGACGCCCTCGCCGGGCTCGAGCTCACAGATGCGATCGGTGCCCGGCCCGATCCCCTCAATCAAAAAGTCGAGGCGCACACCGCTGACTTCGCTTTTCTTCGCCCTATCCGCGACTAAAGGCGAAGTCAGCGCTGGGGCGATGTCGGCTACTGAGAGGGCGCGCGGGAGGAACGGGCGCTGGCCCGATTGCTCCCAGTGCTCCTGCGCAGCCAGCATGTAGAACTGACCCGGGCGAGGCTCGGGGCCAGCCTCGTCGAGAAGCGAGAAGAGCCGGTACCCGCCCGACGCGCGGTTCTCGGTTACCTGGCAGAGGCGGCGCCCGAAGGGGGCGGTCATCGTGGCTGCTTTGCCCTCTCCAGGCCGTGGATCTCCTGTAGAGAGCGGACCTCGCCATCCCTCTCGGCCTTGGCTGCGATTGCGCGGACCGCGGCTGAGGCGCCGGTCATCGTCGTCACGCAGGGGATGCCGTGGCGGACCGCGGCGGTGCGGATCTCATAGCCGTCGGCGCGAGCGCCGGAGCCGGTCGGGGTGTTGATCACAAGCGCACAGCGGCGCTCCTGAATCAGGTCGACGACGTGCGGCGACCCCTCCGCGATCTTGTTGATCGGGGTCACCGGCACGCCCATCGCCGAGATCGCCTGCGCGGTGCCGCCGGTTGCGATCAGCTCGAAGCCGAGGTCGTGGAAGCGGGCCGCGATCTGCGTCGCCGCGGGCTTGTCGGTGTCGGTGACGGTGATGAAGACCGATCCATCGGTCGGCAGGGAGACGCCCGCAGCCGCCTGCGCTTTGCCGAAGGCGGTCGGGAAGTCGGCGGCGATCCCCATCACCTCGCCGGTGCTCTTCATCTCTGGCCCGAGGACCGAGTCGGCGCCGGCGAAGCGGGCGAAGGGCAGCACCGCCTCCTTGACGCTGACCATCCCGGCGGGCGGGTCGCGCAGCTCTTGGTCGGCGAGCTTCTCGCCCAGCATCAAGCGCGCGGCCAGCTTGGCAAGCGGCACGCCGGTCGCCTTGGAGACGAAGGGCACGGTGCGCGAGGCCCGCGGGTTGGCCTCGATCACGTAGAGCTCGCCGCCGGCGACGCCGTACTGGATGTTGATCAGGCCGATCACGCCGAGCTCCAGGGCGATCCGCTCGGTCGTCGCGCGGATCTCCGCCAGCATCTCCTCGCCGAGGCTCATCGGCGGCAGCACACAGGCCGAGTCGCCGGAATGGACGCCGGCCTCCTCGACGTGCTGCATGATCCCGGCGACATGGACGTCGCTGCCGTCGGCGAGCGCGTCGACGTCGACCTCGATCGCGTTCTCGAGAAAGCGGTCGAGCAGCAGCGGATGCTCCTGGTCGGCCTTGACGTGAGCCTCGAGATAGGCGCTGAGGTCCTCGGTCGAGTAACAGATCTCCATCGCCCTGCCACCGAGCACGTAGGAGGGGCGGACCAGCAGCGGGAAGCCGACCTCTTCGGCGATCACCGCCGCCTCTTCGGCGGACAGCGCGGTGCCGTAGGGCGGGTGCTTGATCCCGAGCCGGCGCAGCAGGGCGCCGAAGCGGCCGCGGTCCTCGGCCAGGTCGATCGCGTCGACCGGCGTGCCGAGCAGCGGCACGCCGGCCTCCTCCAGCGCCCGAGCGAGCTTCAGCGGGGTCTGGCCGCCGAACTGGACGATCACGCCCTCGGGGCTCTCCTGCTCGCAGACGGCGAGCACGTCCGCGGTCGTCAGCGGCTCGAAGTAGAGGCGGTCCGAGGTGTCGTAGTCGGTGGAGACGGTCTCCGGGTTGCAGTTGACCATCACCGCGTCGCGGTCGAGCTTGCGCGCGGTCATCGCTGCGTGCACGCAGCAGTAGTCAAACTCGATCCCCTGGCCGATCCGGTTCGGCCCGGCGCCGAGGATGACGACCGAGTTGCGCTCGCCACGGCGGACCTCGGAGGATGCGATACCGTTGGAGGGGCGCTCATGAGCCGAGTAGTAGTAGGGCGTGGCCGCTTCGAACTCGGCGGCGCAGGTGTCGACCGACTTGTAGGCGCGGACGAGGCCCTCGGTGCCGTCGCCCTCGGTTGCCAGGGCTTGCAGCTCGCGCAGGAACCAGCGGTCGACCAGGCAACGCTCGCGCACCGCCTCGACCTCGATCCCGCGCCGGAAAGCGGCGAGGATCCAGTCGAAGCGCTCCGGGCAGGGCTTGGCCAGGAGCTCGAGCAGCGCCCCGTCGTCGGCGGGGATCTCTGCCTCGGAATCGAGCTCGCGCGAGCGCAGCGCCTTGGCGAAGGACTCGCGGAAGGTGCGGCCGATCGCCATCGCCTCGCCGACGCTCTGCATGTGGGTGGAGAGCCTGCCCTCGGCCCCGGGGAACTTCTCGAAGGCGAAGCGGGGGATCTTCGTCACCACGTAGTCGATCGTCGGCTCGAAGGAGGCCGGCGTGGCCCGCGTGATGTCGTTGGGAATCTCCTCGAGCGCGTAGCCAACCGCCAGCTTCGCCGCCATCTTGGCGATCGGGAAGCCGGTCGCCTTCGAGGCCAGCGCCGAGGAGCGCGAGACCCGGGGGTTCATCTCGATCACGACGATCTCGCCGTCCTCGGGATTGACCCCGAACTGGACGTTGGAGCCGCCGGTCTCGACCCCGACGGCGCGGATCACGCGGATCGCCTGGTCGCGCAGCTCCTGATACAGCTGGTCGGTCAGGGTCTGGGCGGGCGCGACGGTGACCGAGTCGCCGGTGTGGACGCCCATCGGGTCGACGTTCTCGATCGAGCAGATGATCACGACGTTGTCGTTGCGGTCGCGCATCACCTCGAGCTCGAACTCCCCCCAGCCGAGCACCGACTCCTCGACCAGGACCTGGTTGATCGGGCTGGCGGCGAGGCCCTCGGAGACGACCTGGCGCAGCTCCGTCTCGGTCTCCCCCACGCCGCCGCCCTGGCCACCCATCGTGAAGGCCGGGCGGACGATCGCCGGCAGGGTGATGCGGCCTTCGGAGAGTGCCGTCTCGACCTCGCCGAGGCTCTCGACCGTGATCGACCAGGGGATGCGCAGCCCCGCCTCGTTCATCGTGCGGCGGAACTCCTCGCGGTCCTCGGCGCGGCGGATCGCGGCGGAATCGGCGCCGATCAGCTCGACCCCGAAGCGCTCCAGAGTGCCGTCCTCGTGCAGCGCCATCGCCAGGTTGAGGGCGGTCTGGCCGCCCAGCGTCGGCAGCAGCGCGTCGGGGCGCTCCTTTTCGATGATCCGCGTCACCGGGCCGGGCAGCAGCGGCTCGATGTAGGTGGAGGTGGCGAACTCGGGGTCGGTCATGATCGTCGCCGGGTTGGAGTTGACGAGGACGACCTCGTAGCCCTCCTCGAGCAGCACCTTGCACGCCTGTACGCCCGAGTAGTCGAACTCGGCCGCCTGGCCGATCACGATCGGGCCCGAGCCGATCAGGAGGATCTTCTCGATGTCGGTGCGCTTAGGCATGGGCCAGATCGAGGAACGAGTCGAAGAGGTGGCGGGCGTCGTGCGGTCCCGGGCCGGCCTCCGGGTGGTACTGGACCGTCGCAGCGCCGACGTCCCTCAGGACCAGGCCCTCGACCGTGCGGTCGTAGAGGTTGAGGTGGGAGAGCTCGGCGACGCCGAAGTCGGTCTCCCAGCGGACCGGCTCGTCGCTCTCGATCCGGGGCTCCCCGCCCGGCCCCCGCACGGCGAAGCCGTGGTTTTGGGAGGTGATGTCGATCCGCCCGCTTGCCAGCTCCTTGACCGGGTGGTTGGCGCCGCGGTGGCCGAAGGGAAGCTTGAAGGTCTCCAGGCCGACGGCCCGACAGAGCAGCTGGTGGCCGAGGCAGATGCCGAAGAGCGGGCGCTTGCCGACGAGGTCGCGAACCGTGTCGACGACGTAGCCGAGCGCCGCCGGGTCGCCGGGGCCGTTGGCCAGGAAGACGAGGTCGGGGTCCTCGGCAAGGACGGTCTCCGCCGAGGAGGCGCAGGGCAGCAGCGTCACCCGGCAGCCCCGCTCGCGCAGCTGGCGGACGATGTTGAGCTTGACCCCGGTGTCGATGCCGACGACGTGCGGCCCGTCGCCCGCGAAGCGGACGGGCTCGGAAGGGGTGACGGCGCGGGCGAGGTCGGCACCGTCCATCGAGGGCTCGGCGGCGACTTGCTCGCGTGCCTCGTCCTCGGCTGTCCCGGCCGGAAAGATGCCGCCGCGCATCGCGCCGCGATCGCGGATGTGGCGAACGACGGCGCGGGTGTCGACGCCGCCGATCGCGGGCACGCCGCAGTCGGCGAGCCAGTCGAGCCAGCCGCCCTCGGCGGTGGCGACGTCCTCGCTGTTCTTGGGGTCGCGCATGACCACGCCCCGGGCGTGGATCCGGTCGGACTCCATCGCCGCTGCGGAGACCCCGTAGTTGCCGATCAGCGGGTACGTGAAGACGATGATCTGCCCCGCGTAGGAAGGATCGGTGACCGACTCCTGGTAGCCGGTCATCGCGGTGTTGAAGACGACCTCCCCGGTCACCGGCTCGGGGTGGCCGCAGGGCACGCCGTCGAAACGGGCGCCGTCCTCGAGTAGCAGGAAGCCCAGCGTCATTGCGGTGCGACTTTTGTGGTCATGGGTGACATAAACCGCACCGGAACCGGGCTCATGCGGCGACTCCCAGGCTGAAGCTGCGCAGTCGGTAGGCGACCTGGCCGCCGGCAAGGGTCATCAGCACGCGGCCGGTCAGCTTGCGACCGGCGCACCAGGAGTTCGACGAGCGGCTCTCGTAGCCATCCTCGCCGACGGTCCACTCGGCGCCAAGGTCGCAGAGGGCGATATTGGCCTCGCTCCCGGCGCTCAGAGCGGGACGCGTGACGCCGAAGGGCTCCGCCCCGCCCGCCAGCCGCTCGACCAAGAGGCCGAGGTCGAGCGCGCCGGGGAGGACGAGCTCGGTGTGCAGCGCCGCAAAGGCCGTCTCCAGCCCGGTCACCCCCATCGCCGCAGCCTCGAAGGGAACTTCCTTTTCCTCGGGCGCATGTGGCGCGTGGTCGGTGGCGATGCACTCGATCGTGCCGTCGCGCAAGCCCTCGATCAGAGCCTGGCGGTCCGCCTCCGAGCGCAGTGGAGGGTTCATCTTGAAGCGCTGCGGGTCGAGGCTGCGCACCGCCTCGTCGGTGAGGCAGAGGTGGTGCGGCGAGGCCTCGCAGCTGATCTGCACGCCGGCTGCCTCGGCCGCCCGCACCGCTTCGACCGACTCGGCGGCCGAGAGGTGCTGAACGTGGATGCGGCCGCCCTCGAAGCCCGCGATCGCGGCGTCTCGGGCGATCATCGTCGACTCCGAGATCGAGGGAATGCCGTCGAGGCCGAGCGCGGCCGAGACCGGCCCCTCGTGCATGACGCCGGCGCCGGAAAGCTCGGGGTCCTCCTCGTGCAGGGCGATCGTGCCGCCGCAGAGGCGCTGGTACTGGAGGGCTCGTCGCATCATCCGGGCATCGCGGATCGGCAGCCCGTCATCGCTGAAGCCGAATGCGCCGGCATCGCGCAGCGCAGCCATCTCGGTCAGCTCCTCCCCCTCCATCCCACGGGTGACGGTCGCGAGGAAGCCGGTGCGAACCGAGGCGGCTGAGCGGGCGTCCGACCGCAGCGCCTCGATGTCGGCCGCGGTGGACACTGGCGGCTCGGTGTTGGCCATCGCCAGGACGCCGCAAAAGCCGCCGGCAGCCGCGGAGCGCGTCCCGGTCTCGATGTCCTCCTTGTGCTCCTGGCCCGGGGTGCGCAGATGGACGTGGGGGTCGAAGAAGGCGGGGAAGGCGTGAAGGCCGTCGGCGTCGATCTCCTCGAGGCCCTCGGCGTCGGCGTCGCCCGGCTGAGCCAGCTCAGCGATCGCGCCGTCGCGAACCACCACATCGTGTTTGGCGTCGATGCCGGCAACGGGATCGAGCACGGTGGCGCCGCGCAGGACCAGGTCCGCGCCCTCTCCGGGGCGCATGTCCAGCTGCGGCGCGCTCACGCCGACTGCCCTATCGGGGTCGCGCGTTCGGCCCCGTTGCCTGCCGCCGGCGCAGGCTGCTCATCGCTCGCAGCCAGCAGCTCGTAGAGGATCGCCATCCGCACGACCAGGCCGGAAGCGACCTGCTCGGCGATCAGCGACTGCGGCGAGTCGATCACCTCGCCGGAGAGCTCGACGCCGCGGTTGACCGGGCCCGGGTGCATCAGCAACTGGCGGCGGCCGAGCCGGCGCGAGTCGATCTGGAAATGGGCCGCGTATTCGCGGATCGAGGGCACGAAGCTCTCCTGCATCCGCTCCCGCTGCAGGCGCAGCGCGTAGACCACCTCGGCTTCGCCGAGCCGCTCGAGCGAGTGCGTGACCTCGCAGCCGAGCTGCTCCAGGCCGCGCGGGATCAGCGCCGGCGGGCCGCAGACGGTCAGCTTCGCCCCCATAGCCTTGAAGGCGATCAGGTTGGAGCGGGCGACGCGGCTATGCAGGACATCGCCGACGATCCAGATCCGCCTGCCCTCCAGCGAGCCGAGCCGGCGGCGCAGCGTGTAGACGTCGAGCAGCGCCTGACTGGGGTGCTCGTGCTTGCCGTCGCCGGCGTTGACGACCGCCGCGTCGGCCCACTCCGCGACCAGCTGCGCGGCGCCTGCGTGCGGGTGGCGCAAAACGATCGCTGCCGGTTCGTAGGCGGAGAGGGTGGCGATCGTGTCCTTCAGCGACTCGCCCTTGTCGACCGACGAGCCTGCCGCCTTGATCGAGACGAGGTCGGCGGAGAGCCGCTTCGCGGCCAGCTCGAAGGAGGAGCTGGTGCGGGTGCTCGACTCGTAGAAGAGCGTGACGACGGTGCGACCGCGCAGGGTCGGCACCTTCTTGATGTCGCGGCGACCGACCTCGGCAAAGCTCTCGGCGCGGTCGAGGATCGCCTCGATCTCGGCTTTGGAGAGATGGGCGATCGAAAGCAGGTGCCTCATCCGCCCACCTCCGCGGCTTGTGTCTCGGAGATCGTCACCTCGTCGGCGCCGTCAAGCTCCTCGAGGCGCACGTTGACCCGCTCCTCGCGGGCGGTCGGCAGGTTCTTGCCGACGTAGTCGGGGCGGATCGGCAGCTCGCGGTGACCGCGGTCGCAGAGGACGGCAAGCTGGACCCGCTGCGGGCGCCCGTAGTCGAAGAGCGCGTCGACCGCGGCGCGAGCGGTGCGGCCGGTGAAGAGCACGTCGTCGACCAGGACGACGGTGCGCTCGGCCAGATCGAAACCGATGTGGGAGGCGTGCACGACCGGCTGCGCGGCAGGCGACTTGGCGCCGACGTCGTCGCGGTAGAAGGAGATGTCGAGGTCGCCGATCGGCGCCTCGGCGCCTGTCAGCTCTGCCAGCAGGGCATGGATGCGGCGGGCGAGCAGGGCGCCTCTGGTGTGGATTCCGATGATCGCCAGCGCATCGGGGGCCGGGTTCTTCTCGGCGATCTCGTGGGCGATCCGCCGCAGCGTTCGCCTCAAATCGTCGTGTTCGAGCACGACTCTCTCACTGGCTGACACTTGCTTCCTTCCTGGCCTCTCTGGACCTGGTTAAAGGACGGCCTCAGAGTAGCAGCGGGGGCCGACGCCGGTGGGAGGGCCTCGGGGAGTGCCTAAGCACCGCCTGCGGCGGTGCTAATCAGCTGCCCCTTCGGGGCAAGAACCACTCCGCGGTGCCGGGGGAGGCATCCCCGAGGCCCTCCCACCGGCGTCTTCAACCTCGGCTTGCTCTTCGGGCGGAAGCTTGTCGTTCGAGCCGTTTTGGGACTCGCGGGCGCCGTTCGGCGCCAGCTTGGGCTCTCCACGCTCTGGAAAGGGAATTTCAATGACGTCGAAGTCCCTTGGGGCCAGGGTGGGCTCGTAGACATCGCGGGCCTCTTCCAGGACTGTGCCGACGTGATAGCGGGAAGAGATGTGGACGAGGGCGAGCATTTTTACGTGGGCCTCGCGGGCTACTGCGGCAGCCTGGCCGACGGTTGAGTGACCGGTGTCGGCGGCTCGCTGAGCCTCCTTCTCGGAGAAGCTGGCGTCGTGGATCAGCAGCTCGGCGTCGGCAGCAGCCTGGACCGTTGAGTGGCATGGGGCGGTGTCGCCGGTGATCGCGACAGTGCGACCAGGGCGCAACTCGCCCATCACCTCGTCGGGGCGCACCTGCCCGGAATCGCCCTCGACTTCCTCGCCACGCTGCAGGGCGGCGAAGGCCGGGCCTTCCGGCACCCCGAGGCGCTTGGCTGCCTCGGGGTCGAAGCGACCCGGTCGCTCTTCCTCGATCAGCGCGTAGCCATTGGCGCGCACGCCGTGCTCGACGGCGAAGGCGCGCACCTCGGCGCCGTCGTGGGGGATGGCGTCGCCCGGGTCCATTTCGACCAGGTCGAGGTCGTAGTCGGTGCGGCCGATCAGCCGGCCGAGCATCTTGAAGAGGTCGCGCAGGCCGCGTGGCCCGTAGATCGTCAGCCGCTCCTCGCGGGCGGTTAGGTCATAGGTCTTGAGCAGCCCCGGCAGACCGAGGATGTGATCGGCGTGGAAGTGGGTGAGGTAGATCTCGTCGACCTGGGCCAGGCCGAGCGAGCGCTGCAGCTGCCGCTGCGTCCCTTCGCCGCAATCGAACATCAGCCGTTTGCCGCCTCGCGCCAGCATCACGCTCGCGGTCGAGCGCCGCGCCGAGGGCACCGATCCACCGGTGCCGAGGAAGATCGCCGAGAGATCCATGCGAGCCTGCGAGCCTACGCGACGGGGCGGCTCAGCCACCCGAAGCTAGACTGATCCCCGAGCGCCCGTAGCTCAGCTGGATAGAGCGCCGCCCTCCGGAGGCGGAGGCCACAGGTTCGAATCCTGTCGGGCGCGTTCGGCGATCTTTGGTCAGGCGGTCTTGAGCCTGGCCAGCCACTCCTCGCGGTCGAAGCTGGCGGGTTCCGTCTCGGCGAGGAAGCGCTCGAGGACGGCGATGAAGTGGCCCGGCTGCTCGAGCTGGGGCATGTGGCCGGCCCCCTCGAAGATCTCCAGCCGGCTGCCGGGGAGGGCGCGGTGGGCCGCTTCGCCGTGCCCCACCGGGATGATCGGGTCGCGGGCGCCCCAGACGATCAGCACTGGGACCTCCTCGGCGAGGTAAAGGCGATCGGAGGCCGAGACCCGCTGTCCCCTCGTGCCCACCACGGAGCGCAGAGTGGCGAGAAAGGCCTTGCGGCGCTGTGGCTCGGCAAGCGCTGCGTAGCCGCGCGCCACCTCGGTCACGTCGGGGCCGGGCCTCATTCCAACCGCCGCCAGGCCACGGCCGATGGCGCTGCCGGCCCTTTCCCCCATGCTTGCCGTGGCCGCGATGAAGAGGTCGGCGCCGGGCAGCGCCGCCGCTCGCAGGACAGGGCTCACCTCGGGTCCGAGGCCGCCGCTGGAGACCAGAACCAGGCGCTCGACCATCTCTGGGAACTGGTAGGCGAACTGCATCCCGATCCCGCCACCGAGCGAGTGCCCGACGATAGTGGCGCGCTCGTGGCCGAGCGAGAGCAGCAGGTCTCGCAGGCCGGTGGCGAGATTGCCCAGCGAGTAGTCGCCAGGCCCGCCCACCGACATGCCGTGGCCGGGCAAATCGGGGGCGACGATCGCGTGGCGATGCGCCAGCGGCTCAAGCACGCCACGCCAGTGCTCGGAGCTGACGGCAATCCCGTGGATCATCAGCAGCACCGGTCCCTGGCCGCCGCCCAAGTAGCTGATCTCACGACCGTGCAACTCCGCTGTCTTGACGCTTACCTCCGCCAGTTGAGACGGCTCCGCACGATCTGCCACGCGCTAAACCGTAGCCCTCTCTGGCGGCGGGAAGCGCGCGCATCGGCTGCCGCTTCCAATACTGTCGCGATCCATGGCTGACGAGAGGCAGACTCGCCCCCCCAGGGGGGCGTTGATCGTGATCGCGATCGGGCTGCTCGCGACGGTTGCGGCGGCGCTGCTCAGCACCAGCGACAAGTCGGCCGGGGCGGCTTCGCTCGAATGGGAAGTGGAACAGGGACTGCCCAGCTCCAAGCCGGCCTCCGTGCCGGGAGGCGGCGGCACCATGCAGCTCGTCGACGCCGGCCTGCGCGGCACGGGCCAGAACGTCAGCGGCTACCAGCTCTACCGCAGCGCCGCCACGCTCTCGATCTCGAAGCGAGCGCCGATCGGCGGCGGGCGCGTCGACTGCAAGGTCCTCGTGCCGCCACGGCACACGATCGTCGCCCACACGCCGAACAACCGCGGCTCCTACCCCCGCCCCAGCGAAGAAGAAGACTTGATCAAGCAGGAAGTCCCCGAACAGGTGGTGGTCGAATTCACCGCCCACGGCACCGACGCGGCGATCGTCGAACTGGGCGACGCCTTCAACGAATTCGTCGACGAGCGCGGCGTGACCGTCTCCTGGGCGCCGTTCAGGATCGGGCGTCAGGGGTGGCAGTGGGGGCTCCCGCCGGGGCGTCCCGCCAGACAGCTCGATCTGGGATTCGCCTCGATCTGGCGGACCACCGGCACCCCCACCGCGCAGATCTCCTGCACGCTCACCACGAGTGCCGGGGCCTCCACCGTGAAGACCGGCGGCTCCCTTCCCGCCAAACCCGGCCCGCTGGCCGAATAGCTCAGGCGCTCTGCGGGGCGACGAGCAGCTCGGGGCCCTCGATGCCTTTGCCGACCTTGTTCAGCTTCGGGTTGACCGGGGCGCTGTCCATGCGCCCGGCCGCAAGGGGCGCGCACATCGCCACCGCATCCTCCAGCTCTAGATCGGGGCGCAGCCAGGCTGCCTCGGCCTCCGGGCCGGACAGGATCGCCGGCATCCGATCGTGGACCTTGGCGACGAGCTCATTCGGCGTCGTGGTGACGATCGCGCAGCTGTAGAGCCAGCCGTCGTCGAAGCCGCGATCCTCCTCCCCCTGCCACTCCTTGCGGGTGCAGATGCCGGCGAAGGCGAACGGCTCTCCCCCGTCGACGGTGAAGCGCCAGGGCTGGCGCGGCTGCTTCGGGTCCTCGGCCACCATCCACTCGTAGAAGCCATCGGCGACGATCAAGCAGCGATGGCGGAACTTGCCGACCAGGGGGGAGTAGGCGCGGCTGGAGGTGAGGTTCTCGGCCTTGGCGTTGATCATCCGGTAGCCGACCTTGAGGTCCTTGGCCCAGCGCGGCACCAGGCCCCAGCGCATCAGCCGCGCCTCGCGCTCGCCCAGCGCGGCCTCGCTTGGGTCCGGCGAGGAGCGCACCGTCAGGACCTCCTGAGTCGGCGCCACGTTGAACCGCCCCAGCCCGGCTTCGGCTTTCTTGGCCCGCTCCTTCGATGGCGGCGGCGCGCTGCCGGCGGAGTTTCGCTCCAGCGCCTTCTCGAGCTCGACCTGGAAGCGGTCGGCGACCTTCTTCGCGTCCTTGGCCGTGACCGTGAAGCGCCCGCACATGGCTAGACGGCCTCTATCGCAGGCCGGGCCTCGGGATGGGCGCCGTACCATTCGAGGGTCCGCTGCAGGCCGCTCACAAGGTCGACTTCGGGCCGCCAGCCAGTCAGCTCGCGGAGCCGGGCCGAGTCGACGCACTGGCGGTCGATCTCGCCGTCGGGGGTTCCCTCGCCGAGATATTCCGGCTCGATGCCGATGCCTGCGGCTTCTGCGATCAGGTCGACGACCTCGCGCACGGAGTGCGGGCGCTCGCCGCCTGCATTGAAGGCCTCTCCCCTCGCGCTCCCTCCGTCCAGGGCCTCGGCGATCGCGAGGTAGGCGGAGACCGCGTCGTCGACGTGGAGGAAGTCGCGCTCGGGGCTGCCGTCGGAGCGGATCCGGGGCGGCCGTCCGTCGAGGACGGCGATCGCCGTCTCGGGAATCAGGCGGGAGAAGTTGAGGTCTCCGCCGCCGTAGATGTTGGCGAAGCGGGTCACGGCAAGCGGCACCCCATAGGCGGTGGCATAGCTGCGAGCAATGATGTCGGCCGCGGCCTTGCTGGCGTCATAGGGGTTGGCGGCACGGAGCGGGAAGTCCTCGCGATAGGGCAGCTCCGGGCTGACGCCGTAGGCCTTGTCGGAGGAGGCGAAGACGACGCGTGACGTGCCGTGTGCGCGGCAGGCCTCGAAGACGTTCCAGGCGCCGCGCACGTTGACTTCCAGGGTCTCCAGCGGCGATTCGCGGGCAACGCCGACGATCGTCTGCGCCGCCAGGTGGAAGACGGAGTCGCAGCCCGCGACGGCCTGCCCGACCGCATCGGCATCGCGCAGGTCGCCCTCGGCCAGCTCGACCTCTTCACGCAGCCCGAGCAGGTCGAGTCCGGACAGCCGCGTTCCCCCGACGTCGGCGATGCGCGGGTCGGGCCGGTCGAGCACCCGCACCGCGTCGCCCCGTTCGAGCAACGCCTTTGCCAGGTGCACGGCGACGAACCCGTGCGCACCCGTGACCAAAGCAGTCATCAACCCCCCTCCGGCAATGCCGATTGCGCCTTTGACCACGCTATAGGGGGGTCAAAGGCGCAATCGGCAGAGAACGTGGGCCATGGGGATCGTCCCGAGGTCCAGAGATCGTTGAGCACGACCGCGTCCTTGTAGGTGTCCATGCAGTCCCAGAAGCCCTCGTGGCGGAACGCGGCCAACTGGCCGTCGCTTGCCAGCCGCTCCAGCGGCTCGCGCTCCAGCACGCTGTCCTGGCCGATGTAGTCGAGCGCGCCGGGCTCGAAGCAGAAGAAGCCGCCGTTGATCCAGTGCTCGCTGCGCGGCTTCTCGACGAAGCCCTCGACCCGATCGTTGCCGGCAAGCTTCGCCACCCCCCATTGCAGGTGGGGCTGGACCACGGTCACGGTGGCCAAAGACTCGTGCTCGCCGTGGAAGTCGAGCTGAGCGCCGAGGTCGATGTCGGCGACCCCATCGGCGTAGGTCGCGCAGAAGGCCTCGCCGTCGAGGCGCTCGGCGAGACGCGCGATGCGCCCCCCCGTCGGCGTGTCCAGGCCGGTGTCGAGGCACTTGACTTCGACCCCACCGGGCCAGCTCTCCTCTGCGACGAACCCCTCGACCATCTCACCCAGGTAGCCGGTGGCAAGCAGGAAGCGCTCGAACCCCTGCGCAGCGTAGATCCCGATCACGTGCCAGAGGATCGGCTTGGCACCGATCTCCACCAGCGCCTTCGGCATCGTCTCCGTCCGCTCCCGCAGCCTGGTCCCCCGCCCGCCACAGAGGATGACAACCGGCGGCTTCATAAAAGTCTGATGCTTTTCGACACCTATAGGTTCAGCAATCCATCAGACTTTTCAGCCACCGGCGACGGCAGGCAGAATGGTCACCTCGACCCCGTCGTCGATCTGCGTCTCCAGGCCCTCCTGGAAGCGGATGTCTTCGCCGCTGACGTAGACGTTGACGAAGCGGCGCAGATCGCCGTCCTGGGTGATCCGCTCGCGCAGGGTCCCGTGGGCCTCGAAGACGGCGTCGAGGACCTCGCCGACGGTCGAGCCGGCGACCTCGAGCTCGGCCTCCCCCCCGGTGGCCGCGCGCAGCTGGGTCGGGATCTTCACGATGACTGACATCAGACGGTTGCCTCCTGGCGGAACTCGGACTCGAAGCTGTCGAGGTCGGGGTCTATCTCGTGCATGCGGAACCTATCGCGGGTCGCGTCGAGCGTCTTCAGCCCCTCGCCGGTGATGTAGACGACGACGCGCTCGCCGGCGCCGATGTCGCCGCGTTCGGCGAGCTTCGCCAGGACGCTGACGGTGACGCCGCCCGCGGTCTCGGTGAAGATTCCCGTCGTCTCCGCCAGCAGGCTGATCCCGTCGCGGATCTCGGCGTCGGTCACGGAGTCGACCGCGCCGTTGGTGCGGCGGGCCTGCTCGACCGCGTAGGGGCCGTCGGCGGGGTCGCCGATCGCCAGGCTCTTGGCGATCGTCTCCGGCCGCTGCGGCTTGCAGACGTCCCAGCCTTCGGCGAAGGCGGTGGCGACTGGGCTGCAGCCCTCTGCCTGGGCACCGTTGAAGACCGGCAGCGAGCCCTCGACCAGGCCGATGTCGAGCCACTCCTGGAAGCCGCGGCCGACCTTGGTGAAGAGCGAGCCGGAGGCGATCGGGCAGACGACGCGGTCGGGGAGCTGCCAGCCGAGCTGCTCTGCCGTCTCGTAGGCGAGCGTCTTCGAGCCCTCGGCGTAATAGGGGCGCAGGTTGACGTTGACGAAGGCCCAGGGCCGGGTTTCGGCGAGCTGGGTGCAGAGCCGGTTGACGTCGTCGTAGTTGCCGCGCACCCCGACCAAGCTGGTGCCGTAGATGCCGGTGGCAAGCAGCTTCTGCTCCTCGAGATTGGCGGGGACGAAGACGTAGGACCGGAGCCCGGCCGCGGCGGCGTGCGCGGCGACCGCGTTGGCGAGGTTGCCGGTCGAGGCGCAGGCGACGGTGTCGAAGCCGAGCTCCTGGGCCTTGGCGACGGCGACGGCGACGACGCGGTCCTTGAAGGAGTGGGTCGGGTTGGCGGCGTCGTTCTTGATCCAGATCTCGGCGTCGACCCCAAGTCGCTCGGCGAGCCGGTCGGCGCGCAGCAGCGGCGTCAGGCCGGGCTCGAGCGGGTCGCCGGGACGACCCTCGAAGGGCAGGAAGTCGGCGTAGCGCCAGATTCCCTGTGAGCCGGCCTGGATCTTCCGCTTCGTCTCCGCCGGGTCCAGGCCGGAGTGGTCGTAGGCCACTTCGAGCGGGCCGAAGCAGTTCTCACAGGCGAAATGGGCGCCGAGGTCGTAGGTCGCCCCGCACTCCTTGCACTTCAGGTTCTCAATTGCCATCCGATCTTTCCCTCTCGTTGCTTACCGCCAACAAAAAAACCTCCGCCTTTTGTGGGGCAGAGGTCCGATCGGACGTTCCCCACATCTTCCAGGCCTTTCGCATGGCCTGCTGGAGTTGGCACCTCCCTCGAACCTGACGGTCCGAGGCGGTTGCCGGGGTTTCAATGGGCCAGTCCCTCCACCCCTCTAGATGTGGCGCTTATGTACGGCAAAGACTACCAGGGGTCCCCAGGGGGAAGTTTCGTTCAGCGGGCTCCCGCCCGGCCCCGGCCGGGTTCGACGGCTAACCTTGTGCGGCCATGCCCGACGAGACGATGAGCGTGAACGATGCCGAACCTTCCGAAGCCGAGGCTGCGACGCGTCGGCCGGCGCGACGAGCTCATCTCCGCGGCGTCCCAGGCTGAGCCGCGGGCGCCCCGCGTCGAGCAGATCGATTCCTCCGGCCTGCGCTGGGTCAACATCGAACTGCCAGGCGCCCTCGAGCGCGCCTGGCTCGAGGACAACTTCGATTTCCACGCCCTCGATCTCGAGGACGTGCTCTCGCGCAATCAGAGGCCGAAGATCGACGTCTACGACGACTACCTCTTCATCGTCCTGCACTTCCCGATCTTCGACCCCGCTGCCGGGCGTCTCGGCACCGGCGAGCTCGACCTCTTCGTCGGGCCCGGCTACGTGGTGACGATCCCGAACCAGCCGCTGCAGCCGGTCGAGTATCTCTTCGAGCGCTGCCGGGCCAAGGAGGAGCTGCGCGAGCAGCTCTTCTCCCGCGGCTCCGGCTACCTGCTCTACCGCCTCGTCGACGACAGCTTCGACTACTGCTTCCCGATGCTGCGCAAGATCGGCAACAAGCTCGACGCGCTCGAGGACGACATCTTCGAGGGACGCTCGGAAGAGGTCGTGCGCGACATCTCGAACGTCAAGCAGGAGATCATCAACTTCCGCAAGGTGATCCGCCCTCAGCGACCGGTGCTGCGCGACCTGGAGAGGGTGAAGCAGCGCTACCTCGCGACCGACCTCGACCTGGAGATCTACTTCGACGACATCGTCGACGCCCACGAGCGGATTTGGGACATGCTCGAGAACTACAAGGAGGTGGTCGAGGCGCTTGCCGAGACCAACGAGTCGGTGATCTCCCACCGCCTCAACGACATCCTCCGCGTGCTCACCTCGATCAGCGTGATCGTCCTGCCGCTGACCCTGATCGGGACGATCTGGGGGATGAACTCGGGAGTGCCCGGCCAGAGGAGCATCGAGGCGTTCTGGATCATCGTCGGGGTGATGTTCGCGATGCTGGTCGGCATGGTCGCCTACTTCCGCAAGCGCGGCTGGCTGTAGCCGGACGTGCCGTCGCTGGCCACCCATATGGTGGGTCAAGCGACGGCACGTCCCGAATAGGATCGGTCCCGTGGCAAATTTCCGCATCTGGGCGCCCTGGCGCCTCGCTTACGTGAAGGACGCGTCGAAGGACATCGAGGAGGAGTGCATCTTCTGCGCCAAGCCGGCGGCGGATGACGACGAGGCGAACCTGATCGTCCACCGCGGCGAGCGCTGCTTCGTGATCCTCAACCTCTTCCCGTACACGAACGGCCACCTGATGGTCGCCCCCTACGAGCACGTCGGCAAGCTGCAGCAGCTGCCGGAGGAGACGGTGAAGGAGATGATGGGCTTGGCGCAGCTGGCAATGGACCGGCTCGAGGACGTCTACGAGCCGCACGGATACAACGTCGGCTTCAACCAGGGCCGCGTCGCCGGCGCCGGCGTCGAGCACCACATCCACATGCACCTCGTCCCGCGTTGGGGCGGCGACACCAACTTCATGCCGGTGATCGCCGACACCAAAGTGATGCCGCAGACGCTGGAGCAAAGCTATGCGGCGCTGAAGGGGGCCTTTTGACGCTGTGAATCCAGAGATCTTCAAGGCCTACGACATCCGCGGCCTCTACGGCGAGGAGATGGACGAGACGACCGCGCATGCGATCGGCCGTGCCTTCGCCCGCGTCCTGGCGCGGCTGCGCGGCAAGCGGCCCGCCGAGCTGCGCGTCGGCCTCGGCCGCGACATGCGCCTGACCGCGCCCGCGATGGGGGCGGAGCTGCGCGACGGCCTGATCTTCGAGGGCGCGACCGTGCTCGACGCCGGCATGGTCGCCACCGAGATGCTCTATCACCTGGTCGGCTCGCGGCAGCTGGACGGCGGCGCGATGGTCACGGCATCGCACAATCCCAAGGCCTACACCGGGGTGAAGCTGGTCCGCGAGGGCGCCCTCCCCCTCTCCGGCGAAGCCGGGATCGGGGATGTCCGCAAGGAGATCGAGGCCGGGCTCGGCCCCGCCCCCGGCGGCGGCTCCTTCGAGGAGGTCGACATCTGGGACGAGTACCGGGCCAGCGCCCTCTCTTTCATCGACCCCGCCAAGGTGAAGCCGATGAAGGTCGTGGTCGACGGCGGCAACGGCATGTCGGGGCCGATGGTCGGCCCGATCCTGACCAAGCTCGGGCTCGGGCTCGAGGAGATGTACTTCCAGCCCGACGGCGAGTTCCCCGACCACGAACCGAACCCGCTGCTGCCGGAGAACCGCAAGCTGATCGTCAACCGGGTGCGGGCCAGCGGCGCCGACCTCGGCATCGCCTGGGACGGCGACGCCGACCGCTGCTTCTTCATCGACGGCAGCGGCGAGTTCTGCGACGGCGACTTCATCTGCGCCCTGCTCGCCCGCGCCGCCCTCGCCAAGAGTCCCGGCGCGACGATCCTCTACGACCCCCGCTCCAGCCGCGCAGTCCCGGACCTCGTCGCCGCCGAGGGCGGCCGCTCGGATCTCTCCCGCGTCGGCCACGCCTTCTTCAAGCGCAGGATGCGCGAGGAGGATGCGGTCTTCGGCGGCGAGGTCTCGGGCCACTACTACTTTCGCGACTTCTGGTGCGCCGACTCGGGGACGATCCCGGCGCTGCTGATCTTGGAGCTGCTCTCGGCAGACGGACGGTCGCTGGGCGAGCTGATGGCCGAGTTCCGCTCGCGCTACTTCATCTCCGGCGAGATCAACTCGAAGGTCGCCGACCAGAAGGCGAAGATGGCGGAGATCGCCGAGCGCTATTCCGGCGGCGAGCAGACCCGCCTCGACGGCGTCTCCGTCGACTACCCGGACTGGCACTTCAACGTCCGCCCCTCCAACACCGAGCCACTGCTGCGACTCAACCTCGAGTCGCTGGTCTCGCGCGGGGACATGGAGGCCAAGCGCGACGAGGTGCTCGGGCTGATCCGGGCGTGACCCTGACTGCGGAGCAGGCGCTCGAGCAGGCGGCGCTGGCCGGGATCCACCGCCTGCGCATCCCGACGCCGTTCGCGGTCGGCCGGGTCAACTGCTACCTGATCGAGGACGAGCCGCTGACCCTGATCGACACCGGCCCCAACTCGGGCAAGGCGCTCGACGAGCTGCAGTCGCAGCTGGCCGAGCGCGGCCACTCGATCGAAGAGCTCGAGCTGCTCGTGATCACCCACCAGCACATCGATCATCTGGGGCTGGCTGAGATCGTCGTTCAGCGCTCCGGCGCCGCGATCGCGGCGCTCGGCACAGCCACCGACCGCCTCGCCAACTTCGACGAGGACGCCGAGGCCGAGGACCGCTTTGCCGTCGAGCTGATGATCCGCAACGGCATCCCCGAGGAGGTGACGGTCGCGCTGCGCAGCGTCTCGCGCAGCTTCCGCGGCTGGGGCTCGCACGTGACCGTCACGAGGCCGCTGGCCGACGGCGAGGAGCTCGCTTTCCGCGATCGCACCCTGAGGGCTCTCCACCGTCCCGGCCACAGCCCCTCCGACACGGTCTTCTGGGACGAGGACCGGAAGATCCTGATCGCCGCCGACCACCTGATCGCCCACATCTCCTCCAACCCGCTGATCTCGCGCCCGCTCGACGGCTCCGACGAGCGCCCCCAAGCCCTCGTCGCCTACATCGAGTCGATGCGCATGACCCGCGAGATGCCGGCCGAAATCGTCCTCTCCGGCCACGGAGAGCCGATCGTCGACCACCGCGCCCTGATCGACGAGCGGATCGTCAAGCACGAGCGCCGCAAGGAGAAGATCTACAAGCTGATCGCCGAGCAGCCCCGCAGCGGCTACGAGATCGCCCAGGCGATCTGGGGAAACGTCGCGGTCACCCAGGCCTTCCTGACCCTCTCGGAGGTGATCGGCCACGCCGACCTGCTCGTCAACGAGGGCCGCGTCCGCGAAGCCGAGGACGGGGAGGTGGTCCGCTATGAGGCGACCGGGTAGGGCCCGCTCCGCCAAGAAGCGGATGCTGATCATCGTCAACCCCTATGCGACGACGGTTTCGGACCGGCTGAAGAACCTTGTCGTCTACGCGTTGCAGGGGCGGTTCGAGGTCGAAACCGTGGCCACCGAGGCGCAGAACCACGCGACCGAGATCGGGCGGGAGGTGCGCGATCACGGCTATGACGTGGTCGTCGCCTTCGGCGGCGACGGGACGCTGAACGAGGTGGTCAACGGGCTTGCCGGGACCGACGTGCCCGTCTCGGTGCTGCCGGGCGGCTCCACCAACGTGGTCTGCCGCACGCTTGGCATCCCCAACGACGTGGTCGACGCGACCGAGCACCTGCTGACCCTGGCCGACGACTGGCAGCCGCGGCGGATCGACCTCGGCAAGGTCGACGATCGCCACTTCGTCTTCTCCTGCGGCGCGGGGATCGACGCGACCGTGGTCAAGCGCGTCGATGCCCATCCACGGCTCAAGTCGGCGGCCGGCCCCTACTACTTCAGCTGGGCGGCCGTCTCGGCCTTCTACCGTGCCTATCTGCACAACCCCGTTCGGCTGAAGGTCGAGTCGGCCGGCGGCGAGTCGGCCGAGGGCGTCACCGCGCTGGCCCAAAACTCCGATCCGTTCACCTACTTCGCCAGCCGCCCGGTGCGGGTCTGCGAGGGGATCGCGATCGACGACGGCGCGCTCGCGGTCGGGGTTCTGAAGCGCGCCGTCCAGCGCGACATGCCGACCCTGATGACCCGCCTCTTCAGCGAGGAGCGCCCGGCGGCACGCCACCGCCAGATCGAGCAGCTCTCCGCCGTCGACGAGGCCACCGTCGCCTCGGTCTCGGAGACCAAGGACGGAATCATTCGCCCCTTCCCGGTCCAGGTCGACGGCGACTACATCGGCGAGAAGACCGAGATGAGCCTGCGCGCCGAGCCCGGCGCGCTCACCATCGTCGCCTGAGCTTACGCCGCCGGGGTGATGCGGTAGGCGTCGAAGACGCCCTCGACGTTGCGCAGTCGCGAGACGCACTGCTTGAGCTGCTCGGTGTCGCCGACCTCGATCACGAACTTGTTTTTGACCATCGGGTGGTTGGTCGTGCAGCTGGCGCCGATGATGTTGATCCCGGCCTCCGAGAAGGTGCGCGAGAGGTCCTCGAGCAGGCGGGTGCGGTCGTAGGCGTCGATCTGCAGCTCGACCCGATATGAGGACTCGTTCTCGCCGTCCCAGCTCACATCGACGAACCTTTCCGGCGCTCGCTTCAGCGCTCTCATGTTCTTGCAATCGGTGCGGTGGATCGTGATCCCGCGGCCGAGCGAGACGTAGCCGGCGATCTCGTCGCCGGGCACCGGGCGGCAGCACTTGGCCAGCCGCACGGCGACGTTGGTGGCGCCCTTGACGCTGATCCCGTAGTTGGAGGCGTCCTTGGTGCGCCGCGCCTTGTCCTCGCGGTGGTCGCCGGCGATGCCGAGCGGATCGGTCTCCTCGACCGCCTCGCCCGCCTTGAGCCGCTGCATCAGCTTGTTGGCGACCGCCTTGGTGGGGACTTTGCCCTGGCCGAGGGCGATGTAGAAGTCGGTCGCCTTGCGGAAGCCCATCTCGCGGATCACGTCGACCAGCAGCGGCGAGGCGGCGACCTTCTGCATCGGCAGGCCGTGCTTGCGCAGCGCCGCCTCGAGGCCTTCGCGGCCCTTGCGCTCGGCGTCCTCGCGGCTCTCCTCCTTGAAGAAGGCGCGGATCTTGTTGCGGGCGCGGCTGGTCCGCACCAGCGCCAGCCAGTCGCGCGAGGGGCCGCGCTTCTGCTTCGCGGTCAGCACCTCGACGATGTCGCCGGAGCGCAGCTGGTAGTGCAGCGGCACGATCGAGCCGTTGACCTTGGCGCCGACGCAGGCGTGGCCGACGTCGGTGTGGACCGCGTAGGCGAAGTCGAGCGGGGTCGAGCCGGCAGAGAGGTTCTTCACTTCGCCCTTCGGCGTGAAGACGAAGACTTCGTCCTCGAAGAGGTCGACCTTGAGCGACTCGAGGAACTCGGCCGGGTCCTGGTCGCCCTCGGCCTCGACCAGCTGGCGCAGCCAGGTCATCTTCTCGCGCCGCGGATCGGTGACGCCGCCCTCCTTGTAGGCGACGTGGGCGGCGATCCCGTACTCGGCCAGGCTGTGCATCTCCTCGGTGCGGATCTGGATCTCCAGCGGCTTGCCCTCGGGCCCGATCACCGTCGTGTGCAGGGCCTGGTACATGTTGGCCTTCGGCATCGCGACGAAGTCCTTGAAGCGGCCCGGCAGCGGCTTCCAGAGCGAGTGGATGACGCCGATCGCGCCGTAGCAGTCCTTGACCGAGCCGACGATCACGCGCATCGCGGTGAGGTCGAAGATCTCGTTGAACTCACGGCCCTTCTTGGTCATCTTCGTGTAGATCGAGTAGAAGTGCTTGGCGCGGCCGGAGATCTCGGCCTCGATCCCGACCTGGAGCAGCTCTCCGGAGAGGAATTCGCCGGCCTCCTCGACGTAGATCTCGCGCTCGTTGCGCTGCTGTGCGACCAGTTGCTTGATCTCCGTGTACTTGCGCGGGTGCAGGGTGGCGAAGGCGAGGTCCTCGAGCTCCCACTTGATCGCGTGGATTCCCAGCCGGTGGGCCAGGGGCGCGTAGATTTCCAGCGTCTCGCGCGACTTCGCCATCTGCTTCTGCTTCGGCAGGGCGCCGAGCGTGCGCATGTTGTGGAGGCGGTCGGCCAGCTTGATCAGGATCACCCTGACGTCGGTGGCCATCGCCACCATCATCTTGCGGTAGTTCTCGGCCTGGCGCTCGTCGCGGCTCTCGAAGGTGATCCCGGTCAACTTGGTGACGCCGTCGACCAGCTGGGCGATCTCCTCGCCGAACTCGTCGCGGATCTCCTCGAGGCTGGCGCTGGTGTCCTCGACCGTGTCGTGCAGGAGCGCCGCGCAGAGGGTCTGCGTATCGAGCCTCATGCCGGCGCAGATCTGCGCCACCCCGACCGGGTGGGTGATGAACTCATCGCCCGAGCGACGCAGCTGGTCGGCGTGGCGATCGCAGGCGAAGTCGAAGGCCCGCGTTACCGCGCTGCGGTCGATTGCGGCCGCCGAAGCATCGGCGGCCGCGTTGGCGCCAGCAGCGCCGTCACTGGCGCCGTCCTCGGGCCTCGTCGAGGAGTCGAACTCCTCGACGACCGAGAAGAGATCGCCAAGGAGCCCCTGGTTCGCTACGGTTGTTTGTGCGCTTCGAGGTATTTGCGAGCCTCCTCGTGGCGAGCGCCGTAGGCTCGATAGGCCCCCGAGCGCTCTAGGTCTGTGCCATCTGAGGATACGACCCCGACCACCCCGTCGGCTCCTGCTGGCTCTCCGCGCAGGAGATCGAGCTCGCTGAGGACGCGGAAGCATCGAGCGGCGGTCTCGGCGCTGCGGGGGTGCGGTCCGCTGCCGAGCAGCGCCCCGCGCAGGTCCTCGCCGCTCGCCTCGCCGGCCTCGCGCAGCTCGCGGAAGGCCGCGATCAGGGTCGGTCGCCGGACAAGCTGCACAGCGAGGATGCTGAGCGAGAGGCGCCACTCCGCCTCGCCCCAGGCCCGGTGCAGGTAGCCGCCCTCCTGTGCCGCGCGCGACGCGAGGCACTCGAGATCCGCGCTGGGCGGAGGATCGACGAGGACGACGTGGGCGAACTCGGCCGCCAGGCCCGGCGAGCGTTCGAGCTCGCCGTAGTCGGCCAACCGCAGGCCCTCGCTGGCCATGCCGGCACGCAGCTCCGCGTCGGCCGTGAGCGCGAGGACGCTCTCGCCGCAGGAAGCCAGCTCGCCGACCACCGCAGCTGGGGCATTGGAGCTGGTCAAGACGCGCCGCTCGTGCTCGGCGAGCGGAGGGCCCCCGACCGCGCGAGCGCCGCTCGGGTCCCGGGCCAGCTCGGCCTGGAAGCGCCGCCACCATCCCTCGGCCTCCTCGGCGCCCTCCGCCAGATCGCGCCGGTAGAGCTCGCGCAGGATTACCTGGGGCTCGACCGCGCCATTCCACCGATTGACCTCGAGGCGAACGGCGACGTCGACCGGATCGTCCTCGCCGACGCCAAGGGAGGGACGGCCGAAGGCGACCCCCAGCGCCCGGTGGGCGCCGCTGTGGAGGCTGAAGCGAGCGTGCTTGCCCTCCCCCATCGTCCGAACGTCGCGAACCCGCGCCGAGGGAACGAGCAGCCGCACCCCCGGGTTCCCCATCCCGAAGGGCGCCAGCTGCCGCAGCTCCTCGGCGAGGCCCAGCCCGAGCGAAGCGCCGCCGACGATCGCATCGATCCGCTCGGTCCGCTTCAAATCCTCGGGGCCCAGGATCGTCGCTGCGTGCGCGGCGAAAGCCTCGCGGAACGCATCGAGATTGCTCTCCTCCAGCTCCAACCCGGCCGCAGCACGGTGCCCGCCAAAGCGAGTCAGATGCTCGGAGCAGGCCTCCAGCCCAGCCAGCAAGTCAAAGCCGGCGATGCTGCGCCCTGACCCGCGGCCCTTCCCCTCGCGATCGATCGAGACGACCACCACCGGCCGGTGGTGGCGCTCGGCCAGCCGTGAAGCAACGATCCCGATCACCCCCGGGTGCCAGCCATGCCCGGCCACGACCAGGCCCGGCGCCTCGCGCAGATGCTCCGGAAGCGTCCGCAACGCAGCCTCTGCCGCGTTCGAGACCTCCCGCTCCGTCGCCCGCCGCTCCCCATTGGCCCGATTCAGCTCGTTGGCGATCTCCGCGGCCCGCTCATCGTCCTCGGTTAGAAAGAGCTCCACCCCAGCATCCGCTCGATAGAGCCTTCCCGCAGCATTGATCCGCGGCCCCAGTCGAAAGCCCAGATCGCTCTCGTCGAGCTGGCTCAGATCGCATTTCGCAGCTGCCAGCAACGCCCGCATCCCGGGCCGCCGAGCCCGCCGCACCTCCTCGAGCCCCCGCTTAACCAACGACCGGTTCTCACCGACAAGCGGAACCACATCGGCAACCGTCGCCAGCGCAACAAGATCGAGATCGGCGTCGGATGAGGCGTCCGGGGTGGGGTCCCCAAAACGCGCGCCAGGAGCCGCGCTTGAGTGTTTTGGGGACCCCACCCCGGACGCCCCCCGCAACGCAGATGCCAGCTTCCAGGCCACCGCCGTACCGCACAGCTCAGCGAACGGATAGCCGTCGAGAGTCGGGTGCAGGATCGGACAATCCGGCAACTCGCTCCCGGCCTGATGGTGATCGGTAACGACGACCTCCATCCCGAGCTCCCGCGCGAGCTTCACCTCGTTGACGGCGGTGATGCCGCAGTCGACCGTGACGATCATCTCGGTGCCGCGCTCGGCCAGGCGCCGCACGTTGGCCTCGCCGAGCCCGTAACCGTCGGCGATCCGGTCGGGGATCAGCCAGTCGCACTCGGCGCCGAGCTCGCGCAGCGCCCCGACCAGCAGCGCCGTGGCGCAGACGCCGTCGACGTCGAAATCGCCGTGCACGGTGATCCGACGGCTCGCCTCAACAGCGGCGAGCACTTGCTCGACGACGGCGCCCATCGATTCGAAGGCGTCCGACGAGTGCGACTCTTCGGCGTCGAGGAAAGCACGGGCGTCCTCGGGAGTCCGGTAGCCGCGCCGAACCAGGGCGATCGCCACGGGCTCGCTCAGCCCCAGCACCGCCGAGAGCTCTCGTGCCTCCGCGTAGGAATAAGGCTCGGCCTTATAGGCGTACAGGGTCTCGGCCACTCAAGCAGGCTAGGAAGCGGCCGGGACGGATTCGCGCTCGCCGGCAGGCGCAAAATGCAGGCTCGCGGAGCCTGGGGTCAGTCTGCTGCTTGCTCGGTGCGAATGCCGACGAAGTAGACGACCCCGAGACCGATGGCAACGCCCGGCACAGCGGTCAGCGCCGTCGTCAGGTCGGTGTTGCCGAGGCCTTTTCCGCTGGCGATCTCGACGATGGCGCCGAAGACGATTGCGCCGACCACCGAGCCGAGGAAGGCACCGACGATTCCCTGCCAGAAATGGTCAGGGAGGAAGACCGTGAAGTGCCAGAGGGCGATCCCCATCGTGAACCAGACGAGCAGGGCCATCAGATGACCGCCTTCATCCAGGCGTGCGGGGTCGTGGAGGCGGTCATCTAACGATTCCTTCCGTGTTTGCGGCGCTGCTGGCGGCGCGAGCGACGGCGCTCCTCGCGTTCGCGCTTGGCGATCTCAGCCGGGTCGGCAGCGGGCGGCTCGCCGTTGCTGGACGGTTTCCCGCCTTCGCCCTCGCCTTCGACCGGCGGCTCGACCATTGCCACGGCACCGGCCTTAGGCCGCTCCTCGCGCTTCGATGCGATCTCCGCCTCGATCTCGGCGTCGGTCTCCTCGCCGTCCTCGCCGTCCTCGCCGATCCGCGCCAGCTCGATCTCGTCGGCAAAGGCGGGGACTCTGCCCTCAACCGCCGCAATCCGCTCGCGGCGACGGATGAAGCCCGGCTCGCGTTCCTTCCAGGCGGTCAGCACCGGCGAGGCGATGAAGATCGAGGAGTAGGTGCCCGAGGCGATCCCGACCATCATCGCGAAGGCGAAGTCCTGCAGCGTCGCGCTGCCGAAGATCAGCAGCGAGACGACCGCGAGCAGGGTCGTGAAGCTGGTCGCCAGCGAACGGGTCAGCACCTCGCTCATCGAGCGGTTGACGATCTGCGAGAACGCAGCGCGCGGCATGCGCGGCATGTTCTCGCGTATTCGGTCGAAGACGATGATCGTGTCGTAGAGCGAATAGCCAAGGATGGTGAGGAAGGCGGCGACCGTGCCGCTCGTCACTTCCCTTCCGGTCAGCGAGTAGATCCCCGCCGTGATCAGGATGTCGTGGAAGAGGGCGATAAGCACCGGCACGGCGAATTTCGGGTCGAACCGGAAGGCGATGTAGGCGCAGATGATCAGCAGCGAGAAGATCAGCGCGTTGCGGGCGCTGTTGGCCACGGTGGTGCCGAAGGTCGGACCGACGCTGGTGCTGTTGAAGCCGTTGGGCGCGACGCCGAATTCCTTGTCGAGCTTGTGCTGCAGTTCGTTGATCTGGCTCGGTTCGAGCGTCTTGGACTGGATCAGATAGGCGTTGTTGCCAAGCCCGGGGTTGCTGACCTTCTGCACCTCGCCGCCCGAGACGCCCGAGCCCTGCAGTGCTTCGCGGACGGCTTCCTCGTTCGTCTGCTTGACCAGCGCCACTTCGACCCGGGTGCCGGACTTGAAATCGATGCCGAGGTTGAGCTGCTTGGTCGCCAGGGCGAGCGCGCCGATGATCAGGATGCAGCCGGAGAGGGTGAAGAACCAGCGGCTGGCGCCCATGAAGTCGAAGTGCCAGCGCACGCCCTGCCGGGTTGCGCCGAGCACACTGGGCGAGCGCAGCAGCCGCGAGCGGCTCATCGAGCCGAGCAGGGCCTGGGTGAAGACGACCGCAGTCAACAGCGAGACGATCGTGCCGACGCCGAGCACGAAGGCGAAGCCCTTGACGCCCGCCGTCGCCAGCACGAAGAGGACGAAGGCGGTGAGCAGGGTGACGACGTTGGCGTCGATGATCGTCGCGATCCCCCGCCTGTAGCCGGCGGCGATCGCGTTCGACATCGAGCGCCCAGCCCGCACCTCCTCCTTTATTCGCTCGAAGATGACGATGTTGGCGTCGGCGGTGACGCCGATCGTCAGGATCAGGCCGGCGATCCCAGGCAGCGTCAGGGTGATCGGGATCAGTTTGATCAAGGCGAAGAAGATCACCCCGTAAGCGCCCAGCGCCAGCGTCGCGATCAGGCCGAGGAAGCGGTAGAAGACGAGCAGGAAGAGGACCACGAGCAGGAGGCCGATCACGCCCGCCTTGATGCCGTCGTGCAGCGCTTCGGAGCCCAGCGTCGCCGAGACCTGCGACTGGCTGATCAGGTTGAGGTTGATCGGCAGGGCGCCGCGCTGCAGGAAGCTCGCCAGTTCCTGGGCGTCTTCGATGCTGTTGAAGCCGCCGGAGATCTGCGCCCCGGTGCGGCCGTCGATGCCGTCGGGGTTCTGGGCGTAGTTGATGATCGGCCGCGTCTTGACTTCGTTGTCGAGGATCACCGCGAAGTGGCCGGAGGTCGCTTCGGCGGATTCCGCGCTGCTCGGCCCGATCGCCGAAGCGGCGCCGCGCTGGGCGATCTGACGCGTTACTTCCTGGAATGCCTGGCGGCCGCTGTCGGTGAATTTGAAGGTGACGTTGGGGGCGCCCGTTTCGTCGGTTTCCTGCTTCGGGCTGGTGATTTCAGTGCCCGACAGCGCCGGGTCGTCTTTGAGCGCGAACCAGCCCGGTTCGGCGTTTTCGAGCACTTCGCCCTTGCTGTTTTGGGGCTTTTCGGAGACGACGATCGTCCCCTCGGGGACCTTTACGACGAGGCCGGCGTTGGCCGGCCGTTTCCTGCCGCTCGGCGATATGTAGAGGTCTTCCCTGGTGAACTCGGGCCCGTCGATCAACTTGTGAGGTTCGGCTTTTTCGAACAGGTAGTAGGTGGTCGGCTGGCTGCAGTTTTCGCAGTTGGGTCGCGGCTTCTGTTCAGCGGCCAGCTTCGCCGCTGCGTACTCGGTCGGGTAGGCGCCGGCGAAGAGCAGCTGCTGATCTGAGGGTTTGGTCGCCGTCCGCCCGGCTTCTTTCCATTCTTCGCTGGCTTCCGCGATCACGCCTTTCGGCGGTTCTTTGCCGGGGTGGCCGCCGATGACCCTCTCCCGGCCGATCAGGTTTGGTTCCCAATCGAAGAAGAAGAGGCGGGCCGGCTTGGTTGCGCACTCGGTTGCCTTGCCCACGCTCGTCGCCCCGGGGATGCCCACCTGGATCTGATCGCTGCCAACCCGCGAGACTTCGATCTCCGAGACGCCGAGCTGATCGCAGCCGGAGCGGATGATGTCGACGGCCCTTTCCATCGACGTGTTGTCGATGGTCGGCTGCTGGGGCGTCGGGCGGCCCTGCAGGACGAGCTGGACGCCGCCCTTGAGATCGAGGCCGAGCTTCGTTTCCCTGCCGGCGATGACCAGCGCCGAGACGACGATCAGGCCGAGGACGAAGAGCAGGACGAAGACGTGTTTGCGCCTTTTGCCCACGCTGCCTTCAAGCCTCCGGGGTGAGGACGATCAGCAGTCCCCCGTCGTCGTCATAAGCGGGGAACACGTCGGCGACCGCCTCCGCCGGCAGGTCGCCCTCGGCGTTGACCGAGACGCGCTTGCCGAGCGAGCGAACTCCCCACTCGAGCGAGGTTTCAATCGGGTCGCCGTTGGCGTCGGTGGACCCCTCGCCGTCATTCGCCGCTCGCCACTGCAGGCCGAGGACTTCCTGCACGGGGCGGCCGATCACGTCCTCATCGGTGAGGCCGGTGAGCTCGAAGCTGCCGCGGCCGGCATCGATCACCCGGGCTTTCTGGTCGCAGACGAAGAAGGCCGCGTTGGGCGCCGGGTAATAGTCATCGAGCAGCTCGAAGACGAAGCCGAAGCCACATTTCGAGCAGCCCTTCGGGCGCGCGCTGAAGCCCGCCGTGCGCTCGGCGCTGACCTCCCGGTGGCCGCAGTTGGGGCAGATGAAGAACGGCACCCCTCGCAGATTACTGAGACTGACTTTTAGAAGAGGCTTCTTGCGGCATCCGGCGTGGGCAGCCCAAGGTGCTCGTAGGCCCTCGGGGTGAGCACGCGGCCACGCGGCGTGCGCTTCAAGAGGCCCTGCTGAAGCAGATAGGGCTCGAGCACGTCCTCGATCGTGTCGGCCTCCTCGCCGATCGCGACGGCCAGGGTCGAGAGCCCTACCGGGCCGCCGGCGAACTTGGTCGCGAGCGTGTCGAGCAGGGCGCGGTCGCTGCGGTCGAGGCCGCCGGCGTCGACCTCGAGCATGGCCAGCGCCGCCTCGGCGACCTCGGCGTCGATCGCGCCGCGGTCCTTGACCTGGGCGAAGTCGCGCACGCGCTTGAGCAGCCGGTTGGCGACGCGCGGCGTGCCGCGCGAGCGTTCGGCGATCGTCGCGGCCCCCTCGCCGTCGATCTCGACGCCGAGGATGCCGGCCGAGCGGGTGATGATCTCGGCTAGGTGGGCGGGGTCGTAGTGCTCGACGCGATGAGAGAGCCCGAAGCGGTCGCGCAGCGGCGTGGTCAGCAGCCCCGCCCGCGTGGTCGCGCCGATCAGGGTGAAGGGAGGCAGCGGCAGGGTGACGGTGCGCGCGCCGGCTCCCTGGCCGAGGACGACGGGAAGCTCACCGTCCTCCATCGCCGGGTAGAGGGTCTCCTCGACGGCGCGGCCGAGGCGGTGGATCTCGTCGACGAAGAAGACGCTGCCCGGCTCCAGCGCGGTCAGGAAGGAGGCGACGTCGGCCTTGCGCTCCAGCGCCGGACCGGCGGTCTGCACCAACGGCACCCCCATCTCCGTGGCGACGATGTGCGCCAGCGAGGTCTTGCCAAGGCCGGGTGGCCCGGCCAGCAGAACGTGGTCGAGCGGCTCGCCCCTCCCCCGCGCCGCCTCGATGAAGATCTCCAGCTGACCGGTCACCTGCTCCTGGTTGACGAAGTCGGCCAGCGTGCGCGGGCGCAGGGAGCGGTCGAGGTCCTCGTCGGGAGCGTCGGCCCGGGCGTCGTGGACGCGGACGTCGTCCGGCGAGGTCTCGTCGTCCGGCGGGAACGGCCCGTCGATGCCGGGTGTGCGGATCCGCTTCTCGTCGCTCAAGTCGCCTTGCTCCTCGAGCCGCCGGCCTTGCGCAGGGCGGCGGCGAGCAGCTGCTCGGCATCGTCGCCCTCGATCCCGTCGAGCAGCTGCTCGGCCTCGAGCGGCGCGTAGCCGAGGTTGACCAGGCCGTCGCGGGCAAGGCCACGCGCGTCGGCGCCGTCCGTGGCGATCAGCGCCACTTCCTCCTCGAGCGCTCCGGCGACCTTCTCGCGCAGCTCGACGATGATCCGCTCCGAGGTGCGTTTGCCGATCCCCGGCACGGCCTGGAAGCGTTTGGCGTCGCCGGCGGCGATTGCCCTCAGCAGCTCCCGAACGGGCCCCCCGGAGAGCGCCGAGAGGGCGACCTTTGGCCCGATCCCGCTGACCGAGATCAGCTCGCCGAAGAGGTCGCGCTCCTCCTCGGAGGCAAAGCCGAAGAGGGCGAGCGAGTCGTCGCGGGAGATCAGCTCCGCGTGCAGGAAGGCTTCGCGGCCGGTTGCGGGCACGGCCTTCAGCGTCTCGGCTGAAACCGCCAGCCGGTAGCCGACGCCACCCGCGTCGAGGACCACGTGGTCGGGACGGCGCACCATCACCTCGCCGCGGACTGCCGCGATCATCTCGCCAGCCCCTGCGCCGAGGGCAACGCCGTGGCGCCCTCGGACGCTTCGACGGCTGCCTGGTGGCCGCTGCCGCCGCCGTGGCAGATCGCCACCGCGAGGGCGTCGGCGGCGTGGTCGGGAGTCGGTGGGTCGGGCAGCCCGAGCAGGGTTCCGACCATCCGCTGCACCTGCCCCTTGTCGGCGCCGCCGGAGCCGCAGACCGCCTTCTTGATCGCCTGCGGCGTGTAGGTGAAGCAGTCGACGCCACGCTGCGCGGCGGCCAGCATCGCTGCGCCGCTGGCGCGGCCGACCGCCATCGCCGAGTGCGCGTTCTTGCCGAAGTAGAGGTCCTCGAGCGCCATCGCCGCCGGCTCGTGCCACTCGAGCAGCTCCGAGAGGGCGCCGTGGATCCGCTCCAGGCGGCGCTCCATGGGCATTTCCGGCGAGGTCTCGACCACGCCGCCGTCGAGGGCGACCATGCGGCTGCCCTCGATCCTGACCACGCCGAAGCCGAGATTGGCCGCGCCGGGATCGATGCCGATCACGACTTGCATGGGGAGTGATTCTGGGATCGGCCTCGGATGCCTTCCCACCACCCTCCGGCGCAGCGCCCTCGGAGCCGAATAGGCGCCCAGCGCATTGCGCCCGGAGCTCAGGCGGCGAGCTTTTCGAGGACCTCCTCCGGCACGTCGAAGTTGCCGTGCACCTCGTTGACGTCGTCATGCTCTTCGAGAGCGTCGAAGAGGCGCAGCAGGTCTTCGGCTTCGCTGCCCTTGACGAGGACGGTGCTCTTCGGCTCCATCGCCACCTCGGAGGACTCGACCTCGACGCCGGCGGCCTCGAGCGCCTCGCGGACCGCGCTGAGGTCGCTGGGCTCGCTGAGCACCCTCAGCTGCCCGCCGTCCTCGCGCACGTCCTCGGCGCCGGCGTCGATCGCAGCGATCAGGTCGTCCTCGGCATAGCGACTCCCGTCGACGACGACCACGCCGCGTTTCTCGAAGATCCAGGCGACCGAGCCCGGCTCGCCGAGGCTGCCGTGGTGCTTGTTGAAGGCATGGCGCACATCGGCGCTGGTGCGGTTGCGGTTGTCGCTCAGCGCCTCCACCAGGATCGCGGCGCCGCCCGGCCCGTAGCCCTCGAAGAGGATCCGCTCGATCGCGTCGGCGTCCGTGCCGACGCCGCTGCCGCGGTCGACGGCGCGCTGGATGTTGTCCTTCGGCATCGAGGCGTCGCGCGCCTTCTGAATCGCGGTCGCCAACGGCGCGTTGGCCTCCGGATTCGGCCCTCCATCGCGCGCCGCGACGGTGATCGCCCGCGCCAACTTGGTGAACTGCTTGCCCCGCTTGGCATCGGCGGCGCCCTTCTTGTGCTTAATCGAGGACCACTTCGAGTGTCCGGACATACCTGGCATTCTATGAATGTGGAAATGGCCACCGACCCGCACCGCGGTGGGCCGGCCAGGGGACTGGCCGCAAGCGCCGTCTTCGTGGTGATGCTTTTGGCCGCGCTCTCGATCTGGACCGCGATTCCGCTGAGCTGGATCTACATCGGCTCCAAGGTCTCCCAGTCACAGTTTCCGAGCGGCGGGCCCTACTTCGTCGTCGCCGCCGGCATCGTCGTCTCGATTCTCCTGATCGCCTGGCTGATCGGCCGCCTCAACCGTCTCTACATCCAGATCACCGGCACCAACCGGCTGGGCCCGATGCGCCCGGCCTGGCTGAAGAGCATGCGCGACAGCTCGGCGAAAGGAACGACAACGGTCGTCGAGGCCGTCCTGATGGGCTCGGTCCTGCTCGCCGCGCTGACGCTGACCATCTGGTTCTTCCTGCTCGCGGGATCGCCGATCCCGAACCAGTAGTCAGACGACGAACTTGCCGTCTACCTGGAAGTCCTCGCCGTCGACTTCGATCTTGCCGCCCTTGCGCAGGTCGCAGACGAGGTCGGTGTGGACGGCGGAGTCATTGACGCCGCCGGACTCGGGATAGGACTTGCCAACCGCCATATGGACCGTGCCGCCGATCTTCTCGTCGAGCAGGACCTCCAGCGTGCCGCGGTCGATCGCGTAGTTGGTGCCGATGCCGAGCTCGCCGAGGCGGCGGGCGCCCGCATCGGTGTCGAGCAGCTGGATCAGGAACTCCTCGCCCCGCTCGGCGCTCGCATCGACGACCACGCCGGCCTCGAAGCGCAGGCGCACGCCGGAGACCTCGCGACCGGCGATCACCGCCGGCAGATGAAAGGTCACCTCACCCTCGACCGAGTCCTCGACCGGGCCGGTGAAGAACTCGCCGTCGGGCATGTTGTGGTCGCCGACGCAGGGGATGAACTTTCGGCCGGCGATGCCCAGCTTGACGTCGGTGCCGGGGGCGGTGACGCGGACCTCCTCGTGACCCTCGATCCACTCGGCGAGGCGCACGGTCTCAGCCGAGGCGCGCTTCCAGGCGGTCAGCGGATCTCCGTCGTCGGCCAGGCAGGCGCCGAAGTAGAAGTCCTCGTAGTCGGCCAGGCTCATCTCGGCCTCGGAGGCGTAGGCGTTGGTCGGGTAGAGCGTGTAGCACCAGCGGAACTCGCCGGCGGCGCTGCGGTCCATCATCCGCCCCATAACCGGCCCGATCGCCGTCTGGCGCCGGGTCTGGCGCTCCGGCGGCACCGCAGAGAGTTCGCGCGTGTTGGCGCTGGCCCCAATGCCGATCCGCACGTCGGCGTTCTCGATCATCCACTTGGTCACCGGCGAGATCCACTCGAGCTGCTCGTCGCTTGCTTGCCTGTAGTAGACCGCCGCCAGGCCGTCGAGCGAGACGTTGAGGATCGGGTGCGCGCCGGCCTTGAGCACCTCCTCGTAGACGGCGCGCAGCAGCGGCTCGGCGCCGACCTCGCCGTCGATCGCAACGACCTCCCCCGCCTTCACCTCGGTCGAGTAGCCGACCAGGATCTTCGCCAGGTTCTCCGCTCTGGGGTCTCTCACGCCTCCGCCTCCTCCCGCGCGCGAGCTTCTCGCGCGCTCGTGGTCATCGCCATGAACAGCGCATGCAGTCGGGGGTCGTCGGTCAGCTCCGGGTGAAAGGCGCAGGCGAGCACGCCGCCTTCGCGGATCGCCACCGGATGCCCCTCATAGGAGGCGAGCACCTCCACCTTCGGGCCCTGTCTCTGGATCCAGGGCGCCCGGATGAAGATCGCGCGCAGCGCCTCGTCGCCCAGCCCACGCACCTCGAGATCCGCCTCGAAGCTGTGCAGCTGCCGCCCGAAGGCGTTCCGCGCCGCGGTCGCGTCGATCAGTCTCAGGTGGGAGTCGTCGCAGACGATCATCCCCGCGCAGGTGCCGAATATGGTCCCGCCGGCCGCCTTCAGGGCCTGGATCGGCTTCGCCAGCTCCGCCGACTCGATCCCCATCGAGATCGTCGTGCTCTCGCCCCCGGGGATCACCAATCCGTCAAGCCTTTCCAGATCGGCGCGGGCGCGAACCTCGGCGACGTTCGCGCCGAGCTCCCGCAGCACCCGGCAGTGCGCCTGGAAGCCCCCCTGGATGGCGAGGACGCCGAGGCGCAGCTCAGGCACCGCGGTCTTGCAGGAGAGCGTCGGCCGCGGCCAACTCCGAGATCTCCAGGCCCGGCATCGCCTCGCCCAGTCCGATCGATGCCGCCGCGACCCTCTCCGGATCGCTGAAGTGGGTGGTCGCCTCAACGATCGCCCGCGCGCGTCGCTCCGGATCGGCGCTCTTGAAGATGCCCGATCCGACGAAGTTGCCTTCGGCGCCAAGCTGCATCATCAGCGCCGCGTCGGCTGGAGTGGCGATGCCGCCGGCGCAGAAGAGCGGCACCGACAGGGCACCTCTGTCTGCGACATCGTGAACCACTTCCAGCGGCGCCTGGTGCTCTTTCGCCGCGCTGGAGCGCTCCTCGGGGCCGAGCTGGGCCAGTCGCTTGATGCCGGCAACGATCTCGCGCATGTGGCGCACCGCCTCGACCACGTTGCCTGTCCCGGCCTCTCCCTTGGAGCGGATCATCGCCGCCCCCTCGCCGATGCGCCGCAGCGCCTCGCCCAAGTTGGTGGCCCCGCAGACGAACGGCACGTCGAAGGCGAGCTTGTCGATGTGGTTGCGCTCGTCGGCCGGGGTGAGGACCTCCGACTCGTCGATGTAGTCGACCTCGAGCGCCTGCAATACCTGAGCCTCGGCGAAGTGGCCGATCCGAGCCTTGGCCATCACCGGGATGCTGACCGCCTCCTGGATCCCCTTGATCATCGCCGGGTCCGACATCCGCGCAACCCCGCCGTCCCTGCGGATATCGGCGGGCACCCGCTCCAAAGCCATAACCGCACAAGCTCCAGCGGACTCGGCGACCTGGGCCTGCTCAGGCGTGACCACGTCCATGATCACCCCGCCCTTGAGCATCTCGGCAAGGCCGGTCTTGACCCGGAAAGTTGCTCGCTCGGTCACGAGCCGCATATTACGGGGACGGGCCGCTACTTCAGCTTGTAGGCGCGGATGCGGTCTTTGTGCGTGTCTTCGTCCCGCGCATAAAGACCGTGTGCGAGGGCCTGCACCAGCGCCATCAGGGCCGTGTTGGACCGCGCAAACGAGGGACTGTTCGACGAGTAGTAGAGCGTCAGCTCAGCGTGCTCGCCGACCTCGGACATCGAGGCGTCGGAAACGGCCAAGGTCCGGGCGCCGCGGTGCAGGGCGAGCTTCATCGCCCTGAGGAGCAGCGGATGGGCGCGGCCCGAGGAGATCACGATGACGAGCGTCTCGTCGTCGATCCGCCCCAGGCGCTGCAGCGACTCGCCGCCGGTGCTGGCCACTATCTCGGCGCGAATGTCGAGCAGGCTGAGCGTGTGGCGCAGGTAGCTGGCGAAGAAGGCCATCTGGTCGACGCCGACGATCACGACCCGCTGCGCTTCGGCCAGCGCGGCGACGGCGCCGTCGACCTGCTCGCGGGTCAGCTTGCGCGCCGTTTCCTCGAGGTTGGCGTAGTCGGCGCCCAGCGATCCCTCCAGCTCGGAGTGGTCGAAGGAGAAGAGGGAGCCGGCGTTGGCGCTGCCGCTCACGGCAGCGCCGGCGCTGCGGTACTCCTCGATCGCCGCCTGTTGAAGCTCGGGGTAGCCCTCGAAGCCGAGGGCCTGGGAGAAGCGCACCACCGTCGATGACGAGGTGCTCGCTCTCCTGGCCAGCTCCTCGGCGGTGAGGAAGGCTGCCTCGTCGAGGTGGTCGACGATGTAGCGGGCAACGTCTTTCTGGGAGCGCGAGAACTCTTCGAAGCGCTCCTGGATGTACTCGGAAAGGCTCTTCAGCTGGGGTGATTTCGTCGCAGTCTTGGTCACGGCGTCCAATTCGTCGGGTCCTGGGCTTTCCCTTCCGAGCCGCTGGCGCTTTTGCCCCCCACTGCCCTCGATCTGGTTGGATGAAAGCTGCGATGACGCTCGAACAGGCTCTGCGCCTCACCAACCGAAACATGATCGCCTTCGACCTGATCCTCG
>DASXKW010000023.1:0-105022 GCA_036496625.1 Solirubrobacterales bacterium | reverse complement strand
GGCGACGAGGCCCATCATGTAGAGCCCGTGCAGGATCGTCCCCGGCAGGCCGACGGCCTTCGCGAACTCGGGGTCGATGTGGATCGGGTTGAAGTCCCCCGAGGCGCCGGCGTAGCGGTTGGTCAGGTACTTGTCGGGCGTCACCCGCAGCTCGGGAACCTGGTCTCCGACGTTCACGCTCATGCCCCCCTGACGATGTTGGTCCAGACCGCGCGCACGACCCGCTCGCCGTCCTGGTTCACGGACACGGACTCGAAGACGTAGAAGCCCTTGCCGTCTTTCTCGAAGATCTCCAGGCACTTCGGCGTGGTGGTGATCTCGTCGCCGGAGCAGACCGGCTCGCCCCACTCGAACTCCTGGCCGCCGTGGACCATCGCCGCGAAGTTCATCGCGACCTCGGGGTCGAACATCACCGGTCCCATCGCCGGGCCGCTGTAGACGACCGCGAACATCGGCGGCGCGACCACGTCGCGGAATCCAGCCGCCTTCGCCGCCTCGACGTCGAAGTGCACGGGGCTCTCGATCCCCAGCGCGTTCGCGTACTCCTTGATCTTCTCCCGGCCGACCTGGTAGATCGTCCCGGGCCATTCCTTGCCTATCGCATCTGTCTTGATCGCCATGGGCGGGGACCCTACCCACTCACCGATCGGTGGCGCTATTCGTCGATCCCCAGCACCGCCAGGAACGCCTCCTGCGGCACTTCCACCCGCCCGACCGACTTCATCCGCTTCTTGCCCGCCTTCTGCTTCTTGAGCAGCTTCTGCTTGCGGGTCACGTCGCCGCCGTAGAGCTTCGCTGTGACGTCCTTGCGCAGCGCCTTGACCGTCTCGCGGGCGAGGATGTTGGAGCCGATCGCGGCCTGCACCGGCACGTCGAAGAGCTGGCGCGGGATCGTCTTGCGCAACCGCTCGACCAGCCGCTTGCCCTGCTCGTAGGCGAAGTCGCGGTGGACGATGATCGAGAGCGCGTCGACCTTGTCGCCGGCAAGCAGGATGTCGACCTTGACCAGGTCCGACGCCCGGTTGCCGATCGGCTCGTAGTCGAGCGAGGCGTAGCCGCTGGTCGAGGACTTCAACAGGTCGAAAAAGTCGAGGACGATCTCGGCCAGCGGCATGTCGTAGCGGATCTGCACCCGCTGCGGGCTCAGGTAGTGCATGTCGACATGGGTGCCGCGGCGCGATTGGCAGAGCTCCATCACGGCGCCGACCTGCTCCGAGGGGCAGATGATCGTGGCCCGGATATAGGGCTCTTCGATCGCCTCGATCGTGCCGGGGTCGGGCAGGTCGGTCGGGCTGTGGACCTCCTTGCGCTCGCCGTTGGTCAGGTGCACCTCGTAGCGCACGTTCGGGGTCGTCGCGAGCAGGTCGAGGCCGTACTCGCGTTCGAGCCGCTCGCGCACGATCTCCATGTGGAGCAGGCCGAGGAAGCCGCAGCGGAAGCCGAAGCCGAGCGCCTCGGAGGTCTCCGGCTCCCAGGACAGCGCGGCGTCGTTGAGGGCGAGCTTCTCGAGCGCGTCGCGAAGGTCTTCGTAGCGGTCTGTGTCGATCGGGAAGAGGCCGCAGAAGACCATCGGCCGCACCTCGCGGTAGCCCTCCAGCGGATTGCTCGCGGCTCGCTCGAGCGCGGTCACGGTGTCGCCGACGCGCAGCTTGGCGACGTCCTTGATCCCGGTGATCAGGTAGCCGACGTCGCCCGCCTCCATCCCCTGCACCCCGGTCATCGCCGGGCGAAAGAAGCCGATGTCGTCGATGTCGGCCTCGGTGCCGTTTTGCATCGCAAGGATGCGGCCGTGCTTGCGGAAGGCGCCGTCGACCATCCGCACGTAGGCGATCACGCCGCGGTACTGGTCGAACTCGGAGTCGAAGATGAGGGCGCGGGGCGGCGCGGCCAGGTCGCCCTGCGGCGGCGGCACCCGGGCGACGATCGCCTCCAGCACGTCGGCCACCCCCTCCCCCGTCTTGGCCGAGATCGGCATCGCGTCACCGGGGTCCGTGCCCAGCAGATCGGCGATTTCGGCCGCGACCCGCTCCGGCTCGGCGCCCGGCAGGTCGACCTTGTTGATGACCGGAATCAGCTCCAGGCCGTTTTCGATCGCCAGGTAGGTGTTGGCGACGGTCTGCGCCTCGACCCCCTGGGCAGCGTCGACGACGAGCAGGGCGCCCTCGCAGGCGGCGAGGCTGCGCGAGACCTCGTAGGAGAAATCGACGTGGCCGGGAGTGTCGATCAGGTGCAGGTGGTATGTCTGGCCGTCAGCGGCGGCGTACTCGACCCGCACCGCCTGGGCCTTGATCGTGATCCCGCGCTCGCGCTCGAGGTCCATCGAATCGAGCATCTGGGCCTGCATTTTCTTCGGGTCCACGGCGCCGGTGATCTCAAGGATGCGGTCGGCCAGGGTCGACTTGCCGTGGTCGATATGGGCGATTATTGAAAAGTTGCGGATGTGGTCCATGGGCGGGGCCGGAGTATGGCGTGTCGGCGCGCGGGTCCTGTCGTGAGGGAGGGGGGCCTGCGGGCGAACCACGGTCCGTCCTCGACCCCCCCTCCCTCACGCCACCCGCGCGAGACGCGCTATCGGCGGCACGCCGATGGATCCAGCGGGCCCCTTAGCTCGAGGACTACCGTCGGCGGCTTGCGCAGGACTACGGTCGTTCCGGGTCCTTCTGTCCAGCGGGCCGTCTGTGGGTAGGTCGGCTTGCCTGGTTCGATGCGGTCTCGGGTGGCTATTACGTAGTCGTAGCTGCCGGCGTCGAGGAGGCGGCGCCATGCAGAGCAGGTGGACGGTGCGGTGAAGCCGCCGTGGGGTTGTTCGATGCCTATGTAGTCGACGTGGTTGCTGAGGTCCCTGCCGTAGAGGGGGTATTGGCGGGTGCTGGTCGTTGCGATGCGGGCGCCGGCGATCCCCTGCGCCCACTTGAAGGCTGCGTCCAGGCCGGGGGTGGTGAAGCTGGGGTCCTCGTAGCGGTGCTGGAGGTAGTGGCGCTGGATCGGGTAGCCCGCGACGACGAGAAGGACCCCGAGCACGGCGCATGCCCCCAACGCTGTGCGCCGGCGCCACGGGAGGCTGACTTCGCCTTTCTTCGTCCCAGGGGCGAAAAAAGGCGAAGTCAGGCCCAGTTGGGCCAGACGTCGGCGCAAGGGGGGCGTTGCGGGGAGCAGGGCCAGGCCGAGGACCAGGGCTGGGGCCAGGTAGCGGAGGCCGGATTCGAAGCCGTGAGGCATGGCATCGGGGCCGGAGGCGGAGGTTGGGGCGATCAGCCAGGCGAGCGCTGCGGCCAGACCGGCCAGACCGGCCACCCGTTGCAGCGGATCGGCGCGGCGACCGAGGCTGAGGAGCAGCCCCGCAAGAGCGAGAGCCACAAGCAGCGGCCAGAAGATGCTCAGGCCGTGATGGAGGCCCGGTAGGAACCAGTCCGACCAGACCGAGCCATCGGTGAGATAACCGAGGACGCTATGGCCTTCGCGACCGCCCAGCGCCTGTTCCGGAGCCGGCAGCGTGATCGGGCCCAGGTGCTTGACCCAAGGCAACGGGTTGCCGGAATGGATCAGGTTGCGCAGATACCAGTAACCGCCGCCGGCAAGAGCCGCGAGGCCGGCTGCGACAAGCGCACGCCACCTGCCGCCGCGCGGAGCGATCACGACTAGTCTGGCCACAAGCACCGCTGCGGGAAGCAGGAAGTTGAGCTTGGTCCCGGCGGCCAGGCCGGCAGCCAGACCAACTACCACCAGCGCACCCCTTGGAAGTCCACTCGCCCCCTCAGCGCGCGCACTCCAGGCGTTCAGGGCAACCGCGACAGCTGCAAGCAGGAAAAAGATCCCAACGATGTCGTTCCGTGCCTCCCCCGCCTGATCGGCAAGTGCCGGCAGGCTCAGCGCGACAGCCGTCAGCGCCAGTGAGATCGGAGCCACTTCGTAAGCCCGGCCGATAGCCCAACCGGCCGCCAAGCACCCAGCGAACCAGCCGAGGTTCAGCAACGGGGACAGCAGATCCCGGTGAAACGCCACCATCCCAACCGCATGAAGCGCTTCCGAGTTCGCCGGGTAGAACCAGGCCAGGAACTGTGGCGCGATGAAATGCAACCCCCACGTATCGCCGCTCTGGAAGAACCCGGCGGCAAACGGCCCGTGGTACCAGGTCGAATCGAACCCGGTCATCCCCGTAGACAGCCGCAGCTTCACCCCGACGGCGAAGTGGATAACCGCCACTGCCGCAATTGCCAGGGCCACCAGAGCCGCCGGCGAGGGGCGGCGGGGGCGTCCCTCCGGCGCAGCGGCGTCCTCTTTTTCGCCCCAGCTGCGCTCGCGGACAACCCCAGACTCACCTGGCGAAAACCCCAGCAAGCCGGGGGGGCGCCCCCGCCGCCCCCCCACCAGCAGCCAGAGACCCGACCCGACGACGGCCACGGCAAGGACATACGGCACAGCCTTGAACCACCCAAACGTCCCAAGCGCCTCCGCAACCCACAGCAACCCCGCGATCGCGAGCACTGCCGTGGCCAACCGGCCTGTCGCACCATCGAGCTCCGGAACAATCCGTCTTCGCACGCTCGCCGCTCCAAGCCAAGCGAACCCGACGATCACGCCTAGCTCGGCGACCCCAAGCAGGTAGCGCCCCGCCCCCAGCATCTAGCGCCGCCGCAGCAGCCGCGTGATCTGCTCCAGCTCGGCGATCCGCAGCAGCCTGGCCATCCCCAGGTAGGCCAGGCCGCCGAGCCCCAGCCCAGCGCCGAGCGAGACAATCTGGCCAAACAGGCCGCGTCCGAGGGCGCTGTCGAGCAGGTCCCAGACCCCGAAGGCGACGGCGGCGAGAACCGCCGAGGCGACGGTGATCTTGATCGCCGTGCCGAACAGGCGCCTCAGCTCGAGGCCGTCGAACTCGTGCCGCAGGACCACCGCCTGGGCGACGACCGCTGCCGTGGTGCCGATGCCGGTTCCGGCGACGATCCCCCCGGTGCCGAAGGGCTTGTAGAGGAACAGGGCCCCCAGGGCCGAGACGACCAGGTCGAGGCCAGCGAGGCCGGTCGCCATCCAGGGGCGCTGGAGGCTGAAGAAGGTGCGAGTCTGGAGCAGATAGAGGCCGTTGGTGGGCAGCGAGAAGGCAAACCAGAAGAGCGCCGTGGCGACGAGGGCGGTCTGCTCGGGCGTGAACTCGCCGCGCTGGTAGACGAGGCGGATCATCGGCGTGGCGAGGACGAGGACGGCGGCCGCGGCCGGGATCAGGACGAAGAGGATCTGGCGCATCCCGTTGGCCATCGTCGCCCGCAGGTTCTCGATCTCGCCGCGGTTGGCAAAGCGGGCCAGGGTCGGGAACAGGACGGTGGCGATCGCTACCGAGAAGACCCCCTGGGGCAGCTGGTAGAGCCGGAAGGCCTTGTCGATCGCCGCCGGCGACTGGTCACTGACCAAGCTGCCGAAGAGGCTGTTGATCAGCATGTTGAAGTTGATCAGGCCGAGGCTGATCGTCACCGGCAGCATCAGCAGCAGCACCCGGCGCACGTCGCGGTTGCGCCATTCGAGGCTCCATTCGAATTTGAACGGCGTGTGGCGCAGGTCCCAGACCGGGATCATCAGCTGGACCACGGTGCCGGCGAGGATGCCGATCGCATAGGCGTAGATTCGGTTCTGGCCGTGGAATGCCGGCGCCAGGAAGACGACTACGGCGATGATCGTCAGGTTCCAGAACAGCGGCGAGATCGCGAATGCGCCAAAGCGGTCGTAGCTGTTGAGGATGCCGACGACGACGCCGCTGATCCCGAGCAGGATCAGGATCGGGAAGAGGACCTGCGAGAGGGTGATCGTGAGGCTGAGGATCTCGCCTTCGAAGCCGGGCGCGAAGATCGGCATGATCACCGGAGCGACGAGGATGAAGAGGGCGGTGATCGCGCCGAGGATGAGGGTGACGAGGAGCAGCAGGGTCGAGGCCATTCGAAACGCCTCGCGGTAGTTCTTGCGCTCGAGCTGCTCGGTGAAGATCGGCACGAAGGCGGGCTGAAGCGCCGCGTCGGCGAAGAGGGCGCGGACCAGGTTCGGGACCTGGAAAGCGATCGTGAAGGCCGACATCGGCCCGCTGATGCCGTAGTAGCTGGCGGCGACGACCTCGCGGACCAGGCCGGCGACCCGCGAGGCGGCGGTGGCGACCGAGAAGAAGGCGGTCGAGCGGGCGATGCGGCCCGCCTGGCGGCCCGGAGATGGGTCGGCTCCCGGTTCCTCGTTTGGATCGAAGGCCTCAGCGGCGCGCACTGCGGCGTCGCTTGCGAGCGCTTCCTCCTCGCGGTCGGGACTGTCGGGTGCCTTGGGAGTCTCCAAGCTTGGTCTCAGTCGCTATAGTCGGCGGCCGCCCGGAGGGGGCTCGGCGCCCTCTCAGGCACACGACTCATGGCCAACATAGCCTCACAGAAGAAGCGGATCCTACGCAGCGAGCGCGAGCGCACGGAGAACCGCCTGCTCACCAGCACGGTGAAGACCTACTTCCGCCGGCTCGAAAGCGCGGTCGAGGCCGGTGACGCGAGCAAGATCGAGCCCGAGCATCGGGCGCTCGTCTCCAAGATCGACAAGGCCGTGCAGAAGGGCGCCATGCACAAGAACACGGGCGCCCGCAAGAAGTCCAGGGCGGCTCGAGTCGCCAGCGCCTAAGGGCTGCAAATCTGCGCATCTCGGCGTTCTCGTTCGGTCATGTGCGTACGCACATTCCCTCTCTCGTCCTTGATCTGCTTGATTTTCGCGCCTTAGGCGCTGGCGATTGTGTGGACGGTAAGCGTCAGCGCCAGCGCGTCGCCGTAGTCGGCGCCGCCTCGGCACCAGACCTCCAGGTCGGCGAGGGCGACCGTCGCCTCCTGCAGTCGATCGACGCTGGTCCTGCCGAGCCGAGCGACCAGCTGCCGCGCCGCGTAGGGGTGCATGCCGAGACTCGACTCGACCTGCTTCGGCGGCACGCCCTCGTCGATCTGGGCCGCTGCCGCGCAGGCCTTTCGCAGGCGCGAGGCGAGGCCGTAGATCAAGCCGGTGACGTTCTCGCCCTGGGAGATCAGCCGCTCGGCAAGCGCTGCGGCCTTGGCGGGGTCGCGCTCCAAGAGCGCGTCGGAGAGCGCCCAAACGGCGGCCTCGGAGGTGTCGGAGACCATCGCGTCGAGGTCCGCAGCGTTGACCCGTCCGCCCTGCCCCGCCCAGAGCGCCAGGCGCTCCAGCTCGTTGCGCAGGCGCACCGAGCTGGCTCCCATGCGCTCGACGAGGACTCGCGCGGCGGCGGGCTCCAGGGCGAAGCCGATCCGCTTGGCTTCATTGACGAGCAGGGGCGGCACGTCCCTCGGCTTCGGCGCCTCGAACTGGTGGATCTCGCCCTTGCCCGCCTTGACCGCTTTGACCAGCTTCGGCGGCGCTTTGGCGCGAGCGATCAGCACAACGGTCAGGTCGGGAGGCAGAGCGCCCAGCGCGGCGACCACCGCATCGAGCTGGCGATCGCGCCAGCGCTCGACTCCGTCTGCCAGCAGATAGCGTCGCGCCTCGGTCAGCGACATCGCCGGGATCGCTGCCAGCAGCGCCTCGTGGTCGGGCCCGCCCCTCCCCTCGCTCGGCTCGAAGACTTCCAGCGCTCCGACGCCGCCATCGCCTTCGGCGCGGGCGCGCAGCCGCGCCCTGGTCGCGTCGATCTTCGCCTGGTCGGTGCCGGCGATCAGGTAGAGGGGCGCCAAGCTCTCGGCCATCGGCAGCCGAGTCTATTGGGGGGACTTGCCCGAACTTCCGTCGTCCGGAGATTCCTTGCCGGTGGCATTGCCGGGAGCGCCGGAGGCTTCCTTTGCAGGCGGCGGCCCGCCGGGAGCGGTCGGCACGGGCTTGGAGGTGGAGTCGCTCTGTTCGCTCCCGTGCTTGCCGGCTGAATATCCGCTCGACTTCGAGGGAGGGCCGGAATGTCCCACGGACTTGCTCGCTTGGCGGCCGCCGGACTTGCCGCTCGCATGGCTGTCGCTGGGGCCGGTCCCCTCGTTCGCGGCCTTGGCAGAAGCGCTCCCCGCGGACTTCGAGCTCGAGGTGCCTTCCTCGCCGGAGATCGGGGTCGAGGCAGGCTGGGGGGCCGAAGCGGGAGGAGGTGGAGACGCCGGCGGCGGCTGCACTGTGGGCTCCGAGGCTGGAGCTGGAGTCGGTTCCGGTGCGGGGCTCGCCGCTTCGCCGGGGGACTCGGCGAGGAGACGGGAGCCCCCGACGCCAGCGTCGGTCGCCGATCGGGGGGATGGGGGCTTGTGGGATCGACCCGCGGTGACGGCAACCCGGGAGCGCGAGATGCCGATAGGCGGCGGCGAGCCAATCCCGCCCCCTGCCGCCTGGGTCAAGGCGATCGCGTGGTGGACCTTGCCGACCTCCGGTGGATTGCCGGGGAGCGGGCTGCTGAACACGCCCGGAAAGCCAATCTGAGAGATGAACACGACCAAAGCCAGTCCGACCGCCGTGACAACCCCAAGCAGCGCGATCGAGGTGCTGCGCAGCCTGACCAGCATGCCCTCTCCAGCCAAGCTGGTGGCGGCCGAGCGCGATAGCTGTCGAATCCTCGCGAACACCTCTTGGAACCATCGACCATGCTGGCGGCCACTGCGACGAAAAGAGCGAGAAATCCTACTATTCCTCGAAGATTCGTTGAGGCTCGCGACTCAGCCACCCGTGGAGACCGCGACCGAATTCCCGCTGACGTCGAGGACGATCGTGCCGTCGCGATCGGTGCGAAGGGTGGGCACATGATGCGCCGCGAGAGTGACGAGGGTTGCGGCCGTCGGATGCCCGTAGGGGTTGTCCGCGCCGACTGAGATCACCGCGAGCCGCGGCGAGATGCGATCGAGCAGGGCGTCGAGGCCCGCGTCTTCGCTGCCGTGGTGGGCGACCTTGAGCACGTCGACCGGACCGGGATCGAGCGGCACGGCTTCCGCCTCGGCGTCTGCGGTGAGCAACATCGAGAAGTCGCGCCAGCGGGCGAGGAGGACGAGGGCCTGGGTGTTCGGGTCAGCGCCCGCGAGCGGTGCCGCGAGCAGCTCCGGCGGCGGCCAGAGCACTTCCATTCGCAGCCGCCCGGACCGCAGAACACCGCCCGCCGCGATCCGCGCGGGACTGGCGCCAGCCGCCTCGGCCTCGCTGCGAAGGCGGCGGCTGAGCCGCGCGTAGGCAAGCCTGCCGACCGGGAAGCGCCCGAGCAGCTCCTCGATCCCGCCCGAGTGGTCGGACTGTTCGTGGGTGACGACCGCGATGCCGAGGCGCTGTACGCCGGCGGAGCGAAGCTTCGCTTCGAGGCCGTCTCCAGGCGGTCCGCCATCGACGAGGACGGCCGGCGTGCCCGCCGGCTGAAGCAGGATCGCGTCGCCCTGGCCGACGTCGAGCACCGACACACGCAGGCCGGGGACGGGGCCGGCAGCGTCCGCGCCGGCTCCCCTCCCGGCCCAGGCGAGCAGCAAGGCGACGAGGCCCACCCCAACCGCAGCCACGATCCGCCGAAACGCCCGCCGACGGGCCGAAAACCCGCCTATATGGGCCGAAATCGGCCCGTCGACCGCTGCGACTCGACCGCGCTTCAGGGCCGCGATGCGATGGCGGCGCAGGAGGGTTGGAGCGCCAACGGCGGCCGTGGCGAGGATCAGATAGGAGGCGATCAGACCGGTCATGCCGAGCTGCACATGCGCATAGGCCCAGCTCGGCCGGCCGCACCAGATCGCGACCTGGGCGATGTAGGCGAGCAGCCGGGCGTCGATCGCGTTGAGGAGCGAAACCGGGAAGCCCGGCACCTGGCCGGCGGCCGCGGCGAGCATTCCCAGCCACATCGCCGGCGCGACCGCCGGCAGGGCGAGCAGGTTGGCGGCGAGGGTGGCGGTGGAGACCGTGCCGAAGTGGAATGCGATCAGCGGCGCGGTCGCAAGCGTTGCCGCGATCGTCATCGCGGCGCCCTCGGCGAGGGCGCCGCGCCAGCCGCGAGCGCCGATCCGGGAAGCGATCGCAGAGCGCAACGGCGCGGCGAGCGCGAGGATGCCGAGCACCGCGGCAAAGCTGAGCTGCCAGCCGACGTCGGAGGCAACCCTTGGGTCGACGGTGAGGGTGACGACCGCGGCAAGGGCCAGCGCGTAAAGGCGCGACGAGCGCCTTCCCACAAGCGTCGCGAGAACGCTCACCGCCCCCATCACGCCGGCGCGCACGATCGAGGGACCGGCGCCCGCCAGAGGCACATATATGGCGATCGCGCCAAGGACCCAGATCAGGCGGGTTCGCAGAGGAATTCCCAGCCCCGCCAGCAAGGGCATCGCCAGCAGCGCAAGCAGGGCAACGTTCTGGCCCGAAACGGCGAGAAGGTGGCTCAACCCGGCGCGGCGGAAGTCTTCGACGGTGGTTTCGTCGATGCCTTCCTCCTCGCCGAGGACGAAACCGCGCGCCAGCGCGGCCTCCCGAGCCGGCATGCCACGCCCGAGGGCAATCTCGGCGCGGGCGCGAATCTCGTCGCGATGGGCGAGCGCGAGCGCGACGAGAGCGACGATGCCGAGCACCGCGAACCTCGATGGCCGACCGCTCCGCACTGCCGGCCTAGGGCTGGAGGCGGGAGCGCAGCGACTGCATCGTCGCCGGGCCGATCCCGCTGACCTGGTCGAGCTGGTCAACCGAGGCGAGCCCACCCTGCTGTTCGCGGTATTCGACGATCTTCTGCGCCGTGATCGGGCCGATCCCATCGATCGTGTCGAGCTGTTCGGCAGTCGCGGTGCCGAGGCTGATCGGTCCGCTTTCCGCCCCTGCGCCGGCCGTGGCGAGCGATGCCCCACCCGGCCCCTTCTTCGGCACGACGACCTGCTGGCCGTCGGCGAGCCTAGCGGCGAGGTTGATCGCTTCCAGCAGCGCTCCGCCGCCGGCGCCGCCGGCCCGTTCGACCGCGTCGGTCACCCGCGACCCGGCGGGCAGCCGGTAGACGCCGGGGTCGGCGACTGCGCCGGTGACGTCGACGACGACGTCTCCCGCCGCGCCGCTGGGATGGAAGCTGACGCTGCCGGAAGCCGAGCTCGGGCTCGACCCGTAGCTCGTCGAGGTGCCGCTTCCCTCAGCGCGGATCGCCCTTGCGCCGAGCAGCAGCAGCGCCACGGCGACGGCTCCGTAGACAGCGATCTGCGACCTGCTCAGCTCGGGCATGGCCCGAACGGTCACCGAAACGGACGCGCGCGTGGCGCGCGCAATCGCGCGTCTCAGCTACAAGTCTTCGTCGTCGTAACCGGCGACCTCAGCCAATTGATCGCTGTACAGCTCCGAGGCGGCGACCGGCGGGGACTGCACGGAGATGCAGGCCAGATCGGCATCGCCGTCGTTGGCGACCGAGTGGTCGGTGGCGGGCGGGACGAGGATCAGATCTCCCTCGGCAACCTGCTGGGTGTCTCCGGCCACCGACATCGTGCCGGCGCCACGGACCACCACATAAACCTGCTCCGCTTCCTCATCGGAGCGCAACGTCTGCTCCGTGCCGGAGGGAAGCTCGAGCCAGGTCACCGAGAGGTTGCGCGAACCGAGCTCCCCGGCGTCCATCAGCACACGGGTGCGCAGCCGATGCCACTCCTCCACCGGCGCTTCTGTGAGTCTCCTGACCAACACGGGCGCTTTGTACCAGATAAGCCGTTCGCTCCGTAACCGGCGCATATCGGCGTCCTCGTTCGTTCACGTGCGGAGCGCGCTTCACTCACTGCGTCCTTGATCTGCTTGGTTCCGGAGCTAACGGACGACGAGATTGACGAGCTTGCCCGGTATGACGACCTCCTTGACGACTTGCTTGCCGTCGAGGAAGCCGGCAACCTTCTCGCTTGCTCGGGCGAGCTCCAGCAGCTCCGCCTCGGGCGCCTGCGCAGGCGCCTCGATCCGGTCGCGCAGCTTGCCGTTGACCTGGACGACGAGGGTCACCGTCTCGGTGGCGAGCAGCGCCGGATCGGCCTCGGGCCAGGGCTGCTCCCAGACCCGACCGCCGTTGAGCCTCTCCCAGATCTCGGCGCCGAGGTGGGGGGCGAAGGGGAAGACGAGCGAAGCCGCGGTTGCGGCGGCGAAGCGCACCGCCGCGGTCCCTGAGGGATCGACGTAGAGGCCGTCCTTGAGCCGGTAGGCCTCGTTGACCAGCTCCATCACGGCGGCGATCACGGTGTTGAACTGGAAGCCGCGCTGGAAATCGCGGGTCGCCTTGTCGATCGCCCAGTGGGCCTTGACGAGCAGGGTGCGGGCGTCGCCCTGCATCGTGGCGGCATCGAGATCGCCGGCCGGCTTGGGATCGACCTCCTCGCAGAGGCGCCAGAGCCGCGAGAGGAAGCGGTTGACGCCCTCGACGCCCTCGTCGGCCCAGTCGGCGTCGCGCTCAGGCGGCCCCATGAAGCAGATGTAGGCGCGGGCGGTGTCGGCGCCGTAGCGCTCGACGTACTCCGCCGGGCTGACGGTGTTGCCGCGCGACTTCGACATCTTCGCCCCGTCGCGGGTGATCATTCCCTGGGCGAAGAGGTTGGCGAAGGGCTCCTGCACGTCGAGCAGGCCGATGTCCGCGAGCGCCTTGGCGAAGAAGCGCGCGTACATCAGGTGCAGGATCGCGTGCTCGACGCCGCCGATGTACTGGTCGACCGGCAGCCAGTGGCCGGCTGCGGCGCGGTCCCAGGCCGCCTCCCCGTTGCGCGGGTCGAGATAGCGGATGAAGTACCAGGAGGAGTCGACGAAGGTGTCCATCGTGTCGGTCTCGCGTCGGGCCGGCGCCCCACAGCGAGGGCACTCGGTCGCGACCCAGTCCTCGGCGGCCGCCAGCGGGCTCCGGCCCTGCGGCGCGTAATCGTCGACCTCCGGAAGCTCGACCGGAAGCTGATCCTCGGGGACGGGGACGATGCCGCACTGCTCGCAGTAGACGACCGGGATCGGCGCCCCCCAGTAGCGCTGGCGCGAGACGAGCCAGTCGCGCAGCCGATAGTTGACCGATGCCTTGCCGCGGCCCTCCGCGCCGAGCCAGGCGACGATCTCCTCGTAGGCGTCGCGGTTGCCCCTGCCGTCAAAGCGGCCGGAGGCGATCATCGGACCGTCGCCGGGGTACGGCAGGCCGACGTCGTCGCGGGCCGCCTCGGGATCGCTGCCCTCGATCACGCGCTTGACCGACAGCTCGAAGGCCTTGGCGAACTGGTAGTCGCGCTCGTCGTGGGCCGGCACGGCCATGATCGCGCCGGTGCCGTACTCCATCAGCACGTAGTCGGCGACGAACATCGGGATCTGCTCGCCGTTGACCGGGTTGATGACGCTGCGCCCCAGCGGCACGCCGGTCTTCTCGCGGCCCTCGTCGCCGCGATCCTCGGCCGACTCGCGGGCGGCGTTGTCGACGTACTCGCGCACGGCCGCCTCGGCCGGCGTGCCGGCAACCAAGCGCTCGAGCTCGGGGTGCTCCGGGGCAAGGACGAAGAAGGTGGCGCCGAAAAGCGTGTCCGGTCGAGTGGTGAAGACGGGGAAGTCGAGGCCAAGCTCCTCGCAGCGGAAGACGACCTCAGCCCCCTCGGAGCGACCGATCCAGTTGCGCTGCATCGTAATCACGTGCTCGGGCCAGGACTCGAGCCGCTCGAAGTCGGCGAGCAGGCGCTCGGCATAGTCGGTGATCTTGAAGAACCACTGCTCGAGCTTGCGCTGGACGACCTCGGTCCCGCAGCGCTCGCAGCGACCGTCGACGACCTGCTCGTTGGCGAGCACGGTGGCGTCCTTGGGGCACCACTGCACGGGGGCCTCGGCGCGGTATGCGAGGCCGCGCTCGAGGAGCCGCAGGAAGATCCACTGGGTCCAGCGGTAGTACTCGGGGGTGTGGGTCGCCAGCTCGCGCGACCAGTCGATCGAGATGCCCCACTCGCGGAATTGGCGCTGGAAAGACTCGATCGAGCGCTCGGTCGCCGCGCGCGGTGGCTCCCCCGTCTTGATCGCGTTGTTCTCCGCCGGCAGGCCGAAGGAGTCGTAGCCCATCGGGTGGATCACCTCGAAGCCGTGGCGGCGGCGGAAGTGGGCTATCGCATCGCCGACCGCGTAGGTCTTCAGGTGGCCGACGTGCGGGTCCCCGGACGGGTAGGGCAGCATCTCCAGCACGTAGCACTTCGGCCTGGAGTCGTCAAAGCCGGGCTGGCCCGGATTGGCGACCTCCCAGGTCTTCTCCTCGGCCCATATGCGCTGCCACTTCGCCTCGATCTCCTTGGGGTCGTAACCGGCCATCGGACCGGCGATCTTCTCAGACGGCAGGAGAGAGAGCTTCGAGGATGTGCGGCCAGACGTAGACCTCGATCGTCGCTGCAACGACGAGAGCCGGGATCGCGATCAGGACGGTGACGAAGGTCGCGGCGAGAAGCTGGTTCCACTCGCCGCGGCGGCTGGCGATCAGCCAGGCGGCAAGCGGCAGGAAGAGGGCGGTCAGCTCGATCAGCGCGTGTGGCAGCACGCTGAGCAGCAGAACGCCGATCGAGATTTGGAGCTGGAAGGCGATGGTGGAGCCCTGGAAGCCGAGATAGAGCGCTTGGGTGGAGAGCGAGAAGAGCGTCACCGCGCAGACGAAGAGGATCGCCAGCTCCCCCGCCTTGACGTGGACCCAGCGCGAGAAGCCGCTGCGCTGGGCGGCGGCGACCGGCATCGAGGCGCCGGCGATGAAGCCGGCGATGCAGGCGGTCGCGTGCAGGGCCAGGACCAGCGAGTTGCGCCAGAGGATCGGCAGCAGGTCGCTCGGCTGCGACGGCTCGGTCAGCCCCGGCAGGTGGATCGGCGTGAGGTCGGGAGTGAGCGTCCCGGCGACGACCCAGACCGCCCCCAGCAGCGCCAGGGCGATTGCGACGCTCAGCGCCAGCCAGCCCCGCAGAACCGCCCACGGCCGCCCGTTCCAAGCCTCCAGCGCCAGCCGCGTGTCTCGCATCCCGTGCGAGAAGACGTGCGAATTGGCAGTGCTCATCGCTCAGTCATCGGCAGGCGGGCCAAGCTGATTGAGCATGACAGGACCGGGCCGCGCCCTATCCTCTTTTGTGTGACTGAGGAGGAGCGTCAAACCCCCGGCCCGCCTGTCGCTGAGGGCGCTGGGCGCCGCCCGCGCCGCATCGCGATCGGCTGCCTGGCTGCGATCGCGATCCTGGCGGTCGCCTTCGCCGCGGCGGCGTTCGGGCTTTCCGGCGCCAGCCTCAGCACCGACTCCGCCGCGCTCGCCCGGGTCGACGTGCAGGCATTCGGCGGCACGGTCGAACAGGCGCGTGCCTCGGCCCCCGGCGGCAGGCCGATCCCGATCGCCGTTCACGACGGGCGGCTGGTGCCGAAGCGGCAGCTCGCGCCCGGCGAGCCGGTCTCGGTGGAAGTGGTCGTGCGCCGCCCCGGCTGGCTCGGTTGGCTGGCCGGAAGCGAGGACCGCGAGCGGCTGACCATGCGGGCGCCCAGAGCCCGGGTCGAGGCCCGCTGGCTCACCGTCGCGAAGGACGGGACGCCGCGGGTCTCCTTCGACAGCGGCGTACGCGAGGTCGCCTACGGCACTCCCGGCGCGCTGAAGCACCGCAGCTTTGCCCAGCCGCATCGCTCGATCGCCCTCGGTTCCGACCGGCCGGCCGGCACGGTCGTGGTCGCCGCCGCCGCCCGCCGCTGGGAGCGGCTCGGCTCCTTCCAGAGCGTCACCTGGTTCCCCGCGAGCAGCTCGCCGAGCGTCGCCGCCAGCCCGCCGCCCGAATCGGAAGTCTCGCCCTCGACGCCGCTGCGCCTGATCTTCTCCAAGCCGGTCTCGGAGGCGCTCGGTTCGGCGCGGCCGACGTTGACGCCGGCGGTGCCGGGCAGCTGGCACCAGACCGACCGCCACACGCTGCTCTTCCGCCCGTCTGGCTATGGCGCCGGGTTCGACACGAAGCTGAAGGCCGAGCTGCCGAAGCCGGTCGACGTGATCCAGCCGGACGGCTCGACGGCGAAGGCCAGCGAGGTCGAGTGGAGCGTTCCGCCGGGCTCGACCCTGCGGCTCCAGCAGCTGCTCGCCCAGGCCGGCTACCTGCCGGTCGAGTGGAAGCCCAGCCGGGCGGCGGTCGCGCGCACGCCCGAAGCAGAGGTGCATGCCGCAATCGACCCCCCGCGGGGCAGGTTCTCGTGGCGCTACCCGAACGTCCCACAGGGCCTGCGCGAAGCCTGGTCGGCCGGGCGGCCGAACGTCGCCACCAAAGGCGCGGTGATGACCTTCGAGGACGATCACGAAATCGAATCCGACGGCGTCGCCGGGCCGGCGGTCTGGGAACAGCTGATGAAGGACGCGATCGCCGGCAGGCGCAGGCCCGAACCCGGCTACAGCTACGTCGCCGTGAGCGAGGCCCTCCCCGAGACCGTGACCCTCTGGCACAACGGCCACCAGGTCCTCAGCGGCCCCGCCAACACCGGCATCCCCGGCGCCGAAACCGAACTCGGCACCTTCCCCGTCTTCGAGCACCTCGAAGAAACGACGATGAGCGGCGAAAACCCCGACGGCTCCCACTACGAAGACCCGGGGATCAAGTGGGTCAGCTACTTCAACGGCGGCGATGCGCTGCACGCCTTCGACCGCGCCTCGTTTGGCTCTCCGCAGAGCCTCGGCTGCGTTGAGATGCCGCTCGAAGAGGCCGGCGAAGTCTTTCCCTACACGCCGGTCGGCACCCTGGTCACGGTCGAACAGTAGGAACGTGAGGATGCGTCATGGAGCTGGAGGGACTCGAACCCTCGACCTACGCGCTGCCAGCGCGTCGCTCTTCCAGCTGAGCTACAGCCCCGAGTCGATGCTCGGCCGCAAAGTGTAGTGGCGACGCACTCCCACGGCCACGGTCACGGTCATTCCCACGGGCTGGTCGACGAGAGCATCAAACGTTCGCGTGCCGGCCTGAAGGCGGTCGGCCTCTCGCTGGCCGTCCTCGCGCTGGCGGCGACAGCCCAGACCGCGATCTTCGCCCTCAGCGGCAGCATCGCCCTGCTGGCCGACCTGATCCACAACTTCGGCGACGCCGGCACCGCGATTCCCCTCGGCGCCGCCTTCCTGCTGCGCTCGGCGAAAGCCGAGCGATGGGCGGGACTGTTCGTGGTCGCGACGATCTTCGTCTCGGCATGCGTCGCCGGAGTCGAGGCGATCTCGCGACTGATCCATCCCGAGACCCCCACCCACCTCCCCGCCCTCGCCTGCGCCGGCCTGGTCGGCTTCGCCGGCAACCGGATCGCCGCAGGGATCCGAACAAGAGCGGGCAACCGCCTCGACAGCCCGGCCCTGATCGCCGACGGCAACCACGCCCGCGCCGATTCCTACGTCAGCCTGGCCGTCGTCGCCAGCGCCGCAGTCGTCGCCCTCGGCTTCCCGCTCGCCGACCCCCTGATCGGCCTGGCGATCACCGCCGTGATCCTCAAGATCACCCTGGACTCGTGGCAGACCATTCACGGGCATGGACGCCGGCATTGAGCGCTTAGCCTTCTCGCTGAGTTGGCGACCTGATCGAGAGTTTGCGGGCGCCTACCGAAGGGAACATGATCAAGGTGATTGGAGTCAGGGAGAAGACGGACGCGAGCTCGCGCGCAACGGCGCTGCCGTCGGCGGGCCCGATCTGCGATCTGGTCGTCGGCTTGCTTTCCAACTCCGCGCAGGGCACGGCGCTCTTGTCGGGGGTCGAGCAGGACGCGGCGCGGCTGATTGCCTCCGTCGAGGATCCGCTCGCTGACGACGACCTGCAGCTGGCCCTCTACATCTGCTTCGAGCTGCATTACCGCTCCTTCCCGAATCTGGACCCGGCATGGGAGTGGAGTCCCGCGCTGCTTTCGGCGCGGGCTCTGCTCGAGGGAGCATTTCTCGAGGCCCTGGAAGCAAAGCTCGGGCCGAGCAAGCCGGTTGACCCGAAGGAGGTCGGCGATCACCTCTTCCGCATTGAGGCGAGTGACGAAGGGGGCTCGCTCTCCCGATACCTCGAGATCGAGGCTGGGATCGATGAGTTTCGCGAGTTCGTCGTTCATCGCTCGCTCTACCAACTGAAGGAGTCCGACCCCCATAGCTGGGCGATTCCGCGCCTGTCCGGGCCAGCGAAGACGGCACTGCTCGAGGTCCAGGCGGACGAGTACGGCGGCGGCCGGCCGGAGCGCATGCACTCGGCGCTCTTCGCAAAGACGATGCGCGCGCTCGGCCTCGACGATCGCGAGAACGCCTATCTCGCCCATGTGCCCGGAACAACCCTGGCCACGGTGAACCTGATGTCCGCGGTTGGGCTTCGTCGCGATCGGCGCGGCGCGATCGTCGGGCACCTGGCGATGTTCGAGATGACCTCGGCCCAGCCAAACCGTCGCTATGGCAACGCCCTTCGCCGTCTCGGCTTCGACGCAGAGGCGACCGACTTCTACGACGAGCACGTCGAGGCCGACGCGGTCCACGAGAACATCGCCGCCTACGATCTCGCCGGTGGCCTGGCGCGACAGGAGCCAGAGTTGGCCGGGGACATCATCTTCGGCGCCCGCGCCTTGCTTCACCTCGAAGACCGCCTCGGCCGGCGTCTGCTCGGGGCGTGGAGGGAAGGCGAGTCCTCGTTGCGCCAGCCGCTGTGAGCATCGATGCGAGCGCGCCGGGGGCCTCCTACGCGGTGCCCCTTCGCTGGACTGAGCCTGGGCCGATCGAGGAGCTGGCCGACTACCTTCGCCTGATTGCAACCGAGGTCAACGAGGTGCTCGTCGTCGACGGCTCCCCGGCGCCGCTGTTCGACCGGCACGCGACGGCTCTGCGCGATGTCGCCAGGCACCTCCCGCCGCACGCCGATCTCGACTTTCAGATGGGAAAGGCAAACGGGGTTGTCACCGGCGTGCGAGAGGCTTCGTGCGAGCGGGTGGTTCTGGCAGACGACGACGTTCGCTACGACCCGCCGGGCCTGCGGCGGGTCGTGAGATTGCTCGCCGAGGCTGACTTGGTGAGGCCGCAGAACTACTTCGACGAGTTGCCTTGGCATGCTCGCTGGGACACCGCCCGGTCGCTGCTGAACCGCGTCTTCACCGGCGATCCGACCTTTCCCGTGGGGGATTTCCCCGGCACCCTCGCGGTCCGCCGCGAAGCGTTTCATGTCAGTGGCGCCTATGACGGCGATGCGCTCTTTGAGAACCTGGAGCTGATGCGGACCGTCCGTGCGGCCGGCGGCGTGGTCCTAACCCCACTCGATCTCTATGTCGCAAGGCGGCCGCCGACCACCCGGCACTTCGTCTCCCAGCGAGTCCGTCAGGCCTATGACGACTTTGCGATCCCAGCTCGCATCGGCGCCTTTCTCGCAGTGGTTCCGCTGGCGGCCGACTCCTTGCGCCGCGGCCATGGGCGTCGGCTTGCGGCGGCCGGACTGACGTCGGTCATCGTCGCGGAGCTCGGGCGCAGGAGAGCCGGCGGAGCCGAGCGATTCCCTCCGAGCTGCTCATTGCTGGCGCCGGCCTGGATCTGCGAGCGCGCGATTTGCTCATGGCTGGCCTTGGGGGCGAAGCTGAGAGGTGGAGTTCGCTACGGCGAGGGTCGCCTCAGCCACTCGGCAACGTCGATGCGCCGCCTTCGCCATGACTATGACTCGGCATCGGCCAGCGGCTCCCCTGAAGCCGGTGCGGGGAGGCCGCTGTCGGCCCGGAACCCGATCGCCTTGTGAGTGCCGTCGCAGAAAGGGCGGATCTGAGAGCGCCCGCACCGGCATAGGGCCACTACGCGCCGCTTGACCTCGATCTCATTCCCTTTCTGATCGACCATCACGAAGGGCCCACGCACCAGGTATGGCCCGTTGCGATAGGGAGTGATCTTCGCCGGGGAAGCGGCCATCGTCCCGGCTCACTACCCCGCAACCGTTGGCTCTAAGCCCATCCAGAACCGAGCGGACGGGCTTGGCTCGTTCGGCGCAGTGCTCGGGATTCATCCGTTGCGCCCGTTCAATCTCGCGTTAAAATTTTATTGATGCTTCGGCGCACAGCGCCGTGGCGTTGCCCGCATTTGTCTCCGATCCGAATCTTCCACCTTCCTCAGCGACAGAGAACCATGCAAGCCTTCAGGCTGATTGAGCTGGATCGAGGGGCTGGATGCCGCGAGATCCTGGTAGAGGGAGAGCTCGATCTGGCGGTTGCAGATCAGCTGCAGGCAGCCCTTGATCGCGCGGGCGAGGAATACGCCCGTGTCCTGATCAGCCTCGAGAATTGTGAGTTCATCGACTCGACCGGGATCGCGGTCATCGTCGCGGCCTACAACCAGCTCGCCGGGGAAGGGCGCTGGATCGCCGTCTACGGGGCATCGAGCCAGGTCCTTCGCGTCCTCTCGATCACCGGCCTGACCGCCAACGGCCTTGTTTTCGAGAGCGCCGACCAAGCCCTCTTGGCCTCAACTGACGCCGACTAGCGAGGGAAATCAGCAGAGATCTGTTCCACTGTCCCGTTCCAACTTCTGGCCTTGTGCTTCTCTACCCGCCGGGCGCGATCGGAAAGAGCAATGGGATGTCTGCTCATCTGCAATGGCCGGGCCTGGCTACCCGATCAGCTCTAGGGCCCTGCGCTCGATCAGGCCCTGCTGGCGAGGCGTGACCGTTCCTTCGGCAGCAAGCGTCGGCAACTCGATCGTCTCGCCGTCGCGGAATCGGTCGAGCACCCTAGGGTCGATGTAAGAGCTGCGACAGACGGCCGGGGTGTTGCCAAGGCGCTCGGCAACCCGCTTGATCGCAGCCCGAATCGCTTGCTCGCCGCCCCCCTTCGAGGAGGACGCCCCCTCGCGGGCCAGCTCGACCGCGGCAAGCACAGTCCCGTGCCAGGTGCGGAAGTCCTTGGCCGAGAACTCCTCGCCGGCCTTCTCCTGCAAGTAGGCGTTGACCTCCTCGGAGCGGACGTCTCGCCAAGCGCCGGCCTCGCGGAAGACGAGGAGATCATCGGGGCCGCTGCGGCGACGGCGCATAGCTTCGATCGCCGCCTTGACTTCGGGGTCACGGATCGACTGCAGACGACGCTGGCCGCTCTTCGCCGGGAAGTCGAAGACGATTTCCTCGCCCTCGATCGAGACGTGCTCGCGCAGGACCGTGGCGACCCCGTAGCTCTCGTTGGCCTCGGCGTACTCCTCGCCCCCGATCCGGAAGAAGCCGAGGTCGAGCAGGCGCAGGGCGCAGGCCAGCGCCCGCTCGCGTGGCATCCCCTCCCGGGCAAGATCCTTTTTCACGGCGCGGCGCAGACGGGGCAGCTTTGCGGCGAACTCGCGCATCGACCCGAACTTGCGCTGCGCCGCCCGCAGGTGCCAGCGCTCGTGGTAGAGGTACTGCTTGCGCCCGGCTTCGTCGAGACCGGTTGCCTGGATGTGGCCATAGGGGTCGCTGCAAATCCAGACGTCTTGCCAGGCCGGGGGAATCGCAAGCCCCCGAATCCGCTCCAGGGCGTCCTCGTCGCTGACGCGCCCGCCTTCGGGGTCGAGGTAGCTGAAGCCGCCGCCCCGGCGCCGGCGGCTGATTCCGGGGCCCGAGCAATCCGAGCGCCTGAGTCGCCCGCTCGGGCGAGACTCAGGTCCGCTCATTCGGAGGGCGGCGGTGGGATCGGCGTGGCCTCGAGCGCCCTGGCGACGGCAAGCAGGTTCGCCGTGGCCGCCCTGCCGATCGAGCGCGACAACTCGCGGCCCTCTTCGGTTTCGGAGTAGTCCTCCCCGGCCCCTTGTTCCAGTTGAGCGTGCAATTGATCATCAGGGCTTTCATTGCGCGAGAGCTACCCGTAGCTCCGCTGCTTCAACCCCAGCCGGGCGCAGCGGCGATCGGCCCGCTACTCGGACTCGGGTCGTTCCTCGCCGGGCCAGGTTCCGGTGCCCTTCGCAAAGGCCCGGCGGGCGCCGTGGGCGGTGAGGCCTTTGACCAGGCTGAAGATCGCACCCTCGATCAGCAGCGCTGCGATCAGCTTCGGCCAGGAGAGCTCGCGATGCTCGGGGCTCGGCGGCTCCTCATCGTCGATCAAGCTCCAGAGGCGTTCGAAGATCTTCTTGCCGACCAGTCCGGCCAGTACGCCGGCGACGACGCTGAACGGCGTGAATAGGAGCTTCATTGCGGGCCTGGCTCCTCACGGGGCTCGAGTTGGATCTCGCGCTCGGCTCGGGAATCGCCTTCTGCGATCTCGAGGCTGCGCTCGCGCTCGGCATTCAGCTGGTGGCCGAAGAGGATCGCCAGGTTGCTGATCCAAAACCAGACGAGCAGGGCGACCAGCCCGCCGAGCGTGCCATAGGTCTTGTCGTATGAGCCGAAGTTGGCGACGTAGAAGGCGAAGGCGGCCGAAGCGAGAGCCCAGGCAACCAGCGCCACCGCCGCGCCCGGCGTCACCCAGCGGAAGCCGCGCAGCTGGGCGTTCGGCGAGGCGTAGTAGAGGAGGTCGATCATCAGCACGAAGATCGCCGCCATCACCGGCCACTTGGCCACGTTCCATAGATCGACGGCGGTGCTGCCGATTCCAAGCGGACCGGCCACCGCCCCGACGATAGGCCCGGTCAAGACCAGCGCCAGGGCGAGCGCGGCCAGCGCCAGGACCATGAGCAGAGTGACCAGCAGTTGCAGCGGCCGCAGCTTCCAGAACTTCCTGCCCTCGGGAACCTCATAGATCACGTTGGAGGCGCGGGTGAAGGCGCCGATGTAGCCGGAGGCAGACCACAGCGCGACCGCGAGCCCGAGCGCGAAGGCAAAGCCGGCGGCGCTTTGGTTGGAGGCGATCGATTCGATCGGGCCCGAGAAGGTTTCGGCTGCTGACTGCGGCCCGATTTCGGTGGCGATTTCGGTCAGGCTCCGGGTGGTGCTCTGTGGATCGCCGACCAGGCCGATCACCGAGATGACCGCGATCAGGGCGGGGAAGAGCGAGAGCAGCCCGTAGTAGGTGAGCGCGGCAGCCCAATCGGCGAGGTTGTCCTCCCGGAACTCGCTCAGGGTCCGTTTGAGAGTGGCGAGCAGGCTGGCCTCCTAGCTCGACTTCCCCGACTTCTTGCCGCCCTCGCGGCCGGCTGCCCGCTTCTGGGACTTCGAGCCGCCCTTGCCCTTGCCGCTCTTTTCGCCGCCTTTCTTTGAGGATTCCGGGGAGTTGGCGATCGAGGCGGCCCGCTGCTTGCTCATCCCCTTCTTGCGGAGTCCTTCGTACTGCTTGTCGTTCTTGACACTCGATCCGTGGTCTTTTGCCATCTCGATCTCCTCGCCGAGTCAGGGCTTGAGGACGACCTTGATCGCCCCGTCTTCCTTCTTCTGGAACATCTCGTAAGCGCTCGGCGCCTCGCCTCCAGCAGCGCCGAGAGGCGGTCGACCGCAGCCTTTTCGGTCGCCTTGGCCGCGAGCGCGTCGGGGAGCAGGCCGGTCGCCTTCTGGGCAAGCTCGGCGACTTTGGCGCCGTGGGCCTCCATGCCGACCGCGTCGATCACCCCATCGGGGCCGCGACCGTCGGTCATCTCCCTGATGATCGCCGGCGCGTCCTCGTGCTCGGAAGAGTCGATCGCATCGACGCCGTGGCGGCGAGCCATCTCCAGGCGCTCGGGGACCGAATCGACGCCGATCACCGTCTCCGCCCCCTTATGGCGGGCGATCCGCGCGCACATCTGCCCGATCGGGCCGAGGCCGAAGACGGCGACGCTGCCGCTTTTCGGGATTGCCGCGTACTCGACCGCCTGCCAGGCCGTCGGCAGCACGTCGGAGAGGAAGGGGTAGCGCTCGTCGGGGGAACCGTTCTCAGGCACCTTGATCGGCCCGAAGTGAGCCTGGGGCACCCGCAGGCGCTCGGCCTGGCCGCCCGGCACCCCGCCGTAGAGCTTGGTGTAGCCGAAGAGCGAGGCGCCCTTTTCCTGCTCGCGATTCTGGGTCGTCTCACACTGGGCGAAGAGCTTTTCCTTGCACATCCAGCACTCGCCGCAGGAGATGTTGAAGGGGATCACCACGCGGTCGCCCTCTCTGATCTGACTAACCTCCGAGCCAACCTCCTCGACGATCCCCATCGACTCGTGACCGAGGATGTCGCCCTCTTCGATGAACATCCCCAGCACCTCATAGAGGTGGAGGTCCGAGCCACAGATCGCGGTCGAGGTGATGCGGACGATCGCGTCGGTCGGCTGCTCGATTTTGGGATCGGGGACCTCGTCGACGCGAACGTCGCGCTTGCCGTGGAAAGCGAGCGCCTTCATCGGTCCTCCTCTGCGGCCGAGCCTGGTCCGGCCATTTCACGGTGCTTCACGACGCCACTCCGAGCGGCACGTCGGGGCGGTTCCAGCTCTCGGCAACCCGCTCGGCCGCGCGGCGCTCCTCGGCGAGGATCTCCTCGGCCGTGGCCACCACTCCCTCGTCGCCGGCCCGGGCCGCGACCCGCTGGAGAAGTTCGTAGGCGGCGATCTCGAGATGCTCGAAGGCGAACGCAAAGCCGGCGAGCTTGGTGGTCGAGTCCGGCTGGGCGCCGAAGAAGGCGGAGAGGTTGAGCCCGCCGGCCTTCAACATTGCGTCCTTGACCAACGAGGGGCTGGCGCCACGCTCATCCAGCAGGCCCGCGACCCGCTCTCGGTGGCGCTGGGTCTCATCGAGATGGTCACGGAAGGCCGCCTCGAGGTGCTCGTCGTCGACCCGCTCGGCGCCCGCCTCCAGCAGCTTTTCGGCCTGCCCCTCGAGGGCATGGACGTCGCGCAGGTAGGCGAGCAGCGCGGAGTCGAGCTGGGCCGGATCGACCGCCGCCAGGTGGACCTCGACCGCGGTGTCGAAGGACTGCTCCAAGCGCTCGGCCATCCGTCCCTCCTCCTCTGCGATGGCGGCCGCCATCCGCGTCGTCTCATCATCGCCGGCGCGCTCGGCCAGTCGCTTCAGCAACTCATAGGCGGCGAGCTCCATGTGCTCGTAGGAGAAGGCGTGCATCACCAGCTTCCCCGGCGTGTCGGGCTGAGAGGCCGCGAAGGCGACCATCCCCAAGCCGCCGGCTGCTCCGGCGGCGTCCTTCAGCTTCGAGGGCTCGCCGCCCAGCGCTTCCAGGCGCTCGCGCACGCGCCGCTCCTGGTCTTCGGTCTCGACCAGATGCTGTTCGAACGCCTGGCAGAGGCGCTCGTCCCCGGCGATCTTCGGCGCGGCGCGAAGCTGCGCCAGCGCCTGCAGCTCGATCGAGTGCACGTCGGCCAGGTACTTGACGAGCTGCTCGTCGCGGTCGCGATCCCACTGGCGCGCTCCGACGCCGGTCTTCAAGTCGTCAAGCCGGCCGTCGGCGCTGTCGGCTTCGAGCGGCGGGGTCTTGGCGCCATGACCCTCGCGCAGGCCCTCCAGCAACTCTTCCAGCGCCTCCACCCCACTATGGCGGGGCTCCCAGCCAAGTCCCTCGCGTGCCCGGTCGGAGGACATCAGCGGCACGTTCAGCGCCATGTCGAGCCAACCCGGCGGCGTCGGTTGCAAGCGCATTCTCCAGCTCAGATCGGCGAGGCGGCGCACCACTCGGGCCGGGACCGGAAAGCTGCGCACGCCGATCCGGTTGGCCATCTCCTCGGGACTGAGCGGCGGCTCGGCGGCGATGTTGAAAGCGCCGTCCACGTCTGCCAGGACGGCTCCCAGGTAGGCTCGCCCGACGTCCTCTGAGTGCACGGCCTGAAAACGCAGTCGATCGATCCGGGGCAGAGCAACTAGGAGGCGACGGCGCAGGAGGAAGCTGGGCAGGAACGGCCCGACGAAGAGGCGGCGGATCTCGGTCGCGGCCTCGTCCTTGAAGATCAGCGCGGGACGAAGCCGCACGACTCGCGTTTGAGGATTGTCGGCTTCGAAGCGGTCCAGCTCGCGCTCCACCGCGACCTTGTGGCGCGAGTAGAACGAGGTCTGGGTGCCCTCGGTCGGCCAGTCCTCGTCGACCTCGCGGTCCTTGGGCCCGCGCGAGTAGGCGCCGACCGAGGAGGCGTGAACCAGCTTCGGAACGCCGGCTGCGGCCACGGCCTCGAAGACCCGCCGGCTGCCCTCGACGTTGATCCGCTCCAGGGTCACCGCGTCCCGGGAGGGCTGGATCGCCCAAGCGAGGTGGATGACCGCGTCGGCGGCATCGAAGATCGTGCCGAGGTCGGCGGTGAGAACGTTTGCCTCAACCCAGCTGGTCTTCGGCGGAGCCCAAGTCGGTTCGCGCCTCGCCAGCCCGACGATCTCGTCGATCTCCGGAGCTTCGCTTAGAGCCTGAACCGTGCTGGTGCCGACGTTGCCCGTCGCGCCAGTGACAACTACCTTCACCTTTTCTCGCCTTCCATAGATCTGGGGGTTCGGAACTGGCGAGGAGTGAGCGGGGGCCGCTCCCTTGGCCTCTCGGCGTCTCTACCCCAAGGGGCGAGCGCAAAACGTGTCGTCCGCTACAGAGCCAGGGCGGCGGCCTTCAGGTGCAGCGCCCCGAGCTGATCCATCACCGCTTTGAGCGTCTCTCGGTCGGCCTCGATCTCGGCGCAGACATCGGCCAGCGCCGGCCCGAACTCCGGATCGTCTCGGTTGCTGGACCGCAGCCGTCTCGCCAGCTCGACCCCCAACCTCGCTCCTGCCAGGTGGTCGTTGAGGTAGATGGCCAGTAGCTCGCCCACGCGCTGCCGCTACCCCGGCGACCGCCCCGCAAATCAGAGCAAGAGCTCCTCAGCGAGGATGGAGCTGGCGGGCATCCGGCATGCGCGGGCGACGACCGCGAATCGTCCGCAGGGCCTGGATGGTGCGGGTGAGGGAAGGAGCCGTTCGGAGATCCCGCGCTTCGGCCCTCGCTTTCCTCTCCTGCAACATGGCAGCGATTTACCCAACGACGGCTCTGTCAAAACACGCCCAGAATAGTTGACAAGCGCCGGTCTCCTGCCCATGTTCAAGAGGCGTCGAACCCGTCCCCGGTTTCGCCCGTTCGCCGAGGGGTAAGCGACGGCCATGAACCCAGATCGAGTCGTGGACCGATGGCGCGCCGGCTGCTGGCGATAGTCACCGACGATCCCCTCGGGCCGGAGCCACTGCGCGAGCTCCGCCCTGGCGGCACCCACGATCAAGGCAACGAGGTCGGCCTGCGGGTGATAGTCCCAGCGGTCGAGGCGAATGCCCTCCGGCACACGATGGGCGATATCGATGAGCCGAGGCAGGAAGCCGAGGCTCGGCTCGGGCGCGTGCTCAAAGAGCTCCGCGCGAACGGCATCGAGGCGGCTGGCGAGGTGGGCGATCCCGACCCGATCCAGGCCGCCCAAGATGCCCTGCTGAAGGCGCCTGCCGACGAGATCGTGATCTTCGAGCACGAGCACGCACACGCTCGCTGGTTCGAGGAAGGCCTGTTGGAAAAGGCCGAAGCTGGACTCGAGCCACCACTTCGCGTGGTTGCTCTGCGCAGCGACCGAACCGGCAAGGGCCATGTCGTCGGCGTCGAGACCTCCGGCCCGGGGACCAGGGATCCAGCCGAGGGCCATGAAATCGGCTCCTCCTATCTCCCGGGCCTCTCGCGCGCCGATTTCGCCGGCGTGGTCGCGGGCATCTTCGGCACCATCGTCGCTGCCATCCTCGCCGCCGCGGTCGCGGCCGACAACGGCGAGGTGGCCGCCCGCGCCGCCGCCGCGATCCTGATCGCGATCGGAATCGCTCTCGTAAACATGGCCCATGTCGTCGGCCTGACCCTGATGGAGAGCGTCCGCTACCGCGGCGGCTTCGCCAAGCTCTTCCGCTACCTCTCGCTGATCGGCACCCCGCTCGCGGTCGTGGCCAATTTCGCACTTCTCGTGATTTAAAGGCGGTCCCCCCGGAGGAGCATGGGATCTCGCTACACGGTCCTTGCGATCCTCGCCAGGGCGCTGCGGTCCTTGCGCAGCGCTCCGATCGACTTGACCACCTCGGCCGCCCCGGCTTCGCGCAGCTCTGCCTCGGCGAAACCGCCGGTCAGAACGGCCAGGGTCGAGATGCCCGCTGCCTCGGCAGCCTTCACGTCCCAGGTCGAGTCGCCGACCATCACCGCCGGGCCATCGTTCGCGGCCTTCTCCAGGGCGACGCGGACGAGATCGGGGTGCGGCTTGGTGCGCTCGACGTCCGCAGCGGTGGTCCAGCCCTCGACGAGATCGCGAGCATCGAGGAGGTCCAGGTAGCGCTCGACCTCCTCGGCCTTTGCCGAGGAGGCGAGGATCGCTTTAGCGTCGCCCTCCCGTAGCTCCCGCAGGAGCTCGATGGAGCCATCCATCACCTGCACTTCGCCGATCAGCTCGCCGTATGCCTCGCCCTCGGCATTGCGGATCGCCTCGCCGTCGGAGCGCTCGCCCTCCTCGCCGATCAGCGCCGCGACCAACTGGTCCCCACCCATGCCGATGTGCCGGTGGATCTCCCAGAGCTGCACGGCGTAGCCATGATCGCGCAGCGCCCGGTGCCAGGCGATCGCGTGCTGATAGTTGGTGTCGACCAGGGTGCCGTCGACGTCGAGCACGACGGTTATCGGAGCATCCGCTGCCACGAGCCTTGGCCTACCCGCGCTTGGCCCAGCCGTAAACGGAGTAGGAGCGCGGCATGGCATTGGAGAAGCAGCGCGGTTGGAAATCAGCGGCCGATCGAAGATGGCCAAGGACGAGCTGCGGGCGGCGATCCGAGCTCCTCCTTGGGGCCGAAGGACTCTAGTAACCGGGCTCCGTCAGACCCTGGTCAACCCCCCAGTCGATCAAGAGCCTTTCTCTTCTCTTCCTCGAACTCGTCCTCCGTCAAGGCTCCTTCCTGTCGCAGCCTGTTCAGACGCTCGACCCGAGCCAGTGGGTCCTCGGCGATCGCGGCCTCGCCAGCCCGCCGATGACTGGGAGACAGTGAGGTGGGGAGCCTCATCGAGAGCGGCCGGAGCTGTGCGTTTGGGAACTCCGCGAGCGTCTGCCGGCGAAGCAGCTCGGTCCCGAGGGCGAAGAGGGCCGCGAAGACGAGGATGCCGAGAGGCCTGCGGAAAGCTGCGATCGGCGCCCAGGCGATGAGCAGGACCCAGACTCCGGCAGCGAAGGCATAAGCGGCGCCACGGCGCTCGCGGAAGTAAGGCGAGGCCTCACGGCGAAGCGCCCGCGCCTGGGTGGTGGGGCCGGCGAGCCAGGCACCGAGGATGAGAAGAACGCCGAAGGCGATGGCTGACCAGGCAACCGTCACCAAGAGGGAGGTGCCGATGTCCCAGGCCGCTTCGGCGGCGGGTTCGACCGCGGCGGTGGTGGCCAGCGCATCGGTGATCGCGCTGCCGGCGACGGCACGGACGAGCAGCGCCAGGATGCCGGCTATGGCGAAGCCGAAGCCGACCGAGCGCAGCGCCTCGCGGCGGCGGTCGCGCGCCAGGTAGATCGCCCCTCCGTAGAGGAGGATGAGAAGCGCGAAGAGGATGACCGGCAGGCGGCGAATCAGCTTCGCGACCTTCTGCGCCATGGATATCTGTTCGGATTTGAGGACGGTGAGGTTGCCCGCTTCGGGCGGAACCTTTTCCGCCAGGGCTTCGGGCAAACCGGCCTGCCTCCCGACTTCGGAGATCAGGGCGCCCAAATGGAGCGTGACTTCTCCTTCGCCGGTCGAGGCGAAGGAGCCACCGCCGTCGAGGATCTTCAGCAGCGCTTCGTGGGCGCGGCGGTTCGCTTCGGCCCAGAGCGCTTGGAAGCGCGGCGCCGACAGCGCCCGTTCGGCCACCCGCTGGGCGAGCTGTCGCAGCCCGCCCGCCGCGGGACCAGCCAGTGCTTTGGCCTGCGGCGGGAGAGCCTTCGCCAGTTCTTTTTCGACATCGACGTTGGCGTAGAGCTGGCCGACCATGAAGGTCGATAGCTGTTCGTTGATCTCCTTGTTCTCCAGCAGGCGGGTGCTGGCGTTGACCCAGTTGTCGGTGTTCAGGGCCTGCCGATTCACCCAGACCGAGAAGACGGCGAGGAAGGCGACGAGGGTCCCGGCCGCCACCAGCACCGAAACCAACACCCGGCGGCGGCGCGGGGAGTCGGGGCCGTGTGCCATCTCAGGCCAGGAGCTTCGCCTTCGCCCGCTCGAACTCCTCAGACGAAAGCGCGCCCTTCCCCTTCAACTCGTTCAGCTTGTGCAGCTCGTCGGCGGGAGAGCTGTGGGCCTGCTCGCGGATATAGGCGTCGAAGTGGCTCTTCGCGTCCTCCTGCGCCTTGATCGCGCGGTCCCGCATCCCGTCCCCGCGCGCGATCAGGTAGATGAGTACCCCGAGGAACGGCAGGATCAGGAGGAAGAAGACCCAGGCCGCCTTGCCCCACCCCGACAGCGCGTGATCGCGGAAGAGGTCCGAGATGATCGCGAAGAGGATCCACAGCCAGGCGACGAAGAGGAAGACCTCGAGGACGAGCAGGAGCAGCTCGCCGAAGTTGATGTCTGCGACGGGCATTGCCTATGCCTCCCAGCGGGCGGTCAGCTGGTAGATGATCGTCACGTCGAGGACGATCATCAGGAACGCCCAGAGGGGGGCGGCAGGGAACCAGACGATCTGGGAAATGGCGCTGATCGTGACGAAGAAGATCGCCGACCAACGCGCCCACTCGACGCCCGCGAAGAGGCCGAGTCCGGTGCTTGCCACGATCGAGCCGAGGATCAGGTGAATCCATCCCCAGGTCGTGACGTCGGCGACGATCACGCCCTGACCGCCGACGAAGACGATTTCGTTGTTGAGGATCCCCGCCAGGCCCCAGAGGGCGTCGAGCGATCCGACGATCAACAGGAGGACGCCGGCAAAGACGGTCCAGCCAGTCGGTTGCCTTTCCTCCACCCCGGGCCGGTCGGCGGGGCCGCCGGTCACACTGCTGGTCTCCATGTGCTCTCCTCTTCTCGCGGTGGCTTAGCTCGTAGACGGCGTCCCTACCGAAAACCCACAGCCTGTGGAAAGAACATAAACCCCGAGTGGTCCCAAAGCAACACGTCCTGGTCGTCGAGTGCGGCAGCAGAGCATTTTGAGTGCTCCATCCTCGTTGCTCAATGAAATAGGCTAGCCCGCTTCAGGAGCACACAATGCGACCCCTTCGGTATTCCATCAACGTCACATTGGACGGGTGCTGCGATCATCGTGCAGTGCTCGCGGACGAGGACTTGCATCGTCACGCGGCTGAGAACCTCGACCAGGCCGATGCCCTTCTCTTTGGCCGGGTGACTTACGAAATGATGGAGGCAGCGTGGCGCCCGGCGGCCTGGGCGGTAGAGAGGCCTGATTGGATGGAGCCCTTCGCCCAGGCGATTGACGCGGCAAAGAAGTACGTCGTATCGAGCACCCTGGACCGGGTCGATTGGAATGCGGAGCTCGTGCGCGGGGATCTGGGCAAGGCCGTTCAGCAGCTCAAGCGGGAGTCGGGCAAGGGACTGCTCGTGGGGGGCGTGAAGCTACCGCTGGCATTGGCGGAGCTGGGATTGATCGATGAGTACGAGTTCGTCGTGCAGCCCAGGCTGGCGGGCCACGGGCCGACGTTGTTCGCGGGGCTATCGAAGCATGTCGACTTGAGGCTCATGGGCCGGCTGGAGTTCGGCTCGGGGGCGGTGGCGATGCGGTATGAGCCGAGAAGGTAGCCGTCCCCGCAGGGCTCGGGCGGGTCGCAATCGTCCGACAACCGAACCCCCGACCGCGAGGAGGTGCCCGCCGGGCAGAGGTGCCGAGGAACTACAGCTAACCGTCGAAAGCGAACTCGGCGTCGCAGAACGGGAGCACGTCGCTCATCCCGGTGAGCTCGAATAGGCGCTGTATGCTCGCGGGGCCGGGGATGATTCTCAGCTCCTGTCCGCGGGCGCGGTGCAGTTGATGCCCTTTGAGGAGCGCGTGCAGGCCGCTCGAGTCGATGAAGGCGAGCTTCCTGAGGTCGAGGACAGTGAGCCCTGGCTCGCCGGCGCAGGCCTCTTTGAGAGCGGCTTCGATCTCGGGGGTCCCCGTGAGGTCTGCTTCGCCGATCAGGGCGATCGTCCGAGCCTCAGGGGCGTTCGTCACCTCGATGCTCAGATAGGGATGCTCGCTGGTCATCTTCGGCTCTCCGCTCGGCAAGCGCGTCGTCGAGGCACTGTACCTCGTGGGCTGGCCGGGGTCTGGTTGCGGCGCGGCGCCCTGCTCCTTGGCCGCCTCTTTCAGCGCGTCCGGGAGGCAGGGATGGATGGCGATTGCCTCCGATAGGCCGACGATGGTTGCCAGGCGCCTCAGCTGGGAGGCGTCGGGGATCACCAGGATCAGCTTGGCGCGGCGGCGGTCGAGGCGGTCGCTGAGGCGCAGCAGCATGTCGATGCCTGCGCTGTCGAGGTAGCGCGTGTCGCTAAGGTCCACGACGAGGCTTAGAACGTCGGGGCCGATCGCGTCGGCGAGTCGCTGTTGGGTGGCCGTGGCGTTCGCGGCGTCGATGTCCTCGTTGACATGCGCGATCGGAACTCCGTCGACCTTTTCGATATCCAGGGGGCTCATGGTTGGCGGCGAAGTCCCTTGGTCATTCTCACGACGGTTCCATCGTCGTCGCTGCTGACCTTCACGCCATCGACCAGGGCGCGCATTATCTCGAGGCCTCTGCCGCCGCCGGGGGGGTGGGTGGTACGCCATCGGCCGACGTCGCGCACGGTGACCGTGATCTGCCGGCCTTCTTGTTCGCAGCAGACGGCGAAGGTCGATTCGCCGGCGCCGTAAGCGTGCTCGATCGCGTTGTTGGCAGCCTCGGAGACCGAGAGGGTGATGTCGAATAGCTCGTCTTCGTCGGCGCCGGCGGCCTGGAGCCAGCGGCCGAGCGTCCTGCGCAGTCCCCCGAGGACGTCGGGGCGCGTTGGGAGGGTCATCTCGAGAGTGCCTCCGAGCGGCATCGTCTCGATCGCGAGCAGCGCCACGTCATCCTCGAGCGGGGTCTCGTCGAGGAGCGCGCGGTACACGGCGTCGGCGAGGGAGGAGTCGGCGCGCGGCGCGGCAGCTTGGGCGGCGGCTATCAGCCGCCCGAGGCCAGCGTCGATCGACTCGTCTCGCCGCTCTATGAGCCCATCGGTGTATAGCAGCAGCCGGCTGCTGGTCGGGAACGGGTAGCGAAAGGCTTGGTAGTCGTGTCCGGTGCGCACGCCGACGGGCGGGCCGTGCCTTTGCTCAAGCAGCCGAGCGCGGCCGTCCGGCTCGATCAGCAGGGGCGGCAGGTGCCCGGCGGTGACCACTTCCAGCTCTGCGGCCTGAGGGTCGAACTCGAGGATCGAGAGAGTGGCTCCGCGATTGCGGCCCATCGAGACGAGCAGCTCGTTCAGCATTGAGATGACCGCGGTGAGCTCGTGCCCCTGCGCCATGTATGCGCGTAGGGCTGTGCGGATCTCGGCCATCACCGAGGCGGCCATCACGCCGCGGCCGACCACGTCGCCGATCACGAACGCGAGGCGCCCGTTGGCAAGCTGGAAGACGTCATACCAGTCCCCTCCGATCTTGACGCCAGAGCCGGCCGGCAGGTACTTGGCGCCAGAGCCGGCCGGCAGGTACTTGGCGCTAAAGCACATGCCGGGTATTTCAGGCAGCGCGTCGGGCAGAAGCGTGCGTTGCATGATCGCGGTTACGGCGCGCTGCTCGGAGATGCGGGCATTGTCGATCGCCAGTGCGGCGCGGTCGGCGGCGAGCTGCAGTAGCGTCACGTCGTCCTCGTCGAAGTCACGCTGGACGAGCGTGCCGATGTGCATGACGCCGATGACACGGCCTTCGACATGGAGAGGCACGCCCAGCATCGAGCAGATGCCCTTTTGTCGGAGGATCGGGTTTACGACCTCGGCGTGGTCGAGATCGATGATGATGGGTCGCGCCTCGGCGGCGATGCGACCTGCGAAGCCGCGGGCGAGCGGGACTTGGACTCCCTGGCGGACCTCCTCCTCCAACCCTCGCGCGGCGCGTGCGACAAGGACGCCGCGATCCTCGTCGAGCAGCAGCACCGCTGCGGTGTCGACCTCGAGCGAGCCGCGGATGCGCTCCAGCAGCTCGGAGAGCATGTCCTCCAGGGACATGTACCCAAGCGCGGAGTCGGTGATGCTGAGCAGATGGTCGCGGCGGCTTTTGGAGATGGAGGAGTCAAGCACGGATGGGCCGGCGGTTGGCGGGGTGGCGGTCTGTCCCTCGTCCCCCGTCTGCGTCTGCGATCGCTGAGCCTCCATGCTCATTTGTGGCCTCGAACGATTACGGAGGGCAGCCTGTCCCAGATTCCCAAGAGTCACCCTCCCGGAAGGACGTTCGCAGGGCCTCCCGGGGCGTGGCGGACGCCATATGCGAAGCCAGGCTCGTTCGACCGCTCAAGGACATAGCCGCAATGAGCGCAACCGATCAGTGCTGCCTGAACCACCATGCCTCCTTCCTTCCTCGCCTTTGACGTAACGGCGATCAGCTACCCCGCAGCGGACCTAGCGAATCCATGAATCGGGGCCGACCCCGATCTACTCCCAATCTGATGCCCGGGTCGCCCAGCACGGGAGATGTAGTCACGGTGAGCGCGAAGCAAGGAACGACGATCCCACCTTCGCCATGCGCCCCATCCGCGGGCTCGCGGCGTCGCGGCTCGACCCGGTGGCGCCGCTGAGCGCCACCGGGTCGAGCGGCCGGCTACGGCAGCGTGTAGTTGAAGATCAGCGTCGAAGGTCCTTCTTCGCCGCTTCCTGCGCCTTCTTCCTTGGAGGTGAAGGTGCCGACGGCCCCGGCGTATTTGCCGGTCCCGCCGGTGATGGAGCCGGAGACGCCGCCACCTCCAACTTCCTTGCCGCCCACGTTCAGAGCAAATCCACCGCCAGGGACAGTCGCCGTTCCCGAGCAGGTGCCGTTGATTCCTTCGCCTGGGGAGGGCTGAGTGGCGATGCAAATGGCGTTGATTTCGCCAACAGTCTTCCCGCCCGATTCTTCGAGCGGCGAAGAGAACGCGAATCCATTGCCAGGTTTGATGCCTTTTTTGGTCGCCTGTCCGATGATCCCGAAGCTTTTTCCGCTGCCGGCGCTGCCGGGTTCGGTCAGCTTGAGCGTTCCTTCTTCGCCATGCGTCTTCGACGATCCACAACCCGCGATCGCGATGGCGATGGCGAGAACCGCGAGTGCCCAAAGCCCAATCCGGATGCTCTTCATATCCTGGTCCCTCCTGTAGGTAGCCCCTGTCCGCTGGATTCATAACCGATCTTGCGGCGGGACCGTGTCAGTAGACGAGGGCGCCGGGTGAGCCGGTGGCGCTCCCTCGCCTTCTCTTCTTCTTGGCGCAGCATGCGCATGGTGGTCGAGCACCCACGACCTTCTGCATGGCAATTAGAAAGGCCATCGGCCAGCCGCGGCCTTCGATCAGCCCATTTGCAGGCTGGGCTAGGGCTGCTCAGCCTTGGTGACCGAGCTGACGTAGTAGAAGCCCGCCAGGAAGCGCTCGGTCTCGACCGTGCCGTAGGCGGCGAGGTCGCGCCAAGGGTCCGAGAAGACTGCACATTCGACCAGCCGCGGCGCTCGATCAGCTTGTGAGCCTCGGCCAACATGCCTTAGACGCATCGACGCCAATGACGGTCCCGCTCGGGCCGACCGCTTCGACCAGGTAGGGGAAATTGCGTCCGGTGCCCGCGCCGATCTCCAGGACTGTGTCGCCGGGTTTCAGCCCGAACGCCAACACCGCCTTGCGGCGAGCGAGAGGGAAGATCAAATCGTGCTGAAGCTGCTCCAGCGGCGGCCACTCACCCTCCTCTTGGAAGCGCTCAAAGCAGCAGGTGAGCAGATAGCGGCGCTCGGCCGCCCAGGCATCGCGAGCCGGGAGAGGATCGACCGCGGTGAGGTCGACGGGCTGAGTACCGGCTCCAACGCCTCCGCCAGGGGAGAAGTGTTGCGCCGCTCGCTACCCCCATCTCATTACCGCCCCGCTCGCGCCAGGTAGATCACGAGTCATCCCGCCGCCATCCACACTCTCTTGAGGATTCCCGGACGCCACCGACCCGATGAGCGGATTAGGCGCGGGCGAAGTTACACAGGTAGATCATTCGGCGGGATGCGGCCGTCAGCGGAGCATCGGCTATGGAGCTCCCACCTGAGCTGCAGTCGTGCCTGAGCGTTTTTCGCCGTTTGCCACTGTGCAAGCCTCCTCAGCTCCGACAAACGGCGCCAAGGCGATGTAGGTGGCGAGTGGCGTCAGCTCCCGCAGGTCTTCCGGCCCATGAGTTCGGGCCTGCTCGCAGAGCATCGCGTAGAGGGCGCATGGGATCGCCTGGCGGGCAACCGCGGGCACCTGCGGCGCCCGCTCAAAACCTCCCTCGAGGAAGGGCTGTATCGCCTCGAGCGCCAGCTCGAGGCGCTCGAGGGCCGCCGAGCCCGCCGTGTAGATCTCTAAAGTCGCCACGCGCGTGAAGTCGGGCTCGGACTCGAAGAAGGCGAGCGCAACATCGAAGGCCGCGCGGATCGCCTCTGGCCAATCGCGTTCCCGCTCGAACGTGGGAAGCATGGCCGCCAGCAGCCGCAGACGGCCACCGTAGAAAGCGTTGTTGAGAGCCTCCTCCTTGCCGTCGAAGCACTCGTAGAACGTCCGGAGCGAGACGCCCGCCGCGGTCGCGATGTCCGCGACGGCCGTCTCCCGGTAGCCCTTCGTCGCGATCACCTCGATGGTCGCTCGTGCGATCCGGCTTCCGGGGTCCTCAGCTCGCTGCTCAGCAGACGGCATGGGTGACGCAGGCCGGCGTCGCGGCGGCGTGTGCAGCGGCCGTGGGGGCGGGCGATAGGAGAGCGCCAGCTCGGTCAACCCTGGAACCAAGTCGATCAGCTCCTCCTCGGTGTGGCGGTGAAGGTGGCTGTGGATCAGCTTGCGCAGCCCGCCGACCATCGCCTGGGTCATCTCCACCGGCATCCCCTCGCGTCCCGGCAGCTGCTCGAAGGCGTACTCCGTCAGTTCCTGGAAGCCGGCAAGCGCCTGATCGATTCGCTTCGTCGCCTCCGGCCCCACGGCGTAGGTCTCCACCAGGCAGAGCCGTGACGCCGCCGGCTGGGCGACGAGCAGCTCGACGAAGCTCGCCACCCCGTTCTCGGCGCGCTCCTCCCAGGGCACCTCGAGGCGGACGCGGCTGGCCGTGACGCCGATCGCGGCCGAGATGATCTCGTCCAGCGTCGCCAGAAAGCACTCTTCCTTATCCGCAAAGTACTTGTAGAAGGTGGTTCGCGAGACCCCGGCCGTCTCGACCAGATCGGCGATCGACGTCCTCCCGTATCCCTTCGACGTCGTCACGGCGACCGTCGCGCCGAACAGCCTCTCCCGCTGATTACGCTCGACCCGCTCATGCGGGATACCGGGCCCTGGGCGCAGCCGCTGGCCCCGCAGCTTTCCAGACTCTCCCCAGGGCGTAAGCGTCATCGCAGGGAAACGCTATCCAGTCACGTCCGACTATATCTTCTGCAGGGCATTTAGGGAAACCCATCGTACACTGCTGTGGTTTCAGGGGCGATTCTCGGATTCCTTGATTTGGCTTCTAAGCGGGGGAATTTTGCCCTCGGGAACCTCCCTTCCTATCGCTGAATCCAGGATTACCCAAAACTAGTGCGTTTATCATCTTAATAATCTGGTTGCTTGACAAATCTTTGGTAATTGTGTATTTCTAATTCTGGGCTTCATCAAGCTTTCGTCGACACCATTGCCGCCGAACCGAGCTACCTGCAAGCCCTCGAATACCCAGTCGGCGTCTTGGCTAATCACGATCCAACGGCCAGGCGCGCTAATCAACGCCGGCGGACCACCGCCGGGGAAAGAAGTGGACCCAATGAAACCGATGAAGATGTTTGGCCTCGCCTTGGTCGCCGCAGTCGCCGCAATGGCGCTCGTCGGCGCCTCCTCGGCACTTGCTGCGGAATCGACGGCGCTGTGCAAAGTGAGCACATCGCCGTGTCCCGAAAAATCGATATACCCGTCGGGAACGATAGTCAAAGCGCAGCTCTTACACCAAACAGCAAGCTTAGAAGAAAACTTAAAAAACGTATCGCCTTCTCTGCTGTTAGGCCCGAACTTAGTGGAAGAAGTCAGATGCTGGGAATCGTCAGCGTCGGGTAAAACGACATCAGGCTTAGTAACCGAAGGCCCGGTAACAGGCACACTCGAAACCCTGGCTTTCGCTCACTGCTTCCACAAAACCGGCGTTGCATGTACCGTAACTGTCAACAAACTCGGCACACTCACCCTCCAAAAGACAGGCGTCAACGTAGGTGAAGCAAAGGTTAATGGAGTGTTAGTCACGGTTGTCTGCGGAGCCGTGTTCGAATGCATCTACAAAACCGAAGAACTGCCGATGGCGGCGAAAGGGACCGGCCCGCTCGGCGAAGTCGCCGAGCTGGTTGCAAACCATGCGAAACTCGTACTGGAGAATCCACTGACCGGCATCGGCTGCCCCAGTGAAGGATTCTTCGATGCCGCGTACGAAATCACAGAACCGGCGACGGGTTTCATCACCTCATGAGCAGCTGATCACAACGTAGGTCAATTCACCGTGAAGGCGACCGCCCAGACAGATTTGGGCGGTCGCCTCCGACTTATTAAGCCTATGGCAGACAGTCTCGTTTAGACTGAAAGCCAAAGATGTACCTTGACAAGGTCTATAACGTATATGTATATTTATGGCTAGTTACCAAGGACAGGGGGCAGTTAGCTAACTTGAAACGGCGGACTAAACAATCTAGCCCGATTGGCCACTTGGGCGTATCTGGTAGCGCCTTCGTATCGCTCACGCTCCTTGCGCTTACTCTCTTCGCCGCTCCAGCTTGCGCCGCCCTCTCCCACCCCTTCCTGCCGTCCCTCTCCCACGAAGGCGCCTTCCACGACCCCTGCGGCGCCGCCACCGACTCCGAAGGCGATCTCTATGCGTCCGCCTACCAGGACAATGCGGTGAAGATCTACGACGCCTCAGGCGCCTTTGTCACCGAATTCACCCCGTCCGCCAATGCGGAAGCGCCTTGCGGGATCGCCGTCGACTCCGCCGGCAACCTCTACGTCAACGGCTGGGGCACCGACGTCGTCAAGTACAAACCTTCCGCCTATCCGCCGAGCGGCGCCACCACCTACTCGCCCGATACCGCAGTCAACGGCAACGGAAAGGTCGTCTCCAGCGGTGCCACCTCAGTTGCCGTCGACCCCGCGACGCAGAACGTCTATGTCGCCCAGGGCAGCCACATTTCCTCCTACCAGCCCAACGGCGCGTTGATCTCGGCAACGATCGGCTCGGGCGTCGCTGGCGCCTCCTACTACGGAGTCGATGTCTTCGGCAAGAACGGAGACGTCTACGCCACTGACAAGGCCCATAGCAAGGCCTATGTCTTCAACCCCGCGGGGTCCACCGTCCTGGTCGAAATCGACGGCTCCGAAAGCGAAGCGGGAGCCTTTTCCTTCGGTCCCTCCTACCCCTACCTCGCAGTCGATCAGTCAAACGGTCACGTCTACATCGCTGACATCGCGGCCCACGGCGTCGTCGACGAGTTCGACGCCGCCGGCTACTTCGTCTCCGCGCTCTCGCATTCATTCGAAGAATCCGAACCTTCCGATGTCGCGGTCGACAATTCCGGCGGGCCCAACGAGGGGACCGTCTACGTCACTTCCGGCGCCTCCAGCGGAAGCGTCTTTGCGTTCGGGGCGCTGACTGGCGGCGTCACTCCCGAAGTCGCGATCGAACCGACCTCGGAAATAGGAGTCAGCAAAGCCAAATTCAACGGCACGATCAATCCGCGGGAACTCCCTAACAGCTACCACTTCGAATGGAAGCGAGGGACAGGAACAAGCTGGGGTGGCGCTTCCTCATCGACCCCGTTGAGCCTGCCCGAAGACTCGAGTCCACATGCCGTCTCGTTCAACGCAACCGGGCTCGCGGGCGGTACGACCTACCAGGTGCGCCTGGTCGCGAGGAACACCGAAAACGGCCTCGAAGCGATCTCCAACCCCGATACGCTCACAACGCTGACGCCATCCGCGCCGACGGTCTCGATCGATCCTCCCTCCTCTATCACTGCCACCTCGGCCACCGTGTCCGGCACGGTCAACCCTCAGCAGGACTTCGGCACGACCTGGAGACTGCAACTCAGCACCGATCCGTCCTGCGCCTCGAACTTCGCCGACCAGCCTCTGCACAACCTCGAATCCGAAGCAGGCAGCCCAATCGCTGTCTCCGAAGAGCTCACCGGCTTGCTGCCCGCCCAGCACTACTGCGCGAGGATCCGCGCCGACAACGGCGGCGGCACGACGACCTCCGAAGCGAAGGAGTTCGAAACTGAAACGGTCGTTCCAGGCCAGGTCGAAACAGCCTTCGTCGCACCTCGTCTCAACACCAGTGCCCGCCTCAACGGCCGGGTCAACCCCGAGGGCGCCAAGCTGACCTATCGCTTCGAATACAGCGAAGACGGAGGCGCTACCTGGACCTCACTGGCAGACAGGGAAGACAACAGCGAAGCCAGGAAGCAGATCGTCGTCGCCGAGGAGCTCGAAGGCCTGATCCCCGACACTGCCTACAGCTACCGCTTCGTCGCCGAGAACAACGCCGGTGGGGCCTCTCCACAGGGAGAGGAAAGGACCTTTACCACCCGTACGGACGCGGAAGTCCAGCAGCCGAGCTCTTGTCCCAACGCAAACGTACGCCAAGCGCAGCACACAGACCCCTACCTCGCCGACTGCCGCGCGATCGAGCTGGTCAACACCCCGGATAAGGGCAACCAGAACGTCAACGCCGAAATGATGACCGAAGACGGGGAACGGGCGCTGTGGTCGGTGAGGGGTGGCGCTCCCGGTGGGACGGCCAGCGCCGGCAACAGCTTCCTCGCCGAACGTACCGCGGGCGGCTGGCAATCGCGCAACCTGGCGCCTCCCGCCTCGCAGCAGTTCGGCGAAGCGAACCTGCCTTACAAGGCGGAAAACGCGACCCCCGACCTGGGCGCCTTCGTCTTCAACGCCGGCAATCCCAGCATCGCGCTCGCCCATGGGAAGACGCTTATCCGCCTCGACCGCGAACAGCACCAAGAAGTTCTCGCCAGCTATGAAAACGAAGTCATCGGGTCAAACAGCGAAATCAGTGACGGCGGCGCCCATGTACTCGTCGTCGATCCCGACACCCGCCAGCTCGAGGACATCGGCAACCTGCAAGAAGCGCCCGAGACGATCAGCCTGATCCCGCCGTCTGGCTCGCCGCTCGGCGTCCCGCAGCCCGGCGGAACGCCCTCCGCATGCGGTCTTTCCACGACCGGTGAGAGCTTTGCCGGCTGGAGCACAGGCAGCGCGGCAGGCGCTCACTGGAACCCTGGTTATCGCATGATGGCCGTCGGGGACGCCTCCCGCGTCTACTTCGAGACCAGGCCCGACGGCAATTGCGGTGGGTCTTACGGACTCTATGAGCGCAACCGCGAAACCGATACGACCACCCTGATCGACCCGGGGACCCCGAGCCGCAACGTCGAGTTCATCCGCGCAACCCCCGACGGCCGCAGCGCATATTTCGCCACCTTCAGCCAACTCGACCCCGCCGATCAGAACACCGGCGCAGACGTCTACCGCTGGGACGAAGAAGCGGCACCTGGCCAGCGCTACACGTGTCTCACCTGCGTAGTCCCCAATGCGGACATCGCCTTCTTCAATGGCGGCCTCTTGCCGATCATGGTCTCCGACGACTTCTCCCACGTCTACTTCCAGTCCAGGGCACAGCTCGTCCCTGACCAGGGGGAAGCGGGCTCGCTCAACACCTACGCGCTCAGCGGCGGAGAGATCCGCTTCGTCGCCGGCGAAGGCGTCGGGCGCATGGGGGTGAGCGGCGGGAACGCCGGAAAGCCCGGGGCGCTGCTCTCCTCTGACGGCGACGTGCTCGTCTTCAGAAGCGACGAAGGGGCAGAAGGCCTCACCGCCGATTCCCTCCCCGCGCAATGCTCGGTCTTCGGCGAACTCAAGCCCTGCCAGGAGCTCTACCGCTACGACGATCGCGACGGCAGCCTCGAGTGCATCTCCTGCCGCCACGATGGCGAAACCACCGCCAGCGTCACTCCAACCTTCAAATTCGCGATGTCGGCCGACGGCAGCACCGTGGCCTTCATCACCGCCGAGCCGCTCGTCGCCCGCGACGTCAACCAGGGCCTCGACGTCTACGAGTGGCGGAACGGCACCGTCCATCTGGTCAGCGATGGGGTGCGGAGCTTCCAATTGTCATTCGCAAGGCCGGAAGTGAGCGGGGTCGATGCCGACGGCAAGAACATCTTCTTCGCCATCGTCGCTCCCGGCCTGACCGGATTCGAGCAGGACGGCCTGAGGAACCTCTACGACGCCAGGATCGACGGCGGCTTCCTGCCGCCCAGCCCTCCGGCGCACTGCGCCGAAGATTCCTGTCAGGGGTCGCTGCAGAGCCCCCCAGCGCTGCCCGCGCCCGCGAGCGCGAACGAAAGCGCCGGCAACGTAGCCGAATCCCACGGGCGGCGCCCCTGCGCCAGAAAGCACGGTAAGGCGAAGCGTCGGTGCATGAGGAGTCACAGGCGTAAGGCGAGCGCCAACCGCCACGTCGGGAGGACCAGATGAAGCGCCTCGCGACAGCAATCGTCCTCGTCTCCACGGCGCTCCTGGCGACCGCCTGCCCGAGCCAGGCACTCGCCGGCCCGCTCTATGACGTCCACGCCCACTGGGCGGATGCCAACCTGCCGCCGGGCGGCGCAGGCCAGTTCATCGTCCAGGCCCGCAACCTGGGCGACGCGGTGGGCGGCGAAGACCTCGTAATCGAAGACAAGCTCCCGGCCGGCCTCACGGTCAACGAAATCCGCTTCCGCACCTTCGAGCCCCACGAAATCGCCCCGACTCACTGCTCCACGCCGCAGCCGGGCACGGCGAGATGCGTCCTGGAAGCCGCGGAGCTGGCCACATACGCGCGGCCGGCAGGAGACCATGTGAACGGCACTGTTTGGACCGAACCCGGCTTCCTGCCGACCATGTACGTCGTCGCCGACGTCCCCGCCAATGCCGAAGGCGCCGGCACCAACAGCGCCACCCTCTACGGCGGAGGGGGCACCCTGCCCGACGGCGCCCCATGCGCTCAGAACGAATCCCAATTGCTCACCTTGCCGCCCTGCGCGGAAGCGGTGAACCAGGTGCCCTTCGACCCCACGCCGGCATCCTTCGGCATCGCCCCCGGCACCTTCGCCGCCGATGTCTTCGACGCCGACTACCCCGCCGGCGCCCCGCTGCGCCACGCGGGCGCCCACCCCGCCGAGCTGCGGGTCGATTTCGACTTCAACCAGGAACTCGCCACGGTGGAAGGCCATCCGACCAATCTGCCAGTCGGCAAGATCAAGACAGTCGAGGCGACGCTGCCGCGCGGCCTCATCGGCAACCCCGAGGCCACTCCGAAGTGCGACGCTGTCGACTTCGCCGAAGTAGGCGCCACCACCAACTCGACCGGCTGTCCGTCCGACACCCAGGTGGGAGTGCTGAACGTCAACATCGTCGAAGCAGGGTTCTTCGAAGGGGCCCGCCTGAGCCGGGTCGCGATCTACAACCTCCAGCCGCCCAAGGGCGTACCCGCCGACTTCGGCTTCAACGCCCAGGGCCTGGTCCAGGGTCACATCTACCCGAACATCGACCCCGCCCAGGACTATGCAATCGAGTCGCTGGTGCCGAACATCGGCAACCTGACGCCGATCACGAGCTCCGAAGCGACCTTCTGGGGGGTGCCTGGCGACCCCGCCCACGACAAGTTCCGCTTCTACCCGAAAGAAACCGGAGGCCATACCCTCGGCGCCCCCTGGGGCTCGGCGCCGATCCGCCCGCTGCTCACCGATCCGACCGACTGCGGCGAAGAAAACGGCGGGGCCCGCATCCGGGTCGAGTCCTACAACAATCCCGGCCAGTTCACGCAAGCGCAGGAATACGGCGATCACCTCGACGTGACTGGCTGCGATGACCCGAGGTTCCGCTTCGAACCCGACATCTCCCTCCAGCCGACCTCCCGCGACGCGGGCGGACCAACCGGTCTCGACGTGCATCTTGAAGTGCCGCAGCAGAACGACGAAGTCAGCGATGCAACGCAGCTCTACACGCAGAGCGAAAACCTCAAGGCGATCGCCACGCCGCCGATCAAGCGGTCAGTCGTCACCCTGCCCGAGGGGATGACGCTCAATCCATCCGCCGCGCAGGGACTCGCCACCTGCTCCACGGCGCAGATCGGCCTCATATCCACCGACCCGATCCGCTTCAACGCCAGCCCGGTCACCTGCCCAGACGCCTCGCAGTTCGGCCGACTGACCATCCACACCCCCATCCTGCCCGTTGAAAACCAGCCCGAAGGCTTCATCTACGTCGCCAGCCAGGGCGACAACCCCTTCCACAACTTCCTCTCGCTCTACCTGGTGATCGAAGAACCCGAACGGGGGATCCTGGTGAAGATCGCCGGCAGGGTCGACCTCGACCCCAAAACCGGTCAGATCACCACCACCTTCGATCGCCTTCCTCAGTTCCCGGTGTCGGACCTGCAGCTTTCGCTGAAGGGCGGCGTGCGTGCGGGGCTGGTCAACCCCGCCACCTGCGGGAAGAAGACGATCACCGCCGAATTCTTCTCCTGGCAGGATCCGAGCACCCCGCACTCCGTCAAAAGCTCTTACGACGTCACTCAAAAGCCCGACGGCTCGCCCTGCGTCAACGACCTCGGCGAACGCCCGTTCCAGCCGACCCTGGACGCCGGCACGACCAAAAACATCGCTGGCTCTTACTCGCCCTTCGCCATGCGCCTCACCCGCACGGACGACGACCAGGAGCTCAGCCAGCTTGGCCTGACGCTGCCACCGGGCCTGGCGGCCAAGTTCGCCGGGGTGACGATCTGCCCCGATGCGGCCATCGCACAGGCCGAAGCGCGGACGGCGGCCGGCGACGGAGCCCTGGAGCAGGCCGACCCCTCCTGTCCCGCTTCGAGCTCGATCGGCATCACCGAGGTCGGAGCCGGTGTCGGGGTCCCGCTCACCTACGTCCCGGGCAAGGTCTATCTCGCCGGCCCCTACAAAGGCGCTCCGATCTCGATCGTGGCGATCACCCCGAGCGTGGTCGGTCCCTTCGACCTCGGCGTGATCGCGGTGCGCACGGCCCTCGACGTCAACTCGGTGACCGCCCAGGGATCGGCCCGCACCGATCCGCTCCCCCAAATCGTGCAGGGGATCCCGGTGCGAATTCGCGACATCCGGTTGCATCTCGACAGGCCCGACTTCATCCTCAATCCAACCAGCTGCGCCGAAAAGCGGATCGACGCGCACGTCACGGGCACCGGTGGCGACATCACCTCCCCCGTCGATGACACGGCGGCCGAGCTTTCCCAGCGCTTCTGGGCAGCGGACTGCGCATCCCTCGGCTTCAAGCCAAAGCTCTCCTTGCGCCTGTTCGGCGGCACCCATCGCGGCGCCCACCCGAGGTTGAGAGCCGTGGTCACATACCCCAAGGGCGGCGGCTACGCCAATATCGCTGCCGCCTCGGTGGCCCTGCCGCGCTCCGAGTTCCTCGAGAACGCACATATCAAGACCGTCTGCACCAGGGTGCAGTTCGCCGCCAAGGCCTGCCCGGCGGACTCGATCTACGGTCGCGTGGAAGCGAAGACGCCGCTCTTCGACCAACCTCTGCAAGGCCCGATTTACCTGCGCTCCTCCTCCCATCAGCTGCCCGACCTGGTCGGGGTGCTGAGGGGCCCTGACTCCCAACCCATCGAGGTCGACCTCGATGGGCGGATCGACTCGGTCCACGGCGGCATCCGCAACACCTTCGAAGTCGTCCCTGACGCCCCGGTCGATTGGGCTGTGTTCACCTTTCAGGGTGGCAAGAAGGGCCTACTGGTCAATTCGACCAACCTCTGCGCCAAGGCCCACAGGGCGACCGCCAAGTTCTCGGCGCAGAACGGCAGGAGGATCGTCCTGCATCCAAAGGTGACCAGCACCTGCAAGAAAGCCCATCGCAAAAAGCGAAGGCGCTGAGCTTCCAAGCCACCGGGTCTGACCCTGATGCAGCCGGGGGGGACAACGGCGCCCCGGAGCCGAAAGGTCCGCGACGCCGGCCTCGCCGTCGATGGTGCCGTCGGCCAGCGCCTATGACAATGCGATGGTCGAGTCGTTCTGGGGCGAATGCAGGTCGAGCTCTTCAACCGCAAACGCTGGAAGACTCGCGTTGAGCTCGCCACTGCGATCCCTGACTACATCGAGCTCTTCCACAACATCCGGCGCCGGCACTCGGCGCTCGGGATGCTCAGTCCAACCGAATACGAGGATCTGCACAACACAACCCGGGAAACCGCCTGACTCCAGAACCCGCGACTCCCAAAAGGCTGGGGTAGATCAGGGGGTCCGGCAAACCTGGTCCGGCTCAGTGGGCAGTTTGCGCGCCACTGGCATGGCGTAGGTAGGTTCGGATCACTCCTGCCACGCGAGCTCTGGATGCTCCCGCGCGGGACCGCCGGTCGGGTCTCCCAGTGGCTTCATTTCATGACGCGGAATGGCGTTGAAGAAATCCTCGGGGACCACAGCCGCCAGCTCGTCGTAAAGGCGCACCGTGCCAATCTTATGCCAAAGACCTCGCTCCTCTGCTCGATCGAATGCCTCGATATAACGCTCAGGCGAAAGCTGCGATGCATCTACGAAGATCGTGCTGAGCACGACCACCAGCTCCTTGAGAAATGGTCCGGGGTCTGCTGGCTTCCCAGGCGTGAAAGGCGTTAGGCGCACATGCCACCTACGGCAGTCGTCACCCGGCTGCAGCTCCGCTCTGGCTTTTTCCGCCCCCTGACCCTCCTCGAGCAGCTCGATCTCCACATCGATAGTGGTTCGCAGGAAACGGAGATCGTCGTCCCCGAAGTCGACCGCCATGATCTGCGCCCCCGCTGCCAGGCGCTCGGCCGCCAGAACGTTCCGATAGTCGTTGGCGCAGCGCACCCGCCACTCCAAACCAAGAGCCCTAAAACGGATGATCCGGCGGGCGCCTAGATCGCTAAAGGGCCGGCCCCGCAGTTGGTCATCAGCGTACCGGGTGTGAGTGTCCATGTCCCACACGCTTTCCTTCATCATATCCTGCATTTGCTCAAGAAAACGATGGTTCTCAGCAATCTCTTCGGGGCGTGAACCCACGCCCGGTATGAGGGCTGCAGCGTGCAGCATCATTCCGAGGTTGTAGACCGCCATTACGTCACGGCTCTCAGTCATCTCGCGTTTCGCCTCATCCACTAGAAGTCTCTCTTGCACCAAGCCGAGGTTGGTCAGCTCGAGGGCAGAGCACCATGCCCCGCTGGAGTAGTCAATGGCAGCGGCGGCCAGTAGCCCCGCAGAAATGAGGTCGAGAACGCTCTCATTGGCGCGGCGCGCCAAGCCCACCACGGCGAGCGCGTACTGCTTTGCCGCCGTCGGAAGGTTAAGCCGGGAATAGCAGTCCGAGATCAAGAGCATGACGAGAAGCGCTCCCCGAATCGTGTCGCCCGACCAATAGCCTCTCTTTGCTCGGTGCAGTTCGCGCAACGCCTCGCGCAATCGGTTGGCATCGTGGAGGCTGTTAGCCCGCCGCCATGCGTGACCGGCCGCTGCAGCTCCGCCTTGGGTTCGGGCAACCGCATCATCAACCGCCTCGACAATCTCGGACCAGAGCGGGTGATCGACCAATACTGGGGCCAGGGCATGCAACATCTGAGAGAGTCCATCCACTGGAAATAGCGGGGTAATCGGTAGGCGGCTCGCGAGCTCAGCCCACGCCTCCATCGCGTCGTCAACATCCACCATCGTGGGGTGCAACCACACAAATACCAATGGCGATTGGGCGCGAACGGCCCCGTTCTCATCAAGTAGCTCTGCCGGGTCGGGCATCTCGGTGGGCTGGACGGGCGGGGTGATACTGCGAGGATCACGCAAAAGCCCTAGCTTGCCACGCACTTGAAGCCACTGAGCGCGTCCCGCTGGATTCGGATCACCTTCCAGCTCAGTACCAATGTGAGCGCGAAGCTTGTTAATCCACTCACACTGCTCCCCCGGGGTGATCGCGGTCCTCCCGACGTCAGCGGCTATTCCAGCGTAGGAGAGAAGGAGAATCGCATCCTCAAAGTGCGCCGGATTACGACTCTCAAGTACATCCACCATAAAGGCACGCACCTCGGCATCCGCGGTCCGCAAATCGCGAATACCACCAATCGCGGCCATGGCCACCTCATAACGGGCACGCTGGCGAACCGCGAACTCGGCATCCCCGACAAGCACCGAACGCATGAGGCCCAACCAGAAAGGAAGATCGGCTCGCGCTTCTTGGTTAAGCGTCGCGCGTCGCAGGCCATCCTTCACGGTCAGCACGTCAGACAGAACCGGGGGTACCACACCACGTTCTCTCCACCGTGCCAGTTCCTGGGTATACCAAGCGGGTTGGGTGGCCCTCTGGAATTGCTCGCGATCAGGGGTCAGCGAAGCCGGGATCGATAGATACTGGACTGCGATCCAGAAGGTGTCCGGGTGCGCAAGCTGGGCGGCAATGGCGTGCTGGTCGAAGATCTCTATCTCTACCTCATACTCAGCCTTGATGGCCCCTTGAAGGGCGTGCCGCTCGTCAATGCTCATTGGGACTGAGATGAAGGCATAGATGAGTGCGACATCAGTGCCGCCGGCGAGTATCTTTCGGACGTCCGTCCAAATCTTCGTCGGAACATTTTCCTGCTGCAGCGTGCATGCGAACGCGACCGGGCCGTCGCTGACGAGACCGAGGAAGGCGCCATGTGGCCCGAGCTCTTGCCCCAGGAAGCTTCTGAAGGTCTCAAAATCGCGGCCTTGATCGCCGCCCCGCGTAACTGGACCAGTGGCAGGCAGGACGTTGCTGACCAGGCGCGCCTGGGCCAACTGCCGGCAAAGCTCCTCAAAGGTGGGCGCGGCGTTACGGGGGGTTAGATCCGTGAGGCCGAACCGGATCTGAGACTCAAGCTGGTTGACAGGGGTTGCAGAGCCGTCGCTTGCCCGCTCTGGCACTCCGCCCGGCACGTCTTATGACGCCTCCATAGCAAAAGAGTAAGCGATCGTCGTCGCCACGCCGCAACCCGTCTATGAAGGACACAACCCAGCTACGGTCGGGTTGCTGACCCGCAACCGCGAGGCCGGATTGACCAGGGGATGCGACTGCGAAGCGCTTTAGGTCCGTTCGTCTCACAGCTGAGACGGCGGAGGCGGCTGCAACTTCGACTTTGCCTTGCCCAGCACTTGTCCGAGCGCTAGGACCGTTGCGACGCCGCGGCGAGCCAGGGACGCGCATGATCCATCAGCCTTCCCGCCCGCCCCATAACCCTCTTTTATGTAGCGAGCGAACGGCGCGGCACCCATGGATTGCGCTAAGTCGCTGCGAACGCCTGGCCGGACTTGATGACTCCGCCGATCACTGCCTGCCATGCCATTCCGTAATACACGGCCTCCTTCTCGGTCCCCGCATCGCCAATGTAGAGAGCGGCAACCGCGCCTGCCGCTGCATAAATAACAAGGACAAGCAACCATCCAATCACCCTTCCGAGCGTGACCTGTGGGGGCGCGCTGCCGTTTGCAAGCCTAACGGCAGCAGGCAGAATCAAGGTCACCGCGAGAGTAATCATCACGCCAACGACGCCCAGTACCCCGACCGTGAAATTAGAGACGTCAGCGACCGGCATTTCCGCTTTCAGGCAAGCGCCTCGGGCGGAGCGCTCGCCTTTAAATATAAGTAATCAGCTTCAAGTTCTTAGGTGCTCTTACCACGTTGAGCGGGCCAGGTCGTGTCGTGCGCGAATCGAATCAACCGGCGAGGCTGGTGCAGTCCGGGCAGCGCCAAGCTCGTAGTCGGGCCCGAACATGACGTTGTAGGCGAGGAGCTGCGAGCGGCCGTCGAAAAGCTCGGCGAGGGTCTTGCGGCCGTCCTCGGTGTCGAACGCGTACTCCTTCTCCACTACCCGGGTTGCCGATAAAGACTCGCGCGCCGCACAATCCATCGCCTGGCGCATCTCCAATATGAATTCTCTCTTCAGCGATGAGCCGGCGTCACGGCCCTGGCAGACCCCGGCGATCAGGCGAGTCTTCAGAGATTGCGCGGCCAGCGCAACCGGCGACTGGGAAGTTTCAGCCGATCCGCTCTGCGAGCATCACGATGATCCCCTCCGGGCCACGGACATAGCAGAGCCGGTAGATGTCCTCGTAGCGCACTACCTCGCCGAGGAGCTCCAACCCCCGGTCCCGCAACCTGGCGACGGCGGCGTCGATGTCGTCGACCGAGAACGCGATGCGGCGTATGCCGAGCGTGTTCGGCGGTGCGTTCGTATCGCCCTCGCGCGCCGCCGGGCTGTTGAACCGCATCAGCTCCAACCGCCCGTGGCCGTCGGGGGTCTGCAGCATGAAGAGCTCGCAGCGGACATCCTCTAGTCCCACGACACGGTCGACCCACTCGCCCCCCACCTCTGCTTCGCCCACCTGCTCCAGCCCGAGCTCGACGAAGAACGCCTTGGCCGCCGCGAGGTCGTCAACGACGATGCCCACGTTCTCCAGAGATTGGATCGAGCCGCTCATCTCCGTGCGACCATACCTGTCGCGGCAGCGGCGCCGACGACGTCGAGCCTTGGCCAAGCCGACGCGGGGAACTCGAACCCCGGACCCCCAAAATGGAGGCGATATGCGGGCGACGCTAAATGAGCCTGCGATCCGCTCGGCGACAGAAACTTTGCGGCTCCTCGTCACGGACGGGCTTCGAACTGCGACCTTCGAGTTTATGAATTCTCTGTCTCCCGAAACAGGAGAGCTTCACACAATCTGTATGCGGAAGGGCATCTTCTTGACGCTTTCTTGACGGTCGGGGGAGCAGGATCGAGGTGATCCTCGATGGCTCAGCTGAAGGTGCGCGGACTGCGCAAAACGGTTGGCGTTCCCGGTCTCTTCGCGACCGCCTACGGCAACGTGGGCTCCTCGATCTACTACGCGCTCGGGCTCGTCGCCGCCCACGCGCTCGGGCTCACTCCCCTGGTCTTCATGTTCGCAGGAGGGCTGTTCGCCCTGACGGCCAAGACGTATGCGGAGGGCGCCGCGATGTTCCCGGAGGCAGGTGGCTCCTCGTCCTTTGCCCGCCACGCCTTCAACGAGGTCGTCTCCTTCATCGCCGGCTGGGGCCTCTCGCTGGACTACATCCTCACGATCGCGATCAGCGCCTTCTTCGTGCCCCACTACCTGGGAGCGTTCTTCCCGGCGCTGGGTCACTCTCCCGGCGACATCTTCGGCGGCGCAGCCGTGATCGCGCTGCTCGCCCTGGTCAACATCCGCGGCCTGGGCGAGTCGGCCAACCTGAACATCGGCCTGGCGATCCTCGATCTCGTCACCCAGTTCGCCCTCGTCGTCCTCGGCGTGGCCACGGTGCTGCACCCCGCGGTCCTGGTCGATCAGATCCACCTCGGCGTGGCCCCGAGCTTCTCGCAGCTGATCTTCGCCGTCTCGATCTCGATGCTCGCCTACACCGGCATCGAGACCGTCTCCAACATGGCCGAGGAGGCCCGCGATCCCGGTGAGGAGGTGCCGAAGGCGGTCAATCTGGTGCTGATCGCGGTGCTCGGGATCTACGCCGGCATCTCGATCGTCGCCCTCTCGGCCCTGCCCGTCACCCAGAACGCCGCCGGTCATTACTCGACCCAGCTCGGAACCACCTACGCCGATGACCCGGTGCTCGGGATCGTCTCGGCGCTGGGACTGCACGGGACGCTCGCCACCGTCGCCAACTACTACGTCGGCGCTCTCGCAGCGACCATCCTCTTGATCGCCACCAACGCGGGCTTGATCGGCATATCCCGACTCTCGTGGTCTCTCGCCGAGCACCGCCAGCTGCCGGGTGTCTTCGCAAAGCTCCACCCGCGCTACCACACCCCCTGGTTCACGATCTTCTTCTTCTCGGCGATCGCGGTGCTGTTGGTCCTGCCCGGCAACACCAACTTCCTCGGCAACCTCTACAGCTTCGGGGCGATGCTCTCGTTCACGATCGCCCACCTCTCGGTGATCGCATTGCGGCTGCGCGATCCCGACCGCGAGCGTCCCTACCGGGCCCCCTGGAACGTGAGCTGGAGGGGTCGCGACGTTCCGCTCACCGCGGTCCTCGGCGCGCTCGGAACCGGCGCCGCCTTCATCTCAGTGATCGTCCTCCACCCGGAGGCCAGGATCATCGGCACCGGCTGGCTCGGCGCGGGCTTGGCCGGCTACCTGCTCTACCGCCGCCACCTTGGGCTCGACCCGCGCGAGCTGCAACAGGTCCGCCGACCCGAGCGCCCGCTCGACTTCCTCGATGTCTCCTACAAATCAGTTGTGGTGCCGATCTTCGGGACCAGCGTCGATGCCGACGCGATGCACCGTGCCGCGGCAGTGGTCGATCCCGACGCGACGGTCCAGGCGCTCTATGTGCTCAAGGTGCCGCCCGAGCACGCCCTGCCGGACACCGATTTCGATGCCCTGGAATACGAAGCGCGCTGTGTGCTCGACATCGCCCGCCTGCAGGCGCGGTCCCGTGGCCTCAAGGTGCGGACGAAGCTGATCCGCACCCGCAACCCCGGCCGGGCGATCGTCGAGGAGGCGATCGAGCGAAGCGCGGACCTGATCTACGTCAGCACCGAGCACGCGCCAAGCGACGAGCGGCTGCTTGGCCCGACGACCCGCTACCTGCTGGCGAAGCGGCCCTGCCGGGTGATCGTCGAGGGCGGGCAGGGGGAGGCCTCGGGCGCTCCTGCCGGCAATACCCTGGGGGAATGGCGCGACCCCGTCCTTCCCTCAGCTTGACGGGAAAGCCGCCGCCGACGGCTCTCGGAGTGATCGCCGCGGTGGCGGTGCTCGCCCTCGGCACCGGACTTGTCTACCCGCTGAAGTCGGTCGCACCGGCTATCTCCCTCGGCGTCGTCTACATCCCGGGAGTGCTGCTGGTCTCGACCGTGTGGGGATGGCGCCTCGGCCTCATCAGCGCGGTCGGCAGCGCCTTCGCCTTCAACTTCTTCCACATCCCGCCGGCCGGGCACCTCGACATCGCCGCCGACCGTGACGCCGTCGCCCTCGTCGCCTTCGTCATCGTCGCGGTTGCGAGCAGCGCGCTGGCCGAGCTGGCGCGCGCCCGCGCCGCCGAGGCAGAGCGCCGACGCGAGGAGACGAACCGGGTGCTGGGCGAACTGCGCGAGCTGAGCGCCGAGCGCGACCGGATGGAGGCGGAGGCGATCGAGGCAGGCGCGCTGCGGCGGAGCGACGAGCTGAAGACGGCCTTGCTGCGCTCGGTCTCCCATGACCTCCGCACGCCGCTCACCTCGATGATCGCGGCCGGCGCGGCACTGGACTCGCCCAGCATCAGCGCCGAGGAGCGCCGCGAGTTGAGCGAGGCGGTGGTCGTGGAGGGGCAGCGGCTCTCGCGCCTGGTCGAGAACCTGCTCGACGTCTCGCGGCTGCAATCGGGCGACGCGGCCCCGCGGCGCGAGCCCCTCGACCTCGGCGGCGTCTTCGAGACGGCGCGGGAGTCGGTCGGGGCGAGCCCGGAGCAGGTCAAACTCGGCGTCGACCCGGTGACGCCGGCGCTGCTCGCCGACCCGGTCCAGCTCGAGCGCGCCTTCGCCAACCTCTTCGAAAACGGGATCAGGCACGGTGGGGGGCGGCCGGTGCTCGTGCGCTCGCGCGAGACCGGTGGGAGGCTCGTCATCAGGATCGTCGACCAGGGCCCGGGCATTCCCGAGTCGGAGCGGCGACGGATCTTCGAGCCCTTCTATCAGCGCCAGGACTCGAATGGCGGCTTCGGACTCGGCCTCGCGATCGCACAGGGCTTCGTCGAGGCCAACGGCGGCGAGATCGCGGTCGAGTCGGTTCCCGGCCAGGGCAGCACCTTCGTCGTCTCCTTCCCGCTCGGGGACGGCGGAAGATGAGCGAGCAGCCGCGAGTCCTCGTCTGTGACGACGAGCCCCAGATCCTGAGGGCGCTTCGCGTGATCCTCCGCGACGCCGGCTTCGAGGCGGTGCCGGCGAGCACGGGTGGGGAGGCCCTCGACCTGACTGCGGTGCGGCCGCCCGGCGCGGCGATCCTCGACCTGATGCTGCCGGACATGGACGGCGTCGAGGTGACGAGGCGCATCCGCGAGTGGAGCGAGATGCCGATCCTCGTCCTCTCGGCCGTCGGCGAGGAGGACCGCAAGGTCGAGGCGCTCGCGGCGGGGGCGGACGACTACGTCACGAAGCCCTTCGGCCCGCGCGAGCTGGTGGCGCGCCTGGAAGCGGCGCTGCGGCGGGCCCAGCCGGAGACCGGGGAGCCGACCATCTCAGTCGAGGGCCTGGAGATCGACCTCGCCGGCCGTCTCGTCCGTCGCGATGGCGCCGAAATCCACCTGACGCCGACCGAGTTCGAGCTCCTCCGGGTGCTCGTCCGTAACCGCGGGCGACTGATGACCCACCGTGACCTCCTCGTCGAGGTCTGGGGAATCGAGTACGAAGACGACCTACAGGTGCTGCGCGCCCACATCGCGAATCTCCGCCGCAAGATCGAGCCCCCGGGCGAGCACGTCTTCATCCGCACCGATCCAGGCGTGGGATACCGCTTCGCCGAATAGTCGGGACAACCTGACCTCGTGCTGGTGAGCAGGGTCACCGGCTCTGTGCTCAGCTCATCGCGCAGCGCCCGCAGCGCCAGCGCCGAGTCCTTGCCGCCGCTCCAGGACAGCGCCACGGTTTGCCCTCCGGCCGTCATGCCCACTCGCTGGGTCCTGGCCGCGTGGGATCCGGGTGCGATCCGACCGGCTCGAAACTGACCGTTGCGCTGCAGTTAGTCGACGTGCTCACAAGCAGTGGCTGACGGTCGCGGAAGGGAGCTATTGACCTGAGTCCCCTCGCGGCCGTGGCAGTCCCACGCCCCCGGCTCCCACCAGGTCAGCTCGACCTCGGATCGAGCAGGGGCTCAAGCGCGTCGACGTCCCCTCTGCCACGCCTCCAGCCCACTGTGGGCGGCTTCCAGCAATTCGGTGCTCATGTCACCTCCTAGTTCGGTGCGATAGCGGGTTGTGAAGAAAACGCCGCCGCACCGCAGCCGTGGCGGCGCGGCGGCGACAGACCGCGAGGGAGGTGCCCGGGCGCCGCCGCCCAGTCTCTGGAGGTTGGCGCGCCTGGTTTGGGCGCACCAATCACCTGGCGACCCGAGATCGCCTCGGTTGGGGTGCTTCTCGGAGGCTCTCTAACATCAACCAGGCATTAGACCGAAGAGTAGCGCGCCAGATCCCACTCCTCGCGGGTTCGGTCCTCGGTCATCGCTTCGCTGCCTCCTGCCCGTTGCAGGCTGGTAGGGATCAGTCGGGGTATTCGTCCTTGCGCCAACTGCGCGGGTCCTCGGGCTGCGGCTTGGCCGTCCGATCGAGCAGGAAGCCGAAGTAGGGGGCGACGAACGGGTCGGGCGCGGTGACCGTATAGGTGTGGTAGACGGTCCTGTTCTCGCGCGCGAAGGCGATCCAGCCCGGAGCCTCCCGGAGGCCGTCCTTCAACTCCGCCCCGACCTGCCGCGACCACTCCTCGAGCCAGCCCGGCGGGTCCTCGATCATCTCCTTCACTTGGGGGATCTCCTGCGCCTGCTCCTCGGTCAGCGCGAGGCCAAAGTCGAAGGGGAACTCGGTCTCGTAGGTCGAGACGTAGGGGAACTGCCAGCCCATCCGCCGCTTGTAGGCGAGGAGCCGGTCGATCGGCGCCCGCGAGAAGCAGATCGGCGTCACGTCGCGGTGCCGCAGGTGCACGAGGGTGCCGTCGAGCCCGTCGGCGAGGCTGGTGCAGCCCGGGCAGGCGCCAAGCTCGTAGTCGGGCCCGAACATGACGTTGTAGGCGAGGAGCTGCGAGCGGCCGTCGAAAAGCTCGGCGAGGGTCTTGCGGCCGTCCTCGGTGTCGAACGCGTACTCCTTTTCCACCGGGACCCAGGGAAGATCCATCCGCCTCTTCTTGATCTCCCCGTTTCGCTCGGCCTGCTCAGCCTCGAGCTTCGCCAGCTCCTCCCGGGCCGCCTGCCATTCCTCCCGGGTTCCGATCGTGTGCTCAGGCATCTCCATCTCCTTTGGTCGAGCGAACTCGCCCCGACTTGGTCGAACCGGCCGTCGGTCCGACACTACCCGGGTTGCCGATAAAGACTCGCGCGGCGCACAATCCATCGCCTGGCGCCCAACTTGACCTCCTCCTACGCTAGTGCCCAAAATGGAGGCGATATGCGGGGGCTTCTAGGCTGAATAGTCCGATTTGCAGGGCTTTCACAGTTGGCGAAACTGGGCGCATCCCGCACAAATGCGCGTGGATGTGCGCCGCTATGCAGCGATTTGGGAACTTCAGCGCAGGAGTGCCCGAAATTCGACGTGTCGGTTTCATTCTCCCGGCAACGCAATCCGCAGGATGGCCATCAATCCGCCTAGGCGAGTAAGGGTTAGCAGGTTCGCTGCGCCTCGCGCTGGCGCAGCTCGATCCGCCGAATCTTCCCCGTCAGGGTCTTCGGCAGCCCGTCGACGAACTCGACCCGCCGCGGGTAGGCGTAGGCGGAGAGGCGATCGCGCACGAAGGCCTTGATCTCCTCAGCGAGCTCGTCAGATGGCTCGCTTCCCTCGGCGAGGACGACGAAGGCCTTGACCACCGAACCGCGCCGCTCGTCCGGGGAGGCGACCGCGGCTGCCTCGGCGACCGCAGCGTGCTCGAGACAGACCGACTCGACCTCGAAGGGGCCGATTCGGTAGCCGGCGGCGATGATCACATCGTCGGCGCGGCCCTCGTACCAGACGTAGCCGTCCTCGTCTTCGCGGGCGGCGTCCTTGGAGTGGAACCACTCGCCGCCGAAGGTCTCCTCGGAGGCCTCCGGCTGACGCCAGTAGCCGAGCGGGTAGTGGGGATTGGAGCGGGCGCGGAGGCAGATCTCGCCGCGCTCGCCCCGGGGGACGGGGTTCTCGTCGGCGTCGAGGATCGCCACGTCCCAGCCGGGCATCGGCTTGCCCATCGAGCCCTCTCGCACCTCCATCCAGGGGAGGTTGCCGCAGAGCGGGTAGGACTCGGTGAGTCCGTAGTAGTCGAGGACGGTGACCCCGTATTGGTCGCGGAACCAGCGGATGGCCTCGGGGTTCAGCGGCTCGCCAGCCGAGCAGACGACACGGAAGCGTTGGGGGTAGCGCTCGCGGGCGTCCCCGATCGCCATCATCGAGCGGATCGCCGTCGGGGTGGCGAAGACGTTCGAGGCTTCGTAGCGGGAGAGGAAATCCAGCTGCTTGTGGGGATCGAAGCCGCCGGCGCGCTGGTAGACGAGCTGGACAGCGCCGAGTCGCCAGGGCCCGAGCAGCGGGCAGATGCCGGCGGCCCAGGCCCACTCCCCCATGCCGTGGAAGCGCTCGCCCTCGCGCACCTCGTGGCACAGCTCGAACTCGTTGTGGGCGAGCAGGTAGCGGTGAGCGTGAACGATGCCCTTGGCGAGGCCCGTGGTGCCGGACGTGTAGTAGAGCTGGGCGGGGTCCTCGACAGAGGTGTCGACGGTCTCGAAAGCGTCGGACTCAGGGGCGAGGAGGCTTGGCTCGAGGATAACCAAGCTCGGCCCGTCGAGACCCTCGAAGCGCGAGGCATTTGCGGCATCGGTGACCAAGACCTTCGGTTCGGAATCGGTGACCCGGTGCGCGATTCCCTCGTCCCCGTAGAGGACCGACATCGAGAGCAGGATCGCGCCGAGCTTCCAGGTCGCGAAGAACAGTGCGGCGGTCTCCGGGGTGGGCGGCAGGACCAGGGCGACCCGGTCGCCGCTCTCCACCCCGAGGCCGGCGAGCAGGTTGGCGGCTTGGTTCGAGAGCGCCTGCAGCTCGCCCCAGTGGACTTCCCGCGTGGTGCCTTCGTGATGCTCGTGGAGCATCGCCAGCGCGTTGGGGTCGCGAGCGTCGCAGACGTCGGCGGCGATGTTGTAGCGGGCGGGAACCTGCCACGAGTATTGGTCGCGTAGCTGTGCGTAACGGTCGCTGCTCATCAATCGTCTCCTTCAATCGCTCACCCGAAAGAGTGCTCTCTTGGGACAGGATGGCAATCCCGACCCAGCATCACGAGAGTCTTCCAGGTGGAGCCCATCGATCGAATCGGCACACTGACGGCCTCGAAACGGGGAGTGGATGGACTGGGCGCTCCAGCGCCGCCGGACGGCCGCGATCGGGAATACGCGCGGATATGCACCGATATCAGCCTTCGGGCACTCGTGCGCGCGAGTGCCCAAATTCGAGGGTGGCGAAGTCGACAGCCCACGCCTGGGTCTCGCGCTGGCGAGCAGCCAGCGAGGAGCAAAGACGGAGCCTGAACTGCCTGCAAGATCGCTCCTCGCGCCCGCATCGCAGCCCGGCGATGCTGAGCGAGGCCGACCACGATCGCTGTTGCGAGGTGCGCAAGCGCACCGGCTGGGGGCCGCGCCTGGTCGCCTCGGAGGTGGGCATCCCTCACGCGACGGTCCACCGGGCGCTGCGTCGCCGCGGCTGCTCGCGTCGGCCGAGGGAGCCACGGGAGCCGGTCCGCCGCTACGAGTGGCCCTGCCCGGGCAACCTGCTGCACATCGACGCCAAGCGCCATGCGCGCTTTGTCGAGCCCGGCCACGCGGTCACCGGCAAGCGCACCCGCGGCTCCCGCGGGGCCGGCTGGGAGTTCGTCCACACCATCGTCGACGACTGCTCCGGGCTCGCCTACGCGGAGGTCCACGACGACGAGCGCGCTCAGACCGTCACCGCCTTCACCCGCCGGGGCCTGGACTGGTTCTTGGCGCGAGGGATCGTCGCCGAGCGGCTGCTCTCAGACAACGCCTGGGTCTACGTCAAGAACAAGGCGCTGCGCGAGCTGCTGGCCGAGAGAGCGACCGAGCACTGGCGCACCAAGCCCTACTCGCCCCAGACCAATGGGAAGGTGGAGCGCCTGCACCAGACCATGGACCGCGAGTGGGCCCGAGGGCTCAGCTATCGCTCGAGCACGGATCGGAGAGCGGCTTTGCCACACTGGCTCCGTCACTACAACGAGAGCCGTCGACACTCAGCTCTCGGCAACCGCCCGCCTATGGCTCGCGTTCGGGACGTCTTGGGGCACGACAGCTAGCGCGGTGGTGACCAGCGCAAGTGGCGCCGTCGCCGCTCAGCCGGTCACCGCAACCACGAGCACCCGGCCGCCGATCGTCACCCGCGCCAGCGGCGGCGGGCTGCCGGTGCAAGTCGATGACTGATCGCGCACATTCAGAGAACTCTCACCGCCGCCTTAGGCCGCTGTTATCCGCCGGCCCCAACCTGAGGCCAAGACTCAAATTCCGAGAGGAGAAGCCAATGTCCCCCAAAGCGAGAGTCCTGGTTGTGGCCAATCGCACCGCGGACTCGTCCGAGCTGATCGCGGCGCTCAGGCAACGAGCTGCCCGCTCCCCGACCCGCTTCACCCTTCTCGTCCCCGCCGTTCCCCGCGGTCTTGCCTGGGCGGCCGACATGAAGGCCGGCGGCCCCGAGGCCACTCCGCGGGCGGAAGTCGGCGCCCGCCGGATGAGGGTGGCCGGCCTCGAGGTGGAGGCTGCGATCGTTGGCGACCCTGACCCGTTCGCCGCCGTCGGCGATGCCCTGCGGGCCGAGGAATTCGACGAGCTGGTCGTCTCGACCCTCCCCCGAGGCGTTTCCCGCTGGCTCCGCATGAGTCTTCCTCACCGCCTGCGCCGGATGACGGATCTCCCGGTCCTCCATGTGACTGCGAACCCTCGTTCAGAGCAGAGCGATCCACGCCTGCGCGAGCTGGAGGGAGTGTCCTCATAGGCAAGTCTCAGTCATCGGCGCCGCTGCTGTGCTCGCCGTCGTGGCTGCTCGATTCGGTCGATTCGCGAGGAGGGGCCGTCGGGGCCGTGCTCGGCGGTTCCGAGTAGGCCGGCGGTTCTGGCTTGGACGGCGGCGCGGTAGGCGGCGGCGAGGTCGTGGTGGTCTGCCGGCTGGCCTGGTGTTGCTTGGGCGGTCGGTGCCTTGGCTTCTCCGTCGTCCTCGGCGCCAAAGCGTCGCCGGCACTGATCGGCTGAGAAGCGAGACCGATCTGCTGACTGGCCAGGCTGCTGGCGGCGATCGAGACTCCGGCGGCGATCAGGATGCCGAGCAGGGCGAGGCCGAGCCAGCGCAAGGTAGGCGGCACTTCAGGCTCCTCTCTCGGCGAGCCGGGTCACGCTCGGGACGTTAGGGATCGCCGGGTAAAGGATCGGCAAAGTCATCGTCCGTCCTCCACGGGCGGGCCCTGCGACAGGCGGATCGAGGCGCAGGTGCCGCCTCCCTCGCGGTTGCGAAGGCTTACCTCGCCACCCCACTGCCTGCTCAGCTCGCGGGCGATCGAGAGGCCCAGGCCGGTCCCACCAGGTCCTTGGCGGCCGGCGCTGCCGCGGCGGAAGCGCTCGAAGACGGCCTCCTCCTCACCCGACTCCAGGCCCGGGCCGCGATCGAGGATTTCAACTACTCCGGGTCGGAACTCAACCGTCACCGCCGAGCCGGCCGGGGAGTAGCGCAGGGCGTTCTCCAGCAGGGCGTCGATCGAGCGGTCGAGGTCGTGTGGCGCGCACCAGGCGACGGCCGGGCGGCCCTCACCCGGGAGCAACTCCAACTCGATCGAGCGCTCCTTGGCACTACGGCGCCAGCGCTCGGCCGCTCGCTTGGTCGCATCAGCCAAATCGACCTGTTCGCCGGGGAGTTCGTGCTCCCCAGCTCGGCTGAGGACCAGCAGCTCCTCAACGATCAACGAGAGCCGGTCGATCTCAGCCAGCGAGGACTCCAGCTCGGCCGCAGTGGGATCGTCGCTTGCCCGCTCGGCAAGCGCCTCCAGGCGCAAACGCAACCCGGTCAGCGGCGTGCGCAACTGATGTGAGGCATCGGCGACGAAGTCCTGCTGCCCACGCAGCATCCGCTTGACCCGCTGCGTCATCTCGTTGAAGGCGCGCGCAAGGGACCGCTGCTCGGTGCTGCCCTCTACCGCGACGGTTGAGTCGAGGTCGCCGGTTGCGACCTGCCGCGCAGCTCGGTCGAGGCGCCGGATCGGCCGCGCGATCTGGCTGGCGACAACCGCCCCAGCCGCGAGACCGAGCAGCAACACAACCCCGGCCAGCGCCGCCAAGTCGAGGATCGCCGTCTTCACCGCGCTGTTCACCGCGGCGACGCCCTGGGTGATCCGAACCGCTGCCTCGGTGCGCCCGTGGCTGAGAACCGGCGCCGAGGTGGCGAGAATCGAGGTGCCAAGGGTTTTGCTGTCGCGGGTGATCTGCTCCCCGTGGCCGTGGAGGGCCGCCTGGACCTCGGGCCGGTCGGCGTAGCTGCGGCCACTCGGCGCGCCCGCCGAGTCGGCCAGGAGACGACCGCGGCTGTCGACCACGATCACCCGTCCGCGCACGCTGTCAGCGGAAACGTGGACGAGGTTGCGCAATGCGGGGCGCTGAGCGGGGTCCAGCAGCTCCGACGAAGACGCCGCGACCACGTCGGCCTGGCTGCGCGCCTGGCCTCGTACCTCAGCATCGACGCGGTCGCGCAAGCTCACCGCCAGCGGTACGCCGAGGGCGATCAGCGCCAGCAGCAGCACGTAGGCCAGCGCCAGCAGGAGGGTGACCCGGAGGCTTACGGGACCTCAACCTCCGGCGCGGCAAAGCGAAAGCCGACGCCGCGAACCGTCTCTATGTACGGGGGGCTGTTGCGGTCGTCACCGAGCTTGCGCCGCAGCCAGCCGATGTGGACGTCGAGCGTCTTGGTCGAGCCGAACCAGTTGACGTCCCAGACCTTCGCCATCAGCTCCTCCCGCTTGACCACGCGGCCGGCGTTGCGCATCAGCTCGGCCAGCAGGTCGAACTCCTTGCGCGAAAGCTCCAGCTCGTCGTCGCCGAGTCGCGCCGTGCGCGCCGCCGGGTCGAGCTTCAGCTCGCCGACCTGCAGCGCCTTTTCCTCGGCGCGGTCGCCATCGCGTGGGGAGCTTCGCCGCAACACGGCACGAATCCGCGAGATCACCTCGCCGGCGCTAAAGGGCTTGACCACGTAGTCATCGGCACCGAGCTCGAGGCCGACTATGCGGTCCATCTCGGTGCCGCGCGCGGTCAGCATCACGATCGGCACGTCAGATCGGCGGCGCAGCTCGCGGCAGACATCGCGGCCGTCGCCGTCGGGGAGGCTGAGGTCGAGCATCACCAGGTCCGGCTCTGCCTCGGCGGCCAGCTCCAGCGCCCCCGCCGCGGTTCGGGTCACCAGCGGCTCGAAGCCCGCCCGGCGCAGCGCCTCTGCGAAGGGCGCCGAGATCGAGTCCTCATCCTCGACGACGAGGATGCGCCCGCCCGGCGCCGAGTGGTTCGCCATCTGGCCACTGTAACGCGGCGCTTGAGTGCGAATTGCCGTTCGATCGCAGGTTTTGCCCTCTCTTTACCCCCGCCTGGGAATCGCTTCAACACTCCCTCCCCAGACTGCGCAGTGCAATCCAGAGGAGGTAGATGACGTGAAGAACTTGAAGGCCCGGATCGCAGCCGCCGCAGCGATCCTCGGCCTGGGCGGGCTCACCGGAATCGCGCTCAGCGCCGGCAATCAGAAGTCGGCGCCGGTCGCGGTCAAGCCGTTGATCCGCACCAAGGTGATCCACCGCACGGTCCACGTCACCAAGCACATCAAGCCAAAACACCCGATGGCCGCTGGTGCGGCGGGTGCCGCCTACACCGGCGGTGAAGGCAGCTCCGGCTACAGCGGTAGCGCCACCACGGGCTCATCCTCGACCGGCTCTGCCTCCTATTCCCCTTCGTCTTCTCCCTCGCCGGTGACGACCGCATCCAGCGGCGCCTCGACCTCCGTTCCCACTTCCGGCTCTCACTCGACGCCGGTCGTCACTCACACGAGTGGCTCGCACCACGGCTCGGGCAGCGGCCATCATCACAGTCCCGTCACCACGCATACCAGTGGCTCGCACCACGGCTCAAGCGGCGGCGGCAGTCACAGCCCGGTCACCACCCATACGAGCGGCTCGCAGGCCGGCTCCGGCGGTGGCAGCACGACTCCAGTCACGACCGCAAGCAGCGGCGGTGGCGCAGCTGGCGGCGGCGAGGGCGGCGACCATGAGAGCAGGGGCGGCGGAGGTGACTGAGCCCGCTCGCAAATCGCGCCGGCCCGGACCGGCCCTGGTCGTCTGGAGCTCGATCGCGCTCTTCGGAGTCCTCTTCGCGCTCCTCACCTACCAGCTCAGCGCCAGCCAACCGGCACCACCGCGTCCGGTCGTCGTGCGCAAGGTGCTGAAGCGCCGCGTCGTCACCACCTACGTGCCGACCCCCGGCCGCAACAGCGTCTCCAGCAGCGGCGCACTCGCCACCGAAAGATCGTCTCCCTCCTATGCCCCCGTCACGACTGGAGCCTCCTGACATGACTGAGCACGACGTCATCTTCGATGCAATGGGTTCGCATGTGCGGCTGCTGATCGGCGAGCCGGGGCCCGGGATGGCTCCCGCGCCGGCTGCGGCCGAGCAGGCGCGCCAACTGATCGTCGAGTTCGACGCGACGCTGTCGCGCTTCAAATCCGAGAGCGAGCTCTGCGCGCTCAACGCCGACCCGCGCGAACGTGTGCCTGCTTCGGAGCTGTTGCGCACGGCGGTCAAAGCCGGCCTCGAGGCGGCCGAGCGCAGCGGCGGCCTGGTCGACCCGACCCTGGTCGGGGAGATCGAGACCGCCGGCTACGTCGCTTCGCGGGCGGGGGTACCGGGGGCGCCGCTGGGCGCCGCGCTGGCCGAGGCTCCGATGCGGCGCCCGGCGCGGCCGAACCCGGCCGAGGAATGGCGCCAGATCGAAGTCGATGACGCCGCCGGCACGATCACCCGACCTCCTGGCCTGCGCTTCGACACCGGCGGCGCCGGCAAGGGACTCGCGGCAGACCTCGTCGCCCGGCAGCTGCGCGGCTACTCACGCTTCATCGTCGACTGCGGTGGGGACATCCGCATCGGCGGTTCCGACGCCCTCGTCACGCCTTACGAGGTCTTCGTCGAGCACCCGCTCACCGGGGAGCGCGCCTTTGTGCTCAAGCTCGGCTTCGGCGCCGTCGCCACCTCGGGCCTCAACGTGCGGATCTGGCGCGACGAGGATGGCAACTACTCCCATCACCTGCTCGACCCGTCGAGCGGCAGGCCCGCCTGGACCGGATTGATCGGCGCCACCGCGCTTGGCGATACCGCAGTCGAAGCGGAGACCTTCGCCAAGGCGGCGCTGCTCTCCGGCCCCGAGGGTGGTCGCGACGTGCTCGCCGAGCGCGGCGGGCTGCTCGTCCACGACAACGGCCGGATCGAGACTGTTGGCCCGTTTGCCGCCCAGCCGCGCATTCGCATCCCTGATCTCGCGGCGAGCGCATGAACGCCGCCGCCTCCGAAACCCTGCAGACCCACGGCTGGTGGATCGCCAGCCGTGCCTCCGGCCTGCTCGCCCTCGTCCTGGTGACGATCTCGGTCGGGATCGGGCTGATGATGGCGGGCAAGGTGATGCGCCGGCCCGGGCTCTCGCGCAAGCTGCTGGCGATCCACGAGCACACCGCGCTCGCCGGCATCATCGCGATCGCCGTTCACGGCATCACCCTGCTCGGCGACCCTTGGCTCAACCCCGGCCTCGGCGGCATCGCCGTCCCCTTCACGATGGGCTTCCGCCCATTTTTCACCGGCCTCGGCATCGTCGGCGGCTATCTGGCAGCGCTGCTCGGTCTCAGCTTCTACTTCCGCAAGCGGATCGGCGCACGCCTCTGGCGCAAAGCCCATCGGGCGACGATCGTCGTCTACATGCTCGGGCTGGTCCACGCCTTCGGCGCAGGCACGGATGCCTCGGCCGTCTGGTTTCGCTGGTGGGTGCTGATGACGGCGCCGGTGATCGGCGGGCTCTTCGTCTACCGCGTTCTCTCTGGTGGCGCCAAGCGGGCTCGCTCGCGAGCCGAGGAACGAGTCCACCAGGGTGCCCGCGAGCACCGGCCCGCTCTTCCCGCGCGCCAGCGCAGCACGATCCACTCGAACCCAGTTCCCGAGGAGGCATGATGGAAGACCGAGGCGTCCTGATCGTCGGCGGCGGGCTCGCGGCGCAGCGTTGCGCCGAGACCCTGCGCCGTCGCGGCTACGAAGGGACGGTGCGAATGGTCTGCGCCGAGCCCGACCCTCCCTACGACCGCCCACCGCTCTCCAAGGAATTGCTGGCGGGGGAGATCGAAGGGGACTCGACCGCCTACCGGCCGGCCTGGTGGTACGAGGAGCAGCAGGTCGACCTGCGCCTCGGCACCCGCGCCGCGGCACTAGACTCGGCGACGCGCACGGTCCGCTTGGACTCCGGCGCCGAGCTCGGCTACGAGAAGCTGCTGATCGCAACCGGCAGCGCGGCTCGGCAGCTCCCGTTTCTGGCCGGCTTTGAGAATGTCCACGCCCTGCGCTCCCTCGCCGACGCCCGTCGTCTGCGCGAAGAGCTGGTCCCGGGAGCCCGGCTCGCGATCGTCGGCGCCGGCTTCATCGGCCAGGAGGTCGCCGCCACCGCGCGCAGACTCGGCGTGGAGGTGACGATGATCGAGGCCCTGGCCACGCCATTGGCGCCGATCCTCGGCGAGGAGGTCGGCGCCTGGTTTGCCGACCTGCACTGCTCCGAAGGCGTGCGGGTGCTGAGCGGAGCGATGCTGGAGAGCGCCCGCGGGCGCGCCGGCCGGGTCGAGGAGCTGGTCCTCTCGGGCGGCGCGACGGTCGCCTGCGACGCGGTCGTGGTCGGCGTCGGCACCGCGCCGGCAACCGCCTGGCTCGAGGGCAGCGGCCTCGACGAGAAGGGCGTCCGCACCGACACCTCGGGCCGCACCGCCCTGCCCGGCGTCTTCGCCGCCGGCGATGCCTCTGTTCCATTCGACCCCCGCTTCGGCGCCCACGCCCGAACCGAACACTGGGACGCGGCGGCCTGGCAGGGCGCCGCGGCGGCCAAGGCGATGCTGGGCGAGTACCCGGGCACGCCTCCCCTGCCGAGCTTTTGGAGCGATCAGTACGGGCTGCGCATCCAGTACGTCGGGCACGCCCACCACGCCGACGCGGTCGTGCTCGAAGGCGACCCGGCCGAGCGCGACTTCGAGGCGATCTTCACCCGGGGGGGCGTTCCGATTGCCGGCCTGGCGGTTGGTCGACCACGAGCGATCCCAGCCCTGAAGAAGCGCATCGAGCACGGCCATTTCCCGGCACAAGACAGAGCAATGGAGGCAGCATGACCTACATCCCGATGGTCGACCCCAACGAGTGCAGTGCCCACGGCGACTGCGTGGAGATCGCGCCTAACGTATTCCAACTCGATGACACCGCCGTGGTGATCGGCACCGGCCCCGACGATCTGATCCTCGAGGCGGCCGAGGCCTGCCCCGCGGTGGCGATCTCGGTGGTGGACGACGAGACGGGCCGTACGGTTTTCCCATAGCGAAATCGTGCGCGACGAAAGCTCGAACCTCAGCCCGGCACGGCGTATATTTGCCCGCCGGCTTCCAGGACCTTCCTCGGCGCCAGGCCGGTCGGCGGCGGGCCGGCAATGACTTCTCCGGTTTCGGCATTGAACTCTCCGCCGTGGCAGGGACAGACGATCGTGCCTCCTTCGTAGCCGACGGTGCAGCCGGCGTGGGTGCAGACGGCACTGAAGGCAGTGAGGCTGCCGTCGGGGTGGCGGATCAGGATGTCCGGCGAGCCGTCGCCGGGATCGCTGTAGGTTGCGGCCTGCCCACTCGGGAGCCGCTTCCCCGGGCCGAGCTTGACGGCGTCCTTGGGAACCTGCGAGTTGCCGGCGGCCGAGCTGGGACCGCCCTCATTGGCACCCCCTGCACCGGCCCGGGAGCCACCGGCGCTAGAGCGGCCGGATTCCGCGATGAGCGTGCGCGGCCCCGAGTAACTCCCCTTTGCCAGGGCCGAGACACCTGCGATCGCCAACGCGATGCCGGCGAGCTCGGCCAGCAGCACCCGGCGGGTCGCGGTGGCGGCAGCCTCCCCCACCCCCAGCGGGGCATCGGGGCGCAGGCGGGTCCGCCGGACCATCGCCTCGGACGGATGCAGCGCCATGTTGTCCAAGGCGGGCTGCCCGCTCGCCCCGGCCAACACGAAAGGGAGCCAGGCGAAGGTGAAGACGAGGTCCGGGCCGAGGAAGTAGGGCGTCGTGTGCCAGCTCGCCGTGAGGAAGAGGATGAAGTTGAGAGCCATCCCGGCGGAGGCGGCAATTCGGGTGAAGAGCCCGGCGCTCGCCAGGAGGCCGATCAGGATCTCCGCGATGGCGACGCCGACCCCGGCGAGCCCTGGATGTGGCAGGGCGAATGCCCGCAGGATGAAGCCGCCGGGGGTTCCGTTGGCGAAGGCTTCGAGCTGGGTGCCGATATAGGTCGGCGCCCCCGGGTGCAGGAAGCCCGGATCGCTCAGCTTCTGGATGCCCGCGTAGACGAAGGTGGCACCGAGAAACAAGCGCAGGGGGAACAGCGCCAGAGGTGGCGAGAGGACGGGAGAGCGATGCCGGGGCGCCTGCATCGGCGTACGGTGCGGCGCCCGGCTAAACCCACACAAAACCAATGATGAGAATCGACTTAGGTTTTAACAGCGTGAGTTCCGGGTGTAGGGTCAATTTCGATGATCTTGGGCGCGCTGTTCGATCTGAGTCACCCCGCGCACTACCTGCACTGGCACTTCTTCCAGATGTCGGTGGCGAACGTCGTCGTCATCTTGCTGATGATCGCCGTCTTCGTCGCCGCGATCCTGATCCCATTCCCGAAGCGACGGCGGGAGTCGTGAGCGAGGGCGAGGGGCGCTCGGTGTCCCCCGAGGAGCGAAAGATGTGGACGACCTGGGTGCGCGAGCGCGCGGTCGGCGCGCTGCCACCGGAGAAGCTGCTCCCTGACCGACAGCCCGCCCACGTCTCCTCCTGGATCTACGTCTTCGGCGTCGCCACGATCGCGGCGCTGGTCGTCGTCATCGCCTCCGGGATCATCCTCGGCTTGAAGGGGCCGGAATGGTGGCATGTCACCGCTATCGGCCGGTTCTTCAACGGCATCCACCTCTGGGCCGTGGAGCTGTTCTTCTTCGCGATGGTCGTCCACCTCTGGGGGAAGTTCTTCATGGCCGCCTGGCGTGGTGGGCGCGGGCGCACCTGGGTGACCGGCGCGATCTGCTTCCTGGTCGCGATCGGCGCCGCCTTCACCGGCTACCTCTCCCAGCAGAACTTCGACTCTCAGTGGATCGCCAGCGAGGGCAAGGACGGGCTCAACTCGGTCGGAATCGGCTCCTTCTTCAACGTCGTCGACTTCGGTCAGATGTACACCTTCCACGTCATCCTCCTGCCGCTGGCGGTGGTCGCCCTGGTCGTCTGGCATGTGCTGCTGGTGCGCCGCCACGGCGTGGTACCGCCATATCCGGCGAAGGCAGCGAAGGCCGCAGCGCCACCCCCGCCGCCACAGGCGACGGCGAGTGAAGGGAGCGCGCCGTGAGCCCGACGCCGAGCGCCCCCGATGACTCCGCCCCCTGGCCGGGCCCCTTCGTCCGCTACGACCTCGTCAAGGAGCTGACCGTCGCCCTGGCGGTGATGGCTGGACTCGCGGTCCTCCTCACCATCCTCTTCTCCTCCCCCGACGATTCGCCGACGACGATCCAGAGCTGGGCGAAGGCGGACCCCGGCGACTTCCTCGCCACCGCGGTCACTGAGCTGAACGGGACCAGCGAGCTCGCCGAATACGGGCCGCCGTACAACAACACCGCCGGCACGACCCAGAAGATCGGCCCGATCGATCTGCAGAAGTGGGCCGGAGTGAAGATCCCGATCGACACGGCACAGAACTACGTGATCGAACCGCTGAGCGAGATACCCGCCGCCCCGCGCCTGAAAGCAGCACTCGCCGCCTACCAGACCGCACCCCCAAAGTTGCAGGAAGCCTGGGCCGGCGCCTACGAAGAAGCTCTGGCGGAAGCCCGAGTCGTGCGCGGCGTCCCGGTCCTCCCCGCTGGTCGTTACGGCCCGGTCGCACCGATGATGGCCTCGCTGCTCGGCCTCGCCCAGAGCGGCGGCCTCGACGGCGCCCTGGTTGCCGGGAACCATCGCTTCTACCAGACCAACTACACCAAGCCGCTGCTCTTCCTCTCCGGCGGCGAATACTTCGAGGAGCGCGCCGAAGGCCAGCACCTGCTCGGCACCCAGTGGGGAATGATGAACGAGACCGGCAGCTACCCGGGGCAGGTCTGGCTCTGGCTCTACACCTTCTGGTACCAGATCGAACCATTCAAGGAATCGCCCAACGCCGACGCGCTGATCTTCGCCCTGATGGGCGTCCTCAGCCTTGCCTTCGTCTGCATCCCCTTCATCCCCGGACTGCGGACTCTGCCCCGCCGCCTTGGCGTCTACCGAGCAATCTGGCGCGACCATTACCGCGAAGTGGAGAGCTGAGCAAGGCCAGTGAGAGTTCTCTTCGCCGACCTTTAGCGCCCGTTAACCGCGCCGCCAGATGCTCGGGTAGTGCAGTCGCCGTCTCACCAACCACGGCGTCGCCGGCAACCCTCGCGACGACGGCGCCGGGCGCGGTTGCTCGTTCCGCTCATCCTCGTCGTGGCGATTGCCGTCACGGTCGCGAACTCTCGCTGGCCGGGCGGGAAAGCTCCGGCCGACCCGCCGACCTTCAAGACCACCGTCGTCGCCCGCTCGGCGACCCCCCTCCCCGCCCCGATCTCCGGCGAGTCGGTCGTCGCGATGCCCGGCGGGCCACTGATCCTCGGCGGCCTCGACTCCTCCAGCGCCTCGGTCAGCGGTGTCTTCCAACTCGACGCGGGCAGCGGGCGGCTGCACGAAGCCGGCGCCCTCAGCGGGCCTCTGCACGACGCCGCCGCAGCGACGCTCGGCGGGCAGGTGCTGATCTTCGGCGGGGGCACCGAAACCAGCACCGACGCGGTCCAGGCGCTGCCGGCGCCGGGCGGGACGGTCGCCTCGGGAACAACCGCGCGCCAGGTCGGGCGGCTGCCGACCGTCCGCTCAGACCTCAGCGCGGTGACGTTCGGCGGGCGCGCCTACGTGCTCGGCGGCTACGACGGCAGCGAACCGATCGATTCCGTCCTACAGACCGCGGATGGCAGGAGCTTCACCCAAATCGCGACCCTCCCCGCCCCCGCCCGCTATATGGCGGTGGCGGCGCTCGGCGGCCGGATCTATGCCTTCGGGGGCGAGACCGCGAGTGGCGGCGCCAGCGACGCGATCCGGGAAGTCGACCCTCGGGCGGGGACCGCCCGGGTCGTCGGCCACCTCCCCCGGGCGCTCTCCCACGCCGGAGCCGTCGTTCTCGGCGGCCGCATTTACATACTGGGCGGTGAAATCGGCGGCTCGCCGAGCGACGCGATCTGGCGCTTCGACCCCGCTGGCGGCAGGGTGGTAGCGGCGGGTCGGCTCCCGGTCGCGGTCTCCGGCGGGGCCGCTACGACGGTCGGTTCCACCGCGTACCTGATCGGCGGGACGGGCGCCGGTGAAGCAGCTCTGCCGACGATCGTCACCCTCGCCCTCCATCGCGAAAAGGTCGCGCCGAAGACCGAATCGAAGCCGCAGAGCGCGTCCTCAACCGGCGCCTCCTACCCCTTCGCCGGGCGCCTGATGATCGCCGACCGCGGCAACGACCGACTGATCGTTGTCAACGCCCGCAAGCAGGTCCTCTGGCGCTTTCCGTCCCGCGCCCACCCCGCGCCCCCCGGTGGCTTCTACTTCCCCGACGACGCCTTCTTCATCCACGGCGGCACCGGGATCATCTCCAACGAGGAGCAGAACGAGCGCATAGTCCAGCTCGCCTTCCCTTCGGGCAAGCTGCTCTGGTCCTACGGTCACCCTGGGGTGACTGGCTCCGAACCCGGCTACCTACACGAGCCCGACGACGCCTATCTGCTGAGCAACGGCACAGTCTCCGTCGCTGACGCCCAGAACTGCCGCGTGCTGCTGATCTCCCAGGCCAAGAAGGTGGAGCGGGAAATTGGCAGCCCCGCCGCCTGCACCCACGAACCGCCTCGCTACCTTGGGTCGCCCAACGGCGACACGCCGCTGCGCAACGGCAACATCCTGGTCTCGGAGGTGAACGGCTCCTACATCGACGAAATCACCCCGCGCGGCAAGCTCGTCTGGAGCGCGCAACTGCCGATCTCCTACCCCTCCGATCCCCAACAACTCGGCCCCGACCGCTATCTCGTCGCCGATTACGCAAGGCCGGGCGGGATCTACGAGTTCAACCGCTCCGGCAAGATCCTCTGGTCCTACCACCCCTCCTCTGGCAAGGGCATGCTCAACCACCCGAGCCTGGCCGAGCGCCTGCCAGGTGGCCTGATCGCCGCCAACGACGACTACCGCGACCGCGTCGTGATCATCGACCCGAAGACCCGCAAGGTCGTCTGGCAGTACGGCCATACCGGCGAACCGGGGCGAGGGCCCGACCACCTCCATATTCCCGACGGTTTCGACCTGCTGGCCCCGGACGGGACCACCCCGACCCATTCCTTCACCGGCTGAGGCGGCGTCCTATCGAAGGGCGTCGGCGTTCTCCACAAGGAAGGGAGTGAGGTAACGGCCAACGATCTTGTGCTGGGCATCGCCTTGCCAGGGCGGCTCATCGGTGGCGCTTGACGTTTCTCCGTGACCGCCGGAGAGATGGCCGGATAGGTACAGCGGCTTCGCGCCAGTCCAGAGCACACCTCGCAGAACCGGATCGAGTGGTCCCGCCTCGACGTCACAGCCGAGCTCGGCCGCGATCGCTTCAGCAGCGGCATCTGCCTGCTGGGTGGCGACGCCTCCCTGCTTGACGGGGAAGGTCGTCACATCGCCGACGGCGAAGATGCGATCCCTCCCGATGACCCGACAGTGCTCGTCGACCCCGACGAATCCATCGGGGTCGTGGGGGACTCCACGGATGCGGCGACCCTCGAGTTTGGGAAGGCTCACCACCGCGTCGACATCGAAGGGGTCACCGGGTGCGGTGAGCAATTGCCCGTTCTCGAATCTGACCGGATGCCTTCCCGTTAGGACACCGATCCCGCGCCCGCCCAGAAGCCCGCCAACCTCCGTGCTCACGCGCCGGCCGAAGATTTGCAGGGGCGCATCCTCGGGCGTGACGACGGTCAGCTTGACGTCATCGACCCCCGCCTTCGAGAGCTCCGTCTCAGCGAGAAGAGCCAGCTCATAGAGCGGAAGGGACCAGCTCTCAACACCGGGCATAGTGAATGCGAGGCTGTGCAGCTCGCCACTGCGCAACCTGTCAATCACTTTCTCAGCGTCCAGCTCGTCGGCGATCCCCCAGAAGGTGATCGCACCCGGGATCGGCCAGAGCGGCTGGGTTCCGGAGGCAATCAGAAGATAGTCATAGGGGAGCTTCTCTCCGTCGTGGGTAGTGACCTGGCTCGCGTCTGCCTCGACTGACGCGATGCTGTCGAGATGGAAGCTGGCTCCGCAGAGTGAAGCCAGGTGCTCCAAGTCATATCGCGATACGTGAGCCGTGCCGTAAGGCTCCCCGACGGCGTAGGGGCGATAGACGAAGTCTCGGCGGGGGGAGAAGGTCTCTACCTCGACTCGATCTCCGGCGAGGTCGCGCAAGGCAAGCGCCGCCTCGATCGAGGCAACTCCGCCACCAGCGATCAGGACTCGACTCCTCATCGAACGGCCTTCAGTCTTCGACACCCTTCTAATATCGCACTCCAACGAAAGCAGGACCGTCCGGCATCAGGCAAAGATGTCATGGCGCTCAACCGATGACCCCAGTCAATGACGACAACCGCCCCGTCCTGATCGCCTACGACGGATCGGACTTCGCCAAGACGGCCATTACCGATGCCGCAGACCAGCTCGGTGCCGGTCGCAGGGCGGTCGTCCTGACCGTGTGGGAGCCGCTGGAGGAGATGCCGTTCCTTGGCATTCGCGGGGTCGCTGCCGACCCCGAAGCGGTCGAGACCGTGATCGCCGAGACCAAAGCCGGTGCCGAGCATGTCGCCAGGGAAGGGGCAGAGCTTGCGTCGGCGGCGGGTTTCGACGCTCGCGCGGAGATCGCCAGCGGTGATCCTGCATGGCGGCAAATCGTCGAGGTTGCCGAGGAGCAGGACGCGAGCCTCATCGTCCTCGGCTCACGCGGGCGCTCCGGCCTCAGCTACGTGCTCTTGGGAAGCGTCGCGACCGCAGTCGCCCAGCACAGCAAGCGCTCGGTGCTGATCGTTCACAGCCAGGCCTGAGAACTCGCGCGGACTACGGTAGCCCTACCGTGTCTGCCGCGGCCCAAATTGCGATCGCGTTGGGAGTGGTCTTCGCGGTCAACCTCCTGCCGGCCTTCGGGCCGCCGACCTGGGCGTTGCTGGTCTTCTTCAGCCTCGACTTCGACTTGCCGGCGGTGCCGCTCGTGCTTGGCGGCGCAGTGATGGCCGCGCTGGGGCGCTTTACGTTGGCCAACTGCGCGCGCAGGCTGAGGCCGCGCTTCTCCTCTGCGCGACTCGCCCACCTCGACCGCACTCAGACCGCGCTGACGGCAGATCGCACCCGCACGGTCGTCGGCCTCGGCCTTTTCGCGATCTCCCCCCTGCCATCCGGACAGCTCTTCACCGCCGCCGGCCTGATGACCGTCCCCCTGGTTCCTTTGACCGCCGCCTTCTTCGCCGGTCGCCTGGTCTCTTACTCGGTATACGTCAGCGTCGCGTCCGTCGCCCAGCGGAACCTCGGCTCGCTCGTTCTCGACTCGCTGACCTCTCCGCTCGGGGTGGCCCTGCAGCTGCTCATGCTGATCGGGGTGACGCTGTTGGCTGGGGGGCTGCCTAAGCTGAGAGGTCGCGGCGCTCGAACAGCCAGGCACCGACCGCAGCGAAAATGATCGCGGCTGCGGTCACGCCGATGAAGGCGATCGGTTCGATGCCATCTTCGATCGCGTTGCCGTAGTACTTGAAGACCGACGCATAGCGAATGCCGGAAAGCCCGGGGTCGAGCTTGCCGATCAGGTCGATCACGTACATCGTCACCAGCACACCCGCGACCGCGCCGGTGACGACGCTCGTGCGCAGCGAGAAGCCGGTGGCGACGATGCCGAGACCGGCGAAGACCAGCGCCAGGGGCCAAACGTTGGCGTAGCCGGCGAGGGCCGAGCCAAGCGAGAGGTCGGCGCCGGAGACGAGGCTGCCGAGGCCGGTCAGGATCACGGTGAGGACCAACACGATCGCCAGCTCGACGGCGGTGGCGGCGAAGCTCGCGGCGGCGAGACGCGAGCGCGAGACCGGCGCGGAGAGCAGGACGTCGAGGCGCCCGCTTTCGGCAGCGCCGGAGAGCCCGCTGGCGACGGCGCGAACGGCAAGGTAGCCGAGCGCGAGGGGCACGATCAGGCTCAGCATCTCCGCCTGCAGGTACTGCTCGACGTTTGCCAGCTCGCCGATCCCGAACGCTTCCTTAAGGGCTGGCGGGTAGTTCTTGATCGCCTTGGAGAGCGCCCCTTCGACCGAGGGGAAGATCAAGACGACGAAGGCCGACCAGAGGCCGAGCGGCACTCCCCAGGCGAGCAGCGAGCGCCGCCGGTCGGAGAGGTGGGTGGCGACGAGGGCACCGACCTGTCCTCCCATCAGCCGCCCTCCTCGCGGTAGTAGCCGAGGAAGACTTCCTCCAGGGTCGGGTGGACCGCTTCGATGTCGGTGACGTGGTGCTCCGCAAGGGCCTTGATCACCGGATCGAGCTCGCCGGCCACCTTGAAGGTCGCGCGACCGTCTCGCACTTCGAGGTCGCTGATGCCGGAGAGAGCGCCCAGGTCGGATAGGCCAGCCGAGTCGGCCAGCTCCACGGTGACCCTGCGACGTGCCTTGCCCAAGAGGTCGGCCATTCGCTCGACCGCGATCAGCCGGGCGTCGCGGACGATTCCCACCCGGTCGCAGACGCGCTCCACCTCGTCGAGGTCGTGGGAGGAGAGGAAGACCGCGCAGCCGCGCTCGCGCTCCTCGGCGACCAGCGCCAGGAACTCCTCCTGCATCAAAGGGTCGAGGCCGCCGGTCGGCTCATCGAGGATCAGCAGTTCCGGCTCGTGGAAGGTCGCGAGGATCAGGCCGACCTTCTGGCGGTTGCCGCGCGAGAGCTGACCCAGCGGGCGGTCGAGATCGGCGCGGAAACGCTTCGCCAAACTCTCGGCTCGACCCTGCCCCTGGATACCCCGAAGTCGGGCGAGCAGCCCAATCGCCTCGCGTCCAGTCGCCTCCCTGCCATAACCGAAGTCGCCCGGGAGGTTGCCGAGCCTGGCGCGGATCGCGACGCTCTCGCGTCGGCTGTCGAGGCCGAAGATCCGAGCACTGCCACCAGTTGGATGGATCAGGTCGAGGAGCGTCCGGATCATCGTCGTCTTGCCGGCGCCGTTTGGACCGAGGAAGCCGAAGACCTCCCCGGCCTCGACAGTGATCGTCACGTCCTCGATGCCACGGTGATTGCCGTAGAGCTTGGTCAGGCGCTCGGTTTCGATTGCGGGCCTCACACGCGAGAGTATGGGCGACATGTCAGGACGCCACGCCCATCGGACTCCCGGTCGCCATCTCCACTGGCACCTCACCCGGCGGCGGCGCGTTCTGCTGCGAACGGGCGGCGTCGCCGCGCTGCTTGCCGTCGTCGGCCCGGGCCTGCTCGCCGGGCTCTCCGACGACGACCCGGCGGGGATCACCACCTACTCGATCCTCGGCGCCAAATACGGCTATGAGCTGCTCTGGGTCCTGACCCTCTCGACCGCGGCGCTGATCGTTTTCCACGAGCTCGGGGTGCGGCTCGGCATCGTCACCGGCAAAGGCCTCCTCACCCTGGTCCGCGAGCGCTTCGGCCCACGCGCCGCCGGAGTCGTCCTCGCCGCCCTTGTCGTGGCCAACACGGGCACCCTCTGCGCCGAGTTCGCGGGGATTGCGGCAGGCATGGATCTGGTCGGCGGGGTGAGCCGCTACCTCAGCGTTCCCCTGGCGGCGATCGGCGTCTCGATCCTGGTGCTGCGGGGGAGCTTTCGCCGCGTCGAGCACTTCCTACTCGCGCTCAGCTCGGTCTTCGTCGCCTACATCGTCTCCGGCTTCCTCGCCCATCCCGACTGGGGTGCGGCGGCAAAGGGCGCGGTCGTCCCGTCCATACCCCTGAACCGCGACGCGCTGCTCGTCGCCGTGGCGACGATCGGCACGACGCTGGCGCCCTGGGGGCTGGCCTTCATCCAGTCCTACGCCGTCGACAAGCGCCTCAGCATCAAGGACATCCGCTACGAGCGCGTCGACGTGATCGTGGGCGCCGTCCTCACCGGCGTGATCGGCCTCTTCGTGGTCGTGGCCTGCGCGGCGACCCTGAATGTCGGGGGGATCGAAATCAACGATGCCCGCGACGCGGCAACCGCCCTGGAACCGCTCGCTGGGAGCGCCGCGGCGACGCTGTTCGGCCTCGGCTTCCTCGGTGCCGCCCTGTTGGCAGCCGCAATCGTGCCGCTATCCACCGCCTACTCGATCTCGGAGACCCTCGGCCGCAAGGCCGATCTCGACGACAGCTTCGAGGAGGCCCGCTCCTTCTACCTCAGCTTCGGCGCGGTCGTGACGGTCGCCGCGGTCCTAGTCCTGATCCCCGGCGCGCCGCTGATCCAGATTCTTTTCCTCTCTCAGGCGCTGAACGCGGTCCTGCTGCTGGTCCTACTGCCGTTCATGCGCAGGCTCGGCAACGACCGCGAGCTGATGGGCCGCCATGCGCTCGGGCGCTGGGATGGGATCGCGACCGGGATCGCCCTCGCGGTGATCGCCGCCTCGGTCTTGGCGCTCGGCGTCCTCGCGATCTTCTGAGCTCAGACGCCTAGCACGAGGCTCAAGGACAGCATCAGAGCGGCACCGAGGGCGATGCCGGCGCTGGGGCCGGCTCGCCCGGATTCCGAGTAGGCCGTTGGCAGCATCTCGACCGCGATCAGCGCCAGCATCGCCCCAGCCGCAAAGGCAAAAGAGAGCGGCAGCAACCCGCTCACCTCTTCTACCGCGACAAACGCAACCAACGCGCCGATCGGCTGCGGCGCGCTGGTCGCCACTGCGGCCCAGAACTGACGAGCGCGGCCAAACCCTGCCTGCTCCATCGGGATCGCGACGCTGGTCCCCTCCGGCACGTTCTGAATCGCGATCGCAAGGATCACGAACAAGCTCAGCCCGGCGCGGTCGGAGGCGAAGGCGGTCCCGATGGCGAACCCCTCGGGCAAGCTGTGGACGAAGAGAACCAGGAAGACGAGGCCGGAGGTCCGGGTGCCCGGGCCGGTGCGGCCCATGAAGCCGGCGTCGGGTCGCCGGTGCCGGCGAACCAGGACCAGGAAGCAAACCCCGATGGCGAACCCGGCGAGCACCTCTGCGGCCGATCCTTCCTGCGCCGCGGGGATCAGCAAGCCGGCGATCGCGGCCACCCCCATGACTCCCGCCGCAAAGCCGAGCAGGAACGGGGTCAGCCGCTTCGCTTGACTCCCGAGCAAGAAAACGGGAATCGCCCCCAAGCCGGTGGCAAGAGCAGTGCCGGATGCGGCCAGCAGCAAGATCAAGACTTCGGGCATTGGAAGTGAAGCTAACCTCAGCGTCGGTGGCCGCGCTGAAGATGCGGAGCTACTGCATGACTCACTCGTGCGGGCAGATCGCGGCGCGCCCCTCGAGCTTCCCGTCGCGCATCGCCTCGTAGGCGTCGCTCACTCGATCGAGCGAAAAGCGCTCGACGTGCGCGCCGATCTGGCCCGTGCGGGCCAGATCGAGCACCTCCATCAGCTCGACGCCGCTGCCCCAATACGGCAAGGTGATCTGGCACTCGAAGGGCAGCGCACCGAAGCCGAATTGAAAGGTCCCCCCGCCAGCCCGACGACGGTGAGGTGGCTCTCGAAGCGGACGATCTTGGCGGCAAGGGCGAGAGTGTCATCCGCGCCGACCATGTCGATCACCAACTCAGCGCCCCGGCCGCGAGTCAGCTCTTGGATCGCCGCCGCCGCATTCTCTCCGGCGCCGACTGCCTCATCGACGCCGACCTCGCGCGCCAGCACCAGCTTGTCGGCTGAGGTGTCGACGGCAATGATCCGTGCCGGGCTGAGCGCCGCGAGGATCTGCACGGCCATGTGGCCGAGCCCGCCGACGCCGATCACCACTGCGGTAGAGCCGGAACGAGCAGGCCGAGGGAGCGCTTCAGTCGCCGGGCGCGAGCTGGCTGAGGAGCTGTTCGCAGCTCGACCACGTAGCCATCAGCTCCAGACCCACGTCTCGCGACAGGGCAAGGCGATCGACGACCTTGACCCCCTGCGGGCGCGCCTCGAAACGCTGCAGTCCGAGCAGCCGAATGGCACTGTTCCCTGCCCCGAGGATTGGGGAGCGATCCGCATTGCGCCAGACGTCATCGAGTTTTGGACCGAGGGAGCCGACCGCCTTCACGACCGCCTGCGCTATCAGGTTGCCTCCGATGGATGGCGTTGTCTGCGCCTCGCTCCGTAATCAGACGTTGTAATACAATGTCTCACATATGACTCATGGAACGCAGACCTTCTCTGCCCGCTGGAACGCCGACGTTGTCGAGCGCCTTGCGCGGCGCAGCGAGCTTGACGGCACCAACAAGTCACGGCTCGCCGAGCGCTACGTCGACGAGGGGACCCGGATGGACGAGCACCCGGGTGTCGTCTTTCGCGGGGGACCGACCGGGCGCCGTGCCGCCTTGGCCGGTGGGCCGGACGTCTGGGAGGTGATGGCGACGCTGAAGGGCGGAAAAGCGCGCAGCGAGAAGGCGGTCGCCGCAGCGGCGGAGCTGCTGAACCTCACCGACACCCAGGTGCGAATCGCGGTTCGCTATTACGGCGCTTACCCGGAGGAGATTGACGAGCGCGTCAAGCGCAACGTAGAAGACGCCGATGCGGCCGAGGCGGCCTGGCGCCGCGAGCAGGCCGCCTTGGCGTGAAGCTGCTGCTCGACGAGCAGATCAGCGGCAAGGTTGGGGAGCGCCTGCGAGGACGGGGGCATGACGCGCTCGCCGTCACTGCCGATCCCACCTTGCGCGGACTCAGCGATCCCGACCTCTTCGAGGCCGCCCAGCGACAGAAACGAGTCGTCGTCACCTACAACCGTGCCGACTTCGAAGCGATCATCCGCGAATACGCGGCGGCGAACCGTGAGCACCACGGCCTGGGGATCGTCCATCCCGTCCGCTTCCCGAACCAGGAGTTCTCCCGCCTGGCCACTGCGCTCGCTGCCTTCATGGACACGTTCCCGCCTGGCAAGAGCTTTGTGACCTGGCTTCAGGAACCGCGCCGCTAGGAAATCTTCGCTCTCCGCAGCTCCTAGCGGATTTGACCGGGCTGCACATGCCCCACGAGACGAGGTGACTATCTACTTCGAGGGGGCGATTTATGACCAGCAAAACGCGTTCGCACTCTCGCCGATCGGGCGAAGCACGCCGCCGGTGGTTGCCCGCGAGGCGCTGACCGCTGTCGGCATCTTCGACCTTCGTGAGGGGCGGATCATGCTCACCGGCTCCTGCTCCGAACGGGCCGTTGCGGAGTGGCTCGGCACCACGCAGCTCGACCTGCATCAGCTCGTAGGCGCCGAAGCGGAACACCTCGTAGCCGGCCATGCGGATGCGTCGATCCTCGCTCGCCATCTCTGCGTATAAGCGAGGCGATGGGGTCTCCCCGCTAGAGCCGACGTTCTCTGCATAGTGGTGCCTACCGTCGACCTCGACCACGATTCGTCTGCGGTCTGACGGCAGCAAAAGAAAATCCATTCGCTGGCGGACCAGCTCTCCACCCGGCATCGCCTTGAGCTCGCGGGCCGTGTACGGGTCGTAGTGCAGATACACCTGTGGCACCAGCACGGGCACCGACTCGCCGTCGTCAGGCCCGTATCGCTCGCAGTAGGTCCGAAACAGGAGCCGCTCGACATCGCTTGAAGAGCTATCGATCTCCCGGGAAGTGTCGGGAGAACTTGGAGTCAGTTCACGCTAGTGCCCAAAATGGAGGCGATATGCGGGGTGGTTCGATATTCCCCCGGGAGAGCCAACCTGCCGAAGTGCAGGGGATTCGATGCGAAGCGGCTGAAGGGATTCGAACCCTCGACCTTCTGCATGGCAAGCAGACGCTCTAGCCAGCTGAGCTACAGCCGCACGGAGCGGGATTCTAGCCCTTTGGACGACTCCCTCCCTTTCGCGCGTGTGCCTGGCTGTTGACTACCCACTATTTGGTAAGGTTGAGGCAACCCGGAGGACGGTCGCCTGTTGCTCGTGGGCGCAGGTCGTCTCGGCGGTCCCTCCCTCCGTCACCATGGCGCGGGCGTCCCTCCCGCCAGGCGGCCGTCCATCCAGGTTTCCCGTCCTCGTGCGAGAGGCTCGGCCGAGCCGCCGGCTCCTACTCCGGCTCCGCGAGCAGGCCCTGGAGATCGAGGGGGCGCGTGTACATCTCGACCTTTTGGCCGGGCTGCGGCTTGGGCCACTCCTCCTTGGGCCGATCCCAGTAGAGCTCGATGCCATTGCCGTCGGGGTCGCTGAGGTAGAGGGCCTCGCTGACGCCGTGGTCGGAGGCGCCGTCGATGCCGGCTCCCGCCTTGACCAGGCGCCGCAGGGCATTGGCGAGGGTGGCGCGGGTCGGGTAGCGGATCGCAAAGTGGAAGAGGCCCGTGGTGCCCGGGGGTGGCGGCGAGCCGCCCTTCGAGTGCCAGGTGTTGAGCCCGATGTGGTGGTGGTAGCCGCCGGCCGAGACGAAGGCTGCCTCGTCGCCGTAGCGCTGCTGCAGCTCGAAGCCGAGCACTCCGCAGTAGAAGGCGAGGGAACGCCCGAGGTCGGCGACCTTGAGGTGGACGTGGCCGATGTCGACGCCCGGGTCGATTGGCTCAGGCGGCATCGAGGGCCTCGTTGACGAGGCGGTCGGCCTCGCCGTTGTGCTCGCGGCGGACGTGGCGGATCGACCAGCGGTCAAACTCGCGCAGGGCCTGCTTCACCTCGGCGTGCAGCTCGCGCATCGTCGCGTCCTTGACCTTGTACTCGCCTTTGACCTGCTTGACGATCAGCTCGGAGTCGCCGACCAGCTCCAGCTCGCGGGCGCCGATCGCCGCCGCCCGTTCGATGCCGAGCAGCAGCGCCCTGTACTCGGCGACGTTGTTGGTCGCGCGGCCGATCCTCTCGCCACGCTCCTCGAGCACCTCTCCCCCCGGCGCCTGAACGACGGCGGCGATAGCCGCCGGGCCGGGATTGCCACGGGCGCCGCCGTCGACGTTGACGACCAGCTTCTCGAGCGCCTCAGCCAACCGGCTCCCCGTTGCGCTCGCGGCCACCGGCCGGAGCGCCCAGAAAGAGCTGGCCCCCCTCGCTGGCGCCTGCGTTCCACTGGCGGGCCGAGCGGTCGAGCTGCTCGACCTCGTTGCCCTTGTCGATCTGGAAGACCGGCCGCAGCTCCTCGCCGAGGTCGACGCCCCACTGGTACCAGGAGAGCTCCCAGGCAACCGTGATCCGCACCTCGGTCGGCGAGCCGGCGGCCGCGCCGACCGAGACCCAGGGCGAGCCGAGGCTGCGCGTCAGCCCCGCCACCGTGCGGGCCGCCTCGCTGGCGTTGAAGCGGGAGACGGCGCGCTCCAGGCGGCTGTGCGGCGCCTCGCGCGCCTCCGGGTCGCGTTTGCCGACGTTGGCGCCCGGCGCCGCCGGGTCAACCCAGCCGAGCTGCTCGGCACGGTCGCGACAGAGCTCGCAGACCATCCGCGGCCCCTCCTTGGGGTTCATGTAGGCGCGCGTCCGCTCGCCCGCCAGGATCGTCCGTCCGCAGATGCCGCAGCGCTCGTCGGAGCTCACAACCCCAACTTAGATGATCGGCCGGCACGCCCGATTACCCGGCCGTGACGACCTTCCCCGCGAGGTGCGCCGGCACCTCTTCGTAATGATCGAACTCCATCTCGAAGTCGGCGCGGCCGCCGCTGATCGAGCGCAGGTCCGGCGCGTAGTCGAGCACCTCGGCCATCGGCACCTCGGCCCTCACCTCGGTCATTGAGCCCTTTGGCTCCATCCCCAGCGGATGGCCGCGGCGCGAGTTGAGGTCGCCGATCACGTCGCCGACGACATCGCCGGGGCAGCTGACGAGGAGCCGCACGATCGGCTCCAGCAGGACCGGGTCGGCAGCCTCCATCGCCTCCCGGAAGGCCATCGCTCCGGCGATCTTGAAGGCCATCTCCGAGGAGTCGACGTCGTGGTGCTTGCCGTCGAGAAGCCGCACCCGCACGTCCTTGACCGGGTAGCCGGCAACGGTGCCGTGGGCCATCGCCTCTTCGACGCCCTTCTCGACCGCCGGAATGAAGCCGCCGGGGATCGAGGCGCCCTTGATCTTGTTGACGAAATCGAGGCCGGCGCCGGCCTCGGCCGGCTCGATCTCGACCTGGCAGTCGGCGAACTGGCCTCGCCCCCCGGACTGCTTCTTGTAGCGGGCGCGGGCGCCGGCGGGCTGGCGAATCGACTCCTGGTAGGGGACGCGCGGCGGGTGCAGCTCGATCTCGACTCCGAAGCGGCGCCTCAGCCGCGCCACGATCACCTCGACGTGGATCTGGGTGAGCCCGGCGATGATCTGCTCGCCGGTCTGCGCGTCGCGATGGATGTCGAGGGTGGGGTCCTCCTCGCTGAGGCGGCGAACCGCCGCCGCAGCCTTGTCCTCGTCGCCCTTCGACTTCGGCTCGTAGGCGAAAGCCATCACCGGATTGGGCAAGTCGAGCGGCGCGAAGGCGATCTCCTCCTGGCCGGCGCAGAGCACGTCGCCGGCGTGGGTCTCCTTCAACTTGCCGACCGCGCCGATATCCCCCGCCCCCAGCTCGGCTGCCGGCCTCAGCTCCCCGCCGAGCGGCTGAGCGAGCTGGCCGATCCGCTCCTTGCGGTCGTGGGTGACGTTGACCGCATGGGAGTCCGAGCGCAGCGTGCCACGCAGGACGCGGAAGAGGTTGACGCGGCCGGCGTAGGGATCGGCAAGCGTCTTGAAGACGTAGGCGACCAGCGGCCCGTCCTCGTCCGGCTCGATCTCGACTTCCGCGTCGCCACTGCCGGTGGCAGCCACCGCGCCGCGCATCGCCGGCGACGGCAGGTCCTCGACCAGCGCCTCGAGCAGACGGCCGGTGCCGAGGTTGCGGGTCGCCGCGCCGCAGGTAACCGGGAAGACCCGCCCCGCCGTCACCCCCTGCTTCAACACCCGCACGATCGCGTCGTGGTCGATCTCCTCACCCTCGAGATAGCGCTCCATCAGCTCGTCGGAGCTCTCCGCCACCTCGTCCATCAGCTTCTCGCGGTACTCCTCGGCCTGGGCGCGCAGCTGCTCTGGGATCGACGCCTCCTCAGCCGCGCCTGGCCCGGCGCCCTCGTAGACGAACGCCTTCAGATCGATCAGATCGATCACGCCGCGAAGCGCCCCCTCGGCCCCGATCGGGATCTCGGTGGCGACGACGTGGGGGCCGAAGGCCGACTTCAGCGAGTCGAGGGCGCGGAAGAAGTCGGCCCGCTCGCGGTCGAGCATGTTGACGAAGACCAGCCGGGCCAAGCCCCCGGCGTCGGCTCGCCACCAGAGTCGCTCGGTATGGACCTCGACCCCCGTCACGGCATTGACGACGACCACGGCGGCGTCGGCGACGCGCAGGGAGGCGATCGCGTCGGCGACGAAGCTGGGCTCCCCCGGCGTGTCGATCAGGTTGATCTCGCGACCGCCATGCTCGAAGCAGGCGACGGCGGCGTTGATCGACATCGCCCGCTCCTGCTCATCGGGCTCGTGATCGGAGACCGTGGTTCCCTCAGCCACCGTGCCGAGGCGCGCAACGGCGCCGGCCTCGAACAGCATCGCCTCGTGCAGGCTGGTCTTGCCGCAGCCCCGGTGCCCGATCAGGGCGACATTGCGAATCCGGTCTGCGGCGTTATGAGCCACGCAATAGAAGCTACACCGCGGGCGGCGAGCCGCAATGGGGTGAAATACGGGTCAGACGGCCTGCAGGCCGGACTTCAGGCGCATCACGGCCTTGGTGTGAAGCTGGGAGACGCGCGACTCGGTGACGCCGAGCACCTCGCCGATCTCGCGCAGGGTGAGGTTCTCGTAGTAGTAGAGGGCGACGACGAGCTGCTCGCGCTCGGGCAGCGAGGCGATCGCGTCGGTGAGACGGTCCTTGATCTCGCTGCTGGCGAGCGACTCCTGAGGGTCCTCGGCGCGCGGGTCGGAGATCGTGTCGAGCAGCGAGACCTGGTCGCCGGAGGAATCGGAGACCGTCCAGAGCTCGTCAAGCGCGTACACGGAGGAGTTGGCGATCTCCAGCAGGGAGGTCTGCAGTTCGTCCTCCGAGATGTCGAGCTGCTTGGCCAGCTCGGCCTCGCTCGGCGCCCGCTGCAGCTCGTGCTCTAGCTTGGCCTGGGCCGCCTCGATCTCGCGGGCGCGGGAGCGGACCGAGCGTGGCACCCAGTCGAGCGAGCGCAGCTCGTCGATGATCGCGCCGCGGATGCGGGTCATCGCGAAGGTCTCGAACTTGATCCCGCGCTCGAGGTCGAAGCGCTCGATCGCGCCGATCAGCCCCATCAGGCCGTAGGAGATCAGGTCGGCATCGTCGACGTGCGAAGGCAGGCCGGCGCCGAGGCGCCCGGCGACGAACTTGACCATCGGCGAGTAGGCCACGACGAGGCGCTCGCGCGCGCTGGCGTCGCCGTCCTCCTTGTAGCGGCGCCAAAGATCGCGCAGCTCCACCTCTTTTACGCCGGTTTCCATGCCCCTTGGCCCGATTCTATGGTCGCTGACAGGTTATTGCGGCTCATGCGCGCGGGTGGGTGGCAGCGTACGCGTCGCGCAGGCGAGCCGCATCGACGCGAGTGTAGACCTGTGTGGTCGAGATCGAAGCGTGGCCGAGCAGCTCCTGGATCGTGCGCAGGTCGGCGCCTCCCTCGAGCAGGTGGGTGGCGAAGCTGTGGCGCAGCGAGTGCGGGGAGACGCCGGCGGCAAGGGCGGCGGCGCGCGCCCAGAGGCCGAGGCGGCGGGTGACGTCGGAGTTGGAGAGGCGGCGACCGCTCTTGGAGAGGAAGAGCGCCCGCTCGCGCGGGTCGGTCGCGAGGACATGGCGGCCGCGCTCGCAGTAGCGCTGCAGCGCCCGCTGGGCCGGCTCGCCGACCGGCATGATGCGCTCCTTGGAGCCCTTGCCGAGCACGCGCAGCTGCTCGGTCTCGAAGTCGAGCGCGCCGAGGTCGAGGTTGACGATCTCCTCGCAGCGCAGCCCGCAGGAGTAGGCCAGCTCTAGCATCGCCCGGTCGCGCAGCTCGAGCGGCGTGCGCGCCGGGATCCCCTCCAGCAGCGAGCGCATCTGCTCGGCGCTGAGCACCCGCGGCAGCTTCTCCTCGCGCTTCGGGCTGGAGACGAGGTCAGCCGGGTTCTGGCCGACCCGCTCGGTGCGGACGAGGAAGTCGAAGAGGCCGCGGATCGCCGCCAGCTTGCGGGCGACCGTGGCCGGAGCGGCCCCGCCGGAGGAGAGCCCGGCCGCGTAGCGCCGCACGTCGCGATGGCGCAGGCCAGCGGCCTGCCGGTCCCCCGCCCACTCGACGAACTGGCCGAGATCGACGGCGTAGGCCTTCCGCGTCCTCTCAGCCATGCCGCGCCCCCTCAGGTCGCGGTCGTAAGCAGCTAGGGACTCGGCCCAGGTCATAGGACCGGATTCGGCCTCGCCCGTCCACGTCCTGCGGATATGTTTCCCAGGTGCGTTCCAAGGACGATGTCCGCAAGGAGGTCTGGAAGGCGATGGACCGCGCGGGCGTGTCCCGCTTCCCCGGCGCCGAGGGCCGGATCCCGAACTTCGCCGGCGCCAAGCTGGCAGCCGAGAAGCTCGCCGGGCAGCGGCTCTGGAAGCGCGCTCGGGTGATCAAGGCCAATCCCGACTCTCCCCAGACCTACGTGCGCCGCATCGCCCTCGAGGAGGGCAAGGTCGTGATCATGGCCGTGCCCCGCCTGCGCGACGCGCATCCGTTCCGCGTCCTCGACCCGAAGAAGCTCTCCAAGCGCGCGGTGAAAGAGGCGGCGACGATCAAGGGGGCGCTCAAGCACGGTCGGGTGATCGCGCTCGACGAGCTGCCGGAGATCGACTTCGTGCTCTGCGGCTCGGTCGCGGTCAACCTCAGCGGCGCCCGGGTCGGCAAGGGCGGCGGCTACTCCGACCTCGAGTACGGGATCCTCATCGACGCCGGCAAGATCGACAGCCACACCACGGTGGCGACGACCGTGCATCCGACCCAGGTCCTACGCCGTCACCTGATGATGACGTCCCATGACCTGCCGGTCGACGTGATCGCCACCCCGCGCGCCGTGATCGAGGTCGAGCGCCAGTACGAGCGCCCGCGCGGGATCCTCTGGGACCATCTGCAGCCGCCGCAGATACGCGAGATACCCATACTTGAACGTATGGGCTATGCGTGACGACTACGGCAACCCGGATCCCGAGTGGCTGAAGATCGACTGGCGGCCGCAGCTGCACCGGATCGAGCTGCCGGGCGCCACGGTCAACTATGCGGAGATTGGCGAAGGCGATCCGATCGTCTTCGTCCACGGGATCACCAGCTCCTGGCAGGCCTGGCTGGAGAACCTTCCCCACTTCAGCCGCAGCCACCGCGCCATCGCGCTCGACCTGCCCGGCTTCGGCGCCAGCCCGATGCCCTCCTGGCCGATCGAGATGTTCGCCTACGGCCGCCTGGTGCTGGACTTCTGCGAGAAGATCGGGGTCGAGCGCGCCACCATCGTCGGCAACTCGATGGGCGGCCTGGTCGCGGCGGAGGCGGTGCTGGCGGCGCCGGAGCGCTTCGACCGCCTCGTCCTCGTCTCCGCCGCGGGCTTCATCAACACCTGGCTGCCGCGCCAGCGAGGCGTCGCTACCTCCCATGCCTGGGACGCTTTCGGCCGACCCTTCGGCGCCGCGGCGCGCTTCTTCGTCACCCACCCCGGCGCCCGCTACCTGATGTTCCGCTTCGCGATCCGCCACCCCGGCCGCCTGCGCAGGGAGCTGCTCTGGGAGCAGATGGCCTCGGGGGTGCCCTGCCCCGGCTTCGCCCCCGCGCTCGAGGCCGTGATCGAGTATGACGCCCGCGACCGCCTCGAAGAGATCGAGATCCCGACGATGATCGTCTGGGGAACGGACGACTGGGTCATCCCCTCCGCGGCGGCCCTCAGCTACCACCGGCGCATCCCCCACTCCCGCCTCGAGATATTCGAGCGGACCGGCCACGTGCCGCAGCTGGAGCGGCCGGGGCGGTTCAACCGCGTTCTCGACGAGTTTCTGGCCTGACGGGCGGATCGTCAGGACGTGACCGCGCCCAGGGACGCCGAGGAAACGGTTGCGGCGTACTTCTCCATCACGCCTCTGCCGAAGGGAGATTTGGGGGCCTTGTAGGCGGCAACGCGGTTCGCGATCTCCTCGTCGGAGAGGGCCACCTCCAAGCGGCGGCTGTCGATGTCGACTGTGATCCGGTCCCCCTCCCGAATCGCGGCGATCGGGCCGCCCTTTGCCGCCTCGGGGGCGACGTGGCCAGCCATCAGGCCGCGGGTGGCGCCGGAGAAGCGCCCGTCGGTGAGCAGCGCGACCTGCTCGCCAAGGCCCTCGCCGACGATCGCGGCGGTCACCTGCAGCATCTCGCGCATTCCGGGACCGCCCGCCGGGCCCTCGTTGCGAATCACAACGACGTCGCCCGCCTTGATGCCCTGCGCCTTGACCGCGCGGAAGCACTCCTCCTCGGACTCGAAGACCCGCGCCGGGCCGACCTGCTTGGTGCGCTCGGTGCCGGCGAGCTTGACCACGGCGCCCTCGGGGGCGAGGTTGCCGCGCAGGATCGCCAACCCGCCTTCTTGCTTCAACGGGTCCGAGAGGGGACGCACGACTTCCTGGCCCTCAGCCTCGCTCGCTTCCTCGGCCACCTCGCCGATCGTCTTGCCGCTGACGGTCATCGCATCGCCGTGCAGCGCGCCGGCCTCGGCCAGTCGCCTCAGGATCAGCGGCACTCCACCGGCGCGGTAGAGGTCGGTTGCGACAAAGCGACCGCCCGGCTTGAGGTCTGCGAGCAGCGGCGTGGCGCGGGAGATCCGCTCGAAGTCATCCATCTCCAGCTCGATCCCAGCCTCGTGGGCGAGGGCGATCAGGTGTAGGACGACGTTGGTCGACCCCCCCGAGGCGCAGACGCAGGCGATCGCGTTCTCCAGCGAGTCGCGCGTGATCACCTGGCTTGGGCGCAAATCCTCGGTCAGAACCTTCATCACCAGCTCGCCGATCTTCTCTGCGACGGTGCCCTTGTCGTCGTCCTCGGCCGGGACCATCGCCGAGCCACCGGGACTTATCCCCAGCGCCTCGAACGCACAGGCCATCGTGTTGGCGGTGAACTGACCGCCGCAGGCCCCGGCGCCGGGGCTGGCAACGCCCTCCAGCTCGTGTAGCTCCTCGTCGCTCATATCGCCGGCGGCATGGGCCCCCATCGCCTCGAATACGTCGAGGATGGTGACATCGCGCCCGTGCCAATGGCCGGGAGCGATCGAGCCCCCGTAGAGCAGCACCGACGGCACGTCGAGCCGGGCCAGCGCCATCGCGCCGCCTGGGATCGTCTTGTCACAGGCGCAGAGGACGACGATCGCGTCGAACTGGTAGCCGCGCGCCATCAGCTCGATCGAGTCGGCGATCACCTCGCGGCTGATCAGCGACGCCTTCATTCCCTGGGTGCCCATCGTGATCCCGTCGGAGATCGCGACCGTGTTGAACTCCATCGGCGTCCCGCCTGCCGCGCGCACACCCCCCTTGACGTGCTCGGCGAGCCCGCGCAGGTGGAAATTGCAGGGCATCGCCTCGGTCCAGGTGTTGGCGATGCCGACCGTCGGCCGGCTCAACGCGTCGTCGTCGAAGCCGACCCCCTTCATATAGGCGCGAGCCGCGGCCCGGTCAGGCCCGTCGAAGACGACGCTGGATCGCGGGCGGGGAAGCTTGGTCGTGGTGGCGCCGTTGGAGCTCATGGCCGAAATCTACCGGGAAGGTTTCAGCGGAGCTTGAAGGTCTGGGAGGGCTATAGGCCCTTCAATCCTTCAGCGACATCGAGGGCGTCGACAGGGCCCGGGCCTGCGCCGATCCCCCGCAGGCCATGAGCAACGGCGGCGGATGCGATCCCGCGGGCTTTGCGCGCGGCCTCAAGCGGCGGGTCGCCCAGTGCGAGAAAAGCCGCCAGCGCCGAGGAGTGGGTGCAGCCGGAGCCGTGCGCGGCGCCATCGGAGTGGCGCTCGCCGGCGATCTCCGCAGATTCACGACCGTCGAAGAAGAGGTCGACGACCCGCTCGCTGTGCCCGCCGGTGACGACCACGGCGTGTGGCCCCAGGGCCAAGACCTCGCGGGCGAGGTCCTCCTGCGAATCGCGCTCCTCGTCACCGGTCAGCGCCCGCGCCTCCGGGATGTTGGGAGTGACGACGGTGGCGAGCGGCAGCAGGCGCTCGACCAGCGCCGCTCGCGCCTCCTCATCGAGCAGGACGGCGCCGCTCTCGGCGACCATGACCGGATCGACGACCACCGGCGCCTCGCCCAGGAAGCCGAGCGCCTCGACCACCGCATCGACCGTCTCCGCCGTGCCCAGCATGCCGATCTTCACGGCATCGACGCCGATGTCTTCGGCGACGGCCCCCACCTGGGCAAGGATCATCTCTCGCGAAACCCCTTCGATCGCCTCGACGGCAACCGTGTTCTGCGCCGTGATCGCGGTTATCGCGGTCATCCCGTGCACGCCGCAGCGCGCGAACGCCTTCAGGTCCGCCTGGATGCCGGCGCCACCGCCGGAATCCGATCCGGCGATCGAGAGCACCGCTGGGATCCGCCCCGAGTCCACGCCGCGCAGCCTAGACACCGGGCGCCCTGAGGAGCGTCCGGGAGTAGGCGCCGACCATCGAGCAGGACACGTAGCCGAGGGCCTCGAGCGTGGCGAGGGCGGAGGCGGCCTCGGCGCCGGACAGATCGAGCTGGGCCGCGACCGCGTCGCAGGTCTCCCCTCCCCTTTCCACCGCCGCCAGCGCTGCGAGCAGCTTGGGCTCGAGCTCGGGCCCGGCGCGCTCGGCCAGGCGCACACCCGGACCGAGCATCGCGTCGAGCACGTCCTGGGCGTCGCGGACCAGGCAGGCGCCGCCGGCAAGCAGCTCGTTGGCACCGGCCGAGCCGCGCGAGTTGACCGGCCCCGGCACCGCCCCCAGGTCGCGGCCGAGGTCGGCGGCGAGGTCGGCGGTGATCAGCGAGCCTGACCGCTGCGCCGCCTCGACCACGACGGTCATCGCCGCCAGCGCGGCCATGATCCGGTTGCGGGCTGGGAAGGTCCAGCGCCAAGCCCCAGTTCCGGGCGGCAGCTCTGAGACGACCAGCCCCCGCTCGCAGATCCGCCGCCAGAGCGAACGGTGCGAGGCCGGATAGGCGACATCGGCGCCGCAGCCGAGCACAGCGACCGTCGTGCCGGCGTCGAGGGCACCGCGGTGCGCACAGGCGTCGATGCCGAAGGCGAGACCGCTGACGACGAGGATCCCGGCGGCGGTCAGCTCGCGACCCAGCTCACGCGCCACCTCGCGGCCGTAGGCGCTGGCCCGCCTGGCGCCGACGACGGTGACCGTGCCCTCCGGCTCGAGCCGCTCCAGCAACGCCGGGTCGCCGCGCCCGATCAGCGCCCAGGGGGCGTCGGCAGCGTCGCGCAGACCGACCGGGTAGCGCGAATCGTGGCGGCAGCAGGCCCAGCACTGCGCTGCCAGCAGATCGGCGGCGAGGCGAGCCTCCGGCACTGCCGCAACCTGCGCCAGCACCTGCCCGGCGATCTTCGGTGCCACCGCGGCGGCAAGGCTCTCGCTGGAGAGGCGCAGCAGCTCGGGGGAGCGAGATCCGGGCGCCCCGGTCGCGACCCTCTCGATGTAAGGAGCGAGATGGGCGAGCAGCCGCGAGCGGCGCAGGCAATCCGGGCAGGCGCGCGGCTCGCTCATTCCTGGTCCCTGCGGCGCAGCTGCAGCGCCTGCGCCATCTGCTCGCGCCCGATCGTCTCGCTGCCGGCCAGGTCGGCGACGGTCTGGGCCAGGCGCAGCACCCGGTCGTGGGCCCGGCCGCTGAGGCGACGACGCGCGTAGGAATCGGCGAGCAAAGACGCAGCGCCCTCGTCGAGCGCGCACTCACGCACCTCGCCCGGCGTCATCTCGGCGTTGCTGCGGCCGGGGCCGAGGCGTCGTTCCTGGCGCTCGCGGGCGGCGCTGACCCGCAGGCGCACGGCAGCCGAGGACTCGCCCGGCGGTCCGCCGATCTCCTCCGCGCTTGGCTGGCGGATCGCGGCCAGAACGTCGATGCGGTCGGCGAGGGCGCCACTCAAGCGAGCCTGGTAGCGACGCACCGCCTGCGGCGCGCAGCTGCACTCTGGGTCGGCGTCGCCGCGCCCGCAGGGGCAGGGATTGGCGGCGGCGATCAGCATGAAACGGCAGGGCAGGTGCCGCCATGAGCCGGCCCGGGCGATCGCGACCCAGCCGGTCTCGAGTGGGGCACGCAGAGCCTCCAGGGCGTCACGGCGAAACTCGCAGAGCTCGTCGAGGAAGAGGACGCCGCGATGGGCGAGCGTTGCCTCGCCGGGGTTGGGTGGGTTGCCGCCGCCGACGAGGCCGGCCGGGCTGACCGTGTGGTGCGGCGCCCGGAAAGGCCTCCCTCCCGGAGCAGCCTCGTCAAGGCGCCCGCAGGCGCTGGCGATCCGCGCCACCTCGAGCGCCTCGGCCGCGACCAGCGGCGGCAGGATCGAGGGCAGGCGGCTGGCGGCGAGCGACTTGCCGGCCCCCGGCGGCCCAACCACCAGCAGGCTGTGCCCACCCGCGGCGGTGACCTCGAGCGCGTAGCGGAGGTGACGTTGGCCGCGCAGGTCCGCCAGATCTGGACCGCCCTCCCCGCGGCTGAGCCGCAGCGGCATCGGCTGCGGTCGCTGTGGCGCCCAATCCCCGCTGGCCAATGCCGCGACCTGAGCGAGGCTCTCCAGGCCGATCACGCCGATCTCGCCGGCCAGCGCCGCCTCGGGCCCATTCTCGGCCGGGACCACGATCGCCTCGACGCCCCGCTCGCGCGCCGCCTCGGCGATCGCCAGCACGCCGGGGACAGGTCGGACCGAGCCGTCGAGGGCCAGCTCGCCGACCAGCGCCAATCGCGGCAGCCTCTCCAGGTCGAGCTGGGCGGAGGCGGTGAGCAGGGCGACGGCGATCGCCAGGTCCATCCCCGGCCCGGCCTTGCGCAGGCTGGCCGGCGCCAGGTTGGCGACGATCCGCCGCAGCGGGAACTCGAAGCCGCAGTTGACCAGCGCCGCCCGCACCCGCTCGCGCGCCTCTCGCACCGCCGCGTCGGGCAGGCCGACGACGGAGAAGGCGGGCAGTCCGCGGTGGACGTCCACCTCGACCCGGACCGGGCGGGCGGCAATGCCGTCGAGGCTGAATGTCTGCGCGGTGGCGAGCACGGAAACCACGCTAGGGAGCCAAATCCGACCCGTGTTGCGCAGGAGCGCGCGGAACTGCGCCGACTAAGAGGACGAGGGCGCGCAGGGGCTGGCAGGCAGGCTGCGGCCGCCTATGGTCGGCGGCGATGACCGTGCAAAGACAGCGGATCGGCCGCGCCGCCGAGGACCTCGTCGCCGCCCACCTGGCCGCCTCGGGCTGGGAGATCCTCGAGCGCAACGCCCGCACCCGCTTCGGCGAGCTCGACATCGTCGCTCGCGACGGCCGCACGCTCGTCTTCGTCGAGGTCAAGGCCGGGCGCGAGGGCTCCGCCTACGGGCCGGAGCGCCCGATCCTCGGCGTCAACCACCGCAAGCAGCAGCGCGTCCGCCGCCTCGCCACCGCCTGGATGTCCGAACGCCGCGATGCCCCCTACTACGCCGAGATCCGCTTTGACGCAATCGGCGTCACCTTCGATCGCAGCGGCCGGGTCGTCGGCATTGAGCACATCGAAGCCGCTTTCTGAAGCCTATCCGGTAGGGGTGGAGCGTCTTGTACTTTTTCGGCGCAAACCTTGGGCGACAGCAGGTTCCGTTACACCGAAAAAGTTAAGCGGAACCCCTACCGGATAGGCTTCAACTCGCCAGCTCTAGCTGCGCATAGGCCACCGACTGGAACGACCGTCGATGGAGGGGCGAGATGCCGATCCGCTCGATCGCCTCGCGGTGCTCTGGGGTCGAGTAGCCGACGTGCTCCTCGAAGCCCCAGCCGGGGTGGTCGCAGGCGGCGCCGTGCATGTAGCGGTCCCGGGTCACCTTGGCGATCACAGAGGAGGCTGCGATGGCGGCGCTCGTTCCGTCGCCTTCGATCACGGCCCGGTGCGGCACGGCGCAGTTGCGCAGCGAGAAGCCGTCGACGAGGCACGTCGCCTCGGCCTCCGGCCGCAGCCGTTCCAGGGAGCTCGCCAGCGCTTCGAGGTTGGTCACGTGCAGGCCGCGGTCGTCGATGCCGCGCGCACAGCGGATGACGACGCTGACCCGCGCCGCGGCGCGCAGCACACAGGGGAAGAGCTCCGCCCGCTTCTCGGCGCTCATCTGCTTGGAGTCGTGCAGGCCGGCGAGGGAGCGGCGATCGGCGTGAGAGAGCGTCTCGTAGTCGAAGAGCACCGCGGCCGCGACCAGCGGGCCGGCGAGGCAGCCGCGCCCGGCCTCGTCGGCGCCGGCGACCAGCCGGCTGCCGAGCCCGCGATCGAAGGCGAAGAGCCGTCGCGTCCGAGCCAGCCGGCGCTGGTGAGCCTTGCCCTTGGCGAGGGCGCTAGAGGGTGCCGATGCGATCGGGCGGCCAGTAGGTGGCAAAGGCCTCGCCGATGATCCAGGCGCGGGGGACGGGACCCCAGAATCGGCTGTCGTCGCTTTCGCCACGGTTGTCGCCCATCATGAAGTAGTAGTCGGGTGGAATCTTGATCGCTTTCGGCAAATTGCAGGCAGGGGCGACGCCACAGGGCCTGATGTAGGGCTCATCGCTCTTCTCGACCCCGTTGACGACGGGATGCCCATCGCGGACGCTGAGCGTGTCGCCGGGCCCGGCGACGATGCGCTTGATGAAGTTCTGGCTCGACTCGCCGGCAGTCGGCTTCGGGCAGGCTTCGCGCGGCCCGTGCGGGATGCCGCATTCGGCGGTGCCGTTGTCGGCCCCGGCCGGTGGGTGGAAGACGACGATGTCGCCCGGACTGGGGTCGGTGAAGTGGTAGAGGAAGCGGTTGACGAGAACCCGCTGGCCGACGTCCAGGGTCGGTTCCATCGACTGTGAGGGGATCTGGTAGGGCTTGATCAGCCATGCCTGGATCGCAAGCGCCAGCCCCAGGGCCAGCGCGACGATGACGACGAGCTCGACGAACCCGCCGCCTCGACTTTTCGGCTTCGGGATCGAGAGTTTCAGGCCGGGTCCCCGCCGGAGTCGCCGGACTTCTCATCCGGCGCCTCGTCCTCGGCGTCTTCAGCCGCGGCGTTGTCCTCGGTCTCCCCCGCCTCGGGCGCCTCCGCGTCCGTCTTTGCCGCTGTCTCCTTTGAAGCTTCCGCAACCGGCTCCTGCGCAGCGCCCTCCGCCTCGGGCTCCACCTCAGCCGCTTCGGGCGCAGCCTCGTCGGACAAAGACGCCTCTGCCGCGGGTGGCGTGGAGGTGGGCTCCTCGCCCGCAGCTTGCGCGTCTTCCTCAGCCTGGCTCACCCCCTCGGCATCGACCGCTTCGGGCTCCGCAGCCGCCGTCGGCGCCGAGATCAGCGTCTCGTCGATGCCCCAGCGCCGCTCGGCCACCCGTGCCGCCTTGCCGATGCGCCCGCGCAGGTAGTAGAGCTTTGCCCGGCGCACGGCGCCGCGAGCGGCGATCTCCAGCTTCTCGATCTTCGGCGAGTGGAGCGGAAAGGTCCGCTCCACTCCGACGCCGAATGACTGCTTGCGCACGGTGAACGTCTCGCGAGCCCCCGAACCCTGCCGCCGCAGGACGATCCCCTCGAAGACCTGGGTGCGGCGGCGAGTTCCCTCGACGACCTGAAAGTGGACGCGCACGCGATCGCCAGGGTCGAAGGAGGGCAGGCCCTTCCTCAGTTGACCGCGCTCGATGTCTTGTATGACGCTGCTCATGGCCGAAAAAAGACCGCCGGGCCCGACGTGGGCGCCGCGCGGTGCCGAGAATCGTACCTACTTGTCGCCTTGTTCGAGCTGTTGCGCCCGAGCCTGGCTCTGCTCCGCCCGCCAGAGGCGCACCCGCTCATGGTCGCCGGAGAGCAATACGTCCGGCACGTCCCAGCCCCGGTAGTTGGCGGGACGCGTGTAGTGCGGGTACTCGGGCGCCCCCTCCAGCACCTGGCTGAAGGACTCCTCGACGGCGCTGCGCTCGTGCCCGAGAGCGCCGGGAAGCTTGCGCATCACCACGTCGGCGAGCACCATCGCGGGCAGCTCTCCCCCGGCCAGCACGTAGCGCCCGATCGAGACCTCGTCGTCGGCAAAGTGCTCGTGCACCCGCTCGTCGAACCCCTCGTAGCGACCGCAGAGCAGCGCCACATGCGGCTCCTTGGTCAGCTCATCCGCCAACTCGTCATCGAGCAGACGGCCCGTAGGCGTGAGCAAGACGGTCCGCGGCCTTTCCCCACGCGGATAGGCGGCCTGAAGCGCAGCGTCGACAACGTCGACGCGGAGAACCATCCCAGCTCCCCCGCCGTACGGCGCATCGTCTACCTGTCCAGCTCCGAGCGGCGTCGTATCGCGGTAGTTGAGCAGCCGAATCTCGTTGCCTTCGGCCAACGCGTTTTGCACCGACCGCTGTGACTGAAACCAGTCGAACGCATCGGGGAATAGCGAGAAGATGTCGAGCTTCATGAGCGGATCCCGCTCGCGCCCTCAGTCAAGGATGTCGACGATGACCCGTCGATCCAGCCGCACGGCAGCAGCCTTGGCGATCGTCCGGATCGCGTTCGCAACGCGGCCGCCCTTGCCGATCACGCGGCCCAGGTCGTCCTCGGCCACGGTGATCTCGTAAACCAGATCGCCGTCCTCTTCCAGCTCCTCGACGACGACCGCGGAGGGGTCCTCGACCAGCGACCTGACCAGGAACTCCAGCAGCTCGGTCACTTCAGGCTCAGCTGCCCGAGGCCGGGATGCCCTTGGTGCGCAGCAGCGTGGCGACGGTCTCGGAGGGCTGGGCGCCGTGCTGCAGCCAGTGCTTGGCACGGGCCTCGTCGAGCTCGATCGTCGAGGGCTCGGTCTGGGGGTTATAGCGGCCGATCGTCTCGATCGTGCGCCCGTCGCGCGGCGAGCGCTTGTCGGCGACGACGATCCGCCAGATCGGGTTCTTCTTGGACCCGACGCGTCTTAGTCTGATTCGCACCGCCATAGAGCGAGCAGGGTACAGGCTCAGGCCATTCCAACGCATGCCGGACGCAAAGCGGAGGACATGCGGCCTGGCGTCGGTTAGCGCCTACGGACCTTCGGGCGCGGTGCTCCCCCGGTCATCTGCGCCAGCTGTTGCGGGTCGGGCATCTTGCCGGAGGCCATGTGGCGCATCATCTTGCGCATCTGGTCGAACTGCTTGACCAGCTGGTTGACGTGCTGGACTTTGGTCCCCGAGCCGTTGGCAATCCGCTTGCGGCGAGATCCCTTGATCAGGCTCGGGTTGGCCCGCTCTTCGGGCGTCATCGAGAGGATGATCGCCTCGACCCGGTCGAGCTCGGACTCGTCGACCTCGGCGTTCTTCAGCTGTTTCATCGCCCCCATCCCCGGCAGCATCCCGAGCAGACCGCTGATCGGCCCCATTTTCCGCACCTGCTTGAGCTGCTGCAGGAAGTCCTCGAGCGTGAACTGGTTGCTCTTCATCTTCTGCTCGAGGTCGAGCGCCTGCTTCTCGTCGATCTGCTGCTCGGCTTTCTCGATCAGGCTGAGCACGTCGCCCATGCCGAGGATGCGCGAGGCCATGCGGTCGGGGTGGAAGCGATCGAAGGCCTCCAATTTCTCCCCGGTCGAAGCGAAGAGGATCGGCTTGCCGGTCACCGCCTTGACCGAGAGGGCGGCGCCGCCGCGGGCGTCGCCGTCGAGCTTGGTCATCACGACGCCGTCGAACTCGGCCGCCTCGGCGAAGGACTCGGCGACGCCGACGGCGTCCTGGCCGGTCATCGCGTCGACGACGAGCAGCACGTCATGGGGCTTGACCCGCTTGCGGATCCGCGAGAGCTCGTCCATCAGGTCCTCGTCGATGTGGAGGCGGCCGGCGGTGTCGACGATCAGCACGTCGCGGCTCTCTTCGCGGGCGCGGTCGAGCGCCCAGCCGGCGATCTCGACAGGGTCGGCATCGGTGCCCTGCTCGTAGACGTGGGCGCCAGCGCGGCGGCCGACAGTGACAAGTTGGTCGACCGCGGCGGGCCGGTAGACGTCGCAAGCGGCCAGAGCAACGTCCTTCTTGCCCGACTCGCGGAGGAAGCGGGCGAGCTTGGCGCAGGCGGTCGTCTTGCCCGAGCCCTGCAGGCCGGCCATCAGGATCACGGTCGGCCCACCCGAGGCAAAGGCAAGCTCGCGCCCGGTGCCGCCCATCAGCCCGGTCAGCTCCTCGTTGACGATCTTGACCACCTGCTGGCCGGGATCGAGGCTGTCCAGAACCTCGGCGCCGAGGCAGCGCTCCTTCAGCGTCGCGGTGAAGGATTTGACGACCCTGAAGTTGACGTCGGCCTCGAGCAGGGCGAGGCGGATCTCCCGCATCGCCGCATCGACATCGGCCTCGCTAAGTCTCCCCCGTGAGCGAACGTCGGAAAGGGTCGCCTGCAGCCGCTCTGAAAGTTGATCGAACACCGCAGCGGAGCTTAGGGCCTATCCCGGTGGGGGTGGAACGTCTTGTACTTTTTCGCGGACACCCATTGTTGATAGCCAGAGACGCGGCTCGAAAAAGTTAAGTGGAGCCCCTACCGGGATAGGCCCTCTGGGCCCAGCAGGGCGTTGGCGAAGTCGGTGGGGTCGAAGGGGCGCAGGTCCTCCAGCTGCTCGCCGGTGCCGATCAGCTTCACCGGGATCTCCAGCTCGGCCGCTATCGCGAGGACGATGCCGCCCTTGGCGGTGCCATCGAGCTTGGTCAGGACCACGCCGTCGACCTCGGCCGCCTCGGCGAAGACCTTCGCCTGGCGCAGGCCGTTCTGGCCGGTGGTCGCGTCGATCGAGAGCAGCGTCTCGTGCGGGGCGCCGGGCAGCTGCTTGCCGATCACCCGCCGCACCTTGGCCAGCTCGTCCATCAGGTTGCTCTGCGTGTGCAGGCGCCCGGCGGTGTCGACGATGACGATGTCGGCGCCGCGGGCGCGAGCGGCGGCGATCGCGTCGAAGGCGACCGCGCCGGGGTCGCCGCCCTCGGTGGAGCGCACCAGCTCCGCGCCGGCCCGATCGGCCCACTCGGCGAGCTGCTCGGCGGCGGCGGCGCGGTAGGTGTCGGCGGCGGCCAATATCACCGAGAGGCCGAGCTCCTTGGAGAGGTGCCAGGCGATCTTGCCGATTGTCGTCGTCTTGCCGGTGCCGTTGACGCCGACCATCAGCAGCACGGCCGGCTCGCCGCTGAGGTCGATCGGGGCGCGCGCCGTCGCGGCGACCTCGGCGAGAATCTCGATCAAGCGCTGGCGCACCGCCTCGCCGTCGGCGGCGACGTTGCCGGCGTCGACCTCCCGCTCGAGCCGCTCGACCACCCTGGCCGTAGTCGGGGCGCCGACGTCGGCGAAGATCAGCGCCTCCTCCAACCGCTCCCAGGTCTCCTCGTCGATGCGCTCGAAGAGGCTGGCCGAGATCTCCTCGCTCAGCGCTTTGCGGCTCTTGGAGAGGCTCTCGCGCAGGCGGCGGAAGACGCCGCGGCGTTCGAGCGCGGACTCAGCCTCGGACGAGCCCTTTGCTGCCGTCCGCGTCCCCAGGTCGAGGATCTCCTCCCAGCTCGTCGCCATCCGGGGAGGCTATCCCGGCGGCGACCCGAAGCTCATCGATGGCCCCCTCGATGTAGGAGCCGAGCTGATCGAGATCGCCGAGCGACTCGCGGTCGGCGAGCAGGCCGAAGCCGATCGAGCCGTTGTAGCTGAAGATCGCGATCGCCAGCGCGTGGCGCTTGGCGAGGAAGCCGACCGGGTAGACCTCGACCAGTTCCCGGCCGCGCACGTAGAAGGGAACCTGCGGGCCGGGGAAGTTGGTGACCAGGAGGTTGAAGAGCCTGGTCGAGAAGTTGATCGCCGCGGTCGGCCCCAGCAGCAGCGGAGGCGCGAAGTCCCGGAACCAGTCGTTGAGGCCCCAGATCGCTTCCGCGCCCAGGGCCTGCTTGGAGGACTTGAGGGCGTCCATCGCTTCGGTGATCCGGCGCAAGCGCGCCACCGGGTCCCCGATCCCGACCGGCAGCGGCCCGCGCATCGCGGTCAGCATGTTGCCCAGCTCGCCGTGTTGGTTCTCGGCCCGAACCGAGACCGGGACCAGCGCCTGCAGCTCGACCCCGTCGGTCTCCAGGCCACGGTCGAGCATCCAGTTGCGCAGGGCGCCGGCAGCGACGGAGAGGGAGACATCGTTGACCGTCCCCCCAAGGATGTTCTTGATCTGTTTGAACTCGTCGAGGTCGCCGCGGGTGCCGTAGAAGCAGCGGTGCGGCGAGATGTCGACGTTGAGCGGCACCTTTGGCGCCGGCCTGGCGAGGTTCCAGGTGACCTCCCAGAGGCCGGCGGCGCCATTCGAGGCGCGCCTGGCCGCTCGCTGCGGGTGGCGCAGGGCCGCCAGCGCCCAGCGGGCGCCGCGCACGGCGGTTTCGCCCACGCCGGCAAACGCGCGGCCAACCAAGTCCAGTCGCGACGGTGGCGTATGCGGGCTCCACGGAGCCGGCTCCGGGACGGGCTCGCTGACCGGCTCGACGTCGAAGAGCAGGACGCCGATGTCGACCACCGAGATGCCGTCGGCCAGCGCGTGGTGGGTCTTGTAGACGATCGCGAAGCGGTTGCGCTCCAGGCCCTCGACCAGGTTCAGTTCCCAGAGCGGGCGCGAGCGGTTCAGAGGCGGCGCGAAGGTGTCGGCGACGGCCTCGCGGAACTGCCCTTCGCTGCCCGGCGCGGACAGCTTCGTTCGCCGCACGTGGTCGTGGATGTCGAACTCGGGGTAATCGACCCAGAAGGGACGGCCGAGCTGCAGCGGGGGAACGGCGAGCCGCTGGCGCAGGCGCGGCAGCAGATGAAGGCGGCTGCGGATGCTGGCGAGGAACTCCTCGTGGCTGGGCGGCTCGCCCTCGCAGACCAGCACGGCGCCGATCGCCATGTGCCCGTTGGACTTCTCGTTGGCCAGGAACGACGTGTCGAACGACGTCAGCCTGTCCATGTGGCTTTGGGCCACCGCCCCTCCTTTCCTTTGCCCAAAAGGAGCGTAGCGCAGGGGCAGGGCTGGAAACTAGGCGGTTTCTTTAAGCGAGTGCGAAGCTGGCGGCGTCGCGGCGGGCTGCTCTCCGATCAGGCCGGCCGCGGGCGAGGGCTCGGGTTCGCCCTGCTCGCCCTCGTCCTCGGCGAGACCGGCAAATGGCGGCGGAGCGGCAGCCTCCCCTTCCTCTCCTCCGCCTCCTTCGGCCTCAACTTCACGCGGGAGCTTGCGGGAGACGACCTTGGTCACGCCGTCGCCGCCCATGCTGACGCCGTAGAGGACGTCGGCAGCGTCCATCGTCCGTTTCTGGTGGGTGACTATGACGAACTGGGCGCGATCCGAGAAGCGGCGGATCAGCTGCAGGAAGCGGTCGATGTTGGCGTCGTCGAGGGCGGCCTCGACCTCGTCGAGGATGTAGAAGGGGCAGGGACGGGCGAGGAAGACGGCGAAGACGAAGGCGATCGCGACCAGCGACTTCTCGCCGCCGGAGAGCAGCGAGAGCTTGCGCGTCGACTTACCCGCCGGCGTGACCTCGATCTCGACGCCGAGCTCCTCGCGCTCTTCGTCTCCATCCTCTCCGTCTTCGCTCTCGGCGGCGGACTCCTCGCTTGCGGCCCCGGCGTCGCGGACCGGGCGCAGGCTGACCCGGCGCAGGGCGCCGCGGCCACCTGGAAAGAGGTGCTCGACCATCTCCTCGAAGTTCTTCGCCGTCGCCTCGAAGGTCTGCTCGAAGGCGCGCTCGATCTCGCGGTCGATGTCGCGAATCAACGCCTCGAGCTCACGCATGCCTCGCTCGGTGTCCTCGCGCTGGGCCTGCAGCGACTCGACGTGCTCGCGCGCCTCCTCGTACTCGCGCTCGGCCAGCGGGTTGACCGGGCCGATCTGGGCGCGACGGCGCTCCAGGCGCTCGAGCCGGCGATCGATATCCGCCCGCTCCTCCTCGCCCAGCGGCTGCTCGGCCGGCGCCACTTCCTCGCCGATGCGCTCGGCGATCGAGGCCAGCTCCTTGGCTGCCTCGGCGCGACGGTCGCCTAGATGGGCGGCCTCGACCTCGACCTCGGTCAGCTTGTCGGACGCGGCCTTCGTCTCCGCCTGCAGCTCGTACTCGCGTTGCGAGCAGGCCCGCATCTCCTCTGCGATCTCGTCGCCGTCGCCCTCGCCACCGACCACGAGCTGCTCGATTCGCCCGACCCGGGCGCGAATCGCCGCCTCCGCCGCGGTCGCCGAGGCGGCGGCGGCGCGGACGTCTTCGAGCAGCTCCTCGCCGGCGCTGAGGCGTTTGCGCAAGACCTCGCGATGGCGCTCGCCGAGCAATCCCTCGGCCCGGCGGGCATGCCGGATCGCCCTCTCGCCGCCGCTGCGCACGGCGCCCAGGGCCGCCTCGCGAGCGGCCTCGGTGGCCTCGGCGGAGCGCGCCCGGGCGAGGCTCTCGGTGGCGCCGCTGAGGCCCGCGTCGATCTCGCCCAACTCCTCCTCGAGCTTGCGCGCCCGCTCGCCGGGAGCGCCGGAGCCGCCGACGTCCAGAGTCAGCGGGCCGAGCTCGGCGCGCAGCGCCTCCAGCCCGATCGAGAGCTCGCCCTCACGGTCGCCGAGGCCGGCGGCGCGGACGGCAACCCGCTGCTGCTCGCCACGCAGCTTGGTCAGCACGCCCCAGGCCTGGGTGCGCTCGCGATCGCGGGCAGCGAAGCGCTCCTCGGCGGCGCGGCGCTTCTCGCTGACCTCAGCGAGGCGGGCCTCGATCGCGGTCCTTTGCGCGCGTGCCTCGGCGGCTGCCTTCTCGGCTGCCTCGGCCCGGTCGGCGCCGAAGCGCAGCTCCTCGGCGACGAGCTGCCCGCGCAGCCCCAGCTCCTCGCGCTCTATCCGCGCCCCCAGCTCAGCCGCCTGGGCCTGGCGCTTCAGCGGGCGCAAACGGGCCCGCGCCTCGCGCTCGAGGTCGAGGGCGCGGTCGAGGTTGTCGCGCGCCGCGCGCAGCTTCAGCTCGGAGCGACGGCGGCGCTTGCGGTGCTTGCCGAGGCCAGCCGCCTCCTCAACCAGCAGGCGCCGCTCGCGGGGCTTGGAATGGACGATCGACTCGACCCGGCCCTGGCTGATCACCGAGTGCATCTCGCGGCCCAGGTTTGTGTCCGAGAGCACCTCGGCGACGTCGACGAGGCGGCAGCGGGCGCCGTTGAGGCGGTAGGACCCATCCCCGGAGCGATCGAGCGCCCGCTTGACCGCGACTTCGGAGAGCTCGGTCGCGGCGCGGCCCTTGGAGTTATCGATCACGACCTCGACTTCAGCGGCGCGGCGCTGGCCGACGCCCTTGCCGCCAGCCGAGATCACGTCCTGCATCGAGGCGCCGCGGATCGCTCCCGGGCTCTGCTCGCCAAGCGCCCAGAGGACGGCGTCGGTGATGTTCGACTTGCCCGAGCCGTTGGGGCCGACGATCACGCTGACGCCGGGCGAGAACTCCAGCCTCGTCCGCTCGGGGAACGACTTGAACCCCTTCATCTCGATCGATCTCAGGTACATCCGCCCTCCCTCCGGCTTCGGCGCATCGCTCCTCCAACCGGCAAGGCTCGCGATCGAGTCGGACGCAACGCCACGCCTAGCCACCGAGGCGCTTCAGCGCCCGCTCGGCCGCGACCTGCTCGGCCGCCTTCTTGCTCCGGCCCACCCCTTCGCCGACCCGCTCGAAGTCGACGATCGCCGCCACCTCGAACTTGCGCCGGTGCGGCGGGCCGGATTCGGACATCACCTCGTAGCTTACGCGCGCCCGGCGGCGTGCCAGCAGCTCCTGCAGGGCTGACTTGAAGTCGATCCGGGTCTCGCTGGCGTGCTCGATCCGCGGTTCGAAGGCGGCGGCTACGGCGGCGGCGGCGCGGTCGAAGCCAAAGGCTAAGAAGCAGGCGCCGATCAGCGCCTCGGTCGCCTCGGGCAGCGGCCGCTCGCCGGCGAGCAGCACCTCCGCCGGGATCCCCACCGGCATCTGCTCCGGCTCGTTGGCGCGCAGCATCGCCGGCACGTCGAGCTCGCGCCCCACCTCCGCGCAGGAAACGCCGCTGACCGCCTGGTTGTGGACCTTGGTCAGCCCGCCCGCGTCGACCTCGGGGAAGCGGTCGACCAGGTCGCGGGCAACCGCCAGAGCAAGCACGCTGTCGCCGAGGTAGGCGAGGCGCTCGTAGGAGTCGGCCCGGTCATCGGTCCACGAGGAGTGGGTGAGCGCCCGGCGACGCAGATCGTCGGGAAGCTCCCGGATCAGATCGGAGAGCGCCGACGCGCTCACGCCGGCGCGTGCTCGATTACGAACTCGACCGCGTCGCCGACGGTCGCGATCTTCGCCGCCTGCTCCTCGGAGACGGAGATCCCGTAGGCGTCCTCCAGCTCCATCACCAGCTCGTAGAGGTCGAGCGAGTCGGCGTCGAGGTCCTCCTTGAAGCGGGTTCCCTCGCCGATCCCGGCCGCGTCGACCTCGAGCTCCTCGGCGAGGTGATCGCGAACCAGGCCGAGGACTTGCTCGCGGGTCACAGCAAAGCCTTCCATTCGCGCTCCGATCGCCACGGATTCGAATAACCGGCAATCACCGTGCCGATTGGAGCGCTCATAGTCGGGTTCCTATCACGCCCCGCCGCGCTCGGCACGGTCCGCCGCCAGCTCGTCCCGGCCGGCGCCGCCCTCGCGCAGCAGCGCCGCCGTGCGGCTGACGGCGTCGACCTCGGCGCAGCGGGCCGCCAGGCGCACGGCATTGGCGATCCCCCCCGCCCCGGAGCTGCCGTGCCCGACCACGGCGATGCCGCGCAGCCCGAGCAGGATCGCGCCGCCGGTGGCGTCGGGGTGCAGCTCGCGGCGCAGGCCGCCGAGCGCCGGGCGCATCAGCAGGCCACCGAGCGCGGCAAGCGGGTTGGAGCGGGCCGCCTCGCGGATCGCCGCGGTGACGGTCTTCGCCGTCCCCTCCATCAGCTTCAGCGCGACGTTGCCGGTGAAGCCGTCGGTGACGACCACGTCGGCGATGCCGGCCGGCAGGTCGCGGCCCTCGACGTTGCCGGCGAACTCGATGCCGGCGGCGCCGGAGAGGACCTCGTGCGCTGCGACGACCTCCTCGCGCCCCTTGCCCGCCTCCTCGCCGACCGAGAGCAACCCGACGCGGGGCCGCTCGACCCCGAGCACGGCCTCGCTGAAGGCGGCGCCGAGAAAAGCGAACTGGACCAGGTGCTGGGCGCGCACCTCGACGTTGGCGCCGACGTCGAGGAAGAGGACCGCCTTGCCGGGCACTGGAAGCTGCACGGCCAGCGCCGGTCGTTGCACCCCCTTCAGCCTCCGCAGACCAAAGGTCGCGGCGGCCATCGTCGCCCCGGTCGAGCCCAGGCTCGCCATCGCATCGGCGTGCCCCGCCGCGACATCGGCGGCGGCACGGACGACCGAGGACTCTTTCTCGGAACGAACCGCGGTAACTGCGTCCTCATCGTTACCGATCCACTCCGTCGTGGGGACAACCTCGACCCCGTCGACGCCTTTCAGGCCGAGCTCTTCCGGCGGGCCGAAGACGCGAACACGGATCCCGTCAGCCGCTGCCAGCCGCGCACCCGCGGCAAGGACGTCGAATCCCTGCTCAGCCCCGAAGCCATCCAGGGCCACGGTAGGCCTGCGCCCCAAGCTCTACTCCGTGTCGGAAGGAGCAGCCGTTGGCTCGGCGACCACGTGCTTGATGACCTCACGCCCTGCGTAGGTCCCACAGGTGGGACAAACACGATGCGGCAAGCGCGGGCTGTGGCAACGAGGACACCGATTGAGCCGTGCCTTGCCAGCCTTATGATTTGCCCGGCGCTTATCGCGGCGGGCACTCGAGGTTCTCTTCTTCGGGACAGCCATTAGGTCGCGAGATGGTAGCGGCCGAAAGCTCAAGGGGGGTGGAAGGGGCCGACGCACCTCCGAAACGCGCTTCGCGCTGGAGTGTTTTCGGAGGTGCGT
>DASXKW010000022.1:0-19475 GCA_036496625.1 Solirubrobacterales bacterium | reverse complement strand
CTGGTTGCCGTTGACGCCCTCGGACCACTCGAACCAGTTGCCGTTCATCTCCCAGTTGAAGCGCAGGAAGAAGGGGTGCCCCCATTCCTTTGCCCCTTCGGCGAATTCGCGGATGTAGGAGTCGTACTTGCCGGCGATCACGTCGGCGAGCTGGAATTCCGGCTCATCGACGCTGGCCGGCGTCGACTGCGAGGCCCAGCTGAAGAACGGGATCGAGCCATGCTGGCGGATGTCCTGCATTTCTTCGGATGGGAATTTGTGGAAGGAGCAAGGCGAGGACGAGCAGTCCGCGAAGGGCGCGGAGAAGTGGATCAGCGACATCGGCTTTTTCGTCATCTGTTCGAACTTGCTGACCGCGCCCATGTCCCAGGGCGCCTGGGTGCCGGTCAGCTGTTCGCCGATCCAGGCGCCCCAATAGATGGAGTTGGAAGCTGGCGCCGGCCCCGAAGGCGGTTCGGTCCCCGACGCTATCGGCGCGGTTTCGGGGGATTCGGTCACTTCCGGCGCCGAGGGGGGTTCCGTCGCTTCGGGTGCTCCGGGCTCCGGCGTTTCCGGGGCTTCAGGCACGGGAGCGGGCGCCGGTTCTGGGGCGGGGGGTTCCATCCCCGCGGAGATCGGGGCGGATTCGGATTCGAGCTCGGGTGGCGGAGGAGAAGTGGGCGTGGCTGTCGCTGCGGATGGAACGACAGCTTCGGCGCCGGTTGCCGGAATGCCGGGGCCCTGGCCGTGAGGCCCTCGGTGGCGGGAGCTCGCGACCCTGGCGTGGTTGCAGAGCCGACTCAGGGCCGGCGCAGGCGCCTGGCTGCCGCTGCAGTGGGCGCCCTCGATACGGGCGGCAGCGGAGAGGCGTCTCGGCGAGCCCGGGCCGGCGGAGACGACGCCTGCCGCGATTGCCAGGAGGCCGAGGACGGCGAGGAGGCAGGCGATCAGCGCGCGCCCCTGTATCCGCTGGATCATCTGGACGGAAGTTCTACACCTTTTTAGTCGCCGTCGCGTCGGCGGGTCTCATAACGTAGGCACAGCAATGAACGGGAGCGATCGATGCGAATCCTGATGCTGGCCCAGTCCTTCTCGCCGGTCGTCGGCGGCGAGGAGCGGATTGTCGAGGACCTCAGCGCCGAGCTGGCCCGGCGCGGCCACGAGGTCGGCGTGGCAACCTTGCGCCAGCCCGCAGGCTCGCCGCCGGAGCGCGAGGACGGCGTGCGACTGCACATGCTCGAAAGCTCGATGCACCGCATCCCCGGCGTCTCGGTCGACGCAGAGCGCCGCTACGCGCCACCCGGGCCCGATCCGCTCACGGTGCGGGACCTGCGCCGGGTGATCGGCGAGCAGCGCCCCGAGGTCGTTCACGCGCACAACTGGCTCGCCCATTCGTATCTGCCGCTCGATAGGCGTGCCACGACAGCGGCGCTCGTGCTCTCCCTGCACGACTACAGCCTGGTTTGCCCGACCAAGCGGTTCTTCTACCGCGGCGGGGTTTGCAGCGGTCCGGCGGCAGGGAAGTGCTTCGCCCACTCTGTCGAGAGCTACGGCGCTGCAAAGGGCACGATGGCGGCAGCGGGGGTGCGGGTCTCAGCGCCGCTGCTGCGCCGCAAGGTCGACATGTTCCTTCCGGTCAGCGATGCGGTCCGCGACCTCAGTGGCGTCGCCGGCGAGCGCCAGAGGGTTGTCCCCAATTTCATCGGCGAGCTGCCGGCCCAGCCGCCCCCCGACGATCCCAGGCTCGCCGAGCTTCCCGCCGAGCCTTTCCTTCTCTACTTCGGAGACGTCACCGAGGACAAGGGGGTGGGGGTGCTTGTCGAGTCCTATCGCGGCCTCGAGCGGCCGCCTCCGTTGGTCCTCATCGGTCGCCAGCTGATCGACGACTTGCCCAGCGTCGATGGGGTGCGAAGGCTCGAGCCGATGCCGCACCCCCTCGCGATCGAGGCCGTGCGTCGCTCGCTCTGCGTGATCGCCCCCTCGCTGCTGCCCGAGTCCTTCGGCATCGTCGCGCTCGAGGCGGCGGCTGCCGGCAAGCCGGCGATCGTCTCCGACATCGGCGGCCTGCGCGATGTCGTCGTCGATGGCGAGACCGGCTTGCTGGTCGCCCCCGGCGACGTCGAGGCGCTGCGGGCCGCCCTGGGGAAGATATGCGCCGATGCCGAGATGCGGGGCCGAATGGGCGCCGCCGCCTTGGCTCAGGCTCGGCGTTTCAGCCCGGAAGCCATCGTCCCCGCCTTCGAGAGCGCGTATCGTGAAGCCCTCGATGCGCGCCTAAAGCGGATGGGTCGCAGCGACCGATAGGAGTTGGGAACTGCGGGCGAGGGGTAAGCGCGCCAGCGCAGAACCTATGTTGACGACGATGCCAGAGCTGACCGCAACCCAACCGAGAGAGGAGGTCGAGGAACAGCCTCGTCCCGAAACGATCCGCCTGCAGCCGACCCGGGGCTTCAGTCGCGTGCTCTCGCCGCGGGAGCTCTGGCGCTACCGGGACCTCGCTTTCCAGATCGCCGCTCGCGACCTCACCATCCGCTATCGCCAGACCGCCTTCGGCGCAGCTTGGGCGATCCTGCAGCCGGTTGCCTTCATGGTGATCTTCTCCTTCGTCTTCGGACGAGCCGCGGGCATCTCCTCGGACGGACTGCCCTACGCGCTCTTCAGCCTCGCCGGCCTGGTGCCCTGGATGTTCTTCGCCAACTCCTTTCTGCTCGCCTCGGAAAGCCTGGTGCTCAACCAGGCGCTGATCTCGAAAATCTATTTTCCGCGGATCTTCATCCCCGCCGGCATCGTCGCTGCCGGCTGTGTCGATTTCGCCATCTCCCTGCTGATCTTGCTCATCGTCGTCCTCGTCTACGGGATCGTTCCCTCGGCGGCGATCCTGATCCTGCCCCTTCTGGTTGCGGTCGCCGTGGCCACGGCACTTGGCGCCGGCACGGCGCTCTCCGCGATCAACGTGCGCTATCGCGACGTCCGCTACGTGGTTCCCTTCGCAACGCAGATGTGGCTCTTCCTGACCCCGGTCGTCTACCCGAGCAGCAGTCTCAGCGAGCCGTTGCGAACCCTCTCGGCGATCAACCCGATGACCGGTGTGGTGGAAGGATTCCGCTGGGCGGTGCTCGACTCCGGCAACGCTCCCCTCGACCTGATCGGGATCTCGACCGTGGCGGCTGTGGTGCTGCTGCTCTGCGGCCTCGCCTACTTCGACCGGGTGGAGCGCAGCTTCGCCGACGTGATCTGAGATGAGCTACGTCGCGATCGAGACCGAGGGGTTGGGCAAGAGCTACAAGCTCGGCCTCAGTGCCTCCTACGGCTCGCTGCGCGAGAGCATCTCGAAGGGGGTGAACCGGACCGCGGGCCGCCTGATGGGCCGTGGCGAACGGCGCGAGCCCGATGTCCTCTGGGCCCTGCGAGACGTCTCCTTTTCGGTTGAAAACGGCGAAGCGGTAGGGCTGATCGGCCACAACGGCGCCGGCAAGAGCACCCTGCTGAAACTGCTCTCGCGGATCGCTGAGCCGTCGGCGGGATGGGCCGAGGTCACCGGCAGGGTCGGCTCCCTGCTCGAAGTCGGCACCGGCTTTCACCCCGAGCTTACCGGCCGCGAGAACGTCTTCCTCAACGGCGCGATCCTCGGCATGCGCCGATCAGAGATCCGCAGCCGCTTCGACGAGATCGTCGCCTTCGCCGATATCGAGCGGTTCCTCGATACGCCGGTGAAGCGCTACTCGAGCGGCATGCAGGTGCGGCTCGCCTTCGCGGTCGCGGCTCATCTCGAACCGGAGATACTCTTGGTCGACGAGGTGCTCGCCGTCGGCGACGCTTCCTTCCAGCGCAAGTCGCTGGCCAAGATGGCCGAGGTCGCGCGGGCCGGCAGCACCGTGATCTTCGTCTCCCACAACCTGGCGACGATCCAGACGCTCTGTCAGCGCGGGATCCTGCTCGAGCGGGGAGGGGTGATTGCCGACGCGCCGGTCGACGAGGCGATCACCGGCTACCTGCGGGCCCTGGAGCGGTCCGCCACGGACGATCTGCTCGCCCGCACCGACCGCGACCGGCGCGGCTGGGAAGAAACCCGGATCAAGCGAATGAAAATCTACGACCCGGCCAGCGAGCAGGCCGAGGTGATCGTCGGCGGACGGCCGGCGAAGATCGAGATCGAAGTCACCGACGTGCTGCCGATGATGGAGTGTCAGCTGACGATTCTCAACAGCCTCGGCAATCCGGTCACCACGTTCGACAGCGAACTCTCCAGCGGCGCCGATGTTCGCGACGGCGAGCTCGGCCCCCTGATCGAATGCGAAGTCCACTCGATGCCGCTGATCCCGGGGCGCTACCGGCTCGACATCGTGCTCCGCGGTCGTCAGGAGATACAGGACGGGCTGCAGGCGGCGATCTTCTTCGATGTGGAGCCAGGGGTGATCGACGGTCGGCCGATGCCGGTTGGAAGCTCTGACGGGGACGTCGTCCTCTCGCATTCTTGGCGCTTGCCCGGCTGAGTCGCTCCGATTGGCGACAATCCGAGGATGCGCCTTCGCATCGCCTGCCTGGCGGCCCTCCTCCCGCTTGCCTTGCTTCCCTCCCTGGCAAGCGGCGCGGCACCGTGGATCGGCGTTCGCGCCAACCACCTCGTGGACCGCAACGGCGATGTGGTGCGCCTCCTTGGCGTTAACCGGTCCAGCGCGGACTACGAATGCGTCGAAGGCGATCGGGTCTTCGAAGGAGCGACTGACTGGAGCTCGATCGAGGCGATGAAGAGCTGGCACGTCAACGCGGTGCGCCTGCCGCTGAACGAGAGCTGCTGGCTGGGGATCAACGGCGTCGACCCGAGTCTCAGCGGGGCCCCGTACCGGACCGCGATCCGGGAATACGTGCAGGCGCTCGAGCGAGCGGGTCTCTACGTGATCCTCGACCTTCATTGGGCGGCGCCCGGCCGGCATCAGGCCACCGGCCTGATGCCGCTGCCGGACGCCGAACACGCGCCGGAATTCTGGATCAGCGTCGCAACCGAATACCGAGAAGACCACGGCGTTCTCTTCGATCTCTTCAACGAGCCGCACGACGTCAGCTGGGAATGCTGGGCGGCTCCCTGTTCGACCTACGACAACTGGTTCGGCTGGTATGACTCGACCGGCCTGCCTCAATTGCTCGAAGCCGTCAGGTCGACGGGCGCTCGTCAGCCCGTGCTGCTCAGCGGGCTCGACTGGGCACGGGATCTGCGGGGTTGGCTGGCGCATCGTCCGGTCGATCCCGCCGGCGCGCTGGTCGCCTCCTTGCACACCTACGACTACGCGCCGTGCTACGGCAGCTGCCGCATTCCTCTCCTGCGAATCGCGAAGCGGTTCCCGGTCGTGATCAGCGAGCTCGGCGAGACTGACTGTCGCCGCCGCTACGTCAACCCCTACATGCGATGGGCGGATCGACACGGGATCTCCTACCTCGGCTGGGCCTGGGATGTGGGGCCGCGCTGGACTTGCGAAGGGGGCCCGACGCTGATTCAGGATGCCTCCGGCACCCCAACGCAATACGGCGTTGGACTGCGCAAGCATCTGCGAGAGCTGGCCGCCCAGGCGGGTTAGGCGGGCGCTTCAGAGCCAGAGCTTGCGCAGGAACCGGAGCGGCGAATCGGTGCCGCAGATCTCGATCCGCGGCACCCGCATCGGGTCCTCGACGATCGTCGCGCGGCGATCGTCGACGGAGAGGGCGACATCGAATCCCGCCCCTCTGACCGCCGTCATCGCCCGGCCGTCGACAAATCCGTAGGGGTAGGCAAAGGCCCCGACGGGCTTTCCGAGAAGCGCTTCCAGGTCCTCTCGCGAGCCGCTGACTTCCTCCTGCAGCACGGCGTCCTCGGTGTCCGGCAAGGGATGGTGACGGCGGGTGTGGGCCCCGAACTCGAGCCCCTCCGCAGATGCCTGCTTGACCTGCTCGCAGGAGAGCAGCGGCCGCCCCGCCACCGCGCTCTGCTTGCTCCAATCGTTGTCGGCGCCGAGGCGCTGGGTGACCAGGAACAAGGTCGCCGGCAGTCCCAGCTCGCGCAGGGCCCGCTGGGCGACGCTGACGTTGTCCTCGTAGCCGTCGTCGATCGTCAGCACGACCGCCCGCCGCCGCAGCCGGCGTCCGGTCCGCAGGGCGTCGACGAACTCCTCCAGCGGGACGACCTCGTAGCGCAGGGCGCGGAGTAGCCGCAGCTGACGGACGAAGGAGCGCGACGGCATGATGTAGCGCTCCCGCTCCCGCTTGGCGCTGAAGGCGTGGTACATCAGGATCGGCAGGCCGCGCGTGATCTGAGACCACTCCCGCCTGCTCATCTGCCCCCGTGCGGCGCGCCAGAAGGTGAGCTTGCGCACGAATTCGTACCAGAGGTCCTGACCGCGGTTACTGGGAACGATCGCCCCGATCGCAACGAGCACACGGGGCGGGAAGCGCAGCGCGATCAGCAGGCGGCGCAGCGCCAGCTCGCGCGGCGACCCCAGCCTGAAGGAGCCGAGCAGGGTCGGCGCCATCTTCGGGAAGCGCTTGGCCAGACCGACGTAGCCCGCGCCCTGCCGGACGACGTCAGCGAGCAGGCGGTCGGGCGGCTTCTGGTCGTCGTGGACGGCAGCGGCGCGTGGGATGAAGGTCGGTTGGTAGCCGTGCTCTTCGAGCCGGAAGCCGATCTCGATGTCTTTGCTGGTCGGGACATCGGTCGCGAACCCGCCGACTTCGAGCAGGGCCTCGCGACTGGCCGAGAAATTGCCGCCGTAGCAGTCCGGCCAGCGGGCGGGCTCATGCTCCAAGCGTGCGTAATGCCGGGCCCAGCCCCTGGCGAAAGCCTGTGCGTACCAGCCGCGGCCCGCGTAGGGGAGCTGTGCAAGCGCGCCGATGCCGGCGATTCGGCCGTTCTCACGGTGGGCGGCGAGATGCGCGGCAACGAGCTCGGGCGAGGCGATCACGTCGTCGTCGAGGAGGATGCAGAGCGGTGCCCTGGAGGCCTCGATCGCGGCGTTCCGCGCCGCCGACTGGCCGACCGACCCGAGCGTCAGAACCCGTGCCTGCAAAGGGGTCTCGAGCCGCTTCAGCGCCTCTGCGGTGTCGTCGGTCGAGCCGTCGTCGGCGATCACGACCTCGAAGGAGCCGGGGTCATGAGTCTGCTTGGCGAGGGAGTCGAGCAGGCGCAGGAGGAGGTCGCGGCGGTTGTGCGTCGGGATCAGGACGCTTGCGTCGGGCTTTGCTGTCGGGGGCATTTGGCTCACGGGCGAGAAGCGAGAGGACAATATTCAGCGGTAGCTCGACTCATCCTGCCCGCCTCGCAAGTCGATGGCTTCGGCGTAGACGCGCTCCAGCCGGGCCGCCCATGCCTGCGGGCTGTGGTGAGCCTGAGCGAACTCGCGGGCCTCGGCGGCCAGGGTGCCGCGCCGGCGATCGTCGGCGAGCAGACCCACGACGGCCGCGGCGAAGTCTTTGGGCGCGTCGGCGACCAGAAACGGCGGCTCGGCGTGGAAGCCGCCGAAGCCTTCGCTGCCGAGGCTGGTTGTCACGACCGCCTTCTGCCTCGCCATGGCCTCGAGCACCTTCATCCTCATCCCGCCGCCGTTGCGCACGGGGGCTACTACGACGGCGGCGGCCTCCAGGTGGGGCGCCATGCTGGGCACGTCGGCAATCACCTCGATCCGCGGCCCGGCCAGGCTGAGGACCTCCTGGGGCGGAGCGCTGCCGACCAGACGAAGGCGTGCCCCCGGATAGTCTGCCCAGACGGCGGGCATGATCTCGCCGGCCAGCCACAGCGCTGCGTCGCGATTGGGCAGGTGGGTGAAGGTGCCGGCGAAGAGCACCGTGCCAGGCACGACCTTTGCCGGGTCGGCTGGCGAAGGCGGGACTAGGCCGAAGGGATTCACCCGGACTCGCTGGGCAACATCGGGCGAGCGCCGTCCGATCTCGGCCGCGTCGCTCTCGCTGTAAACCTGGATCAGGTCGGCGCGCTGCCAGGCGGCGAGCCGGAAGTCGTGCCACCTGCTCCAATCGCGGACGCGGAGCATCCGCTCCGGCAGCTCACGCAAGCGTGAGGCCCGCCAACTGCTGGCCGACGCCTGAATGGCCTCGTGCTCGGTGAGGGCGACCGGAACGTTGCCCGGGAAGCGAAGCACCGACATCAAGGTCTCCTCGACCGCAACCACGTCGAAGTCGCGCCTTCCTCCCAAGCGGTCGAGCGTCGCCTGGACGCCTGCCGTCGCCGAGACCGCCCGCCAGGGCCATGGCCGGCCGACCCAGTTGGCGGCCAGCTGCGCTCGGACGCTCCAGCGCCGCAGCAGCGAAGGCGATCGCCGCCGGTCGACGAAGTGGGCATCGAGGTCCGAGCGCATCAGGGCGGCGGCGGCATCGGCCTGTCCCGGCAGTTCGCCGAAGGAGCCCACCAGGGTGATCTCGTTTTGCTCTCGCAGGCCCTGCAACTGGGCATGGAGGAGCTTGGGAATGGCGCCGATGCCGTCCCCCTCCGGCACCATCGAGACGACGAGCAGGATCCTCATCGCTCAGCGGTTGCGCTGGAATCTTCCCAGCAGGCGGTTGAGCGCGGCACGGCGTTCGGGAAAGAGGAAGGTCAGGGCGAGTTGCCGGGCCAACCCCCGTGGCGCCAGGGCCATCGCGGCAAACCAGGCGATGAACATCGGCTTCATTGCCATGGCGACGTTGGAGCGCCGGGCCGCCGCCCGGCAAGCGTCCACCACCAGAGAGACGCGACCGTCCGTCGCGACAGGATGCTCGGCCGGCTCGAGCCGGAGTGAGATCATCCGGTTGGCGAGGTCGGCGAGCGAGAGGATGCGATCCGGACGGGAGAGGCCGAGCTCGCCGGCGAGGCGGAGCAGTCCGGCGGAGATCGTTTGCTCGACTCGGATGGTGAAGCGGATCCGACCGAGGTCGAGGCGGGGCTCGGCCGATTCGTAGCTGTTGCTTCCGTGCACCCTGTATGAAGCGCCAACCTCGTCCAGTGAGACGACCGGGCCGAGCAGGGCGATCAGGTGAACCAGGTAGCGCTCCGCGCACATCCTGAAGGCATCCTCGGGAATCGGCAGAAGCCGCCGCACGGCATCGATGCGGAACGCGTTTGCGCTTGTCGGCACCCAGGGCAGGTCGAACGGGAATGCGAGCTCGTCTTCGTGGACGTCGCCGTTTGGCATCGGCACGTGTGGGGGCGGCTTGACGGCTCCGGTCGGCCGGCCCGCGCCATCGACCACATTCATCCTGGCCTGCACCTTGACGACCCGGTCGTCGGCCGCGAAGGCGGCAGCGGCCCGAGCCGCGGCCTCCGGCCTCAGGATGTCGTCGGCGTCGAGGAAGATCACCACATCGCCTTCGCAGCGCTCCATGCCGGCGTTGAAAGCCGAGGCGTGGCCGCCGTTCTCCTTGAGCACAACCGTGACCCGGTCCTCGTAGCGACCGAGCACCCGGTGCGAATCATCGGTCGAGCCGTCGTCGACCACGATCACGTTGATCCTCTCGTGCGTTTGGGCGAGGGCGCTGTCTATCGCGAACGGCAGGAACCTGCCGTAGTTGTAGTTGTCGATCACCACGTCGACGAGGGGGCCGGCGCTGTTGCTGCTCATGGCTGCGCCCCCTGGGGAGGAATCCACCCAGAGACCCGACGATAGACCCGGTTTGGCTGCTGGCTGCGGTAGAGCGCGACGACGACCGGCACCCTATTCGCGCCGGCCGGTTCGGCGGCGAGCTGGAGCAGGTGACTTTCTCCCGGCTGCAAGGCGAAGCGGCGGATCACAGATGCTCGACCTCGCCGGAAGCTGACGCGAAGCCGGTAAGCCATCCGCTCCTGCTCGTCGCTGCCGACCCCGACTCGGACGCCGGAGTCGAGGGGTTGCAGCCAAAGCTCCGTGTAGCCGATCGCGTGCTTGGCGGGCAGGGGGATGAAGGCGAGAGCGAACGCTCCAGCGGCAGACAGCGCCGCGACCGCGAGGACAGCTGCGGTAAGCGCGCTCAGGCGCATCCGTGGCAGGGCCAGGGCCGTTGTGCCGGCCGGCGGCCTGCGCAGCGCCGCCGCTCTCGACGCCGCAAAGACCACCAGGACCAGCAACAGGGCCCAGGTTCCGGCCTGCAGCCCTCCCGTGAAGTTGAGCAGGAGGCCGCCGAGGGCCAGGATCGCGAGGCTGGCGCCGACGCTGAGAAGCAGCAGCTTGGCCCGGTCGATCGGATCGCGGGCGAAGATGGCGGCCGAGAGCGCGTAGCCGGGGAAGAAGAGGGTGAGGGGAAGGGCGAAGACGAGCCGCAGCAGATCGATCGGCAAGACCAGCGCCAGCACGCCGCAGGCGAACGTGGCGGCGATCACCGACCGCAGGTCTTTGTGGCCCCTCATCGCTGCGCCCCCAGGTCGAAGACCGTGATCGTGCCGTTCGTGTAGAGGCGCGTCGCCCCAGGCACCCGGTTGAACTTGGCAATGACGCTCTTCGGCATCAGCTGCGCGTTCCTCGACCCCTGCTCGGAGAAGTAGTAGCCGCGGAGGCTGTCGGAGCTGACTTCGCGCTGATCGGCAACTACGTAGCGCAGGCGATTGCGACGCAGCAGGGGCAGCTCCCAGCCGGAGAGATGTTCCTCGGCCAGCAGGTCTTCGACGTCTGGCGAGTTGCCGGAGATAGCGGTCACGCCGCCCGGGGTGAGCAGCAGGCCGGCATCTGCCGTTGTGGCGGCGAGCCGGCCCCGCGGGATCTGGTCGCGTGCCCATTCGGCCATTCCGAGGGGGGGAGAGACGATCTCCTGGCCGTGGCTGGAGATGCGCAGCGGTCGCGCCAGCTGTGAATCCCAGGGCCAGCCCGCGATTGCGCCACCGACGAGCACCAGGGCGAGGCCGCCGGCGACCAAGGGACGGCTCATCCGCGATCGTGGCCAGCGGCGCAGCGCCTCGAAGGCGGCGCAGGCGAGCACGAAAGCGAGGCCGACGAAGAGGAACTCGCTTGCCCGGTTCCCGGACTCCCACGCCGCCGGCGCCAGGCGCAGGGCGAGGGTCGCAAAGAAGCCGATCGCTGCCAGCGCGAAGACGATCGCGAACGGCTGCTTGCGGAGATGGCGCCGCACCTGCCAAAGCCCGAAGGGAAGCCCTGCCGCCAGCATCGCCACCGCGAGGAGCGCGATGGCGCGGGCCGCGAGGGGGGTTGTCCCGGCGGTCGAGCTGCCACCCTGGAAGAGGCCACGCGGCGGCTTTTCACCGGCGATCGTGTTGCCGACCGCCTTGACGGCGTCGGTGAGGACGGGCGAGAGATAGCCGACCGTGGAGCTGGCCACCGCGACGAGCCAGAAGGCCGCGAGCGCGATCCCGAGCACGGCGAAGAGCCAGGGATTGGCCGGCCGCCAGCTGCGGCGCACGTGCCAGTACGCCAGCGAAAGCGCGACCAGCACGCCAGCCATCGCGTAGGAGGTCAGATGGTGGGTGACGACGATCGCCGCCATCCCCAGCACCACCGGTGCCCCCCATGCCTTCAGTGCGGTGGGAGGCGCGGCTTCTCGCTCCGCCAGCCCCATCATCACCAGCAGCAGCAGTGGAAGCGCCAGGGACTCGTAAGAGAATTGCGCGCCCCAGAAGAGGAAGTTGAAATTGCCCGCGTATATCGCGACCCCGAGACCGGCGACTCGGGCGGATCTGCTGACCCGCTGAAAGAGCAGGAAGAGCGAGGCGGCAAGCACCAGGCGGGCGGCCCCGACCAACAGCACGCCCGCCACGAAGCTGGAGAGCCCGGTAAGCGACGTCAGGGCGGAGGTGGCTCCCTCCAAACCCGGGTAGTGGGGAGTGGCGGGGAGGGTCGGATTGGAGTGGAAGAGGTGGTGGCTGGCCGCGATCTGGTGGACGTTGAAGCCGTGTATCAACTCGTCGGAGAAGGTGAAGATCGGCGCGTCTCGCATCACCTTCACGCCATACAGCGCAAGGCCGAGCATGCAGGCCAAGACGAGCCTTTCGCGGGGTGAGGCGTCCTCCGAGGTCAACCGGTAGAACGTCGGCACAGCGAGGATCAGGATTCCCGCCCAGTAGATCAGCGGCGAGACGCCGAGCGTCGCCCGTGAGAGGGCGTCCGCCACTGAGCAGACCAACAGGCCGACGCCGGTGCAGAGCGCGAGTGGAGGGATCCAGCCGGTCCTGGAGTTCGGGCGATCCATTGGAACGCCCCGATGCTCAAGCAGCAGAAGCGGCCGCCTTCGCCTTTTGCGCTTGCGGCTCGACCTCCGCGCGCTCGCGGTGGACGCTGCGGCGCCGTCGCGACTCGGTGAGGATCGTGCCGAGCACCCTGAAGCCGTCGCGGAAGGTGTTGAGGTTGCTCTGCCCCGAGATCCGATCGGCCTCGTAGCTGGGCACCTCTGTGATCTTCATCCCGGCTCCGGCGATGCGAAGGTTGATCAGCGTCTCGACCTCGAAGCCGGGGACGTCGAGGGCGATGAATGGCAGGCAGCGGGACCAGAAGGCGTTGTAGCCGTAGCAGAGGTCGGTGAAGTGGGTGCCGTGCAGGAGGTTGGCGCTGCCACTGAGGAAGGTGTTGCCGAGGCTGCGCAGCCTGGTGATGTCGGCGCTGCCGCCGCCGGGCAGGAAGCGCGAGCCCTTGGCGAAGTCGGCGCCGGCCTCGAGCGCCTCGACGAAGCGCGGGATCTCGGCCGGGTCCGCCGAGCCGTCGGCGTCGAGCATCACGACAAGGTTGCCGGTGACGGCGGCGAAACCGGTGCGGAAGGCGTCGCCCTTTCCCCGGCCGTTCTGGGTCAGCACGCGGATGCCGGGGTAGGCCCTTTCGGCTGCTTCGATCGTCTTGTCTTTCGAGTTGCCGTCGACGAGGATCACCTCGTGCAGATCCTCGGGCAGGCGTTTCAGCACCAGCCCGATGTTGTGCTCCTCGTTCATCGCCGGGACGACGACGCTGATCAGCGTATGGCGGTTGCGTCGCCGATCCGGTCCCGAGTAGGGGACGGAGTCATGGGCGGCGAGGGCGCCGACGTCGATCAATGACACACCGCCGACCTGGCTCGGGGTGGCCGCGGGAGCCTCGAGCAGGTCGAGGGGGCGAGGAAGGAGGCTGACCGGCACGCCGATCGACTTGAAGGCGCGGACCAGTTCGAGCAGGCCCTCATCATCGGCGTGCTGGCTGGCGATGACGACGCGATCGGCTCCGTAGCGATCGACGACTTCCAGCGCGGCGACCCGGGCCGCCGACTGCGAGTCTTCGCTGCTGGGCGGGACGGTGGCAACGACTTTCGCGTATGCCTGGAGCGGCTCGTAGGCGCGCAGGCGCTTGGCGGTGGTTTCGTCGCCGACCAGGACCCAGCGCTCGGTCCGGTCGAGTTGCTGGAAGACCGGTGCACCGATCCGCCTTGCCGCCGTGTCCAAGGCGACAAACACTCCCCAGAGGACCAGTTGCTGAGCGCCGTTGAAGTCTGTGAGCAGCGACGCCGACCAGGCGAAGAGCGCGGCGACCAAAAGGCGGATCACGGGCCAGGCCATCCCGTCCTCGCCCCCGCGGGACGAAGGACTGGCTCCGTAAACGCCGAGCATGCCGTAGACGATGACCAGCAGAAGCGGCGCCACGGGCAGCGCCGGCCACAGGCTCGAGCCGCTGGTCAGGACGACGATCGTCAACGCCACCGACGAGGAGGCGAGGTCGACGGCCGGGATCAGCCACCAGCCGATGCCGCGCCGTGTCCTCGGCATCGTTCCGAGGGTCGGGCGATCCTGAACGACGGTTTCACGACGCCGGGCCGGCTCCGCGAAGGGACGATCGAGGGGAAGTTCTGTGGAGGGGGGGTTCATAGGGGAGGGTCTCTCAGCTTGCTTTCGATGGATTTTCTTGTCCGTCTGCGTTGCTCCATTCCCCTATCGGCTACCTGGGTTGGGGACGTTAGCGAGTCGCATTCTTGGGATCAAAAAAACGCTGCTACCGGATTTAAGTGTGCACGGTTGCGTCGTAGACGCAACCCAACTTCTGTCGAGAAGGTGCGATCTAGAAACCGTAAGCGGATCTCAGCTCAGGATCCTTTGCGGCAAGCATCTCAGCCAGCTCGACCATCACCTTGCACTGCTTCCAGGTGGCATCGTCTTGCATCTTGCCATCGATCATGTGCACGCCCCGCCCGTCGGGGATCGCCTCGAGCACCTTCTTGGCGAACTTGACCTCCTCGGGCGGCGGGCTGAAGACCTTCTTGGCGATGCCGATCTGCACTGGGTGCAGCGACCAGGCGCCGACGCAGCCCATCAAGAAGGCGGCGCGGAACTGGGTCTCGCAGCCGGCCGTGTCCTTGATGTCGCCGAAGGGGCCGTAGAAGGGGAGGATCCCGGTCGCGGCGCAGGCGTCGACCATGCGGGCGATCGAGTAGTGCCAGAGGTCCTGCTGGGCGCTGACCCGGTCGGCCTCGGGGTTCTCCGGGTCAGCCGGGTCCTCCATCACCCGGTAGCCGGGGTGGCCGCCGCCGACGCGGGTCGTCTTCATCCGCCGTGAAGCGGCGAGGTCAGCGGGGCCGAAGCTCATCCCCTGCATGCGTGGGCTGGCCGCGGCGATCTCCTCGAGGTTCACAACTCCCTGTGCGGTCTCGAGGATCGCGTGGATCAGGATCGGGCGGTCGAGGCCGGCCTTCGCCTCGAGCTGGGCGAGCAGGCGGTCCACGTAGTGGATGTCCCAGGCGCCCTCGACCTTGGGCACCATCACGACCTCGAGCTTGGCGCCGATCTCGGTGACCAGGGTGGTCAGGTCATCCAGGACCCAGGGGCTCTCCAGCGAGTTGACCCTGGTCCAGAGCGCCGTCTGACCGAAGTCGGACTCCTTGGCGGCCTGGATCAGGCCATGGCGCGCCGCCTCCTTGCGGTCGAGCGGGATCGCGTCCTCGAGGTTGCCGAGCAGGATGTCGGTCTTGGTCGCGATGTCGGCCGCCTTGGCGACCATCTTCTCGTTGGAGAAGTCGAGGAAGTGGATCATCCGCGAGGGCTTTACGGGGATCTCGCGCAGCGGCTCGGGAGCGCCGATCGCCTGCGGCTGGAAGAAGTCTCTGGGGTTTCTCACACTGCTCCTCGCCTTGCTCGGTTCTCTTGTCCTGCGGGAATCTACCCAAACGCGCGTTCGTGGCGAAGCGGAGGAGTCTTGGGGCCGCTGCAGTACCTAGGGAGTGGATGGACGCTGGCACGCGCGACAGCACGCAGGACTGGCTGCTTCCCGAGCAGGCGAGGCCGCCGCTGGTCGGCGAGCTGGTGCGGCGAATCGACGAGGCTCTGGTCACGGCACGGGCCTCCGAGGCCGCCGTGGCGACGATCGGGGCGGCGGCCCTCGACGCCGCCGAGCAGGCGCGACGCGCGGCCGAGCTGGCAGAGCGGGCCAGCGTTGTGGCGCTCGACGCGCAGGAGCGGGTGGGGACATCGGTCGTCCCGGCGGCGTCACCCGGGCCCCGGCCGGACTCCGCCGAGGACAGCCTGAGCAGCTTCAGCGAGCGGGCGGACCGGCTGGTCGCTCGCCTGCGACAACTGCAACGGGTTCCCCTTGCGGCACCCGAAGCCAGCGACGCCGCAGGCCAGCCGCGACTCGCGCACTGAGCTCGCCCCGGGAGGGCAAATCGATCCCGTCGAGGGAGCGCACCGGCTCGACTCCGCGCACCGATCCGGCGAGGAAGGCCTCGCCACCGCGCAGCTCCTCCAGGGTCAGCCGCTGCTCGCGCGTTTTGATTCCCTCGGCCCGGGCGACCTCGATCGCTAGCTGGCGGGCAATGCTGGGCAGGATCCTGCCATCCGTTGGGGGGGTCGCCAGCCATCCCTCGCCGGCGACGAAGACGCTGCCGCGGGCGGCCTCCAGCACGGTCCCGTCGGCGTCGACGACGAGCGGCAGCTCGCCGGCAGGCGCCGCGGCCGTGGCGCCGTCGAGCAGCCGACGGTCGGCCCACTTATGGTCGCCGAGGCCGCCCTCGACGACAAAGCTGCGCAGCGCGACCCCGCGCTCGGCGGAGGGGAAGACCTTGCCTGCCTCAATCTCGGTGGTGGCGATCTGGGTCAGCAGCCGTCCGTCGCCGGGGGCGACAGTCAGCCGCAGTTTGCCATGGCTGACCTCGCGGCCGCGAGCCAGGACCGCGCCGCGGGCGCTTTCTGGAAGTTCTGCGTCGTAGAGCGCGCGGAGGCTGCCCTCCAGGCGCTCCAGGTGGGAGTCGAGCTCGACCGGTCGGCCCTCGAGGACGAGGATCGTCTCGAAGACGCCCCAGCCCGGATCGGCGTGGGGGGTCGCTGACGTTGCGGGATATCTTGACGTCGTGGCGGCCGCAAGCCAGACGATAGCCCCGCTGGCGGCTTCTTCGCAGTTGTGTGCGCAGCGGCTTGACGTCATGCCCGACCCCGAAAGGGCATTTGTCCATATATATGGAGCCAGCCCAAATGCCTTCTGGCTCGACAGCAGCGCAGCCGGCGAGCGCGGCCGCTTTTCCTTCATCGGGGACAGCCAGGGGCCGCTCAGTGCTGTGATCGCCTATGACCTCGATGCTGGTCGGGTTCGGGTCGAGCGCCACGGCCAGGTGGAGCACTACGACGAATCGATCTTCGACTTCCTCGATCGTGAGCTGGGGCAGCTGCGCGGTCTGACAGAAGCGCTGCCCTTCGACTTCGACTGCGGCTTCGCCGGCTACTTTGGCTACGAGTTGAAGGCCGAGTGCGATGGCGACGCTGCGCACCGTGCCACGACCCCCGATGCCGCCTTTGTCTTCGCCGACCGCCTGATCGCCTTCGACCATGCCGATCAGGCCACCTATGTGCTCTGCCTGGGCGAGGCCGACGGTGGCGAGGAGACGGGGGAATGGATAGAGGAGACAAGCGCCCGCCTCGCAAACCTGCCGCCGCTTACCGAGCCCGAGCCGTATCAAGGGGAGCCGTTCGAGCTTGGCCTGCGCCGCTCGCGCCGGCGCTATCGAGAAGACATCGAAGCTTGCAAGCGCTACTTAACCGCTGGCCACAGCTACGAGATCTGCCTCACCAACAAGCTCCTCGCCCGGCCCGCCCCGGACCCGCTGGCGCTGTACCGCTCGCTGCGCCGAGCCAACCCGGCGCCCTTCGCCGCCTACCTGCGCTTCGGCGACCTTGCGGTCCTGAGCTCGTCGCCGGAGCGCTTCCTCGCCGTCGACCGCGCAGGCCGGGCGGAAGCGCGGCCGATCAAGGGCACCAGCCGCCGCGCTGCCAACGAGGAGGAGGACGCGCGCCTGGCGGCGGCACTCGGCACCGACGAGAAAAACCGCGCCGAGAACGTGACGATCGTCGATCTGCTGCGCAACGACCTCGGTCGCGTCTGCAAAGCGGGCACCGTGGAGGTGCCGGAGCTGATGCGGGTCGAGACCTACGAGACCGTCCACCAGCTCGTCTCCAGCGTGCATGGGCGGCTGCGCGAGGAGGTCGGCCCGGTCGAGTGCATCCGCGCCTGCTTCCCGCCGGGTTCGATGACGGGAGCGCCGAAGTTGCGCACGATGGAGATCATCGACGAGCTCGAGGGCGAGGCGCGCGGTCCTTATTCGGGGGCGATCGGCTACCTGGGCCTGGGGGGAGCCTGCGACCTCAGCGTCGCGATCAGGACGCTCGTGATCGACGCTGAGGCGACGACTGTCGGCGCCGGCGGCGCGATCGTCGTCGATTCTGAGCCCGAGACTGAGATCGAGGAGATGCTGCTCAAGGCGGCCGCGGCGGCGGCTGCAATGCAATTTCCGCTGCAGGAGAGGAGGGCGGGATGGAAGCGCGAGCCCGGCAAGCCCCACTTTTAGGCATGTGCCTTTAGCGAAAATCCTTAGATTGGCCAGATGTTTGAGCCACAATCTGCACCATCCGGCCAGACCTTCGCTAGCTTGCTGAACTGACGGAGCGCCGGCCCGCGCGACCCCGGTTCCAAGAGTCCAACAGCAAGGGAGATTTGCCAGCCATGACTCGTTCGCCTTCACTACCTCGGCTTTGCAGGCCGGCGCTTGCTATCCCGGTATGCCTCGTGCTGCTCGCGACGTTGGCGATCGCCGCGCCGGCCCAGGCGTCGCCGACCACGATCAACCTCTGCATCAAGCAGAGCGGCACCGGCAAGGGCACGATTCGCCTCGTCTCCGCGAAAGCGAAATGCAAACCGGGCGAGCGCGGCGTTCTGGTCTTCACTAGCTCGAGCGGTCAAGGTGTGCTCGGTGCCGAAGAAAGCACCGGCCCGACCGGCCCGACTGGTCCAAGTGGGGCCGCCGGGACCGCCGGCGCAAAAGGCGCGACCGGTGACCAGGGCCCGAAAGGAACCACGGGTGACCAGGGCCCGAAGGGCGCGACCGGCGACCAGGGTTCCGCTGGGCCAAAGGGAGACACCGGCAGCCAGGGCCCTACTGGTCCACAGGGCCCGGTAGGACCGGCGGGGCCCCAAGGCCCGACCGGCCCGAAGGGCGCGACCGGCGACCAGGGTCCTGCTGGAGCGACCGGTGCCACTGGCCCCAAGGGGGACGCCGGCGCGACCGGCGAAACAGGCGCAACGGGGCCCAAGGGCGATGCCGGCGCAACTGGCGAAGCAGGCGCAACTGGCGAAGCCGGCGCGACCGGCCCCAAGGGCGATGCCGGGGCGACCGGCGCCGCGGGCGAAGTTGGCCCCACTGGCCCCAAGGGCGATGCCGGAGCAACGGGCGAAGTTGGCCCCAAGGGCGATGCGGGCGCGACCGGCGAAACAGGCGCAACGGGTCCCAAGGGGGACGCGGGCGCGACCGGCGAAACAGGCGCAACGGGCCCCAAGGGGGACGCCGGCGCGACCGGCCCCAAGGGCGATGCCGGGGCGACCGGCGCCGCGGGCGAAGTTGGCCCCAAGGGCGATGCCGGAGCAACGGGCGAAGTTGGTCCCAAGGGCGACACGGGCGCGACCGGCGAAACAGGCGCAACGGGTCCCAAGGGCGATGCCGGCGCAACTGGCGAAGCAGGCGCAACGGGCCCCAAGGGGGACGCCGGCGCGACCGGCCCCAAGGGCGATGCCGGGGCGACCGGCGCCGCGGGCGAAGTTGGCCCCACTGGCCCCAAGGGCGATGCCGGAGCAACGGGCGAAGTTGGTCCCAAGGGCGACACGGGCGCGACCGGCGAAGTTGGCCCCACTGGCCCCAAGGGGGACGCCGGGGCGACCGGCCCCCAGGGCCCGACCGGCCCGAAGGGCGCGACCGGCGACCAGGGTCCTGCTGGAGCGACCGGTGCGACTGGCCCCAAGGGGGACACCGGCGCGACCGGCCCCAAGGGCGATGCCGGGGCGACCGGCGAAACCGGCGCTACCGGTTCGGTCGGTCCTCAGGGCCCTGTCGGTGCGACCGGTCCGACGGGAGCTACCGGTGCCACAGGCGAAAAAGGGCCAACGGGGAGTACGGGCTCCGCCGGGGTGACGGGCTCCACCGGCGTGACGGGCTCCACCGGTGTGACGGGACCGACCGGGGCCACCGGCGTCGCCGGGACCGCTGGGGGCATGATCCTCGCTGGATCGACCAGCACGAGCGCCGCCACCGGGAGCGACACCTTCCTCGGCCCCTACCAGGCCACCGCGCCGACA
>DASXKW010000021.1:0-13615 GCA_036496625.1 Solirubrobacterales bacterium | reverse complement strand
GGACGAGGTGACCGTGGCCACGCCGGCGGTGAAGTTGATCGCCGTGGCGCTGCCGAAGGCGATCGCCGCGCCGGCGCTGTTGACCACTGTGGGCGCGGTTGCATTGGGGCTGGAGGAGGCGCCGGTGAAGGTGAGGTTGTGCGCTTCGGCGTAGGTCGTGACCGTGTTGCCGCCCGCGTCCTTGGCGGCGATGGTCAGGTTGTCCGAGGCGCCGGCAGTTGGAGTCAGCGAGGCGGCGGCGAGCGTCAGATGGTCTGCGACGCCAACCGTGACCTGAGCCGTTTTGACCGCGCTGCCGGCGGTCCATGAGCGCCACTTGGCGGTGACGACGTAGCTGTAGGTGCCGGGGTCGAGGTTGGCGTCGGTGCAGGTGGTGAGCGATAGCTGCCCGGCGCAGGTGCCTTTGGGTTGACCGCCGTTACGGGTGACGGCGTAGGTGACGGCGCCCGACCCGGGCGCAGTCACCGCGGTCCAGGTCAGCGCGACCGTGCCGCCAACCGCCGGCGTTGCGGTGCTGATCGACGATGGCGAGATTTTGGACACTTCCACCACGGTGAGGCCGCTGCCGGTGGTCGTGAAATAGGCGAAGGCGGTGCCGGAGAGGGCCACCGCGAAGACGACTGCGGCGACGGCGCTCGCGATTCCACCGGGAAGCAGCCGTCTCATCCGCGCGCCTCGCCCGAGAACGCGAGCGGGAACCGGGCGCCCTGGCAGGCATCCTGGTCGACCGGCAGATCACGGAGCTGAATGGCCGGCGGCGAGACGCCCGGGGCCGGCAGGGTCACCGATCCATTCGCGGGAACCTCGAGCGGCACGGCGCTCGAAGCGCTCGATTCGATCAGCGCCAGGTTCTCGGCGCTGGCGCACCCCTGAGGATTGGCGGTCGGCGTGGCGTGCAGGCTGGTGACGAAGATCGGCACCGGATTGGGGTTGGCGATCGTCACGGGCAGCGCGACCGGGGGAGCCCCTGGATACAGGGCGCTCAGGCCAGATAGCTGTGGGACGATCGAGAAGTCCTTCGGTTCCAGCACGCGCCAGCGGAAGCGAGTCGTTGCGCTGCGCCGGCCGGGGCCGTCCAGCGCTCGCACAGAAAAGACGTGGCTGCCGGGCGCCAGCTTTGTGAAGACGACGGGCGGCCGGCAGGCCTTCCAGCCACGCCCGTCGAGGCGGCACTGGAAGCGCGGGTTGCGCCCGCGATCCGTGAAGGCGAATCTTGCGCTGGCCGAGGTCGCCATCTTGCTTGGGCGTTGGGTGATCGAGGGCCTTGGCGGTTGGCCCCCCGGCCGGCGCTCCGGGTTGGGAGGAGCGCCGGCGGGCTTGCCGGGCCCGGCGGCGTAGGCGACCGCGCCGAGGCAGCCGACCGCGCCGAGGAGCAGGACGAGCATTCTCGGCACGGCCCCGCCGGGCCTGGCGATGGGGCGATGCGACATCTCGCGATTCCCCGTTCGATCGGCTCGGTCTTGTGGCCTTGCCGATCTAGTTGTTGGTCAGGTGCAGCGTCAGCGTTGCGCCCTGGCAGGCGTCCTGGTTGACCCCGGTTTCGTTCATCGCCAGCGTTCCGGTGGCGCCAACGCTCTGGCCGTTGCCCGGGGGGATGACCTGGTTGACGGGAACCGCCGCCATCGTGAAGTCCGGGTTGCCGCCGCCGATCGTGGTGCTGCAGGTCGAGTGCGCCGCATCGACGGAGATGCTCGCGAGGCTGACGGTGCCGACCCGCTGGACGCCGGAGGACGGGTTGTCGACGGTGAACGTCACCGGCGAGGAGGAGCCGGGAAAGAGACTGGATGAGATCGTCGCGTGAAGCGTCACGGGCGAGCTCGATCCGGCCGTCGCCGTGCCCGTTCCCGAGCCGGTTGACGTGAAGTAAGCGAGCGCCACGCCGGCCACAGCCACGGCGCAGGCGCATCCGAGCGCTACAAGCACCCTCTTCGAAATAGTCCAACTCATCTTTTCTTCCCCTTTGGAGTGAAATTGAACGAAGTCCGGTTCTTTTGGACGCAAAGGCATCGGCGAGCCGTGAGAATCTTTTAACCCTGCAACGGCAGACAGGTTTTTTGTTCTTTGTACGCCTTGTACAAAGGGTCTTTTGGCTGAAAGCGCGGACGCGCGGCCTGACCCAATCTCGTTCCGGGCGAGCTACTTGTGCGATTCAGCTCTTATCGAGCCACGCCGTTCAGCGACCCGAGCCTGGGTTTAGGGTTGATGCTGACGCCCGAAGTCCTTCGGGGTCGGAGGAATCGACGATGACCGAGGATGTCCAAATCGCATGCTCTCTCGATGCCGCCGCGCTCGAGCGGCGGCTCGCGGCGATCGCCGAGATCGGTGCGGGCAGCTTGATCTCGCGCCAGACCGAAGCCGATCGTCACTTGCTGCGCTTCCGGGCGGACGCGGCGACGCGGGAGCGCCTCGAAGGGCTCGTCGCCGCCGAGGCGAAGTGCTGCTCGTTCCTCGACCTGTCGCTGGATCGGCAAGGGGACGAGTTGATGCTTTCGATAGCAGCGCCCCGGGACGCGCGGGCGCTCGCCGACGGCCTCGCCGCCGCCTTCGCTCGACCGCGAGCGTGACCGCGGCAGCCAGGCGTGCGTTCAGCTCGGTGCGATCCGGTTCAGCTCGGCCAGCTCGGCGTCGCTCGGCTGCCACCCGATAGCAGCGACGTTGGCGGCGACCTGCTCCGGTTGCGTTGCCCCGGCGATCACCGAGGCGACCGCCGGCTGTGCGGCGAGGCCGGCGATCGCGACGTCGAGGATGCCGATCCCGCGGGTCTCGGCAAAGGCCTCGAGCGCCTCGATCACGTCGAACTGCTCGTCGCTGCCCGCCTGCTCGCGGGAGGACAGGCGGCTGCCCTCGGGGCCGCTCTCGCCGCGCCGGTACTTGCCGGTGAGCAGCCCGCTGGCGAGCGGGAAGAAGGGCAGGATCGAGACGTTGAGGCGCTCACAGGCGGGGACTACCTCGGCCTCGATCTCACGTTGCAGCAGGCTGTATTCGTTCTGCAGGGTGACGAAGCGGGCCAGGCCCCGCTGGCGCGAGATCCGCTCCGCCTCCTCGAGCTGCGAGGCGCTGAAGTTGGAGCAGCCGATCGCGTCGACCAGGCCTTCGCCGACCAGCTCGTCGAGCGCTGCGAGCGTCTCCTCGAGCGGAGTGATCCCGTCCGGCTTGTGGTACTGGTAGAGGTCGACCCGGTCGACGCGCAGCCGTTGCAGCGAGCCCTCGATCGCCCAGCGGATGTACTCGCGCGAGCCGCGCGGGGCATCGGGGACCCCCTCGGCGCCCCTCATCTCCATGCCGAACTTGGTCGCCAGGACGAACTCGTCTCGGCGACCCTCGAGAACCTCTCCCATCAGACGCTCGCTGTTGCTTCCGCCGTAGATGTCGGCGGTGTCGAAAAGGGTGATGCCGGCACCCAGCGCGGCGTCGAGGACGGCGGCGGTGCCGTCGAGATCGAGGCGGCCGCCGAAGTTGTTGCAACCGAGGCCGACAGCCGAGACCTCGATTTCGGAGTCGCCGAGGCGGCGGGTCGGAAGGGCGGTGGTGGGGGAGGGGGACACAGCTATCTCCTCTTCACTACCGGGCGCATGCGCGTCAGCTGTCGTCTTGCGCCCAGCGATCCTTGACCAGGGCGCCGTCGCCGCCCTCGGGCTTGTCGCTGCCGATCGCGAGCAGCTCGAGCCCCTCCGGGCCGGCCTCGAAGCCGCGGACGACGCTGGGAGCGACGCGGACGACGTCCCAGCGACGCAGCTCGACGATCTCGTCGTCGAGCCTGATCCGGCCGGACCCCCCGAGCACCAGGTAGACCTCCTCCTGCACCTCGTGGCTATGTCCGTCCTTGGCGCGGAAGCCCGGTGCGTAGCGGAAGTGGCTCACCCCGAGGTGCTCGGAGTCGAGGAATTTGCGCGAGAAGCGGGCCTCGACCTCGGGCCTGCTCGACCCGTCCTCGATCTCCATCAGGTTCTTGACCGTGAAGTCCGCCATGACGAGTCAGTCTAGGGAGGCGCGGCCTCGGTCATGCCGCGATCGGCCTGCTCTTTTGCTTTTGCGCCGCGCCACCCTGCGGATCGTCGCTTCGATGGCGATCCAGAGGACGAGCACCAGGATCGTCAGGAGGGCCAGGAAGCCGACGACCCCGATTCCGGCAGCTAGCTGAAACGCCAGCAGGGCGAGGGCGAGGGCGACAAGCAGATCGGCGAGCAGCGACCGGCGGGCAGCGGTGCCGGGCGAGATGTCGCGCGGCAGGCTCACCACTTTTCCCCCGCGCGGAGGTAGACGGCGAAGAAATCGCGTTCGTCGGGGGTCAGGTAGCGCTCGGCGGGACGGAACATTTCCGGCAGCAGGTTGCTGGGGCTGACGGCTCCCGGCCTGCGGTAGCTGATGAAGCTGGTCCAGTCTTCGTTGATGTCGAGCTCGAGCGCGCGCACCGCGCCGGCCCGCTGCATGATCTTGGCCAGGGATTCGACGGTCTGGTTGTTCGCTGCGGCATAGATCAGGTTGCCCCTGCGGTCGATGCCGAGCCCGGAGCGCCACACCCGTACCGCGTTGTCGACGGTTTCCCCCCATTCGGGGCCGTCGCTCAGATTGGGATTGAGATGCCCTTCGTAGATGATCGACGGAAGGTTCTGCTTCGCAAACCAGACATTCGCCGGCGTCTGTGGGCCCTGGTGCCAGCGGACGATGTCGACCCTGCCGTCGCGATACTCGATGACCGTCGCGATCCCGTCGACCATCGTTTCCCTGACCTTGCCGCGGTAGATCAGGCCGGCGTTTGAAGTTTCCAGCGGGAAGCCGCCGTTGAAGGTCGCGACCACCCGCTTGCGCATCGGCTGGGGCACCTCGGCGGGGCCGCGATGGGCCAGTGGCGGCGGTGGCTCGGCCAGGCCGGGGACGTAGGCAAGCGTGGTGCGGGAGGAGTCGATCCAGGCGACCCCGGCGACGAACTGCGGATATTCGGGGTCGCTGCGAAAGGTCGTCAGAAGCACTGGCGGACGCGGGCCCGCATTGGCTGCTGCCTTCTTCCAGACTCCCTCGCCTGGGAGCGCCGGGTGGATGATCGGCACGACCCTCGGCGGTCGATAGGCGGGTTCTGCCGCCGATTCACCGGATCCCTGAGCATCGGCCAACCCGACCTGGGGCAGGGAGCGAAGTGGAGGCCCGCCTTTTTCGGGCGCGTTCAACGTGTAGTACCAATTCTCGATCTGGGTGACGAGGGCGCCCCCGCCGTGCTGTCGCAGCCACTCGACGCTGGAGACGCCGAGGCCGACGTTGTGCTTTTCGCTCATCGCGCCTACGTATGAGACCCCGGCAGGGATCAGGCAGGCGATAGCGGCAAGGAGGAAGATCCGCCGCGCCCTGCGCCAGAACGGGATCGGCGCATGGCGACGCCGGCGCTCGGATCGAGCCGGGGGCATCGGCGAAGCGTTGCTGAGTTAGCTGAAACCCAGATGAGAGTCCGGCGCTCTGCGGCCGAAGAGCGCAAAGTGTCAGAGTAATTTCAGACTCACGGCCTAGCCTGACCTCATTCCCGCTCCCAAGGAGGCCGTCGTGACCGCGCTCCGCCGCATCTCAACCCGCAGACTTCTCGCCCTATGCGCCGTGACCGTCGCCGCGGCGATCGGCGTCGCCGCCGTGGCGACGGCGATGTCCGGCGGTGGCCCGAAGCCGGCGCCGAAGCCTCTTGCCAACGCCGTTCATGACGCGCTCGGAGCCCCGTCGGTCCCCGGCATCAGCGCCCGGATCCAGTTCACCAACCATCTCGTCGACGCCTCCAGCATCGAAGGCACCGATCCGCCTCTCGCGGGGGCGAGCGGACGTCTCTGGGCTTCGCCGGAAGGCGGCGGCAAGCTGCGACTCGAGCTGCAGTCAGAAGGGGGCGGCGGCGACAGCCAGGTGCTGGTCTCCAACCACCACTTCGAAATCTATGACGGCAGCTCGGAAACCGTCTTCAAGGGTGCGCTGCCGGAAGAAGGCGGCAAAGATGCCGGCTCCGAGCAGCAGGGCGTCCCGGCCCTGGGAGAGATCGAAGCAAAGATTGCCGAAGTCGAAAAGCACGCCGAACTGAGCGGCGCGATTCCCTCCGACGTGGCGGGCCAGGCCACCTACACCCTCCACGCTGCGCCCAGGCACGACGGCGGTCTGCTCGGAGGGGCCGAGGTCGCCTGGGATGCCGCCAACGGCACTCCCCTGCGGGCGGCGATCTACTCCAGCACGTCGAGCTCGCCGGTGCTCCAGCTCGAGGCCACCGACGTCTCCTTTGAAGCGGTCTCTGCTTCGGTCTTCGAAATCTCAGCACCGCAAGGCGCCAAGGTCGTCGACCTCTCGCCGAGCTCCGAAGCCGCCGGCGACCACAAGGACCCGAGCTCGGTGGTCGGCACCGAAGCCGTGCAGAAGAGCCTCGACTTCCAGTTGGTTGCGCCGAGCTCTCTGGCCGGACTTCCCCAGGGCGAAGTTCGCGGCATCGAAGTCGACGGCAAGACCGCGGCGCTTGCCACCTACGGCAAGGGGCTCGGCGGCATCGCCGTGATCGAGTCGGCGAGCGAACCGGGCGAAGAAACCGGTTCGACCTCCGAAGGCGGCCTCAGCCTGCCGAAGGTCTCGATCAACGGCGCTCAGGGCGAAGAGCTCGATACCGCGCTCGGAACCCTGCTGCGCTTCAGCCGCTCCGGAGTCGACTACGTCGTGATCGGCTCGGTCCCCCCAGCCGCGGCGGAGGCTGCGGCGAGGGCGCTCTGACGGTGGCCGAACCGAAGCCGATCGAGGTCCGCGGCCTCTGCAAGAGCTACGGCGAGCTGGTCGCGGTCGACAACGTCGACCTGAGCGTCGAGCCCGGCGACGTCTTCGGCTACCTGGGGCCCAACGGGGCCGGCAAGACCACCTCGCTGCGAATGATGCTGGGCCTGATCGCCCCGAGCGCCGGCAGCGTCCGCCTCTTCGGCCGCGATCCCCAGGTCAGCGTGAAGGCTCTCGAGGGCGTCGCGGGGTTCGTCGAAGCGCCGTCGTTCTATCCCTATCTGAACGGTCGCACCAACCTCGATCTATTCGCGGCCCTCGACGGGAACGGCGCCAAGGGCAGGATCGAGGAGGCCCTGGAGATCGTCGGCCTCAGCGACCGCGCCAAGGACAGGGTCGGCGCCTACTCGCACGGGATGCGCCAGCGCCTGGGCATCGCCGCCTCGCTGCTGCGGGCGCCGCGCCTGCTCCTTCTCGACGAGCCGGCGACCGGCCTGGACCCCGGTGGGATGCGCGACATGCGCGACCTGATTCGCAACCTCTCCGGCCAGGGCATGACGGTGCTCCTCTCCAGCCACCTGCTGACCGAGGTCGAAGAACTCTGCAACCGGGTGGCGATCGTCCGCGAAGGCCGGGTCGCCTACCAGGGCTCGCTGGAGGAGCTGCGGCGCCAGGCGGGCAGCGGCTACCTGCTGCGGACCAGCGACGACGAGCGCGCCCGCCGGGTCGCCGAGGCCCAGCAGGGCATCGGCGAGGTGCGGGCCGCATCCGAGCGCGGCCTCACCTTCAGCGCCGAGAGCGAGGAGGCGGTCGGGGCGCTCTCGCTGGCCCTGGCCGAGTCGGGAGCCCTGACCGTCGAGCTGAGCTCCCGCCATGCGACGCTCGAGGACCTCTTCTTCAGGTTGACCGAGGGCGAGGAGGCGGAAACCGCCAAGCGCGAGCGAGCGCTCGAGGGCGCCGCATGAACCCGGGCGTCCTCACCGTCTATCGCTGGGAGCTGCGCAAGCTGCGCGCCCAAAAGCGCACCTACCTCGGCTTGGGGGCGGCGGCGCTGGTGCCGATCATCTTCGTCGTCGCCTTGGTCACCCGCGGCGACAGTCCCAACGACGTCGCCTTCGGCCGCTACGTCCACGACACCGGGCTGGCAATCCCGCTGGTGCTGCTGCTGTTCGGGTCGGTATGGATGTTCCCCTTGATCACCGCCCTGGTCGCCGGGGACATAGTCGCCTCCGAGGATCGCCACGACACCCTGAAGACCCTCCTCACCCGCTCGGTCGAGCGCCACCAGGTCTTCGCCGGCAAGGTCCTCGCGACCTTCACCTATGCGGTTGCGGCGATCGCCATCACCGGCGCCGTCTCCCTTGGGGCCGGCATTCTCGCTTCGGGCTTCAACTCGATCGTCAGCCTCTCCGGCACCACGGTGTCGGCAAGCGAAGGCCTGATGCTGGTCGGCGCCAGCCTGCTCGTCTACCTGATCCCGATCCTCGCGATCGCCTCCATCGGCCTGCTCTTCTCGACCGTGTTTCGCAACAGCGCCGCGGCGATCGTCGGCACGCTGATGTTCTCCCTCCTGGTCCAGCTGATCGGGATACTGCCCGGCCTCGAAGGGCTCGGTCCCTACCTGCTCAGCACCCAGTTCAACGCCTGGCAGGGCCTTCTGCGCTCGCCGATCGACTGGGCTCCGATCGTTCGCGCCGCCTGGGTCTGCGCGCTCTACGGGGTGCCCGCCCTGATCGCCGCCGCTCTGGTCTTTCTGCGTCGCGACGTGGCGGGTGACTGAGCGCGTGGCGGAGCGGGTCCTGGTCGTCGAGGACGATGCTCCGGTCCGACGGATGCTGGAGCGGAGCCTCGGGGTGGAGGGCTTTGAGGTGCGCTCCGCGGCCGACGGCGGGGCTGCCCTGGCGATGGCGGAGGACTCGGCGCCCGACCTGGTCGTGCTCGACGTCGCGATGCCCGGGCTCAGCGGCATCGATGTCTGCCGGCGACTGCGCGACAAGGGCCTCACCGGTGGCGTCCTGATGCTGACCGCACGGGACGCTGTCGAGGACCGGGTGCGCGGGCTCGATGCCGGAGCCGATGACTACGTGGTCAAGCCGTTTGCCATCGACGAGGTCGTCGCCCGGCTCCATGCCCTCACCCGGCGCGGGCGCGACCGCAGCGACCGCCTCAGCTTTGCGGGACTCACCTTGGACACCACGACCAACACGGCCCAAAGAGCGGGGGGGCGCGCGATCGAATTGAGCGCCCGCGAGAGCCAATTGCTCGAGCTGCTCTTGCTCGATCCCCGCGCCGTCGTCTCCCGCGATGCCGCGATCGAGCGAATCTGGAGTGGGGCCGCGGTGAGCAACATCGTCGATCGCTACGTCGGAAGGCTGCGGCGCAAGCTCGGCGAGCCGTCGATGATCCGGACCGTGCGGGGGGTCGGCTTCATACTCGACGGGTGAGGGCTCGCAGCCTCAACCTTCGCCTGATCGTCGCCTCGATCGCGGCGGTGCTGCTCGCGGTGATCGTCTTCGGAGTCGGCGCGCGGGTCATCGTCAGCAACCAGATGCACGCTTCGCTGGACCAAAGCCTGCGCCGTCGAGCGATCGAAGTCGCGCGTCTCAGCGTCTCGGCGCCGGCGGTTCTCACCGCTCCCGGTGCGCTTGAATCGCCGCTCTCCGGCAGGCAGCTGAGCGTCGAGGTCCTCGATCGCGACCGGGCGATCGTCGCTCGCTCGCTCGCCCTGGGAGCAAAGCTGCTCCCGCGCGGGCCCGAGATCGCCGCCGCGCTGCACGGGAGCAGCGGCTTCGCGGACGCCGAGCTCGACGGAGAACCGATCCGGGTGTTTGCGGCGCCGATCGCCGACGTCAGCGGTTCGGCCGCCGGAGGTGTCGTGCTGGTCGCCTCCAGCACCGCCGACATCGAAGACACCCTGCACCAGCTCAGCCTGCTGCTTCTGCTCTGCGGGGCGGCCGCGGTCGTCGCGGGAGGCCTGGCGGCGGCTTTTCTGACCAGGCGCAGCGTGCGGCCGCTGCGTCAGCTTTCATCCTCAGCGACGACGATCGGGCGCACCGGCGACGCTTCCCGACGGCTGGCGGAGCCGGCGACGCCGGAGGAGATCGGCGATCTGGCCCGCGCTCTGAATGGCATGCTCGCCGCGCTCGAGCGCTCGCGTGAGCGGGAACGGCGCTTCCTTGCCGACGCAAGTCACGAGCTGAGGACACCACTCACTTCATTGATCGGCAACGTCGACTTCCTCTCGCGCCATGGCGCCGGCGAGGAGGTCGTCGCCGACCTGCGTGGGGATGCGGAGCGCCTGCGCCGCCTCGTCGACGACCTGCTCGTGCTCGAGCGCGAGACCGGTGCGGCTGCGCCCGAGCGGCCGGTGCGCCTAGAGCGAACCGTTGCCGAGGTCAGCGCCGGGAATCCCGATGTCGTCACCCGGATCGAGGGTTCGGCGACGGTGATCGGCGAGCCCGATGCACTGGCGCGAAGCCTGGAGAACCTGCTTGAAAACGCGGCCGTGCATGGCCCTCCCGGCGGCCGGGTCGAGATCTCGATGAAGATCGTGGACGGGCGGGTCGAGGTGGCGGTCAAAGACGAAGGGGCGGGATTCCCGCCGGGCGCCGAGGAGGTGGCCTTCGAGCGCTTCTGGCGCGCCGAGGAGGCGGTTGAGCGTACGGGCTCGGGAATCGGCTTGGCGATCGTCAAGGCAACGGCAGAGCGCCACGGGGGAGAGGTCCGGGCGAGCGGATCTGCGGTCACGATCACGCTCCCGATCGTTCCGGCGGTTGCCGATTGAGTTACTCATTTGGGTTTTATGTAGCTAAACCATCATCGCCGGCAGTCAATGCCGGCGATACGTCGCATCGTCGCTTCGCCGCATCTGGTCGCGCTGGCCGGGATCGTTCTGCTCGGGGCCCTGCTGCGCTTCGCGACCCTCGACCTGCAGAGCTATCGCTACGACGAGGCGGTCACCGTCGGCCGCGTGCTCCATCCCAGCCTCTTCTCGACCCTCTCGGCGGTTTCCCACAGCGAGTCGACGCCGCCACTGTATTACCTCGTTGCCTGGATCTGGTCGCGACCGTTCGGGACCGGCGAAGTCTGGATGCGCTCTCTCTCGGCGCTGACGGGGACGGCCTCCATCGCCATCGTCTATCTCTGCGCGGTCGCCTTGCCGCTGCCGCGGCGGGCCGGTCTGATCGCCGCCGCCGCGGTCGCCGTCAGCCCGGTGCTGATCTGGTTCTCCCAAGACGCCCGCGCCTATGCGCTGGTCTTCCTGCTGACCGCGCTCTCCTTCCTCTTCTTCGCCCGGGCTCGCCGGGGCGGCGCCCCGCGGGACCTCGCCTGGTGGGCTGTGTTCTCGGCCTTGGCGATCGCGACCCACTACTTCGCCGGCTTCGTGGTCGTGGCCGAGACGGCGGTGCTGATCCTCGGTGGCAACCGGCGCCGCCCCGCCGTGGCGGTCCTCGCCGTCGTCGCGGCGGCGGCGCTGTTGGTCCCGATCGCTCAGCGACAGGCCGCGAACGCCCACGCCGGCTGGATCTCTCGGCAGCCACTCGAACACCGGCTCGAACGCGCGGGGGCGAAGCTCCTCGGCGCTGACAACGGCGACGAGCACGGCACCCGGCAGCCGGGGCCGATCCCGCTTGGCGTTCCCCTTGCGCTTGCCGTCGCCGCCATCGCGCTGCTGCTCTGGGGCGGGGACCGCGACGAGCATCGCGGCGCCGGCATCGCGGCGCTCGTCGGCTGTGGGGCTGTGGCGATGCCGCTCCTGCTCGGCTTCCTCGGCGCCGATTACCTCGACGGGCGCAACCTGCTGCCGATGTTCGTGCCGCTGCTGCTGGTCCTGGCGGCCGGGTTCGGGGTCAGGCGGGCGGGTTGGGCCGGTCTCGGCCTGGCGGCCGCGTTTTGTCTCTGCTCGCTTGCCTTCACCCTTGAGATCGACCGCCTGCCGCGCCTGCAGCGGGAGGACCTGCGCAATGCCGCGGCCGAGATCGGCTCTCTGGCACCCGGCACCGCCGTGGTCACCAGCCGCTATGCCGGGAGCCAGCCGCTGCGCTACTACCTAGGAGCCCAGTTCGCCGAAGGGGCGCTGCCGCCGCTTCGCGAGATCGATCTGGTCGGCTCCGCCCAGGCCGCCGGCCGCAACGCTCGCCGGCTCCTGTCACCCGCATTCCGCCGGGTGGAATCGAAGCCGGTCTCCTATGAATTCACCCTGACCCGGTTCCGTTCCCGCCTCTCCGTGCGGGTTCCGCTGCACCTACTCCAGCGCGGTGCGCTTGTCGGCGAGGGGAGGAGCGCTTCCGTTTTGATCGCGCCTTCGCCTTCGGCCACACCGGTTCCAGCGCATTGATGCTGGAGTAGCCGGTCAGGTAGATACGCCGACCGTCGGAGATGACCGGCGTGTAGGCGCCGGTCTTGTAACGGAAGACGCGGTGGCCGGTCCGCATGTCGTAGCCGATGGTCGAGGTGTTGGTGAACTCGGCGACATAGACGATGTTGCCGACCGCCGAGAGCGAGCCGATCACCTGCCCGCCGGTGGGGTGCGACCAGCGGGTTTCGCCGTCCTTCGCGTCGAGCGCGTAGATGTTGCCGTCGAAGGAGCCGACGTAGACGGTCGGCGGGACGCTCGGGGTGCTGACCACGGTCGGGCCGGAGTAGACGTAGCCGCCGGTCGAGTGGGTCCAGGCGAGCGTCCCGTCGGCCTGGTCGTAGCTGTAGACCCGACCGTCGTTGTTGCCTGCGTAGACGCGCCCGAAGGCCAGGGCCGGGGTCGAGTAGAAGGCGCCGGAGGCGGCGAATCCGGGCCCGAGTGAGCCGCTCTGCCAGATCAGCTTGCCGCTGGAGGCCCTGACGGCGTTCATGTAGCCGCCGTAGTCGCCGACGTAGAGGACGCCGTGGCGGTAGGCGGGAGCGGACTTGACCGGTCCGCCCAGGGTGGTCGCCCAGCGAACGTTGCCGTTGCGCGTGCTGAGCGCGAAGAGCTGATCGTTTTCGCAGCCGAAGTAGAGGGTCCTGTCGAGGACGAGCGGCGATGACTCGGCGCGCCCGGGCAGGGCTCGTTTCCAGAGGATCTTGCCGGTCCTGGCATCGAGCTTGACGACGTGGCCGGGAACGAGATTGACGATGTAGAGACGACCTTTGGAATAAGTGGGCGAGGAGGCGTTGAGATGCCCGATCCGGCGTTTCCAGAGGACCCTGCCGGTGTTCGCGTCGAGCGCGAAGGCGGTGCCGTCGTTGTTGACGGCGTAGAGCTTGCCGCGGGCATAGACGGGGGGGAACTCGAGCAGGGGCCGGTCCGTGTAGTGCCAGAGAAGGCGGAAGGGGGGCTTGACCCCCCTTGCGGGCAGGTAGCGCGTCCGCGCCCTGTTGAATCCGAACATCGGCCAGTTGACCGTCCGCGCCTTCGGCTTTTTCGGCTTTTCGGGCTTGAAGGGGACCGCGGCGTTGTGGACATCGGCCGGACGCTTCAGCAACGAGTAGGCGACCACGACCCCGCCGATCGCCAGGATCGTCGCGGCGATCAGCCCGATCGCCCAGCGCCGGTGCTCGCGCCAGAGCCGCTTCGGGTGGAGTAGTAGCCGGGCGGCATTGCGATACCGGCGGGCCGTGGGCCCGCCCTCAGCCATTCGTTTCGATCGCGAGCTTGACGGCGCCGGCGGGCGGCGTCGCGAGGTGGTCGAAAGTGAAGCCGGCCATCGAGGAAGGCTACGAAACGGAGCGGAGCGCTGAGCTTTGAGCGCGGAACTTCATCTTCAGGCCCTAGCCTGGAGTCACTGTCATCGTCGGCCCACGGTCGGCGGCTGGTGTCCGACCGGGCCGGTTGGTTCTCGGGAAGGCGACGGGCTGACTCCTAGCCTGGGTGTCGACCCGGAGGTCTGACCACCATCGGTTGTGTCGCCCGCCGCCCCCG
>DASXKW010000020.1:0-7044 GCA_036496625.1 Solirubrobacterales bacterium | reverse complement strand
TCCACTCGCGCCCCGAGGCCCAAAAGGACGAAGAGCCCGCCCAGTGGACCCAAAACGCCTCCGGCCTGCTCAGCGAAGAGGCCCCAGAGCCGCAAGAGCCGCTCGAGGCCTGGCCCCCCGAGGCAGCCGAGCCGCTCGACGTCGAGTTCCTCTATGACCGCCTCGCCGAGGCGGGCCTGGAGTACGGCCCCGCCTTCCAGGGCCTGACCGCCGCCTGGCGAGAGGGCGAGACTGTCTTTGCCGAGGTGTCGCTGTCTGAGGAGCAGGCCGCAGAAGCAGAGCGCTACGGCCTGCACCCGGCGCTCTTGGACGCGGCCTCTCATGCCGGCATCTACATGGCGCCCGGTGGGACGGCCGATGGAACGGTGGCTGAGCCGCTCTTGCCGTTCGCCTGGCGCGATCTCCACATCGCCTCCCGCGGCGCTGGCTCGCTGCGTTTGCGGATCAGCCCCTCCACGGACAACGGCCTCGCTTGGGCGGCGTTCGACCCATCGGGCGTTCCTGTCGCATCGGTGGGCACGGTCGCCGGGCGCGCGGTCGACGCGGATGAGCTGAGTGATGCCGTCAACCGACAGTCGCTTCACCGACTCGAGTGGTCGCAGGTCAAGGCGGGCGCCGGCGACGGCAGTCTGCAAACCCCTCCGGCGATCCTCGGCGAGGTCGAGATCGCCGGATTCGAGGGCGCCGAGCGCTACCCCGATCCGGCGGCGCTGCTCGACGCGAGCGGGGGCGCAGCACGCGTTCCCGGGATCGTCCTCGCCGACTTCCGCTCGCTCGACTTTGGAGAGGGCAGTTGCCCCGAAGCCGCTCGGGCAGCCGCTCGGGCCGCGCTCGAGCTCGCGCAAGCGTGGATCGAGGCCAGGGGTTTCGAGGGCGGGCGTCTCGTCTTCCTCACCGAGGGCGCGGTCGCGGTTGCGGAGGGGGAGTCCCCCGACCTGGCCATGGCGCCGATTTGGGGCCTGGTGCGCTCGGCCGTCGCGGAGCACCCGGGGCGCTTCGCACTGGTCGACGTCGACAGGGCCGAGGCATCGCTTCGGGCGCTGCCCTCCGCGCTCACGCTCGAGGGGGAGACCCAGCTCGCGATCCGAGACGGCCTCCTGAGGGCCCCGCGCCTGGTCAGGGTCGAAGACGACGACGCGGTCGTCGAGCCGATCGACCCCGAGCGAACGGTCCTGATCTCCGGCGGCACCCGCGGCCTCGGCGCCTTGATCGCCCGTCGTCTCGCCTCGGGCCACGGCGTCCGCCACTTGCTGCTCGCCGGCCGCAGCGGCGAGGAGGCCGAGGGTGCGAAGGAGCTCGCGACCGAGCTGGCGGAGCTCGGCGCCGAGGCGACGATCGTCGCCTGCGACTTCGCCGACCGCGCCCGGTTGCAGGCGCTGATCGACTCGATCCCTCCGGATCGCCCCCTCGGGGCGGTGTTCCACGCGGCCCGGGTGGTCGACGACGGCGTCCTCGGCTCGCTCGATCGGGATCGCCTGGCATCGGCGATGCGCCCCAAAGTCGACGGAGCCTGGAATCTGCACGAGCTCACCGAGGGGATGGAGCTCTCTCGGTTCGTCGTGTTCTCTTCCGCCGCGAGCATGCTGGGAAGCCCCGGCCAGGCCAATTACGCAGCCGCCAACGCCTTCCTCGATGCGCTGGCGGCGAATCGTCGCTCTGCGGGCTTGCCTGCCGCCTCATTGGCCTGGGGCGGCTGGTTGCAGGGCGAATCGGGCGATGCGCGCGGCAGCGCCCATCTCGAGAGCATCGGCCTGGCGACGATGCCGTCCGAGCAGATCGCCGGGTTGTTCGACGCCGCCGGTCGACGTTCCGAGGCATTGCTCGTGCCGGCGAAGCTTCAGCGAGCCACGCTTCGCAAGCTCGCCGCGGCGGGTGCGCTGTCGCCCGTCTTCTCGGCACTGGTGCGCAGCTCCGAGCGCGCCCGGAGCGCCACTCTGCTGGAGCGCCTCGATGGCGTTCCCGAGGCCGAGCGCGAGGCCGTCGTCGTCGACCTCGTTCGCGAGCACGCCGCCGCCGTGCTCGGCCACGACTCGCCCGAGGAGGTGGATCCGCAGCGCGAGTTCGTCGAGCTCGGCTTCGACTCGCTCGCTGCGGTCGAGCTGCGCAACCGGCTCGCCTCCGAGACCGGCCTCCAGATGCCGGTCTTCGCCCTTGCCAGCAATCCGACCGTCACCGGCGTGGCGCAATATCTGCTGGTCGAGGCGACGAATGCGGCCGCCGGGAAGCCCAGCGCGGACTCGTCCGTCACGGGCCTCGGGGGCTCGGGCGGGGGGACCTTCATGCCCCTGCTGGCCGATGCGGTTGCCTGTGGCACACAGGCCGAGTTCGCCGAGATGCTCTCCGCCGCCTCGAAGTTCCGCGCGACCGACGCCCTCCCGCAGGACGGCGACGGGCCCAGGATCGTCCGGCTCGCGGAAGGCTCTGAGTCGCCCGGACTCGTGCTGATCCCGTCGGCGATCGCGATGTCGGGCCCCCACGAGTACGCTCGGTTCGCGGCGCCGTTCCGCGGCAGGCACGCGGTCTCGGCCCTGCGCCTGCCCGGGTTCGGCCCCGGCGAGCCGCTGCCCGCCGACATCGGCGTGGCGGCCCGGGCACTGGCGGAGGCGATCGTCTCCGGGGGGCTCGGATCGGACTTCGCATTGGTCGGCTACTCGACCGGCGGCTGGCTTGCCCATGCCGTCGCGGCGGAGCTCGAGCGTGCCGGGGTCGCTCCGGCGACGCTGGTCCTGCTCGATTCCTATTGGCCTGAAGGCGACGTGCTCGACCAGCTGATGCCGAACGTGCTGACCTGGACGAGCGAGGCCGTGCGGGCCGGCTTTCCGGTCGATGACGATCGCCTGTTGGCGATGGCTGGCTACATGCGGATCCTCGGGGAGTGGGAGCCGCCCGAGATCCCCACCCCGACGATCGTGGTTCGGGCGCGCGAACAGATCTGGGACATCGTCTTCGGCGCCGAGGACGCCCGGGTCGAGCCGTGGCGATACCCCCACTCGACCGTCGAGGTGGAGGGCAATCACTTCAACATGATGCAGGAGCTCGCCGGGGACACGGCGGAAGCGGTTCGCAAGGCGCTCGGCGCCAGACAAACGACGATCGAGAGCTGATCGGCAGGAGGGAGCTCGAACGATGGTGCTGAAAACCCACCGCTGGGGAACGGCGGATTCGAACAGCGTCGTCTGCGTGCACGGCGTCACGCAGCACGGGCGGATCTTCGATCGCCTGGCCCGCGGCCTCCTCGCCAGGGGCAGGTCGGTGATCGCGGTCGACCTGCGCGGTCACGGCGCCTCGGGGCGAAAGCCGCCTTGGAATATCTCCACCCACGTCGATGACCTGCTCGAGACGATCGACGCGGCTGGCGTCGAGAGGGTGAGCTGGGTCGGCCACAGCCTCGGCGGCCGCCTGGTGGCCGAGGCGGCGGGCCGGATCGCCGATCGCACGGATCGGCTCGTCCTGCTCGATCCGGGAATGGAAGTGGCCGCCGAGCGGGCGCTTCGCAGCGCCGAAATAGACCGCCTCGACTGGAGCTTCGCCACCGTCGACGGCGCCCTCAACGCGCTCCTCTCCAGCGACTCGATCGTCGCCGCGCCCCGCGAGGTGGTGGCCGCCTACGTGCGCGACGACGTTCGCAAGGGCCCTGACGGCCGATTCCGCTTCAGCTTCTGCCCGAGCGCATCGGTGGTCGCCTGGAGCGAGATGACGCTGCCGGCGCCGCCGATCGTCCAGCTCCCGACGCTCGTCGTTCGCGCCGCCGTCCCGCTGATCGACGGCGCGGCGCTGGAGCTGCGCTACCGGGAGGCCCTGGGAGACCTGCTCACGTCGACCACGGTGCCAAACGGCCACAACGTGCTCTGGGAGTCGCCGGAGGAGACCGCCGAGGCGGTCGAGGGCTTTCTCCTGAACCGCTGACCGGGGTTCAGTGCCCTGGGCCGGCCTCGCATTCGTGTGAGCGGCCGACCCCCGGCCCGCCGTCGCAGTAGTCGGTGCCCTCGCCGCCGTAGAGCTGGTCGCTTCCCGGGCCGCCGAAGAGGCGATCGTCGCCGCCTTCGCCGTGGCAGCCGTCGCTGCCGGCGCCCATCAGGCATTCGTCTCGTCCCGGGCCACCCCAGCAGCCGTCGCTGCCGTCGCTCATCTTGCAGTAGTCGTTGCCGGCGCCGCCGACGCAGTCGGTGTTGGCCGGGCCTGCGATGCAGATGTCGTCGCCACCGCCGCCGACGCAGCGGTTGCGGGCGCTCCCCTGCGGGTAGCAGGTGTCCGCCTCGGCATTGCCGATCAGCTTGTCCGAGCCCGCGCCGAGATAGGCCGTGAGCGGCACGGGCAGCGGGTCGAGGACTTCTACCTTGTCGTTGGCCGAGCTCATTTCGATGACGATCGAGGAGGCTTCTTCGAGCCGGCAGGAGGCACGGCGGTAGCCGCGCGCGAGGCGGCAACCCACCGGCCTATCCCCAGACAGGCGGCCGTTGACGAACAGCTGCGAGCCGCTGACCGTGAGCTGCAGGTGCGAGCCCGACTCGGCGCCACGGATCACGATGTTCCCCCCCCGCGGCGAGGCCGAGACGGTCAGGCCAAAGAAGCAGAGGGCGACGATGCCGAGGCTGAGGAGGGGGCGCCACAAGGTTCAGGCGCGCAGCTGGGTCAACGCGTCGTCGCGGCTCGGGTGCGTCGGGATCGTCGACTCGAGGCCGGTGACCTCGAGCGCCCGCTTGACCTGATCGCCGAGCCCGCAAAGCGAGAAGCTGCCCTCGCCGCCGAGGCCCTGCCAGGTCCTGACGATCAGGGCGATGCCGGTCGAGTCGATGAATTCGCAGCGGCTCAGGTCGACCAGGAGGCTCGAGTCCGGTGCCGTCAGGGGCTCGTTCAGGGCTCGCTCGAGCTCGGGCGCCGTGCTCATGTCCAACTCGCCCTCGACGAGGATCATGAGCACGCCCCCCTCCTGCCTGCTTTGGACTTTGAACGGCGCGGGAGTCAAATCCACCGCGATGGTACCGAAGGCCGGCCGATTCCCAGGGTCCCTATTCGCCGAGCAGCTCGTCGAAGCGCAGTGCCGCCCGGGTCGGCAAGACGAACGTCTTGCTGCCGTGCAGGAGACCCGTTCCGGTCAGGTCACGCACTGCCCGTTCGATCGCATCGCGCTCGTCGAAGGCGTCCTCGCCGCAGGCAAGCTCGCGGGCCAGCTCATCGACCGTGACCGCTGTGGGGTGGAGGGCGAGGACGTGCTGCAGCACGGCGGACTCGAGTGCCCTGTCCTCGACCCTGGTGGTGCGGATGTCGTCCCTGTCGTTCACGGCCTGCCTACATAAAGGGCCCGGTCAGCCTTTCTCCTCCCCCCGCGGCCGATTTTTCTTCGCCCGGTCCCTGGTCGTCGCCAGCGCCGAGCGAGCCCACTCGGCTTTGACGGCGGGGCGGTAGAAGTGCTGGGTCGAGCCGCGGACCCGCTCCGTGCGCACCAGCTTGACCGCTTTGCATTCGGCCAGGACCCTGACGTGGTAGCTCACCGCGCCGAGCGGCTCGGAGAGGCTGGCGGCCAGCTCTCGCGGGCTGACCTCGCCGCCCCCCTGGATCATCTTGCGCAGGACGCGGCGGCGCGCCGGGTGCCCGAGGGCGGTGAACAGATCGTTTGCCTTGTCGCGTTCCCCGCTTGCCATGTGGCGAGCAATATAGAGCAAACGAAATCTATTGTCTGTCAGCGAACAGATCTAGGCAGGCGAAATCTATTGTCCGTCCTCCCGAACGCCCCCCATCTCGGTAAAGACCGCGGTCGGCCCGCCGTCGCTGCGCTGCTCGTCGGCGATCACGTGCGAGACCGCGTTGATCAGCGCCAGGTGGGTGAAGGCCTGGGGGAAGTTGCCGAGGTGACGACCGCTCAGCGCCTCCAGCTCCTCGGCGTAGAGGTCGAGCGAGCCGGCTGCCTCCAGCAGCCGCTCGCAGAGCGCCCGCGCCTGCCCGCTCTCGCCGATCTCCGAGAGGGCGGAGGCGAGCCAGAAGGAGCAGATCAGGAAGGTGCCCTCGGCGCCGCTGAGGCCGTCGTCGGTCTGCTCGACCTTGTAGCGCAGGACGAGGCCGTGTTCGGTCAGGTCGTCCTTGATCGCCTCGACCGTGGCCCGCACGCGCGGGTCGTCGGCGGGCAGGAAGCGCAGCAGCGGGATCAGCAGGGTGGAGGCGTCGAGGGCGTCTGTCTCGTAGTGCTGGCGGAAGACGCCGTCGCGCACGCCGCGCTCGAGGATCTCCTCGCGCATTCCCGCCGCGGTCCGCTCCCACTCCTCGGCCACCCCCTCGAAGCCGAGGCTGTTGGCGAGGCGGGCGCCGCGGTCGACCGCGACCCAGATCATCAGCTTCGAGGAGACGTAGTGCCGGGGCTCCCCGCGCGACTCCCAGATTCCCTGGTCGGGATGCGGCCAGGCGGCGATCGCCGCTTCGACCTGGTAGCGGATCAGCTGCCGGTCGGCCGGCGTGCCGCTTCCCCGCAGCGCCTTTTCGTGCAGGTAGATCGAGTCGAGCAGGGCGCCCCAGACGTCGTTCTGGCGCTGGTCGTAGGCGCCGTTGCCGACCCTGACCGGGCTGGCCCCTCCGTAGCCGCCGAGGTGGTCGAGCGTGCGCTCGGTCAGGTCGCGCTCGCCGCCGATCCCGTACATGATCTGCAGGTCGGGGTGGTCCTTGCAGACGTCGAGGATGAAGCGCATGAAGTCGCGCGCCTCCTGGTCGAAGCCGAGCGTGTGCAGGGCCCAGAGGCTGAAGGTCGAGTCGCGGATCCAGCTGTAGCGGTAGTCCCAGTTGCGTTCGCCCCCCGGGGTCTCGGGCAGCGAGGTGGTCGGGGCGGCGAGGATCGCGCCGCTGGGCGCGTAGGTGAGGCCCTTCAGAACCAGCGCCGAGCGCTGCAGGTGGACCCGCCATGGGTGATCGGGAAAGTTGCCGGCGCGCAGCCAGTTGCGCCAGAACTCTTCGGTCGAGTCGAGCCGCTCCAGCGCCTCCGGGGCGCTGCGCGGCCCGCCCGGGTCGCTGTCTCCCCAGGTGACGGCGCAGAAGCCGGTCTCGTCCTCGCGCAGCTTC
>DASXKW010000019.1:0-21656 GCA_036496625.1 Solirubrobacterales bacterium | reverse complement strand
ACTGCCCGCAGCCCCCCTCACCCCGCGACAGGACCCGCCGGCGGCCTACCGCATGGTCCCTTGCCAACCCAGGGTTGTGATGATCGAAGGAGAACCTCCCCGCCATGGTCGTCGCCACCCCATCGCCCTCTGCCACAGAGTCCCGCTTTGAGGGCCTCGTCCTCGACTTCCTCTCCTACCTGGAGCTGGAGCGAGGCCTTTCCCGCAACACCCTCGACGCCTACCGCACCGACCTGCACCAGTACGGCGAGTACCTCACCGCGCATCACCTCGACGCGCTTGCCGCGGGCCCGGCCGACATCAGCGAGTTCCTGGCCGAGCTGGCGACCGGCAACGAGCGCCCCGCCTGCTCTTCGGCGACGGTCCACCGCAAGGCCGCCTGCCTGCGCTCCTTCTACAAGCAGCTGCGCCGCGACGAGCTGATCGGCGACGATCCGACCGCCGCCCTCAGCGCGCCGCGCCGGGCCAGGAAGCTGCCCCAGGTCCTCAACTACGCCGAGGTGCAGAAGCTGCTGGCGGCGCCAAGCGGCAGCGAGCCGACGGCCCTGCGCGACCGGGCGCTGCTCGAGGTGATGTACGCCTGCGGACTGCGCGCCTCGGAGACAATCGGCTTGGAGCTTGGCGACATCGACCTGCACGAGGGCTTCCTGCGCGCTCGCGGCAAGGGGGGCAAGGAACGGCTGGTGCCGCTTGGCCGCAAGGCGATCGCGGCGATCTCCTCCTACCTGCGCGGCGGCCGGCCGAAGCTGGTCGGAGAGCACCACGAGTCGAAGCTCTTCGTCAACTTCCGCGGCGGCCAGCTGAGCCGTCAGGGCCTCTACAAAATCGTCCAGCGCAACGCCCGCGACGCCGGCCTCGCGGGGCAGATGAGCCCGCACACCCTGCGCCACAGCTTCGCCACCCACCTGCTGGCGGGCGGCTGCGACCTGCGCGCCGTCCAGGAGATGCTCGGCCACGCCGACATCTCGACCACCCAGCTCTACACCCACCTGTCGGGCGAGGGCCTGAAGAACGCCTACTTCAAAGCCCACCCCCGAGCAACCGCCAGCTGACTTCGCCTTTAGTCGTCCTATAGGCGAAAAAAGACGAAGTCACGGTAGAACTGCTGGATGCCCGAGCTACCTGAGGTCGAGACCGTCTGTCGTCAGCTCGATCCGGAGCTGACCGGACGGCGGATCGCGGATTTGGAGGCGCTCGACGCGCGCTGGTGCCGTCCCACGCCGCCCGCCAAGCTGGAGGGGGCTGTCCAGGGGGCGACGATCGAGGGGCTCGGCCGCCGGGGCAAGTACCTGCTGCTGGCGCTCGACGGCGCGCGGACCCTGGTCATGCACCTGCGGATGACCGGCAACCTTGTCCTGGTCGAGGGCGAGCGCAAGCTCGATCCCTCGGAGGGACGGCGGCTGTACGAGGGCGAGCGCTCGGCCTCCGAGCGCCATCTGCGTGCCCGCTTCAGCCTCGACGACGGCCGCGAGCTCTGGTTCACCGACCCGCGTCGTTTTGGCGAGGCCTTCCTGATCGACGATGCAGGGCTCGACGAGCGCTTCGCCAAGCTCGGCATCGAGCCGCTCTCCGACGCCTTCACGCCAGAGGCGCTGGGGGAGATGGCCGCCAACCGCACCGTCCCGTTGAAGTCGTTCCTGCTCGACCAGTCCGGCGTCGCCGGGGTCGGCAACATCTATGCCGACGAGGCGCTCTTCCGCGCCCGCCTGCACCCGCTCTCCCCCGCCGGCTCGATGAAGGCCGAGCACCTCGTGGCATTGCGCGACGCGGTCGTCGCGGCGCTCGAAGCGGGGATCGACGGCGGCGGCGCCTCGATCGACGACTACCGCGATGGCCGCGGCGAGAAGGGCACGATGCAAAACGAGTTCCTCGTCCATACGCGCGAGGGGGAGCCCTGTCCGCGCTGCGACGGCACCATCGTTCGCATCGTCGTCTCCGGCCGCTCGACCTATCACTGTTCAAGCTGCCAGGTCCGTCTTCGCCGCCGCCGTCAACGTCCCAAGCGGTCGTAGTTTTCTTCCTGCAGGGATACAGCTACGGACCGCAACGAGCCGTCCGGCTCGTCGTTCACCGTAGCCCGGCTATGGCCGGGACGACGCTGAAGACAGAGGCGGTGGTGCTGCGCAGCATCCGCTACGGCGAGGCCGACCGCATCCTCCACCTCTACTCGAAGACGCGGGGCCGGATCGGCGCGATCGCCAAGGGCGCGCGGCGGCCGAAGTCGCGTTTCGGCGGCCGCCTCGAGCCCTTCTTCCGCCTCGACCTGGTCCTGCACGAAGGGCGGGGCGAGCTGCTCACCGTGACCGGCGTCGCAACTGTCGACGGCTACCCGCGCCTGCGCGCCTCCGGTCCCGCGCTCAACGCCGGCGCCCGCGCCTGCGACGCGGTGCTGCGCCTGCTCGACTCGGCCGAGCCCAACTCGCCCGCCTACAACCTGCTCTGCCGCTACCTGGCGCTGCTCGACGACCCCGCGACGGAGCGGGGCGCAAGCCTGGAGACGGCGCTCTCCTTCCGGCTCAAGCTGGCGCTGGCGGCGGGCTTCTCGCCCGAGCTCGCATCCTGCGCGCACTGCGGCGAGGCCGAGCACCTGAGCGGCTTCTCGGGCGCGGCCGGCGGGGTTGTCTGCATCAGCTGCGAAGGCGGCGGCTTCCCGCTCTCCGAGGAGGCGCACCGCTTCATGGTCGCCGCGATCGGCAGCCCGCTGGCCGAGGCGCCGCAGGCCGATGAGACGGCGTTGCGCCAGGTCGAGCGGGCGGTGGGCGAGACCCTCGAGCATCATGCTCATGTCCAGCTGCGGAGCGCGGCGTGAGGGTCGGTCCCGGCCAGGGGTTCCGCTTAACTTTTTGCGAAGGGAGGTGGACCGGCTGACGCCCGATGCGCTGAGCGCAAAAAGTACAAGACGCTCCACCCCTGCCGAGGCCGACCCTTAGGATCGACGGATGGATGCAACGGTGACGTTTGAGGATCGGGTGCGCGCCTGGGAGGAGCAGTTCCTTACCCCGGAGGCAACGCGCTCCTATCCGGCGCGGCGCCGGGTCGAGGAGCCCGACAGCCCCGTCCGCACGCCCTTCCAGCGCGACCGCGACCGGATCGTCCACTCAAAGGCCTTCCGGCGGCTCAAGCACAAGACCCAGGTCTTCGTCGCCCCGGAGGGCGACCACTACCGCACCCGCCTCACCCACACGATCGAGGCCTGCGGGATCGCCCGCACGGTGGCTCGCGCGCTTGGCCTCAACGAGGACCTGACCGAGGCGATCGGGCTCGGCCACGACCTCGGTCACCCGCCCTTCGGCCACGCCGGCGAGGAGGCGCTCGACGCCGCCCTGCGCGAGCGTTGCGGCGCCGGCTTCAAGCACAACGAGCACTCGCTGCGAGTGGTCGAGGTGCTGGAGCGCGACGGGCGTGGCCTCAACCTGACCGAGCAGGTGCGCGACGGCATCCTCAACCACACCGGCTCGCACAAGCCGGGGACCCTGGAGGGGCGGATCGTCAAGCTGGTCGATCGCGTCGCCTACATCAACCACGACATCGACGACGCGCTGCGGGCCGGGATCCTGCGGCCGGAGGACCTGCCGGCGGCCGAGATCGAGCTGCTCGGGACGAGGGGCTCGGCGCGGATCGACACCCTCGTGCTCGACATCGTCGAGCACTCCCGCGCGGCCGGCGATATCGCGCAGAGCGATGAGATCGGCGGCGCGATGCTGCGCCTGCGCAAGTTCATGTTCGACCGGGTCTACCTCGGCCCGCTGGCGCGCAGCGAGCACGAGCGGGTGCGCCGTGCGATGCGGGGCCTCTTCGACCACTACATGGAGAATCCGAACGAGGCGCCCGAGCTGGAGCCCGGCGCGAGCGACTGCCAGCGCGTCGCCGACTACCTGGCCGGGATGACCGACCGCTACTGCATCGCCAAGTTCGCAGAGCTGACGATCCCCGAGGAGGCGGCGTGGCGCTGATCTCGACCGAGAGCCTCGAGCGGGTCAAGCAGGCGGTGGACATCGTCGAGGTGATCTCGGCCCACACCGACCTGCGCCGCCAGGGCACGCGCTGGGTCGGCCTCTGTCCCTTCCACGAGGAGCGCACCCCGTCGTTCTCCGTCGACGCGGGGGAAAAGCTCTACCACTGCTTCGGCTGCGGGGTGGGCGGCGACACGATCAAGTTCGTCGAGGAGAAGGAGGGCCTGGGCTTCGCCGAGGCGGTGGAGCTGCTCGCCGAGCGCTACGGGGTCGAGCTGGAGCGCGAGCGCGAGGATCCGCAGGCGGAGGCCAAGCGCCAGCAGCGCCGCCGCCTCAGCGAGCTGCTCGACCGCACCGCGGGCTTCTACGCCTCCTACCTCTGGGATTCCGACGAGGCGGCGAAGGCGCGCGAGTACCTGGCCCAGCGCGGCCTCGGCGAGGAGGTCCTGCGCGCCTTCGCGGTCGGCTACGCGCCCAGCGCCTGGGACAAAGTCCTGCTGCGCGGCCAGCGGGCCGGGTTCAAGGTCGAGGAGCTGCGCTGGGTCGGGCTGGCCCAGCGCGGCCGGGGGGGAGGCGAGTACGACCGCTTCCGCTCGCGGATCATGTTCCCGATCCGCGATCGCCGCGGCCGCACGCTCGGCTTCGGCGGCCGGGCGATGCGCTCCGACCAGGGGGCCAAGTACGTCAACACGGCCGAGACCGACTTCTTCCACAAGAGCAAGACGCTCTACGGGATCGACCTGGCCAAGGCGGCGATCGCCAAGGCGAGCCGGGCGGTCGTGGTCGAGGGCTACACCGACGTCCTCGCCCTGCACCAGGCGGGGATCGAGGAGGCGGTCGGGGTGATGGGGACGGCGATCACCGAGGAGCAGGTGGCCTCGCTCTCGGGGATGGTCGACGAGGTCGTGCTGGCGCTCGATGCCGATGCGGCCGGGCAGGAGGCGATGCTGCGGGCCCAGCGCGTCGCCGCCGGCCGAAAGATGCGTTTGCGCGTCGCCGCGATGCCGGCGGGCGAGGACCCGGCGGAGATGATGGCCGCGGAGGGCGGCGCCGAGCGCTTCCGTGCCATCCTCGACGGCGCAGTCGAGCTGACCGCCTTCCAGGTTGGGCTGGTTCTGGGACGCACCGATGCGTCGTCGCCGGCCGAGCGCGACCGCGCTCTCGTCGAGGTCGCCCCGATTCTCGTAGGGCTGGGGGAGAGCGCCAGCCGCGACGACCTGGTCCGCCAGGTTGCGGAGCGGCTCGACCTGGAGCCGGCGATGGTGATGGGGCGGGTGGTCGCGGCCCAGCCGCTGAGCGGCGGCCCGGCCGAGTCGATGCGGCACGGCGGAGCCGCGGCGCCGCCGGCTCGCCGAACCGCGGAGCTGACCTCGCGCGAGCGCCGCGAGCGGGCGCTGCTGGCGATGTGCATCGCGCTGCCGGAGGAGGGCAAGGGGTACCTGGCACGCCTCACCGGGGAGCACCTCTCGGCCAGCGGCGCTCGCATCGCCGCGTGGCTGCGCGAGCACCCCGAGGACCCGGCGTCCAACCTGCCCCACGACGACTCGGAGCTGGCGGGCCTGATCGCCGAGCTGGTCATCCTCGCCCACGACGAGCCGGCGTCTCCCGAGGCGATGGAGCTCAACTACCTGCTGCTCGAGCAGCGCCGCATCGAGGCTGAGATTGCCGCCGCCGGCGATCAGAACGACTACGAGCGCCGCGCCGCGCTCAGCCGCGACCGCGCCGCCCTGGTCCAGCGCATAGCCCACACCGAGCGCGTCAGCGGCTAATCGGTAAATTCCGTCCCGCCGGTCCGGGGTAGCTCAATCGGTAGAGCACTCGGCTGTTAACCGAGTTGTTGTGGGTTCGAGTCCCACCCCCGGAGCTTCTCGTCATGCTGGCGCCCGGCTGAGAGCGAGTCGCTCGACCAGCTCGGCGCCACGGCTGGCGCCATCGTGCTCGCGGCTCCAGGCGGCCAGCTCGCCGGCTCGACGCGCAAAGGACGGGTCGTCCAGCAGCCGCCGAGAGGCCCAGCGCAGCGGCGCCGGGCGGCAGAGGCGCCAGGGGATGGAGAGGCCGGCCTTGGCCCAGGCGACCCGCATCGCGGTCTCGCTCATGTCGCCGATGATCGGGCAGATCAGGACGGGAGCGCCGACGCCCAGGGCGCGGGCGACGGTGCCGTGGCCGCCGTGGGAGATGACCAGCGAGGCGGTCGGCATCAGCTGGCTGTAGCTGAGCCAATCGACGAGGAGCGCGTTGGCGGGCACCTCGATCGGGCTCTGCGGTGCGACCCGGTTGGTCGTCGCAACCACGCGCACCGGCTCCTCGGCCAGCGCCGCCAAAGCCGTGCGGACCAGGTGGTTGCCCGAGTCGTGTGCGGTGCTCGGCGCGACCAGGACCAGGGGGTGGTCGCCCGGTGGCAACTCGATCTCGGGATAGGGGGTCTCGAAGGCCATCGGCCCGGTGATCTCGACCCCCGCCGGCCAGCGCCGCGGGTATTCGAGCTGCGGGAACGTCGCGACCAGCGCCAGGTCGGGGCTGATGCCGCCGTGGAAGCGCTCGACCGGGGCCAGGCCGAGCCGCGACCGCTGCCGGTTGAGGTCGCGGCGACCGTGCTCGAGCCCGATGTTGAGCGCCCGTTGTCCCGCCCGCCAGACACCGCGCCCGACCGGTGTGCGTGGCGGCTGCAACCCCACGGCGAAGAAGGGCAGACCTGGCTCGACGACCGGGTAGATGTGGGGGATCAGCGTCGCCAGCGGCACGCCGGCCTTCTCCGCCGCCAGGGCGGGCGCCAGGGTCAAGATGTCGCTGACGACGGCGTGCGGCCGCATCTCCTCGAAGAGCGGCAGCAGCGCCCGGGCCGCCTCCGCCGCATGGGCGCCGTCGGCCGAGTCGGGGTCGGGCGGCGGGAACATCCGGTATTCCTCGGCGGCGGCGAAGCCGAGCCCGGCGCCCTCGACGGCCTCGCGCCGCTCCTCCCAGGTCTCGATCGTCACCTCGTGGCCGCGAGCGCGCAGCGCCCGGCCGAGGGCTATCGCAGGGAAGGCATGGCCCGGATCGCCAAACGCTGCGACCAGGAAGCGCAACTCAGGGTGTATCGAGGCCCTCTCCGGCGCGGGTAAAGACGATCTCCGGAACGTGGCAGTTGCGCGAGGTGCGCAGCAGGAAGCGGACCGCCTCGGCGAGGTCCTCGGGCCGGATCATGTCTTCGCCCGGCACCTGGCCCTTGGCGAACTCGGTCATCGGGGTGTCGACGAAGGCAGGCGCCAGCGCGGTGCACTGGATCCCGGCGTTGCCCACCTCGCGGTGAGTCGACTGGGTGAAGTTGATCACCGCCGCCTTGGTCGCGGCGTAGATCGAGAGCCAGGCCTGGCCGCCCTTGCCGGCGATCGAGGCGGTGTTGACGATCAGCGCCTTGCCGTGCTCGGCGCCCGCCTGGCGCAGCAGCGGCAGGCCCTCGCGGGTGCCGATGATCAGCGCCCGCAGGTTGACCCCGAGCTGCATGTCGAGGTGCTTGGTCTGGATCTCCTCCATTGGGGCGCCGATGCCGACGCCGGCGTTGTTGACGAGCACGTCGAGGCGTCCGTGGGCCTCGCGGTGCTTGGCGAAGACGCCGATCACGTCCTCCTCGTCGGTCATGTTGGCGGCGACGCTCTGCACCTCGAGCCCGTCTGCGCGCAGGCCCTCGGCGGCGGCTTCGAGCTTCTCCGCGCGGCGCGCGGAGATCGTCAGCGCGTAGCCTTCCTCGCCCAGCGCCCGGGCGATCGCCAGCCCGATGCCGCTCGACGCTCCCGTGATCAGTGCCGCTCGCTCCGCCACTCCGTCTCCTTCCGCTCGCCCGTGTTCGCCGCGGACCCTACCTCCCGTTCGGATCGGACGCCGGGATGGGGCGCCGCCGTCGGCATCGCCGTGAATAACATGCCGCCGATGCGCCTGAGCCGAGCCCTCGCCACCCTCGCCTGTGCCCTTGCGGCGGCGGTCGCGCTGGCAAGCTGCGGCGGCAGCTCCGGTTCCTCCACCGCCAGCTCCTCGAGCAGCGCGCAGAGCCGTCCGGCGGCCCCCGCGAGCGACTTCCCCAGCGCCAAGGGCAAGACGCTCGGCGAGGTGCTCGAAGCCGAAGGGGCGCGGCCTTCCAAACTGGTCGTCTCGCCTGCGGCCGAGGTCTTCAGGCCAGGGGAGAACCGCTACCCGTTCGGCGTCTTCCAGCGCGATCGCACCCAGGTTGCCGACGCCGAAATCGCTCTCTACTTCGCCAGGGCGCCGCAGAGCAAGAACGCACAGCCCGGGACGACGGCCGCGAAGAATGCCGAAAAGCGCGCCCTCGACGAGCCCGCCATCGGCCCCTTCCCGGCCTATGTCGAAACGCTCCAGACCAAGCCCGCCTACCGCGCCAAGACGACGGTCAGCGATCCCGACGCGGCCTCGGTCGTCTACGCGACCCACGTCAACTTCCCCAGCGACGGCGAGTGGCGGATCGCGGCGCTGATCAAACAGGGGGGCGAACTGACCGCGACCCTGCTGCCGAGCGCCCAGGTCGGGGCCTTCTCGAAGGTGCCGAAAATCGGTCAGAAGGCGCCCTTCATCCACACCCCGACCGCCGCGGACGTCCATGGCGACCTCGCCAAGATCACCACCCGCATACCGCCGGACACCCAAAACAAGGTTGACTACGCCGATGCCCTCGGCAAGGAACCGATCGTGCTCGCGTTCGCGACGCCCCAGTTCTGCCAGAGTCGCGTCTGCGGGCCGGTCGTCGACGTGGCAGAGCAGCTCAAGCACAGCTACGGCGACAAGGTGGCGTTCATCCACATGGAGATCTACAAGGACAACGATCCGAACAAGGGAGTGCGCTCGCAGGTGCGCGCCTTCCACCTGCCCAGCGAGCCGTGGTTGTTCGCGATCGGCCGGAATGGAAGGATCGAGAATGAGATCGACGGCGCATTCGGCGTCGAAGAACTGACTCGCGTGGTGAAGGGACTGACTGGAGAATGACCGAGAAAGCAAGCGTCGATGCCGAGCTGCTGGCCTCCTTCGCCGAGGAGGCACGGCGCCGCTGCGACGTGATCGCCGCCGGCCTGGCAACCGAGACGACGGACTTCGAGACGATGCGGATCGAGGCCCACGCCCTCAGGGGCGCCGCCGGCGCAGTCGGCCTGCGCCGCCTCGCCGAGCTCGCCGGCCTGATGGAATCCGACCTCGCCGAAGCGAAGAAAACCGGCAGCATCCGCGGCGGCCGCTCCCACCAGATCGCCGATGCCGCCAAAGCCCTCGCAGAAGGCGCCGCAGCCGCCTCCAAAGGCGAAGAAGAGCCACCCGACGTGGGTCGTTCCCTGGCCCAGCTCTTCAGCGCATAGCGCGCTAGGCTCGTCAGCCAACGGGGCGGTAGCTCAGTTGGTTAGAGCAGCGGACTCATAATCCGTCGGTCGAAGGTTCGAGTCCTTCCCGCCCCATTAAGTAAATGGCTTTAGAAAGCCAAGTAGATTAGAACCGTTCAGCACGAAGTAGCGAAATTGGTCCCGAATTGGTCCCGAAACTTGCTAGAATTCGGGGCCGATGCGACAGCCAGCGCCCCGCCCGATCTCCGGCCACGTCTTCAAGCGCAAGGGGAGGCGTGGGGTCGTCTGGTACGCCAAGTTCCGGTTGCCCGACGGACGGCAGCAGAAGAAGCGGCTCGGGTTGGCTTGGACCGAGAAGACCGCCCCGCCCGATGGCTACTTCACGAAAGGCAAGGCCCAGGCGCACCTCGACGAGCTGCTGCGCCAGACGCGCGACGGCTCGCTGCCCGGGATGGTCAAGACCGGCAAGACCTTCGCTGACGCCACCGACGAGTGGCTCGCCTACAGCGAGAACGTCCGCGACTGCAAGCCATCCACGATGCGCGACTACCGCAACATGGCCCGGGTACTGGTCCGCGAGTTCGGCACGCGGAAGATCGAGACGATCACGACCGAGGACATCGACCTGTGGATCAGCGGCTACGGCGGCTCCAACCGGACGCGCCAGAAGTACCTTGTATGCCTCGGCTCGATCTTCAAGCGGGCGATGAAGGTCTACGGCCTGCCCCGCAATCCGGCCGATCTTGTTGAGCGTCCCCGAGTTCGCCGTGCAGCCAAGATTGACGTGCTTCGGCCGGAGGAGGTCTTGGCGCTGGTCAGGGCGGCCGAGTCCGATCAGGACGCAGCGATCTTCCACACGGCTGCATTCGCCGGTCTGCGAATGGGCGAGCTGCTGGCGCTGCGCTGGCGCGACGTCGATTTCACCCGCCGCACGATCCACGTCCGCGAGAACTGGACCCAAGGGGAGACGACGACGCCAAAGGGTGGGACGGAGCGAGCCGTGCCAATGGCCGAGGAGGTCGCCGAACGACTCGCGCGACTCGGTCAGCGCGAGCACTTCACCACCGACGACGATCTCGTCTTCTGCACGGCGCGCGGCCAGCACGTCGGCTACAAGTCCTTGAAGGAGCGCTACCGCGCCGCGCTGCGGGCGGCGGACCTGCGCGAGGACTTCCGCTTCCACAACCTCCGCCACACCTTCGGCAGCACCGTGATCCGCCACGCCGACTCGCGCGAGGTCATGGAGTGGATGGGTCACGCCGACCTGACGACGACTAGGCGTTATCTCGCCTTCGTTGACCGTGAGGACGCCGCCAAGCGAGTCTCGGAAGCGTTCAGGCTGGAGGAGCCGCAAGGGTCGCCGGCATCGGCCTCTGCGGCTTGACGCCGATCTATCGACGGCGTCGCGTCCCATAGGTGTTCTCGGCGATCCAGCTCCCCAGATCGGAGCGAGTGAACCTCAGTCCACGATCACCGATCCGAACGTGCGGCAGACCCCGTGAGCGGACCAGCTCGTAAACCGTGCTGCGAGGAACGTGCAGGAGTCTCGCCGCCTCGTCGGCGGTCATCAAAGGCTCAGTACGGATCGGAGCGTCGGGCATCTATCTCAGTTTCTGTTGTCCACCAAAGAGGTCGTTTGCATCGGATACATCCGAAAACTCCCGCGAATGCCCCCGGAAATTCGCGCCCGTGCGCGACGACGCCGGGGCATCCCGGACAGCCACGAACCCCAGCCAGGCAATCCCCAAGCCAAGATCAACCAGCCAGTCAACGACCATCAGCAAGGCAAGAGCCAGCAGCAAGAAGCCAGGCTTCTCATGGCAGCTACCCAGCCATGAGAAGCCACCCAGGCCGAAGCCTCAACAGCCAACAGCAACCACCCTCACGCCCTATCACTTTGTTAAGAGATCGGTGCATTGAGCGCTCTCCACGGACATACCCCGTGGATGCTCTCAATCGGAAAGCTCGGTAAAGGACAGGAGCGGTACTACCTCGACAAGGTTGCCGAAGGCGCTGAGGACTACTACTCCGGCGAGGGCGAGGTCGCCGGGGAATGGCTCGGCGATGCCGCCGAGGATCTGGGCCTCTCCGGCGAGGTCGGGGCGGCTCAGCTCGAAGCGATGCTGACCGGCCGCAAACCGGTTGACGGGGAGCCGTTGGTCGGGATGCGCGGCGTTCCCTCCAACGGTTCGGTCCCCGGCTTCGATCTCACCTTCTCGGCTCCCAAGTCCGTCTCCCTGCTGTGGGGCCTCGGCGGGCCCGTCGCCGCCCTCGAAGTTAAAGCCGCCCACCGAGAAGCAGTCGCCGCCGCCCTCTCCTACATGCAGCGCGAGGCGTGCTGGACCCGCAGGGGAGCCGGTGGTTCGGAGTTCGTCCAGGGCAACGGCTACCTGGCCGCGGGTTACGTCCATCGCTCCTCTCGCAACGGCGATCCGCAGCTGCACACCCACGTCCTCGTCGCCAACGCGACGAAGGGACCGGATGGGCGCTGGACCCGCCTCTACCACCCGGCGATCTACGACCATGCCAAGACCGCCAGCTACATCTATGAGGCCCACCTTCGCTATGAGCTGACCCGCCGCCTGGGGGTCGAGTGGCAGCCGACCCGCAAAGGCATCGCCGAGATCGCGGGCTTCGCCGACGATCATCTACGGGCCTTCTCCACCCGCCGCCAACAGATACTCGAGGCGGTGGGCGCCGACGCCTCGGCGCGCTCGATGCAGGTCGCCGCACTCGCCACCCGCAAGCCGAAGGAGCGCGACGTCGGCCACGGCGAGCTTTTGGCGCGCTGGCGATCGAGGGCCGATGAGATCGGCTTGGACCGCGAGGCGATCGCGCGCACCTTCGACCCCGAGGCGGCGCTGAGGATCGACCGCCCCGACGCGCCCCTTCTTTCGGAGGCGCAGCTTGGCCGCGCCGTCACGGCGGCGGCATCCCACTTCGACCGCCGCGAGGCGATCCAAGCCGTCGCCGACTCGCTGCGCCAAGGCGCATCCGGCGCGGAGGTCGAGCGCTTGGCCGATGCCTTCCTCGCGTCCGATTCCGTGATCCAGATCGGCGACGGTGCGAAAGGCCCCCGCTACACGACGCGGCGAATCTGGGAATTGGAGCGCGAGGCGTTGGCGGCGGCCGAGCGAATGCGAGCGCAAGGACCGGACCCGGCAGGCGAGCTGATCGCGGCGCGTGTGATCGGTGCCCGCCCGACCTTGAAGGCCGACCAGTGCGAGATGATCCGCCGTCTCCTGACGAGCCCCGAAGGAGTGGCCGTCGTGATCGGCGAGGCAGGGACCGGCAAGACCTTCGCAATCGTCGCCGCAGCCGATGGCTGGGCGCAGGCCGGGATCGAGCTGCGCGCCGCAGCGCCGACCTGGCGGGCGGCGAACGTGATGCGAGCCGAGGGCTTGCCAGCTTCGAGCATTGCTAGCCTGCTCTTGAAACTCGACCGCGCCGAGCACGAAGGCGGCGAGGGCTTGCCGCGCGAATCGGTCCTCTTGATCGACGAGGCGGGGATGGTGGACTCGGCCACTCTGGCGCGACTCGTCTCCCACGCCGAGCGTGCGCAGGCGAAGCTCGTCCTCGTCGGCGATCCCGAGCAGCTTGGCGAGATCGAGGCGGGCGGCCTGTTCCGGGCGCTGGCCGAGCGCACCGACCCGATCCACCTTGACGAGGTGATCCGCCACCGCCACGACCTCGACCGCGATGCGGCAAAGCGAATACGCGAGGGCGAGGGCCGCGAGGCGCTTGCCCTCTACCAATCCCAGGAGAGGGTCACGGTAGCCCCGAACGCCGAGGAGCGCCGCGAGGCGATGGTCCGCGACTGGCACGAGGCATTCGAGCACGGCGAGGACGCGGTGATGGTCGCCAAGCAAAACGCCGAGGTCGCACGGCTGAACGAGATCGCGCGAGAGGTCCGCCGCCAGGCCGGGCAGCTTGGCCGGCAGGAGGTCGAGATCGGCGAGGCGAGCTTCGCCGCCGGCGATCTCGTCATCACGCGAGTCAACGATCCACGCGCCGAGGTCTTCAACCGCGAGCGCTGGCGGATTGCCGAGGTCGACGCGGCCGAGGGGCGCATGACCCTCGAAGGCATCGACCAGGCCAAAGCGGTCGAGATCGGAGCCGACTACCTGGCACGGACCAACCCGCACTCAGAGGCCCCGGCGCTCGAACACGCCTACGCCGTCACGACCTACTCGGCGCAGGGCACGACCGTAGACCGGGCATTCGTCGCCGCCGACCCCTCGATGGACAAGCAGGAGCTTTACGTCGCCGCCTCGCGCAGCCGCGAGGAGACGTTCATCTACGCCACGCCAGAGATTCAGACCCACCGCGAGGAGATCGCTCCGTCCTCGCCCCACCTGCGCGAGGGCATCTCGCACATCGGCGAAGCCGCGGAGCGCGACCGCGCGCAGCTCGCCGCGCACGACGAGGCGCTGCGCTCGCAGTTCTCCGGTCTGCCGACTGAGGAGCTGGTCGCCCGGCGCGACGAGCTGCGGCCTGACGCAAGCCACGAGGAGAGCAGGGAGAGCCAGAGGCGCAGCTTGCAGGAGCGGATCGAGCGAGCTCGCGAGCACATCGAGGGCTTCGAGGCCGAGCGGGAGTCGGCGCAGGCGCTACCGCGCCGCGAGCGCCGCGAGGAGCTGGCGCGCATCGACTCCTGGGAGGCGAGGTCGCGCAGGCAGACCGCACAGCTCGAAGCTGAGCTGGCGGATATGCCCGTCGTCGGCGACGCGGCCCGCCGCGAGCTGGCTGTTGCCGATCAGGTTCTCGCGCAGCGCCGCGAGCTGGCGATCATCGCCGCGCGGATCTCCCCGCCCGCCTACGTCAAGGCCGAGCTGGGGGAGAGGCCGAGCGATCCGGCCACGCGGAAAGCATGGGATCGCGGCGTCGCGCAGATCGAGCGCTACCGCCAGGAGCACGGCATCAAGGACCCGAACAGAGCCCTTGGTCGGGAGGCGAAACGGAGGACCGAGCGAGGACGGCAGGAGGCGACGTGGCGGCGAATCCGAGAGGCACAGCGAGCCCTTGGCCTCGGACAGCACGCGGCGCGAGCGCGCCAGCTCGGGCGGGGGCTGAGCATCGGCCGGTGAACCCCCGACCTACCGGCGATTGAAGCACCGCTCAGGCGGCCGTCAACCCCCTGCGGGGGTCGGGCGCGAGCGCCCTTGACTGCCGCCCTCCCGGTGCTGTTCTGCGGGTAGGTCGGGGGAGAGGGGAGAGGGGAGAGGCAGCCGGTCAGGCGGCGGCGAGAGGTTGCCGGTCCCTGAACTCCACCTGGTAATCGGCGGGCAGGGGCACAACGGGCTCGCGGTGCTTGCTTTTCGACTCGCGGCGGCGGGTCAGCAGATGCTCAAAGAACGCGAGCGCGCCTCCTCGGGGCGCGGCAACGATCTCGCGGCCATCGGGATAGACGATTGCGAGTGGCCGGTGCTCGGCAACGGCTTCGGCGAGGATCGAGCCGAAGCCCTCCTGATCGGCGGCGATGAAGGTGGTTCCCTCGGGGTAGCGGTCAGGATCGAGGACAGCGTCGATCAGTCGCTCGTTAGCGATTTCGCCTGCTCGGGTGAATTTGCTGCGTTCCACTAGGCAGCGAGCCTGGGCTCGCTTGCCGCGTGAAACTCGGTTACCCACTCCCGAGGTACGAAGGTTGGCCGGTCGCGCTTGCGACGGACGTGGTCGGCCAGCCACAGGAGGCCGAGCACGATCACGAGAGCAGGCCCGGAAGCCGCAGGAGGCCGAGCCATGACATCGGAGCCGTCCGGAAAGACGATGGCAATCGGCCTGCGCTTCTCAATGGCCCGCGACATCAACACCGAGGCATCGGGCGAGTCGGCGGGGATCAGCACAGTCCCGTCCGGGTAGCGCTCGTCGCTGTCCGGATCGACCGCAATCTCGCTCAGCAGATCGAAGGCGGCATCGGTGCCGGGGGTGTTTTTGCTGCGGGCTAGTTTCTCCATGATTCGATTATCGCTTCCCAATGGACCTTGAGATGGTCGATTGCTGCGGGGATGGCCTCAGTCGTTGGACCTTCGTGGAATGCGGATTCGGGCTGCTTTTCGCCCATCCGAGTGTAGCGGTGCATGTGGTGGCTACCCAGGTGGTTATCGTAGATGCGGATGGTCTGCCAGTCGCCATCCTCGAAGGAGAGCAGGACAACCGAGTAGCGCGCAATCGGTCTTCCGGACTGGCTGAACCGGATGACGACCCCCTCGACGATCTCGATGTCGATTGTCCGCTCGTAGGGCACGGTCGGGCAGCCTCACATCTGAGGCGGACAGCGATGGCGAATAGTCTGCGGCGATGGCGAACGACCCGAAGCAGAAGGCCCGGGCCGAGGTGCGCCGTGCCCAGACTGAGTTTGAACGCGCCCAGGAGCGCGTTCAACGGGAACGCGCGAAGGCCCGAGCCGCGCGCAGCGAGCGATTCGCGCAGGCGCAGAAAGATGGCCTGACCGTCCGCGAAATTGCTGACGAGGCCGGTCTCAACTTCAGCCACGTCGCCGAGATCATCCGCGGCGAATGAGTTTGTGGGGTATAGACCCCACAAATCTGCTAGGCTGAACGCCACGACATAAAGCGGCGACCCGCCGCGCGCTAACGCAACGGGCCGCCTGACCACAAGGAGACGGTGCCTCCTCATGGCTGAGAAGAACCCTACGGGCGGCGAGCGGGCTGTGCCCCTCGACCTCCCCACCAACCATCTGCTGATTCTGCGCAACACCCTCGCCTACTGCCTCGCAGGAGTACGGGGCGATCTGAAGACCCCCGAGGCGGTGCAAGACCCCGAACAGGCGCGCGAGGAAGCCGACGCTTACCAGCGACTGCTGGCCGGACTGGCGCGGGGCAAGATTCTTGTTCCCGACGATGGGGCGTTGTCGGCGGTCAGGAAGATCGCAACTGCCGACGACGAGGCGAGCAACTACGCCGAGATTGCCGCCAACCACGACGCGCTGCACGGCCTCCTCTCGCTGCTTGAGGGGGAGCGCGGTTGATGCGATGGGGCGGCAGCGGGGCGTGGCGGCGTCGCCTCCGTCGCCACCCGGCGCTCACGGTCATGACGGACGACGAAATGCAGCGTGTCGTCCTGGCCGTGATCCTTCGCGAATACCCGGTGCTTCTGACGTTCCCAGCACTCGCCTGCGAGCTGTTCGAGAACCCGAACGATCTTGCTGGCGGCATGGCGCTCGCCCGCGCCGTCCGCGATCTGGTCGAAGAGGGGCTGCTGTACAGCAACGGCCTCCTTGTCCTGCCGAGCCGTTCGGCACTCCGCGTCAGGCGGCTGAGCGGGGGCGATGGATGGTCAGCGTGGAGCTGACAGCGGTTTTCCGGGGGCCGAGGTGTTGGCCACAGGGGCTCAGGCGGTTCCTCCCTTCGGGGGTAGGCCACAGGACCGCCTGGGGCCTCGGCCCCCGGAAAACCGCATCGGGTCTCAACGAGAGAGGATCCAATCGCTGAGCTGAATCTTTGTCGAACGTAGCGAGCTGGCGACAATCGCTGTTCGCATCGCCAGCCGGCGTGCATCACGGAAGGAGCCGGGGCAAGGCCCGCCGATTACGAAGGGGGTCGGGGCGCGCCATCAAGGATCCTGACGGCGCGGTCGGGTGCGATTCAGGGCGCACTGCCGACCGGTGCTGTCTACGAGGGATGCGATGCGGCTACGACAGGTTCAGTCGAAGATGGGATGGTCAGGGGGGGTGCTCAGGCGAGGGACACGAGAGGATCTCGGGATCGGGAGTTGCTCAAACCCAGGGCTACTGCGAAACGTCCATCAACTGAGATACCTTCGGATCTGATGAAAGCCGTTGCGAGCGCCAGGATCGAGGAGTTGCCGAAGCCTGTCCAGACGATTCGTCCTGCTGATTTCAGGCCCGATATCGCCCCCGAATCCTTCTTTACCGTGCATGCACAGGACGCGCGACGGCTTGAGCTATTGCTCTCGCCGTATTCTTCGCCTAGCCGACCGCTCATTACCTCAACGATCACGTCACCTCCATACGGCCGACTCAAGGACTATGGCCATCCTTCCCAGATAGGTCATGGACAGCCAAATGATGAGTATCTCGTAGACCTTCGCCGGATCTTTCGCTCAATACACGCGCACACTAAGCCAGAGGGATCGATGTGGGTAGTCGCAGATACTCTCAGAGAGAAGCGATCCCAGGGCGAGGTTTGGCCAATGCAACTCCTGCCCTTTCAGCTTGTTCAACAGGCGGAAAAGGTAGGTTGGATCCTCCGAGACATAGTTGTGTGGATTAAGGATAAGACGCTTCCGTGGTCAGGTCGAGGGCGGATGAGGAATGGTTTTGAGTATGTTCTGTTCTTTATTAAATCTCCCTCATTCAAGTATCATGTGCATAGGCTTCGAGAGCCCAACGAGCTAGAGCAATGGTGGGTGCGCTACCCAGAGCGATATAACCCCCAGGGCAAGGCTCCTACGAATGTCTGGGCGGTCCCAATTCCCGTACAGGGAAGCTGGGCGAATACGACAATCCAACACGCGTGCCCTCTTCCAGCGGACCTTGTTGAGCGTATGCTTCTGCTTTCGACGGATGATGGCGACGTGGTATTGGATCCCTTCGCCGGATCTGGCGTGGTTGTCGCCGAGGCGAAGCGATTGAAGCGAAAAGGGATTGGCACTGAGCTGGTAGACCGTTACGTTCAGGCCTTTCATTCTACGGTGCTGCCCGAGATCACCGAACGTAGAGGTGCCGACGTTGTTCAAGATCGCAGTCGCCAAAGCGAAAGGCTCAAGGAGACGATCCTCGATCTTCGGTCGGTTAAGTATCCAAAGGTGCTCATGCTCGCCGTACGAAAAGCCGACACGACCCTTCCCCGGCCATTTGCAGCCTACGTCTTTCGCCGTGCGAAGCCTACCTCGGACGATAGGCTATCCCTACAGGTCGTAATTGTCCTTAGAGACGGCGATATGAACCGGGCCGAGGAGTACAAAACAGCACTCTTAAATGTGTGCAGGCAAAAGCCCGCATCAAAGTTCGGCGTCGCCCCCCAGTTTGCGATCGAGGCACAACGCTCGCTGTCTCGCTTGCATCGAGGTCGCCGCCTCTGGGCTTATGTCGATGGCAAGGCGCACAGTACTGCGGGTATTTGCACAAGGCGCAATGTTTTTGACTTTTCGACTCTCCCAGCGCGACACAACGTTCCACTTATTGTAAGTAATGTGCATGTAAATGAGCATCCTCGGCCCTTGAGAGAGCCTGAATCGTGAGTCAGAAATTCGAGGGTGAGATAACGGTAGCGTCGCGCATCGTTGACTATTTGAGTTCAGGTCTCTACAACTCGCCGGCCGCATGTCTGAAGGAGCTAGTAAACAACTCCTATGATGCAGACGCCACCGAGGTGAAAGTGTTGGTTAAACCTGACGCTGATCGGATAGTCATTTCCGATAATGGCATTGGGTTGTCACGTAAAGAGTTCGTTCGCCATTTCAAACGCATTAGTGAGTCACACAAGCGAGATAAAAGCGACAACACTCCATCCGGTAGGCCTCAAGTCGGAAAGATTGGCATCGGGTTTATCGCTGCTAACGAGCTGTGCGACGTAATGGAGATACTGTCAACTAAGAAGGGTTCAAGGGAGTTGCTTCGTGTTGAGGTAAATTTCCGAGAGATGCGACTTGACAGATCTTCGCGTGGCCGGAAAGGTGACTCGTATGCAAAGGGAGACTATGTTGGGTGGATAGAGCAGGCGGCCGTTGCAGAGCACTACACACACGTAATACTTAAGGAAGTGCGTGGACGGGCGCGTGATATTTTCACAGGCGCAAAGCATTCAGGCGAAGATGGCGACTCACTCGAAGATAGGACCGCTGGGGGATATTCGGTTTACGGTCGTACTCCGGCCCATGTCCGGGATTTGCTTGAGGAGAGAATCCATGATTGGAGCGATCTAGATACCTATTCGCAAACGATGCTTCGAGTAGGTATGAACGTTCCTGTTCCCTATCTCCCGTCTTGGTATGGACGGCGTAAGCGCGCATTGCTTGAGAGATTGACCCAGGAGGTCGAGGCGCTTAATTTCGAGGTGACTTACGACGGTAGCGACCTTCGCAAGCCGGTCGTCCTGCCCGAGGGAGCTGAGGGATCTGTGCTGAGAAAGGTCGAGATAAATGGCGCGAATGTCTCCGCTAAGGGCTATCTTTATGCTCGGCATGGTGTACTACGCCCCGAGTGGCTCAATGGGGTATTGATTCGGATTAGGCATGCTGCGGTTGGGGACTACGATGAGGGGTTTCTTGGATTTCGGCATTCTGAGGGAACCTTGTTTCAGCGTTGGATTACCGCTGAGCTGTGGGCGGATGATCGGCTTGAGGATGCTCTCAATATCGATAGGCGAACTCTTCGCATTACCCATCCGGCGTATGTGGAACTACAGCGGGCGTTCCACGAGGAATTGTCGAGCTTCCTGGCAGAAGTACGCCGAAAGCTCTACACGGATCGTAGTACGGCGCGGAGGCGCACGGAGGCTAGGGCGGAGGTTGGGCGGCTGCGTGAGGTAATGGAGCGACCGTCAGCGCGGCTACCTGTATCCACTAAGAGGGAGGTGCAGGCCCGAGAGAAGGCGGTAGGTGATGCGTCGAAGAAGGAAATTGGGTCGATTCTTCGTCGGTACAGCGTGTCGGAATTGTATGAGATAGCTTTGGAGGTCGCCGAGGACACGCTGTCTCCCAGTGAGTACCGAAGGTTCGCCGCAAGCCTGGCAAGGCGACTACTCGGCTAGGCATGCCACGTCCAGTCGACTATGCAATGGCTGCCGAGCGGCCAGAGAAGCAGACTGTCCGTGGGCTTTGGCTTGAAGAGGTAAAGGCGCAAAATGTGACGGAGCCGCCTGAACGCGTTCCTCTCTACCTGACGCTACCCGGTGCGAGGGGTCGCGATATCGAGCTACTTGTCGAACAGGATCTGCTGCCGCTAACAGAGACCGGGGCTGTGGCGGATTCTGAGAGCATGCGGGTGGTCGCGATTGAGGGATCCCCTGAGGCCGCGATTGCGTTGCAGGGTCGATATCCCGGCCTCAAGGTCCTAGAGGAACCTCTTCATGGCCTTCTGCGTTCAACCGGGCCATTCGAGTTCCCCCGCGGGAAAGACCGCGTGTTGTGTCGGGCTCAAGTAGTGAATTTGGATTTTGACAAGCCTCTGCATGCGAGCGTGGAGCAAGGCCAACTCGTATTTCCAGCCTTGTCCTTGGTAGCCAAGCTAGCAAAGCTGCATGGAGCAGATCCCCACGTCGATTGGACACTGTGTTTGACCTTGAACGGACAGCTAGAGGTATGGCCAGAGGATGTTGACAAGAAGGCTTGTCGGTTTTTGGCGGTTAACTTTGAAGATGATCCAAAGTTCTCGGAGTTGGCTGTAGAGGTATTGGGTGCCAACCTACATGAATCAATCATCCAAGATCCAGGTTCTGTGGATATTCGCAATTGCACCGAGGAGGAACAGCAACGATTTCTCATGGTGCTGGTACCAAAGCGAATCGCGCGTGATGTTTGTGCAGACGGCTGGGATGTCCAGACCGTAGAGAACCTTCGGTATGGCGGCTCCAAGGGTAGAGCACGTATGGTGACCTGGGTGCTCCGCTTTTGCTGGGACTCCCGTGCGAGCACCGAGGCAGATGTCCTATACCGCGAAGCACTTCGTCGTTCATTGAGCAAGCGTGGTTGGATAGATTCCAAGGGTCGGCTTGCACATGATTGACGGTCCGGCCTGCATCTTGCCGGCAACGGGTTTCCCGTCTCTTTGACTGGGACTTTTGAAAACTTGGTCCCGAAATTGGTCCCCGACTCCACCGAACTCAGCCGAACTCCTTGGACGTAATTCGCTCTCCCAGGCCAGATTCAGCTCTATGGACGGCTTCCGGCGCGACTCATAATCCGTCGGTCGAAGGTTCGAGTCCTTCCCGCCCCACTCAAACTCCTGCAAAACGAGGAGTGGATCTGCCTCGTCAGTAGCGGCTAGACTGGCCGAGTGGTTAACTGGGGAAGGCGCCACGGTCGCTGCGCATCTACGTAGTCATTGCCCTCTCAAGCTCTGTGATCACCGCGGTTTTCGTATCGGCACCAGTCGGCCCGAGGATATTTCTAGTGCCCGCGGCGGCCGTTTTCTGTTTCTTTCTGCTTTAGGGGAGCACACTGGCTGTGGATCCTCACGATCGTGCTCGTCCCTCTGGGGTTCGCCACGAGCATCATCGAGGGCAATGCCAGGTGGTACGGCATCGCCCTCGGCATCGTGGATCTTGTGAGCCGGACCGGGTTTGACGGAGACCTCGAAACCAGGATTCCTACCTGGAAGAAGGGAACTCCCAAGCCATGCCACGAAAGAAGAAATACCCCGATGAGCTGCTCGATCGCGGTGCCCGGATGGTCGCCGAGTCCGGCC
>DASXKW010000018.1:0-4017 GCA_036496625.1 Solirubrobacterales bacterium | reverse complement strand
GGCGAGCGGGAGCTGGCGATCCACTCCCGACTCGAGACATCCTCAGACGAAGAGCCCGCCCAGTGGACCCAAAACGCCTCCGGCCTGCTCTGCGAAGAGGCCCCAGAGCCGCAAGAGCCGCTCGACGCCTGGCCCCCCGAGAGAGCCGAGCCACTGGAGGCCGAGAACCTCTACGAGCGCCTCGCCGAGGCGGGGCTCGAGTACGGGCCGGCCTTCCAGGGGCTGACCAAGGCCTGGCGCAGGGGCGAGGAAGTATTCGCCGAGGTCTCCCTCGACGAGGAGCAGGCCAAGGAAGCCGATCGCTTCGGCCTTCACCCGGCGCTGCTGGACTCGGTCCTTCACGCCCTCATCCTTCACGCCGCCCAAAGTGACCAGGCAAAGGGCGAGCTGGCGCTGCCCTTCGCCTGGAGCGATGTCTCCTCCTATGCGAGCGGCGCCACCGAGCTTCGCGCCCGGCTCAAGCCCAGCGAGGCCGGAGCGTCGATCTCACTGGCCGATCCTGCCGGCTCAGCGATCGCCGAGGTCGGCTCGCTCTCGGTGCGCCGGATCTCCCCCGAGCAGCTGCAGGGCCCCAGGGGCGGCCAGATCGGTCTGCTCGCCGTCGAGTGGCGCGAGGCAAGCCTTGTCGTGGAGACTGAGGCGCCCTTCGAGGTGCAGGGAAACCTGGGCTCCCTGCGCGAGACCCTGGCCGAGGAGGGCGCAGCGGTCCCCGCGACCGTGCTCTGGCGCTGCGCGCAAGGCGAGCCCGGCGCAGATCAGCCCGAGCGGGCTCGTATCGCCACGGCAGAGGCCCTGCGGTTGCTGCAGGAATGGCTGGCCGCTCCCGAGCTGGGCGAGTCCCGCCTGGCGATCCTCACCGAGGGCGCCGTAGCCACGAGCGAGGAGGAGTCCCCCGACCCCGCCGCGGCAGCGGCATGGGGCCTGGCGCGCTCCGCCCAATCCGAGCACCCCGGCCGCTTCTTGCTGATCGACACGGACGGCAGCGAGGCCTCGGCCGCGGCTCTGCCCGCCGCCCTTGCCCAGGCCGAGGAGCCCCAGCTGGCCCTGCGCGAGGGAGTCGCCCTGGCGCCGCGGGCGAGTCGCGCAGCCCCACCGGGCGGCGAGCAGCTTGCCCCGGCCTTCGACCCCGAGCGCACCGTCTTGATCACCGGCGCCACCGGCACCCTCGGAGCGCTCATCGCCAAGCACCTGGTCGAGGCCCACGGCGCCCGCCGCCTTCTCCTGGCCAGCCGCAGCGGCTCCGAGGCCCAAGGAGCGGCCGAGCTGCAAGCCGAGCTCGAAGAGCTCGGCGCCACGCCGACCCTTGCCGCCTGCGACGTATCGGAGCGAGAGCAGCTCGAAGAGCTGCTCGCCTCGATCCCCTCCGAGCATCCCCTCGGCGCAGTGATCCACGCCGCCGGAGCGCTCGACGACGCGACGATCGACAACCTCACCGCCGAGCGCTTCGGCCCGGTCTTCGCTCCCAAGGTCGACGCCGCCTGGCACCTGCACGAGCTGACCAAGGAGGCCGAGCTTTCGGCCTTCGTGATGTTCTCCTCGGCCGCCGGGACCCTCGGCGGCCCTGGCCAGGGCAACTACGCCGCCGCCAGCGTCTTCCTCGACGCCCTGGCCCAGCGTCGCCGCGCCGAGGGCCTCGCCGGCATCTCGATCGCCTGGGGCCTTTGGGAGAGCGTCAGCGCCCTCACCGCCAAGCTCGAGGAGGCCGACCTGGCGCGGATGCGGCGTATCGGTGTCGTGCCGCTCTCCGACGAGCGCGGTTTCGAGTTCTTCGACTGGGCCCTTGCGGACGGGCACCCCAACTCGCTCGCGATCGGCCTCGACACCGCTGGCCTGCGCACGATGGCCTCCCTCGGCGTCCTGCCGCCGCTCCTCAGCGGCCTGGTCCGCGTGCCCAAGCGCCGCGCCGTTGCCGCCGGATCGCTGGCCAAGAAGCTCGCCGCGATGCCCGAGGCCGATCGCGAGGCCCACGTCTTGGAGCTGGTCAAGGCCGAGGTGGCGGCCGTGCTGGGCCACGACTCCGCAGCCGCGATCGATCCCGATCGCGCCTTCCAGGAGCTCGGCTTTGACTCGCTGGCTGCGGTCGAGCTGCGCAACCGTCTGAATGCCGCGACCGGCGTGCGGCTCGCGCCGACGGTGGTCTTCGACTATCCCTCTGCCAAGGCGCTCGCCACATACATCTTGGTCGAGGCCACGACCGGCGCCGCGGCGAAGGTCGCGGTCAAGGCCCAGGCGAGCGACGAGCCGATCGCGATCGTCGGGATGAGCTGCCGCTACCCGGGGGGAGTCCGCTCGCCCGGCGAGCTCTGGGAGCTCCTGGCCTCTGGCAAAGATGCGATCGAGGGATTCCCGGACGATCGCGGCTGGGACCTGGAGCGCCTCTACAACCCCGACCCAGCCAACTTCGGCACCAGCTACGCGCGCGAGGGCGGCTTCCTCCGCGATGCCGGCGACTTCGATCCCGAGTTCTTCAACATCAGCCCGCGGGAGGCAGTCGTCACCGATCCTCAGCAGCGCCTCCTGCTCGAAGGCGCCTGGGAGGCGCTGGAGGACGCCGGCATCGACCCCGCCTCGCTGCGCGGCACTCCGGCGGGCGTCTTCGCCGGGGTGATGTATCAGGACTACGGCGCAATGGAGTACGGGATCTCCCCCGGGATGACGACCAGCATCGTCTCCGGCCGCGTCGCCTACGGCCTCGGCTTCGAGGGCCCGACGATGACGATAGACACCGCCTGCTCGTCCTCGCTCGTCGCCCTGCACCTCGCTTCGCAGGCATTGCGGGGAGGCGAGTGCACGTTGGCGTTGGCCGGTGGCGTGACGGTTCTCGCCACGCCCTCCGTCTTCCCCATCTTCAGCGCTCAGCGAGGCCTCGCCCCCGACGGGCGCAGCAAGGCCTTCGCCGAGGCGGCCGACGGCGTCGGTCTTTCCGAGGGCCTCGGCGTGCTCGCCCTCGAGCGCCTCTCCGACGCCCGGGCCAACGGCCACCCGGTCCTGGCGACGATCAAGGGCTCCGCGGTCAACCAGGACGGCGCCTCCAACGGACTCAGCGCCCCCAACGGCCCCTCCCAGGAGCGGGTGATCCGCCAGGCCCTCGCCAACGCCCGGCTGACCCCGCAAGACATCGACGCGGTCGAGGCCCACGGCACGGGCACCACCTTGGGAGACCCGATCGAGGCCGGAGCCCTGCTCGCCACCTATGGCCAGGAGCGCGAGGCGCCATTGAAGCTCGGCTCGCTGAAGTCCAACATCGGCCACGCCCAGGCCGCCGCGGGAGTTGGCGGGGTGATCAAGACGGTGATGGCGATGCGAGAAGGCGTGCTGCCCAAGACGCTTCACGTCGACGCTCCCTCGACCAAGGTCGACTGGGAGATGGGCGAGATCGAGCTGCTCACCGAGGCGGTCGAGTGGGAGAAGAACGGCCGGCCACGCCGCGCCGGCGTCTCCTCCTTCGGCTTCAGCGGCACCAACGCACACGTGATCTTGGAGGAGGCGCCGGCTCAGAGCGCTTCTGAGCCAAGTGGCGAGGGCGAGCAGGACGGAGAGGACGCCAAGCAGCCCCTCCCCAACCAGATCCCCCTCGCCATCTCGGCAAAGACAGAGCCGGCCCTGCGCAGCTCAGCAGAGCGCCTGATCGCCCACATCCAAGCCAACCCGGACGCAGAGCCCCAAGACATCGCCTACTCCCTGCTCACCACCCGCTCCACCTTCGAGCAGCGAGCGGTCGCCGTCGGGACCGAGCGCGAGCAGCTGCTCGGCGCTTTGGAGGCCCTCGCCAAGGGCAGCGATGCCCCCAACCTCGCAAGGGGAGCATCGCGCTCCTCCCAGGCCCCCGTCTTCCTCTTCGCCGGCCAGGGCTCCCAGCACCCCCGCATGGCAGCCGAGCTGCTGGAGTCCTCACCGACCTTCGCCCGCCACATCGAAGAGTGCGAGGGGGCCCTCTCCCCATACGTAGATTGGTCTTTGAGCGAGGTCCTCGCAGAAGGCCAGGGCGCCTGGACCGATCGCCTCGACATCGTCCAA
>DASXKW010000017.1:0-3895 GCA_036496625.1 Solirubrobacterales bacterium | reverse complement strand
GGTCGCTGAGGACTCCAGCAGCCCGGCTGCCATCCCCTGCCACTGGGAGCCCTGGCCGGGGAAGAGGAAGACGGGGGGCGCCGAGGAGCGCGATGCTCCTCTTGCGATGCCGGGGGCATCGGCGCCTTGGGCTATCGCCTCCAGGGCCTGCAGCAGCTGCTCGGCGCCCTCCCCCACCGCCACTGCCCTGTGCTCGAAGGTCGAGCGGGTGCTCGCCAGCGAGTAGGCGACGTCGAGGGGCTCTGCGTCTGGGTTCTCGCGCAGGTGCGCTGCCAGGCGCTCTGCCGACTCGCGCAGGGCCGGCTCTGTCTTGGCCGAGAGGGCGAGGGGGATCGGGCCCCCGAGTCGCAGGTCGGACTCGGGGGAGGCAGCCGAGCTCGGCCCGGGGCTCACCGCTGCCGAACCACCTGCCGGCTCCGGTCCCTCCTCCAAGATCACATGAGCATTGGTTCCTCCCGCCCCGAAGGAGGAGACAGCGGCACGGCGCGGGCGACCGTTCGCCATCCACTCGACCGCCTCGGTCAAGAGCTCGATCTCCCCCGCCTCCCAGTCGACCTTCGAGGAGGGAGCGTCGACGTGAAGCGTCTTCGGCAGGACCCCTTCTCGCAGCGCCAGCACCGTCTTGATCACGCCGCCGACGCCTGCCGCTGCCTGGGCGTGGCCGATGTTGGACTTCAGCGAGCCGAGCTTCAGTGGCGTCTCGCGCTCCTGGCCGTAGGTGGCGAGCAGCGCTCCGGCCTCGATCGGGTCGCCGAGGGTGGTGCCGGTGCCGTGCGCCTCGACCGCGTCGATGTCTTGCGGGGCGAGGCGGGCGTTGGCGAGGGCCTGGCGGATCACCCGCTCCTGGGAGGGGCCGTTTGGCGCCGTCAGGCCATTGGAGGCGCCGTCCTGGTTGACGGCGCTTCCCCTGATCGTGGCAAGGATCGGATGCCCGCCGGCTTCGGCATCGGAGAGGCGCTCCAGGGCGAGCATGCCGAGGCCCTCCGCGAAGCCGGTGCCGTCGGCCCCCTCCGCGAAAGGCTTGCAGCGCCCGTCGGGAGCGAGGGCTCGCTGGCGCGAGAATCCGATGAACACGCTCGGCGTGGGAATGACCGTCACGCCGCCGGCCAATGCCAGGGTGCACTCCCCTCCGCGCAGTGCCTGCGAAGCCAGGTGCAAGGCGACCAAGGAGGACGAGCAGGCGGTGTCTATGGTGATCGCCGGGCCCTCGAGGCCAAGGGCGTAGGCAATGCGACCGGAGATAACGCTGCCGGAGGCACCGGTGGGCCAGTAGCCCTCGAGGTCACGGTCCAAGGAGTTCATTGCCTGGTGCTCCTGAGAGCTGATTCCGGCAAAGACGCCGGCTTGCTCGCCTCGCAGCGAGGCGGGGTCGATGCCTGCGCCTTCCAGCGCCTCCCACGCGGCCTCCAGCAAGAGGCGCTGCTGGGGGTCCATGGCCAGGGCCTCCCGTGGAGCGATGCCAAAGAACTCGGCGTCGAACTCGCCGGCCCCATCGAGGAAACCGCCCTCGCGGGCGTAGCTGGTGCCGAGACGATCGGGATCGGGGTGGTAGAGCCGTCCCAGGTCCCAGCCGCGGTCGGAGGGGAACTCGCCGATCGCGTCGCGACCTTCGGCAAGAAGGGCCCAGAGCGCCTCCGGTGAACCAACCCCACCCGGATAGCGGCAGCTCATGCCGACGATCGCGATCGGCTCGTCCGTTGCCCGAGCCATGACCGAGACCTTGGCCGAGCCGCCGGCGGTGGCCTCATCCAGGAGGTGAGCGGCGAGGGCGCGCGGCGACGGATAGTCGAAAACAACCGTGGGGGACAGCTGCAACCCCGTGGAGGCATTGAGCCGGTTGCGAAGCTCTACTGCCGCAAGCGAATCGAAGCCCAATTCCTGGAAGGCTTTGTCCGGCTCGACCGCAGAGCTCGAGCCGTGCCCCAGCACGGCCGCGGTCTCACCGCGGACCAGTCCCAACGTCTCCGCTTCGCGATCGGCCTCCGGCATCGCGGCGAGCTTCTTGGCCAGCGAGCCGCTTGCAACGCGTCGCTTCGCCACCCGGACCAAGCCGCGGAGGATCGGCGGCAGGGAACCGGCGGATGCCAGCGTCCGCAAACCGGGCCGATCGAGGCCCAGCGCAAGGGTGTCGGCCCGCTCGGCGCCCAGCGCTTGATCGAAGAGGGCGAGGCCCTGCGCATCGGAGAGCGGCACGACGCCCGAGCGCCGCATCCGAGCAAGATCGACCCCCTCGACCTTGGCGGTCAGAGCGCTCTCGGTCTCCCAGAATCCCCAGGCGATCGAGCCGGCGGGGAGCCCTTCGGCGCGACGCTTCTGGGCCAGCGCGTCGAGGAAGGCGTTGGCGGCAGCGTAGTTGCCCTGGCCGGGAGCGCCGAGGACGCCCGCCACGGAGGAGAACATGACGAAGGCTGAAATCTCCGTCGCTTTGGTCAGCTCGTGCAGGTGCAGGGCGGCGTCGACCTTGGGCGCGAAGACGGGATCGAAGCGCTCGGCGGCGAGGTTGTCGATCGTCGCGTCGTCGAGCGCTCCGGCGGCATGGATCACGGCGCCGAGGGGGTGCTCGGCGGGGATCGAGGCGAGCAGCTCTTCGAGCTGGCTCTTGTCGGAGACGTCACAAGCAGCGGTCCGCACCTCGGCGAACCCTTCGAGCTCTCCTTCCAGCTCCGCCGCGCCCTTCGCCTCGACGCCGCTGCGGCTGACCAAGAGCAGGTGGCGGGCGCCGTGCTCTTTGGCCAGGTGCTTGGCGGCCAAGCCCCCGAGGGTCCCGGTGCCACCGGTGATCAGGACGGTGCGCTCGGAGTCGAAGGAAGAGGCGTGCCCCTCGCCGCTCGGACTGGGCAGGCGGGCGGCCCGCGGCGCCAAGGCGACTCCCTCGCGCAGGGCCAGCTGGGGCTCCTCGGCCTGGGCCAGGGCGGCGGGCATTGCCGCCTGGGATGCCTCAGAGCCGTCGCTGTCGATCAGCGCGAAGCGACCCGGATGCTCGGACTGGGCCGAGCGCACCAGGCCCCAAACCGTAGCCGCAGCCGGGTCGGGAGAGTCTTGGCCCGCTGCGGCAGTCGCGCCTTCGGTGAGGATCGCCAGGCGGGAGCCATCCGGCCGCTCGTCTCGCGCCAGCCACGCCTGGATCGCCTCCAGCGCTTGGGCTGCGGCGGCGCGCGCGCCCGCGGAGAGATCGGCTCTGGATTCGGGCTCCAAGCGCCAGAGCTCGACTTCGGAGCCTTCGACCTCTTCTCCTGTCGACTCCACCTCGAGCCACTCAATCCCCATCAGGCCGTCGGAGCGCGGCGCGGCGACGCCGAGCGCCGTCGCGTCCACCGCGCGCAGGGAGAGCGAGCCGACCCTGCCAAGCGGGGCTCCCTCGCCGTCGGCGATCGCCAGCGAAGCCCGCTTGGCCTCGTCGAGGCTCAGCGCGACCCGCAGCTCGCGGGCGCCCGTGGCGAGCAGGGAGACATCGCTCCAGGCAAAGGGCAGGGCCAGCTGCTCTGCCTCGGCGGGATCGCTCGCCAGCGCGATCGAGTGCAGCGCCGCATCGAGCAGCGCCGGGTGAAGCCCGAAGCGCTCGGCTTCGCCGGCCTGCTCCTCGGCCAATGAGACCTCGGCGAAGACCTCCTCGCCGCGCTGCCAGGCCGCGGTCAGGCCCTGGAAGGCGGGGCCGTACTCCAGCCCTGCCTCGGCGAGGCGCTCGTAGAAGTCATCGAGCCCCAGCGGCTCGGCTCCCTCGGGGGGCCAGGCCTCGAGCGGCTCTGGCGCCTCGGGGGCATCTGCGGAGAGCAGGCCGGAGGCGTTTTGGGTCCACTGGGCCGCCTCCTCGTCCTTTTGGGCCTCTAGGCGCGAGTGGATCGAGATCTCCCGCTTGCCCTGCTCGTCGGGGGAGCCGACCGATACCTGGATCTGC
>DASXKW010000016.1:0-4318 GCA_036496625.1 Solirubrobacterales bacterium | reverse complement strand
GTCGACGTGGGAGGAGGGCTCATCGACGTGAAGCGTCTTCGGCAAGAGGCCGTTTCGCATCGCCATCACGGTCTTGATCACCCCGCCGACGCCTGCCGCCGCCTGGGCGTGGCCGATGTTCGACTTCAGCGAGCCGAGCCGAAGCGGCGCCTCTCTTTCTTGGCCGTAGGCGGCGAGCAGGGCTCCGGCCTCGATCGGGTCGCCGAGGGTGGTGCCGGTGCCGTGGGCCTCTACCGCGTCGATGTCCTGGGGGGTCAGACGGGCGTTGGCGAGCGCCTGGCGGATCACCCGCTCCTGGGAGGGGCCGTTGGGGGCGCTGAGGCCGTTGGAGGCGCCGTCCTGGTTGACGGCGGAGCCGCGGATCGTGGCGAGGACCGGGTGGCCGTTTGAGCGAGCGTCGGAGAGGCGCTCGAGGACGAGCATGCCGGCGCCCTCCGAGATTCCGATGCCATCGGCCGCCTCGGCGAAGGCCTTGCAGCGCCCGTCGGGGGCGAGGCCGCGCTGTCGGGAGAACTCGGTGAAGGCGCTCGGAGTGGCAAGAACCGTCGCGCCGCCGGCCAGCGCCAGCGTGCACTCCCCCGCGCGCAGCGCCTGCGAGGCCAGGTGCAGGGCGACCAGCGAGGAGGAGCAGGCGGTGTCGATCGTCATCGCCGGGCCCTCGAGGCCGAGCGAGTAGGCGATCCGGCCGGAGACGACGCTGGTCAGGGTGCCGGTCCCGATGTGACCCTCCAAATCGCTCTCGACGGCAACAGCGCCGGGCGCGTAGTCCTGGGTGCTGATCCCCGCGAAGACGCCGGCCTCCTCCCCCCGAAGCGATGCGGGATCGATGCCCGCGTCCTCGAGCGCTTCCCAGGCGCCTTCCAGCAAGAGGCGCTGTTGGGGATCCATAGCCAGCGCCTCGCGTGGCGAGATGCCGAAGAACTCGGCGTCGAACTCGCCGGCGTCATAGAGGAAGCCGCCCTCGCGGGCGTAGCTGGTCCCGGGGCTGTCGGGGTCGGGGTCGTAGAGGCGCTCGAGGTCCCAGCCGCGATCCACTGGAAAATCGGCCACAGCATCGCGGCCCTCGCTCACGATCGCCCAGAGCGCATCGGGGGAGTCGATCCCACCCGGATAACGGGTGCTCATGCCAAGGATCGCGATCGGCTCGTCGCTCGCCCGAGCCTTGGCCGTCGCATGCCTCGCCGCGACGCCGGCCGTGGCCTCGTCCAGCAGGCGCATGGCGAGAGCCTGCGGCGACGGGAAGTCGAATACCACCGTGGAAGCCAGATGCAGTCCGGTGGCGGCGCCCAGCCGGTTGCGCAGCTCGACCGCGGCGAGCGAGTCGAAGCCCATCTCCTGAAACGCCCGCTTGGTCGTCACTTCATCGCCGGATTCGTATCCCAGCACCGCCGCGGCCTCGCGGCGAACCAGATTCAGCGTGTGCGCCTCTCGCTCGGCCTCCGGCAACGCCGCAAGCTTCTCGGCCAGTGAGCCGGCGGCGGCACGGCGTCTCGGTGCGCGGACCAGGCCGCTGAGGATGGGTGGCAGGCCGCCCGTGGAAGCGGTTCCGCGTAGAGCCGCGGTATCGAAGGCGACCGCAAGCGAAGCGGGTTGCAGTGCGCCCAGCGCCTGGTCGAAGAGAGCGAGGCCGTCATGGTCGGACAGCGGGGCGATGCCCAAGCGCAGCATCCGCGCCAGGTCGGCCTCCTCGAGCTTGGCGGTCAGGGCGCTCTCGGTCTCCCAGTAGCCCCAAGCGATCGAGGCGGCGGGGAGCCCTTCGGCGTGGCGCTTTTGCGCCAGGGCGTCGCAGAAGGAGTTGGCGGCGGCGTAGTTGCCCTGGCCGGGGCTGCCCAGGGTTCCTGCGGCGGACGAGAAGAGGACGAAGGCCGAGAGGTCCATTGCCGCGCTCAGCTCGTGCAGGTGCCAGGCGGCGTCGGCCTTGGGGGCGAAGACGGGGCCGAGGCGCTCGGCGCTGAGGTTGTCGATCGTCGCGTCATCGAGCGCTGCGGCGGCGTGGATCACGGCGCCGAGCGGGTGCGCTTGGGGGATCGAGCCGAGCAGCTCTTGGAGCTGTGCTTTGTCGGAGACGTCGCAGGCGGCGATCCGCGCCTCGGCGGCGAGCTCGGCCAGCTCGGCTTGCAGCTCGGCTGCCCCCGGCGCCTCAGGGCCGCTGCGGCTGACCAAGAGCAAGTGCCGGGCGCCGTGGGCCTCGACCAGGTGCTTGGCGACGAGCGCTCCGAGGGTGCCGGTGGCGCCGGTGATCAAGACGGTGCGCTGGGGGTCGATCGGCTGGGGAACCTCGAGGACGACCTTGCCGACGTTGCGACCCTCCCTGAGATGACGGAACGCCTCGGGCGCTCGGCGCACGTCCCAGGTCGTTATCGGGGAGTGGCGGAGCGCTTCAGCTCCGAAGAGCTCGACTATCTCGGCGAGCACCTCCTGCGAGCGCTCGGGGCCCTCTTCGCCGAGGTCGAAGGCGCGATAGGCGACGCCCGGGTGGTCGGCGGCAACCTGCTCGGCATCGCGAATGTCTGTCTTGCCCATCTCCAGAAAGCGGCCACCCTCGGAGAGGAGCCCCAGCGACGCATCGACGAACTCCTTCGCCAGCGAATTGAGGACGACATCCACGCCCTCCCCCCCGGTGGTCGCGAGGAACTTCTCTTCGAACTCGAGGTCGCGCGAGGACGCGATGTGGTCTTGGGAGACTCCGTTTGCAAGCAGGACGTCCCACTTGGCGGGACTTGCGGTGGCGAACACCTCAGCGCCCAGGTGCTGGGCGATCTGGATAGCAGCCATGCCGACGCCACCAGCGCCTGCGTGGATCAACACCCTGTCGCCCCGCTGCAGACCGGCCAGATCAACCAATCCGTAATAGGCGGTCGCGAAGGCGACCGGCATCGCCGCGGCCTCGACGAAGCTCCACCCGTCGGGAACTGGAACCAAGTGCACCCGCTCTGCCACGACGAGCGGCGCGAATGCATCGGTGAGCATCCCCATCACTCGATCGCCCGGAGCGAGGTCGCCGACATCGGCTCCCACCTCGACCACCACCCCAGCCCCCTCGCTGCCGATCGCGCCCGCTCCGGGAACGGTGAACCCAAGGGCGACCACGAGGTCACGGAAATTGAGCCCTGTCGCACGAATCTCGACCCGGACCTCCGTCGGCCCGAGCGGCTCGCTTGCCCGGGGCGCTGGAACCAGCGAAAGACTCTCCAGCGTGCCGCCGCTGCCGGCATCGAGACGCCAAGGCCCCGGCGGCGGCACGAGCGCGTCGCTCGGATCGAGGCCGAGGGCACGTGGCGCCAAGGCGACTCCCTCGCGCAGGGCCAGCTGGGGCTCCCCGGTCAGGGCGAGGGCGGCGGACAGGGCCGCCTCGGATGCCTCAGAGCCGTCTGTGTCGATCAGCACGAAGCGGCCGGGGTGCTCGGACTGAGCCGAGTGGACGAGGCCCCAGACCGCCGCCGCGGCCGGGTCGGGGGAGTCGGCCTCGCGGGTGGCAATCGCGCCCTCGGTGAGGATCGCGAGACGTCGGTCGGCCGCCGCCTCCTCTGCGTCCAGCCATGCCTGGATCACCTCCAGGGCCGTGGCGGTCGCGACACGGGCGCCGGCGGCGAGGTCGGCGCCGAGCTCGGTCTCGCAGCGCCAGACCTCGGCCTTGGGACCCGCGCCGAGGGACCGGCCCAGCTCCGCTTCGCGCCACTGAATGCTCAGCAGATCGTTTTGACGCCCCCGCGAGCCCTGCAGTTGCTCATGGCTCACCGGGCGCGCGACGAGGGAGCCGATCCGAGCGATTGCCGTCCCGCCGGCATCGGCGAGAGAGAGCGAGATTCCCTCGTCCCGCGCATCGAGGCACACTCGCAACTCGGCGACACCGCCCGTATGCAAGGAGACGTCGGTCCAAGAGAACGGAAGCTCGAGACCCAGATCCTCCCCATCCACCAGCGCGTCCAGCAAGACCGGGTGGAGCGCCGCATCGAGCAGCGCCGGGTGAAGCGCGAAGCGCTCGGCTTCGCCGGCCTGCTCCTCGGCCAATGAGACCTCGGCGAAGACCTCCTCGCCCAGCTTCCAGGCCGCGGTCAGCCCCTGGAAGGCGGGGCCGTACTCCAGCCCTGCCTCGGCGAGGCGCTCGTAGAAGTCATCGAGCCCCAGCGGCTCGGCTCCCTCGGGGGGCCAGGCGTCGAGCGGCTCTGGCGCCTCTGGGGCATCTGCGGAGAGCAGGCCGGAGGCGTTTTGGGTCCACTGGGCCGCCTCCTCGTCCTTTTGGGCCTCTAGGCGCGAGTGGATCGAGATCTCCCGCTTGCCCTGCTCGTCGGGGGAGCCGACCGATACCTGGATCTGC
>DASXKW010000015.1:0-16027 GCA_036496625.1 Solirubrobacterales bacterium | reverse complement strand
CGGCGTGCCGCTCTACGACAAGACCCTGCAGACGGTGCTCGGCGAGCGCCCCTGCCGCGTCATCGTCGTCTCCGAGCCGAGCGCTCAGCGGGGGACCGAAATTGCACCCGCCATGGCACAGCCGTGACACCTGCGTGAGTCTCTGCGCATCACGTGCGCATGACTGCCTATGGCTTTCATCTGGGGGTCTTTGTCGCAGCCGTCCTGTTCATCCTCGACCAAGCGCTGAGCTAACATGCACTCGATGAAACGTGTTGTCGGAGTATGCCTGCTGGTACTCGCCCTTCTTCTCTGTCCGGTTTGGGTTGGCGTGGTCCCGGAATCCGAGCCGGAGATAGGAGCGGTCGCACTCATCGTCATCCTGTACATCGCTGCTATCGGCCTTGTGCTCAGCGTCGATTCGTCGGACACCCGCCACTGAATTCGCTGGGTCCGGTTTCGACCACCAGATCCCTTGGTCTCGCCGTAAGCTCGTCTTACCTGCTTAAAATCCCGTAGGAACGATGATGCTCGATAAGGTATCATCTATATATGACCTCTGGCGAGCTGATTCGCGATGCCCGCCGTCGCCACGGCCTTTCCCAGCGGCGCCTCGCCCTGCGTGCGGGGGCAAGCCAGGCGTGGATCTCGCGGCTCGAGCGGAACGAGGTGTCGCCCTCGATCGAATCGCTCGAGCGGCTCCTACTCGTCATGGGTGAGGGGCTTCGACTTGGGACCGAGAGCCTGCGCGGCGACGATGACGATCGGCAGTGGCGCGAGGCCCATCGCGCCCGCCCGATGGCGGAGCGGCTCGAGCGCGCATTCGACGCCGCCGGATTCGCCAGCGAGCTGCGCGGCGCCGCGGGCCGGCGATGAACGAGCGTGCGTTCTCCGCGGCGGAGATCTTCGCGGCGCTCGAGCGCCACGGCGTCGACTATGTGGCGATCGGCGGAATTGCGGCCAACGCCCACGGCTCGCGTCGCCTGACCCTCGACGTCGACATCGTCCCGGAGCCGGAGGTTCCAAACTACGAGCGGCTTGCGGCTGCGCTCGATGAGCTCGACGTTCCCGAGACCGCCGTCGATTCGAGCTTCCGCAAGCTCGATCCCCGCGACAGCTTCGATCTGGCGCGGGCGGTCGTCCTCAAGCTGCCAACCGCCGCCGGCGATCTCGACGTGATCAACCGCACGATGGGTGCGCCGCCGTATGAAGACCTTCGCCTGCGGTCGATTGAGGTGGAGGTCCGTGGGACGCGGATTCGCGTCGCCTCCCTCGACGATCTCATCGCGATGAAGCGTGCCGCCGGGCGTCCCCGGGACCTGCGCGACATCGCCGACCTGATCGACGAACAGGGCGAATGACGAAGGGGGGCGGCGGCGTCCATATGTCCCACCCGGCGTAGAATCGCTTCGCCGATGTCCTCGCCCGAGCGGATCTACCGTGGCTCCGTCCGCCTCCTCTCGCTCGTCTTCGCGGCGCTTGGCCTGGCGCTCCTTGGCAGCACCCTCGCCAACGGCGGCGGGCCGCTCTCGGTGGGTGTGCTGCTCGGCGTCGCCTTCCTCGCCGTCGGCGTCGGGCGGCTCTGGATAGCGTCTCGCACGTGAGCGCGCCTGAGCCGACCGGACAGCCTTCGAAACCCCGCCTCGAGCCGCTGCTGAAGCGCGGCCTCGGCGTGCCTGGCCTCTTCGTCGCGGTCTACTCGGCGGTCGGCTTCTCGATCTACTTCTCGCTGGGCGTCGTCGCCGACCGCGGCCTCGGCCTGACGCCGCTGATCTTCCTCGCCGCCGGCCTGCTCTTCGTGCTGACCACGCTCAGCTACGTCGAGGGCGGGGCGATGCTGCGCGAGCGCGGCGGCTCCTCCAGCTTCGCCCGCCACGCCTTCAACGAGCTGATCGCCTTCATCGCCGGCTGGGCGATCCTGATCGACTATCTGATCGTCGCCGCCCTGGCCGCGATCTCGGTCCCGCACTACCTGGAGCCGATCTCCGGCGACCTCTCCGAGGCAGGCTGGGAGATCGGCGTCGCCGGCGCGGTGATCGTCGCCGCCTGCGCGCTCAACGTGCTCAACATCACCGGCCGCGGCAGGGAGCGGCCGCTCGCCGTCCTCGCCCTCGCCGACATCGCCCTGCAGCTGGTGGTGATCGGCGTCGGCGCGCTGGCCGTCTTGCACCCCGACCGCCTCACCGAACAGGTCCACCTCTTCACCAGCCCGAGCTTCCGCGACATCGTCTACTCGGCGGTGGTGGCGATGCTTGCCTACGCCGGGATCGAGGCCGCCTCCGACCTCGCTCCCGACATCGACGTCAGCCCCGCCGACCTCAAGCGCGTCGTCAGCGTCGGCGCCTTCGCGGTTCCGCTCGTCTACGCCGGCATGGCGGCGATCGCGCTGATGGCGGTGCCGGTCATCGGCGGCCCGCAGGGCCCCCACACCGCGCTCGGCGGCGAATTCGTCGAGGCCCCGGTGCTCGGCGTCGTCTCCGCCTACCACCCGGTCTGGGTCTCGCACGCGATGCGCTGGCTGGTCGCCCTGATCGCCACGCCGGTGCTGTTCTGGGCGACGACGACGGCGCTGCTCGGCGTCTCGCGCCACATCTACACGCTGGCGATCAACCGCCAGATCCCCAGCTGGCTGGGCAAGCTGAACAGCCGCCACGCGACCCCGCACGTGGCGATCGCGATCTCCGGCCTGATCGCGATCGGCCTGGTCGCGCCGACCGACGTCAAGCTGTTGGCCGGGATCTACGCCTTCGGCGCGACCCTGGCGATCACGATCGCCCAGCTCTCGATCATCCGCCTGCGGATCAGCGAGCCCGAGCGCCCGCGGCCCTTCCGCGTCCCCTTCGACGTCAGCTGGCGCGGCGCCCGCCTGCCGGCGCCGGCGATCTTCGCCGCGCTCCTCAGTGGCCTCGCCTTCGTCAGCGTGCTCGTCTACCACGACCGCGCCCGCTGGGTCGGCGGCGGCTGGATGGCGTTCGGCCTGCTCTTCTACGTCGTCTACCGCAAGGCTTTCGAGGGGACGACGCTGACCAAGCGGGTCACGGTGAGCGAGAAGGCGCTGACCAAGCAGGTCAAGGAGATCGCCTTCCGCAACATCCTCGTGCCGGTCTTCGGCAGCAAGCTCGACGACGATATCGTCGCCACCGCCGGCCGCCTCGCCGCCGCCGAGCAGGAGGAAGCCGGGGGGGACGGGGAGCAGACGCGGCTCGACATCGTCTACGTGATCGAGGTGCCGCTCGCCCTCTCGCTCGACGCCGAGCTCCCCGAGGAGATCGAGCGGGCCGCCGGCCGAGCGCTGAAGCGGGCCAGCGAGGTCGGCCAGGAGTACGAGGACGTCAGGGTCACCGCGGAAGCGGTGCGGGCTCGCAAGGTCGGCGCCGGGATCGTCGAAGCGGCACGCCGCAACCACTCCGAGGCGATCGTGATCGGCGGCGAGGCGCCGAGCAGGATCAAGGGCGGGGCGAAGCTGGGCGGGATCGGCGCCGCCAAACCGGCCGAGATCGGCGCCGCCACCGAGTACGTGCTGAAGAAGGCGCCCTGCCGGGTTCTGCTGACCGCGCCCCCGGAAGACGCATTGCCTGCCTCCATCTAATATCCGGGCAATGTTCATCCTGATCGTCGGTTGTGGCCGCGTCGGCTCCTCCCTCGCCCGCGCGATGCTGAGCGAAGGGCACGAAGTCTCCTGCCTCGACGAGGACCCCGAGTCCCACGCGCGGCTCGAGGTCGGGCTGGAGAAGGGCTGGGAGGACCTCGGCGGCCAGTTCACGGTCGGCGCCGGGCTGGAGACCGACGCGCTGGTCGCTGCCGGGATCGAGAACGCCGACGCCTTCATCGCCTCCACCGACGGCGACAACACGAACATCATCATCGCCCAGATCGCCCAGCGCCGCTACGAAGTGCCGACGGTGATCGCCCGCATCCTCGACCCGCTGCGCGCCGAATGGTACGAGCGCCAGGGCATGCACACGGTCTGCCCGACCCGGGTGGCTATCGACATGCTCGAGACGGCCGTTCGCGAGGGGGCGCCGCGTGGCGGCGCCGGCCCCTCCGACGGCTCGGCGGAAGCCGCGTAGGGGAGGGGCGGGGCGTGTACATCATCGTCGTCGGCGCGGGGAAGGTGGGCTGGAACCTGGCCCGCGAGCTGCTCGACAAGGAGCACGAGGTGACGGTGATCGAGAGCAACCGGCGTCGCTACCTGACGGTCGAGCAGGAGCTCGAGCACAACGTCTCCTATGGCGACGCCTCCGAGCTCTGGGTGCTGGAGCGGGCGGGGATCCAGCGCGCCGACATGGTGATCGCGGTGACCGGCGACGACGAGGACAACATGCTGATCTGCCAGGTCGCGCGCGAGAAGTACAGCGTCGAGCGGATCATCGCCCGGGTCAACAACCCGCGCAACAGGCCCCACTTCGACCTGCTCGGCATCAAGCCCTCGGTTTCCGCCACCGACCTGATCCTGCGCCTGCTCGAGCACGAGGTGCCCGAGTATGGCCTCGTCCACCTGCTCGACCTGCAGGAGGAGCAGCTGGAGATCATCGAGATGCTGCTCGGCAAGGACTGCGGCGTGACCGGGCGGCGGGTCGGCGATCTGGAAATGCCCGAAGGCAGCCTGCTGATCTCGGTCCTGCGCAGCGGCAGGGGCTTCGTCCCCGGCCCCGACACGGTGCTCGAGGCCGGCGACGAGGTGCTGGCCGTGCTCGACCCCGGCCACGAGGAGCAGCTGAAGAACATGTTCGGGCCGGGCGGCGACGGCGTGGGGGGCGGCAGTGGCTGAGCGCCGGGTCGACTTCCTCCTGATCGGGGGCGGAATGGCCTCCGCCCACTGCGCGGCGGAGCTGCGCCGGCGCGGCGCGGAGGGGTCGGTGCTGCTGGTCGGCCGCGAGCCCGAGCCGCCCTACGAACGCCCGCCGCTCTCCAAGGAGTACATGCGCGGCGAGGCTGAGCGCGCCGAGGCCTACGTCAACCCGCTCTCCTGGTATGAGGAGAACGGCGTCGAGCTGCTCAGCGGCGCCAACGTGATGTCGCTCGACCCCGCGGCGCGCACGGCGAAGCTGCAGGGCGGGGAGGAGGTGGGCTTCGGCAAGGCGCTGATCGCCACCGGGGCGATGGTCAACATCCTCCGCGTCGAGGGCGCCGAGAACGAGGGCATCCACTACCTGCGCGCCTTCGGCAACTCCGACGCGATCCGCGCCGACGCCGAGGCGGCCGAGCACGTCGTCTTGATCGGCGGCAGCTACATCGGCGCCGAGGTAGCTGCCTCGCTGACCGCGAAGGGAACCAAGTGCACGATCGTGACGATGGAGGACGTGGCGCTCTCGCGCAGCTTCGGCGAGGACGCCGGCCGCTGGTTCCACGAGCTGCTCGAGTCCAGGGGCGTCACCGTGCACGGCGGCGAGGAGCTCGAGGCCTACGAGGGCGACGGGCGGGTCAAGGCGGTGGTGACCAAGAGCGGCCTGGCGATCGAGTGCGACGCGGTCGTCGTCGGCGCCGGCGTCCGTCCCGACGCGATGCTGGCCCAGCGCGCCGGCCTCGAGGTCGACGACGGGGTCGTCTGCGACTCGAAGCTGCAGTCCTCCGCCGAGGGCATCTACGCCGCCGGCGACTGCTGCTCCTACGACAGCGTCGTCCACGGCCGCCGCCTGCGGGTCGAGCACTGGGACGTGGCGATGCAGCAGGGCATGCACGCGGCCCGCAACATGCTCGGCGAGGGCGCCGACTACGAGGTCGTCCCCTACTTCTTCAGCGACCTCGCCGACTGGGCCGGCCTCGAGTACGTCGGCCCGGCCCAGGACTGGGACGAGGAGATCTGGCGCGGCGACCGCGACAGCGGCGAGTTCTCCGTCTGGTACCTGAAGGACGACCGCGTCGCCGGCGCCCTCAGCGTCGAGCGTTCCGAAGACCTGGCCGAGGCCCGTCGCCTGCTGGCCGACCGCGTCGACGTCTCGGCGGCGAAGGACCAGATCGCCGACCCCGGCAGCGACCTTTCGGCGATTTCCTGAAGCGCATCCGACTTCGACCACATCGCGGTGGGATAAAAGTCGGATGCGGTTGAGCCGCCGCCTCTCGCCCGCCGGTATTCTCCGATCCTCGCTTTGCGCCCTGGTGTAATTGGCAACACGCCAGTCTCTGGAACTGGAATTTGGGGTTCGAGTCCCTGGGGCGCAGCTAAATCCCTGCTTGTGCGTCTAATCGCTTTGCTAGCTTCGCGTCACAGATGAAGTCTCGTCACACGCTCCTCATTGTCCTGTCGGTTGCTGCCCTGGCCTTTGCCGGCTGCGGCGGCGGCAGCGGCTCGACCGAATCTACGACGACGACAACCGCCGCGACGACGACGGCGCTGACGAAAGCGGCGCTGATCGAACAGGGCGACGCGATCTGCGCCGAGGTGAATGCCGCGGTCGGCACCGTCGGCGCGAGCAGCGCCGAAACCAAAAGCCCCGCGGCCCAGGCGGCCGATCTCTACAGCGGCATGGTCTCCAGCCTGAAGAACCTCGGCGCGCCGCAGGAAACCGCCGGCTACGCAGAATTCAGCAGCGCCGCCGACGAACTCGCCAGGGCGGAGGGCGAAGTCAAACTCGCCTCCGACCGCAGCGATTCGGCCGGCCTCGAAAGCGCCGAAGCGAGCGCATCGGAAGCGCTCTCTTCGTTTCAGACGGTCGCGCAGAAATACGGCTTCAAGGAATGCGCCGAAGGTCCCAGCGCTCCAGTGGCGAGCGGGACGCCCGGCGCGGAAACACCCGAAGAAGTCGAACCGGAAGCGGTCGAACCCGAAGAAGTCGAACCGGAAGCGGTCGAACCTGCGCCCGAAGTCACGCCCGAAACCGGCGGTGCCGGCGGCGCGATCGAAGGCGGCGGCACCGGCGGCGGCAGCGAAGGTGGCGGCGGCACTACCGGCGGCGAATCCGGCGGCATCGGCCCCGGCTAGCTGGCATGTTTAGGCCGAGTGCTCCCTTGGGTGCCTATATGGCGCCCAAGGGAGCACTCGTGGCTGCCGCCCTTGTGCCTCAGGCCGCCGAAGAGTCCTGCCAGGCGCCGTAGAGGCGTGAGTAGGGGCCGCCGGCCTCGATCAGCTCGTCGTGAGTGCCCGCCTCGGCGATGCGGCCGCCCGCGAGGACGACGATCTTGCCGGCGCGGCGGATCGTCGAGAGGCGGTGGGCGATGACGATCGCGGTGCGTCCCGCCAGCAGCCGCTCCAGCCCCTTCTCGATCGTCTTCTCGGTGCGCACGTCGACGTTGGAGGTCGCCTCGTCGAGGATCAGGATGCGCGGCTCGGCCAGCAGCGCCCGGGCGAAGGCGACGAGCTGGCGCTGGCCGGAGGAGAGCTGCACTCCGCGCTCGCCGACCTGGGTCTCGGTCCCTTCCGGCAGCGCCGCGATGAACTCGGTTGCGCCGACCGCGGCGGCGGCGTCCTCGATCTCCTCGAGCGAGGCCTCGGGGCGGCCGAAGGCGATGTTCTCCCGCACGCTGCCGGAGAAGAGGAAGCCCTCCTGCGGCACGATCCCGAGCTGGCCCCGCAGCGCCTGCTGGCGCACCCCGCGCAGGTCGTGTCCGTCGACGAGCACCGTCCCCCGCTGCGGGTCGTAGAAGCGCGCGACCAGCTTGGCGAAGGTTGACTTGCCGGCGCCGGTGGCGCCGACCAATGCCAGCGTCTGCCCGGGCGGCACATGCAGGTCGACCCCCCGCAGCGCCCAGTCCATCTCCTCGCCGCCCGGAGGCTGACTTCGCCTTTCTTCGCCCATAGGGCGACTAAAGGCGAAGTCAGCATCTTCGCTCGCGTCGGCGTAGGAGAACCAGACGCCCTGCATCTCGATCTCACCGCGCAGCGTGCCCGGGTCGATCGCGCCGGGGGCGTCGACCATGTCGGCCGGGGTGTCGAGCAGGTCGAAGATCTTGTCCAGCGCCGCCATCCCCTGCTGGTAGGTCGTGTACAGCTGGGAGAGTTCCTGGATCGGTTCGAAGAAGGTCGCCAGGTAGCCGACGAAGGAGACGATGACGCCGATCTGGATCGCGCCTTCGATCGCCTGGCTGCCGCCGTAGAGCAGGATCACCGCGGTTCCGATCGCGGCCAGCAGTTCGACCGCGGGGAAGTAGGAGGCGTTGAGGTAGACCGTCTTCATGTTGACGGCGCGGTTCTGCTCGTTGAGGTCGGTCATCACCGCCTCATGGCGGGGCTCCTGGCTGAAGCTGCGCACCACTCGCACGCCGCTCAGCGTCTCCTGCAGGTAGGCGGTGACCGCCGCGATCCGCTCCCTGGTCGCCCGGTAGGTGCCGGCGGAGACGATCCGGAAGATGACGCTGGCGATTGCCAGCAGCGGCAGGGTGATGAAGGTGACCAGGGCCAGCTGGACGTCGAGCACGAGCAGGATGACGACGACCCCGACCAGGGTCAGGGTGCTCGAGAACATCGTCACCACGCCGGAGGTGACGAGCTGGTTGAGCGCCTCGACGTCGTTGGTCATCCGCGAGATCAGCACCCCGGGACTGCGCCGGGTGAAGAAGCCGATCGACATCGACTGGATGTGGGAGAAGAGCCGCTCGCGCAGGTCCTGCAGGGCTCGGGTGCCGACCCAGCCGACCAGGTAGGTCTCCGCGTAGGTGCCGACGGCGTAGAGAAGGGCGGCGAGGACGAAGGCGACGACGGTCAGGTCGAGGGCGGTGAGGTCGCCGGTCTTGATCCCGGCGTCGATCGCCCGGCCGGCGAGGTAGGGGGGCGCCAGGCCGGCGCCGGTCTCGATCAGCAGCGCCACGAACATCAGCGCCATGCGGCCCCGGTAGGGGCGCAGCAGCCCGATCATCCAGCGCACCTTGCGCGCCCGCTGGTCCTGTCCGCGGACGAGGCGCCAGAGCGCGCCGAAGAGCAGGAAGACGTTGCGCAGCCGGTTGCCCGTGGGCTCGCGACCGTTCACAGGATCACCGTGCGTTCACGCCCCGGTCGCCACGGATTCGAACACCCGGAAGTCACCGTGGAGACCGGGGCGTTCACAGCCTTGCCATCTCCTCGCGGCTCTCGAGGTCGCGCTGGAGGAATACCGAGTCAGCCAGCCCGTGCTCGGCGATCTCGCGGTAGAAGCTGCAGCCGGCGAGCAGCTCCGCGTGGGTGCCGCGGTCGACGATCCTCCCGCCGTCCATCACCACTACCTCGTCGGCCAGCGAGACGGTCGAGAGCCGGTGGGCGATGACGAAGGTCGTGCGCCCATCCATCGCCTCCTGCAGGCCGGACTTGATCGCGTTCTCGGTGGTCGCGTCGACCGAGGAGGTGGCGTCGTCGAGGATCAGGATGCGCGGGTCGGCGAGCAGGGCGCGGGCGATCGCGAGGCGCTGGCGCTGGCCGCCGGAGAGGGTCAGGCCGCGCTCCCCGACCCTGGTCTCATAGCCGTCGGGAAGCTCGTTGATGAAGCCGTCGGCCTGGGCCCGGCGCGCCGCGGCTTCGATCTCCTCCAGGGTCGCCCGCGAGCGGGCGTAGGCGATGTTCTCGGCGACGCTTGCGGTGAAGAGAAAGCTGTCGTCGGCGACGAAGGCGACCTCTGAGCGCAGCGAGCCGGCGTCGACCTCGCGAATGTCGGCGCCGTCGACCCGCACCGTCCCCTCGCTGGGGTCATACAGCCGCGCGATCAGCCCGACCAGGCTGGTCTTGCCCGCCCCCGATGGGCCCACCAGCGCCACCGTCTTGCCGGCCTGGACGTGGAGGTCGACGTCACGCAGAGCCGCATCCGACATTGACCCCACCCCAGTGTGGTCAATGTCGGATGCGCCGGCGCGGGAGCCGTCGTAGCGCAGCGTCACGCCGCGCAGCTCGACCTCGCCGCCGCCCGCCGGCAGGGCGGGGGCGCCGGGCGGGCTCTGGATCGCCGGTTCGCGGTCGATGATCTCGAACATGCGGTTTCCCGACGCGATCGCCCGCTGCGACATCCCCATCGCCACGCCGAGCATCCGCATCGGCCCGGCCAGCATCCCCACGTATGCGTAGAAGGCGACGAAGTCGCCAATGTTGAGGCTGTTCGAGATCACCTCGCGGCCGCCGACCAGCAGCACCAGGGCGATGCCCATCTGGGGCAGGAACCCGATCAGCGGCGAGAAGAAAGCCTGCAGGCGAGTCGAGTAAATGCTCTGGTCGAAGACGCGGTCGACGGCGCGGCTGAAGCGGTGGAGCTGGTGCTCCTCGCGCGCGAAGGCCTTGACGATGCGGATTCCGGAGACGTTCTCCTCGGCCTCCGCGGTCAGCTCGGCGATCCGCTGCTGGACCTCCTGCAGCGCCGGGCGCGAGACGCGGTTGTAGCGAGATGCGGCGTAGACGACGAACGGGGCCGGCGCCAGGGCGCAGAGCGCCAGCGCCGGGTTGATCCACAGCATCACCGCGCTCGCCAGGGCGATCGTCAGCGCGCTCTGGGTGATGAAGACGAGGCCATAGCCGAGGAAGAAGCGGATCGCCTGCAGGTCGACGGTCGCTCGCGACATCAGCTGCCCGGTCTGCTGGCCGTCGAAGAACCCCAGGTCGAGCTTCTGCAAGTGGGCGTAGAAGGTCTGGCGCAGGTCGAATTCGACCGCCAGGGAGACCTTTCCCGCGACCAGGCGCCGGACCACCGTCAATCCGAGCCTGAGCACGCCGGCGCCGAGGATCGCCAGGGCGAGCGGCAGCAGGTCGGGCTTGTCGTGGCTTTCGATCGCGTTGACAGCCCGGGCGATCAGCAACGGGATCAGCACGGACATCCCGATTCCGAGCCAGGCGAAGATGAGGGAGCCCCAGAGCTGGCGGCGGTAAGGGCGCAAGAAGCCCAGCAAACGGCGGTAGGTCTGCATCAGACCCACTATACAAAGTGAAGTATTGACCCCCTGGCGGCTGTCCGCTCAGCCGAAGGCGGCAGCCTTGGCGCTCGGCACCTTGCCGCCCCTGCACTTCGGGCCGTGGCCGGGGCGGGGAAGGATCTGGAAGTTGGTGACGGCGTGGAACGGAGTGGTCGAGCCGTCGTTCTGGGCGAGGTTGACGACGAGGCGGTAGAAGCCCGGCCTCAGGTCGTGGTAGTAGATCTCAGGCCGGGTCGCCGGCGAATAGCTGCCCGCCGAGCCGATCTGCTCGGCAAGCACGCCGTTGGGGCCGGAAAATTCGGGGAAGTCGAAGGAGGCGCCGACGAGGCGGCCGTTGCCGAAGGGGCTGTCGATCGCGCGCCGCAGCTTGACCGGGTCGACGCAGTCGGGCACCCGGTTGAGGCCGAAGCGGATGTGGCCCTCGCCGAGCAGCGGTTCCCCGCCGAAGTTGCGCGGAGCGAGCTGGAAGTCGTGGACCGCGACCTTGACCACGACCGAGGTGCTGGTCTGGCGGGCGCCGTTGCGGGGCGAGATCACGCTGACGCTGGGCTCGCCCGGGACGGCCGGCTCGGCAGCCTGGGCCGGCGCGGCTTCCTTGCCCCCGCCCAGGGCGAGGACGGCGACGACCGTGGCCGCGGCAGCGAAACATACGACGAGAATGGCGGTTCTGACCTGCATCGCTGCGAGAACCTTAGGCGAGCGCCGGCCTCCCCGTTGCGGTCGCCTTTTTCATACCCGCGCAGAGGGAAGCACGACCGCATGTCTAACGTTGACGCCTTGATCCGACGCCTCGGCATCGTCATCGCGGCAGCGCTCGCCTGCGCTGCCCTCGCCGCCCCGATCGCTCGCGGCGCCGGCCTGGCCGACCACGTGCGCGTCTTCGCCGGCACCCGGCCCGGTCCCGGCACCTTCGGCGGCGGCCACAACTTCCCCGGCGCGACCGTTCCCTTCGGCATGGTCCAGTGGAGCCCCGACACGACCCCGGCCGACAGCAACGGGCGCGGCAGCTACGACTACCGCGACTCCCACGTCAAGGGGTTCAGCCTCACCCACCTCTCCGGCGCCGGCTGCTCGCTCTACGGCGACTTTCCCTTCCTGCCCACCACCGAGCCGCTGGAAGGCTCACCGGCCGCCAGCGGCTCCTCGCTCGACGGCAAGTTCCAGCCCGGCTTCTCCCACGCGAACGAGAGCGCCCGGCCCGGCTACTACTCGGTGCGCCTCAATCCCGTCGACGGCGCCGGCATCGACGCCGAGCTGACCGCGACCACGCGCACCGGCATGGCGCGCTTCACCTTTCCCCGCAATCCCCACTCCAGCGTCCTCGTCAACGCCGGCGGCAGCGCCCAGCCCGACGACTTCGCCAGCGTGCAGATCGACCCGGCGCACGACGAGATCGACGGCACCGCCTCGAGCGGCCTCTTCTGCGGCCAGCGACCGCGCTACCGGGTCTACATCGCCGCGGTCTTCAACCGGCCCTTCGAATACGGCACCTGGGAACGCGAAAAGGTCACGCCGGGCTCCGCTTCGGCAAGCGACAGCCAGGCCCCGCCCGCCAACCCGGCGACCACTGCCGATGCCGGCGCATACGCGACCTTCGACACCCGTCACAACCGCATCGTCACCGCCCGGGTCGGCGTCTCCTTTGTCAGCGTCGAAGACGCCCGCGCCAACCTCGCCGCCGAAAACCCCGGGCTCGGCTTCGGCACGGTGGCAAGCCGCGCGGAAGGCGCCTGGAACCGCTCGCTGGGGCGGATCCGCGTCAGCGGCGGCCCGCCGCGCCTGCTCAACACCTTCTACACGGCGCTCTACCACGCCTTCCTGGCGCCGCGCACCTTCAGCGACGTGGGCGGCGCCTACCTCGGCATGGACGGGCTGCTGCACCGCGCCAGCGGCCGCATCCAGTACGCGGACTTCTCCGGCTGGGACACCTACCGCACGCAGATCCAGCTGCTCTCGATCCTGGCGCCGCGCAGAGCGAGCCAGATGGTGCAATCGCTGCTTGCAGACGCAGCCGAGAGCGGCTGCCTGCCGCGTTGGCCCTACGCCAACGGGCAGAGCATGACCATGGTCGGCGACTCCGCCGATCCGCTGATCGCCTCGGCGGCCGCCTTCGGCGCCACCGGCTTCGACCGCGCCGCCGCCCTCGCCGCGATGCTCAAGGGCGCCGACGAACCGTGCCGCAGCGAAAACGGCGAATACCTCGAGCGCCAGGGCCTCGCTCGGTACCTGGCGCTCGGCTACGTCCCATACGACCTCGACACCAACGTCCGCAACTCCAACTCGATCTTCGGCAGCGCCGACGATGTCTGGGGCTCGGCGGCAACGACGCTCGAGTACAGCGTCGACGACTTCGCGATAGCCCAGTTCGCCGCCCGGGCCCTCAAGGATCCGTCCACTTACCGTCGCTTTATGAAGCGTTCAGGGAACTGGCGCAATCTCTTCGCCCCCGGCATCGACCAGGCCGAGCCGAGGTATGAAAATGGCGCCTTTCCAGCCGAATACGACAACCTGCGCGGCGGTGGCTTCGTCGAGGGCGACTCCGTCCAGTACAGCTGGATGGTGCCGCACGACCCCGCCGGCCTCTTCCGGGCGATGGGCGGCATGGTGAAGGCGACGGCGCGGCTCGGTCGCTTCCTGCGCGAGCTCAATGGCGGCCCCGGCGCCACCCACGCCGACCACGCTCTGCTCGGCAACGAGCCGAGCCTGCATGTGCCCTGGCTCTACGACTGGACCCGCAGCCCGTACCGCACGCAGGCCACCGTCCGCCGGGCACTCCGGCTCTACAGCACCAGCCCGGACGGCTATCCCGGCAACGACGATCTCGGCACCCTGTCCTCCTGGTACGTGTTCGGCGCCCTCGGACTCTACCCCGAGGTTCCCGGAGTCGGCCTGCTGGCGATCGGCAGCCCGCTGTTCGGCCGTGCCTCGATCGCGATGCCCCACCACCGACGGGTGACGATCTCGGCCAGCGCCCGTGTCCGCCGGCGCCGCGGGAAGAAGACGCGCGCGGTCGCCCTCAGCCCGACCCAGGCGCCCTATATAGAGAGCCTGCGGATCGACGGCCATGCCCATGTCCAGCCCTGGACGACATACTGTGCTCTCGCCCGCGGGGCGGACCTGACCTTCCAGCTCAGCCGGCGCCCAAACCGCAAGCGGGGCAGCTCCGCCGCCGCGGCCCCGCCCTCGTTCGGACCGAGCCACCCAACGCCGAAGCACGCCTGCGCGCCTTGACCCTCACGCCGACCCGCTCCGGCGCCCTCTGGGCGTTGGGTGCCCTGACCGCGCTTGGCATCGCCGTTCGCTTCGCCAGCCTCGGCGTGCAGAGCTACCACCACGACGAGGTGATCACCGTCGCCCGCGTCATCCCCGGCAGCTTCACCGACATGCTGCGCGAGGTGAAGAAAAGCGAGTCGAATCCGCCGCTCTACTACGTGCTGGCCTGGGGGTGGGCGAAGGCCTTCGGCACCGGCGAGGTCGGCATGCGCTCGCTCTCGGCCCTCATCGGCGCCGCAACGGTGCCGCTTGCCTACTGGATCGGCGCCGAGCTGTCGAGCAGGCGCGCAGGCCTGATCACGGCGGCCCTGATCGCCGTCAACCCGATGCTGATCTGGTACTCGCAGGAGGCGCGCTCCTACGCGCTCCTCGTCTTCTTCTGCGCCGCTTCGCTGCTCTTCTTCGCCCGTGCCCTGCGCACGCGCGACGGCCGCGACCTGGCGCTCTGGGCGCTCGCCTCGGCGCTGGCCCTCTGCAGCCACTACTTCGCGGTCTTCGCGGTCGCGATCGAGGCGCTCTGGCTGCTTGCAGCGCTGCGCTCGCGCTGGCGCGCGGTGCTGCCGGCGATCGGCGGCGTCGCCGTCGTCGGCCTTGCTCTGATCCCGCTGATCGCGGCGCAGGTCAACCCCGCTCATATCGGCTGGATAGACGAGAGCCTGCTCTCCACCCGCTTCTTCCAGACCGGCATCAGCTTCCTGGTCGGCGAAACCGGGCACGTGATCGCGGAGCCGCCGCGCGAGCGCTACGCGCTGCTGCCGGCACTCCTGATCGGCGTCGCCGCGCTCCTCGTCGCGATTCGCGGCACCCAAAGGGAGAGGCGCGGGGCGGTGCTCGGCCTGACACTGGGGCTGGGCGTCGCGGCGCTGGCCCTCCTCGCGGCGCTGGTCGGCAAGGACTACGTGGTCGAGCGCAACCTGCTGCCCGCCCTGCTGCCGCTGGCGCTGGTCGCCGGCATCGGCTTCGCGACGGACCGCGTCCGGCGCTTCGGAATGCTCCTCGCGGTTGTGCTCTGCGCCTACTGGATCGCCTTCGACGTCCACGTCACCCAGACGCCGAACCTGCAGCGGCCAGACTTCCGCGAAATCGTCGATGAGCTCGGTCCGCCGCGCGTGCCGCGGGCGATCGTCACCTGGAAGCTGGCCGCCGACCCGATTCGCTTCTACCTCCACGACCAGGCGCTTCGCCTCTACAGCGGCGAAACGCCGATGCGCGAAATCGACGTGATCAGCAAGTCGACGGTCGGCTACCCCGAAGGGGTGCCGCCGCGGTTTCACCCAGTTGCCCAGGTAAGGTTCGAGCGCCTCACCCTGACCCGTTTCATGTCCAACCGCCTCAGTCAAGTCCCCTTCTACGCGCTGCGCCATGTCCACACGGGCTTCGGCGAGGATGCCGTGGTGGCGGACAGCCCGAGCGGGAGCCGGCCGTGAGCGCGGCTGAATTCGCCTACCGGCTCGGCGCCGCAGCTCGGCGCCCGGCCAGCTGGTGGCAGCTGGTCAAGTTCGGGCTGGTCGGCGGCTCCGGCTACCTGATCAACCTCGCGGTCTTCGCCCTGCTCAGCGGCAGCCTCGGCGCCCACCACATAATCGCGGCGATCGGCGCCTTCTGCGTGGCTTTCGGCAGCAATTTCTTCTGGAACCGCCACTGGACCTTTGCCGCCGGCAATGGGCACGCGGGCTTCCAGGCCGCCCGCTTCTTTGCGGTCAGCATCGCCGCGCTGCTGATCAACCTGGCCGTGCTCGAGGCGCTGGTGGGGGGGACCTCGCTCGGCGATCTCACCGCCCAGGCGATCGCGGTCGCGGTGGCGATGCCGTTCAACTTCCTCGGCAACAAGTTTTGGACTTTTGCTTAGAGGGGGACGGCGGGCGCGCCTCTGCGGGAATTGATGTCACCAAGCGCGCTACGCGCGCTTGGTGACGATGTTGGTGCGCGGCTGCGCCCGCGCAGGCAACAGATTGCATTTCCGCCGCCTTTCGGC
>DASXKW010000014.1:0-47440 GCA_036496625.1 Solirubrobacterales bacterium | reverse complement strand
CGCGAACGTGTCAATTCCGCGACGCCTTGGTCGCCAGCCTTGAGGCAATGCGGACGACTTAAACCGCCAAGGCGTCAGGCAGGGTCGAGACCCCGCGCCTCATCCCTCACCCCCGCACCTTGCAGCTGCCCGAGAGCACCGAGGAGAGCTGGCGCCCATCGGCAAAGGCAAAGGAGGTGCGGGCGAGGGGGAAGGCCGCGCCGGGAAAGCCCTTGGGGGCGGGACAGCCCGAGCTGATGTAGCTGTGAGATTTGCCCTCGTAGCGAAAGCGGCGATCGAGGGTCATTTCCAGACCGGTCAGGAGCCCCCAGGAGCGCATCGCCTTGGGCAGGGGGGCGTCCAAGACGATTCCGTAGACGCCTTTGCGAAGCTGGCTCACCTTGAAGACGATCACGAAGGAGGTGGCGAAGGGATGGGCGGAGTAGATGTGGCCGTAGAGGACCGGCTTTCCGCCTCGGATGCTGTTGAAGACGAGCAGCTTGCCTTTGGTCGGGTACGTTTCCTGGCCGGCGAGGGTGATGTCGGCGCCGAAGGTCCCCCTGCCGACCAGGGCCGCTCTGCAGCCGGCGAGGGCGTGGGAGCTCGAGCCGGGTTGGATCTTTGCGTAGTCACAGGTGGGCAGGCCTTCGTAGTCAAGGCGCCCGTGGCGGTTCAGCTCGATCCGAAGCGCCTTCAGCTGCGGCGGCAGGGTGTTGTCGGTGGTGGCGATCTCCCCGCCTACCGAGACCGAGATCGGGGCCACTCCGCTGCGCGGCAGGCGCTTGGGGGCGAGCTTGCCCGAGACGGTGATGCGCAGGTTGCCCTGCTGGGAGATCTCAGCTTTGGCCAAGGCGGCGAGGGCGAGGATGGCTGCCAGCGCCGCGAGGCAGGCGAGGCGAAGGCGGTTGCGGTTGTTCATCGGCGTGTTTCCCTTGATCTGATCGGTGGTTGCAGCGGACGGTGATGGGTTGTGGCGGCCCTCACATCGGCAGCGCGCTGGGCAGCGCCAAGCCGACCTTCCACTCCCCGCCTTCCATATACATCGGCATGCTGAAGAGGGTGGAGCCGGGCGGGCCGAGGAAGAGCAGGAAGGAGGGGTCGCCGGGCACGTTGCCTTCGACGCGGAAGCTCAGCACTTCGGCGATCTCGGCGCCTTCGCGCAGCGTCGAGGGAGGGACTTTTTGGCTTAGCAGCGCCATCGCCCCGGCGCACCCTTCTATCTGCTTGCCCTGGCTCTGGGCCTGGCTGGACAGCTTTTCGAGTTCTGCGGTCAGCTTCTGGGCCAGGTAGGAACAGGCCCTTCCCCAGCTCTCTTCCAGGCGGGCGTCGAGGTAGGCCTGCAGGGCGAGCGCGGCTTCTTCGCGGGCCACCTCGCTTGACTCGACCCCGTAGCCCTGCACGCTGTCATCGGCGCCCTTGGCCGCCTTCACGCCGGGGGCGGGCCGCTTGGACCCCTGCGCGGGGGCGGAGCTGAGCGGCGGCAGCGTGACGGCGATCTGGGGGGGCTTTGGCTTTGGCTTGGAGCGCTGCTTTTCATCCTTGCCCTGAGCGGAGGCGTGACCTTGCCTGGCGGCTTGCCTTGCCTGCTGGGCGGAAGTAGTGGTGGTGGTAGCTGCCTGGGTCGCGCTGGAGGCGCTCTCGTCTCCCCCTCCCCCGCCGCAGCCACAGAGCGACAGGGCGATCAGGGAGATCGCGACGGCGAGCGATCTTTTGAGGCTCAACGCCGATCCCCCCTGGCCCGCCGGGCGCGGCTGCGGCGGTGGCGATGGCGCTTTTGCGCCGCTGCCTTCTTTGTGGCCTGCGAGGAAACATCGCTATGCGCTGTGGAGGAGTCCTGAGAGCCGACGCCCTGGGCAGAGAGCGCCGCGCTTGTCGGGGCGGCGGTCGATGAGCCGCCCGGGGAGCCGGCCGAGAAGAGAAGCGGCGGCGCGGCGGCGGCGGTCGCCGCATGCGGGGGATAGCCGTAGATCGAGGCGTTCTCGGCGATCCCCGAGGTGACGTAGACGCGGCTTTGGGCGCTCCCTCCGGAGTTGTCGACCGCAAGGCCGGCGGGAGCGGCGTCGATCGTCGCGTGCTTGAGGCGACCCTCATAGGAGCCGGCGGCGCTGAAGACGTAGACGATCGCTTCGGGTTCCTCGCTGAGCTGCGCTCCGAGCGTGTCGGTGACGTAGATCTCCCCGGTCGCGTTGTCCACCGCGATCGAGGAGTCGACCAGCGAGCCGAAGCCGCCGGGCTTTGCGAAGGAGGCGATCGGGTTGGCGGCGTCGGTGGCGGGGTCATAGACCTTGACCGTCTCGGTGGCGGCGTCGGGGACGTAGAGATAGCCGGCGGTGGCGGGGAAGCCCGACACGGCGATCCCGTAGCCGTCTTGGAGCGTGCCTTCGCCGATCTTCTGGACCAGGGCCCCCGTGGAGGTGCGCTCGGCAACGTAGGCGCGGTCGTCGATCAGGGCGTGGCTGGTTGCGGGGTCCACGGCGACGCCGGTGGGGTTGTCATAGACATTGGAGGGATCGCCCGCGTCGATCGCTTTGTCGTTGGGGTTGGCGAGCGAGATCGGGGTCGGGAAGCGGACCACCTCGCGGTGGTAGTCGTTGACATAGAGGGCGCCGCTGGAGTCAAAGGCAAGCCCGCAAGGATCGTCGACGGGGCCGGTGTGGGGGCTGGCGGTGCCCGAGAAGGCGCTCAGCGGCTGGTTTGAATATAGGGGGGCCGAGCTGAAGGCATCGACGGCGCGGTGGTAGTAGTCGGAGACGTAGATCTGCCCGGCCGAGCTGACCGCAAGCCCGCAGGGGCCCGAGAGGGAGCCGCTGGGCGGAACTGGGTTTTTTTCGCTGGGCTGGGGCGTATAGAAGAAGAGCGGATCGTCGAAGGCAGCTTGCGCCGAGGCAGCGACTCCGAGTCCAACGAGGGCAGCGCAGACCCCGATCAAAAGCGCGCGTCTCATCGGCCCCTCCTCTTGTGATGTTGCTTTGCCTTTTGCTTATGTCCCTTCTTTCGCTTCTTGCACTGCCCGCGAAGCACGGTGTCGAACTCCGCCCCGGCGTTGTTTTGGGCAAGCGAAGAGACCGCGGCGAAGGGCGGCGCCGAGCAGATGTTGACCGAGTTGGTCAGCAGGCCGTGGCGGCCGCCGCGCAGGGTCATCGTGAAGCGTTCGATCGGCTGGTCGGGGAGGTTGTCGAAGAAGGCGTCGATGCCGCCCTGCTTGGTCGGGCCGATCTTGCCTTCGACGACGATCCGCACCGCCCCGGAGTAGAGGTCTGCGACCAGGTCGGGCAGCTTTGAGGTCGAGGAGCGCAGGTAGACGTTGCCGCGCAGCGGTTCGTCGAGCAGAGGCGTGTAGGCGACGGCCTTGCCGTAGATCGAGCCGGCCGGGCAGCGGCGGGCCTCGAACTGCACGCGGGTGCAGATTTCCTTGATGTGGTTTTGGGCGAGGAACTCGGCGTGGGGCATTTCGACCTCGATCCGCTTCAGGTTTGAGTCCTGGGGGCCGCGGGCGGCGAAGCTGGCTCTGAGTTCGGGGTAGGCGCCGCGGCGCGGGTTGCCGCGCAGGCGGATGCCGAGCTTTGGCTTGAAGCCCAAGGTGAGGCAGTTCAAGAGCTGGAAGTGGCGGGAGATCGTCAGCGAGGAATCATCGGCTTGGCTGGCGAAGGTCGCCCCGGAGCCGGTGATCGTCGATTCCAGCTGGGAGGCTTCGCAGCTGGAGGGGTTGTGGGTGAACTGGTAGCGGTCGACGTAGATGCGGACCTCCCGCAGGTGCAGCGGGATGCCGTCGATGATGTGGGGGATCGGGTCCGAGGCCGAGGAGTCGATGCGCAGCTGGGCGGTGTGGGGGTCGACCTGGAAGGCCGAGCGGATCACGATCGTGCCGAGGTCGAAGGGGCCGACCGTGGCCGAGTTGACCGTGACCAGGGACAAGGGCGCGCCGTGGTAGGGGCCGGCCAGGTAGATCCGCCCGGCGGCGTAGGTGAGCGCCGGGCCGACCCCGTAGCCGGTCAGCGTCCGCCCGACCTGGGAGGCGGCCGGGCAGGAGGGGCGGGCCTGCTCGCCAAAGCCGCTGTTCTGTCTCGCCGCTTCGATGTCGGCCTCCGGGCAGAAGGGCACGCCGGCCAGCTTGCCGGTGATCCCCTTGGGCAAGACCAGCGAGTAGGAGGTGATCTCCTGGTCTGCGTCGTGGCGGATCAGGCGCACGTAGTAGGGGGTGTAGGAGTTGACGTTGGAGTTGACCCCGCCGGTCACCGCGTCGACGTTGAAAGGCGGCGTTCCGCTGGGACAGGGGCCGAAGTCGATCCCCGAGGTGATGTCTGAAGTGGTCGGGGTGCCCGAGATCGTCGCTTCGTTTGACCACGGCGTCATCTCGGTATGGGTGATCGCTTCCCCGCAGGAGGGCGGGCTGATCAAGAAGGCGCGCTGGCCTGTTCTGAAGTTGAGTTCCAGTTCGGCGTAGGGGAGCTCGGGCAGGCCCTCGAAGCTGGCGGTGATCGTGCCGTCGGTGGGGTTGGGGTCGATCTTGCCGGCCAGCTTTACGATCATCCCGCGGGCGGGCAGCTTGGCGACCAAATACACGGCGACGAGGCTGTTGAAGGGGTTGTCGCGCGGCTGGGCCAGGTAGATCGCCCCGTCGAAGAAGTCTTTGCCGAAGACGTCTTTGAAGAGCGGCGTGCGAACCCTGAAGTCGCCGATCTTCGAGCCGTTGGGACAGCCGGCGCCCTGGCCGTTGGTCGCGGTCTCGGCCGCGTACTGGGCCGGCGCGCAGCCGATCAGCCCCGCCCCCACCGAGGGGTTGACCGTCACCCCCTGGGGCAGGCGCACGACGACCCTTCTCGCCGGGGAGGCGATCAGCTGGGTGGGGCTGGTCAGCCCACCCTGGTCGGCGGAGAGGCGGAAGTCATAGCCCGAGGCGCTCGAGGCCTTGCTGGTGGTCAGGAAGCCGAAGGCGAGCGGCGTGAAGGGCAAATTGGCGCAGGCGCTCAGCGGCGCTGGATTGCCGAGCGAGTCGAGGTTCTGCGCTTGGGCGCTCGCCTCGGCGGGCTGCTGCCAGGAGTCCGCCGTTGCCGTGAAGGAGAGCGATCCCAGGCACTCGACGGGCAGCGTCAGGAAGGCCAGATGGGGGAATTCGGTGGGCGAGCCGGTCGAGCATTTGGCCCAGGGGAAGATCGGTTCGGCCTCGTTTAGGCAATCGCCCCGTTCGCCGTCGTGGGAGGCGTTCCAGGGAATGCCCCAGAGGTTCATGTCGAGGCCCTCGACGTCGAGGGCCTGGGAGAAGTCGGAGAGCGCCAGCGAGAGCTGGTAGCGCCCGGATGAGTCGGGCACCAGCTCGACGTCGAAGACCAGCGGCGAGCCGAAGGGGGAGGCGCCGAGCTGGGCGGGGACGCCCGGCGAGGGTTCGAGGTTGAAGAGGCCAAAGCGCCTGGTTACCCCGCCGCCGAAGGAGGTGTGCACGTCGATCGTGCCGACCTGGGCGCGGTCTTCGCAGCTCTCCCCCGAGAGGTCATCGCCAAAGGGCGAGGCGCGCGGCGCGTGGAAGTCGACCTGCGAGCATTTCTGCACCGCGGAGGGGTTGACCAGCATTCCCGGCGGGGTTTCGATCTTGAGGTCGCGCAGGTCGCCGTCGGGGAAGCCGCCGCCGGCTTCTTTGAAGCCCAGGTGCATGCTCCACTGATAAGGGTGCGAGCCGGCGTCTTCGGCGGCTTTGCCGCCGTCGGCCACGACGCTGACCGCGAAGCCTTCTTTGCCCGCCTTGAAGCCGAAGGAGGCGCTTGCGGGCGGAGCAAGCATCGCCGCCAGGGCGAGCGCGAGGGCCGCGGTTGTCGCCAGCCGCCTCATCGCCCGCCTCCCCGGCGCTTTGGCTTCTTCTTGACGCACTGCTTGACCGTCTTGCCGCCTTTGCTCTTCACCGTCTTCGGCACCTTGCCCTTTGGGCAGCGCTTGGTCGCCTTGAAGCCGTAGCGGGTGTAGTGGACCGGGGGGTTGCCGGGGCCCGATAGCAGCGTGGTCAGGGTCGGCTCGCTCGGTTCGGGGGGCAGCGCCTGGCAGGCGTCGCCCTCGCAGGCCAGCGGTTCGCCGGCTTCCGGGAAGCCGCCGCCGATCCGCGCGTCATAGAGGTCGACGGCGCCTGGGTCCGATCCGACCAGCGAGCGGCCGGTGAGGAAGAAGGCGTCCGATCCCTCGGCGGAGGCGTCGGCGAAGCTGGAGGGCTTGGCGTCGCGCCCGGAGGAGAGCAGCGAGGCGCAGCCGCCCGATCGGGCGCAGTTGCCCTCTCCGGAGGCCTCCCACTGATAGACGTCGGCGATGCCGCGACCGCCGGAGCCTTCGGTGTTGGTGTCGGTGAGGGCCAGGGCGTCGCGGGAGTCGAAGAAGACGCGCCGCCCGTCGGCGGAGAGGGCGCGCGGCTTGTAGGAGATCGTCGCTGTGGGGCCCGAGCCGTTGGCGATCGCCCCTGGGATGGAGGAGGGCCCGATCGGGCGGCCGTTGGTCGGGTTGCAGGACACGCAGGCGAGGCCCGTGCCCGCTTCGTAGAGGTAGAGCTCGGCGTCGGGCTGGCCGCTGATCAGGTCGGTGTTGTCGTAGGTCTCCCCAGCGTGGTCTTCTAGCGACGCAGTCGAGGAGAAGAGCAGCTTCGCTCCGTCGGCTGAGACCCGCGAGGCGCCCGTCGCCGGGGGATAGTTGGAGGGATCGGCGCCAGCGGCGATCTTGCTCGCGGCGTCGCAGCCGTTCGCCGCGGCGCTGTTGGCATCGGCGCAGCGGTAAAGGCCGCTGGGGCGCAGGTAGTAGAGGTTGGCGGCGCTCGAGGCAGCGCCGAGCACTCCTTCGACGTCGGCTGAGGAGGTCAGCTTGGTCGCCGTGTTGGCGGCGGCGTCGTAGCGATAGAGGTCGCCTGACTTCGTGAAGTAGGCAACCGAGCCGTCTGCGGAGGCGAGCTGGAAGGTCCCCCCTCCCCCCGCGCCTGCGTCTGCCTGCTTCAGGGTGGCTCCGTCGCGAACGAAGAGGTTGCCGCCTTCTTTGAGGTAGACGCGGTTGCCGTCGGCAGAGATGGCGCCTGCGCCCTGGGCGGCCAGGGTGGCGCCGGGGGATGCGTTGAGCAGCTTCAGCGCCCCGCCGCCGGTCGAGAACTCATAGAGGTTGGCTTGCCCAGGGCAGCCCGAAGTTGCGCTTGCCGTCAGCTTCGCGCAGCTGGAGAGCACGACGTGGGCGAGGTCGGGCGAGGCGCCGGCCATAGTGACTTCGAATGAAGAGGAGCTCTGCCCGGAGAGTGAGGTCTCGCTCGGGCCGAGCAGCGCCTCGAAGCCGCCCGAGGCGCTCGTGCGCAGGTAGTAGTCCTGGTAGCCGGCGGGGGCGTCGGTGCCGGGCAGGGTCGGGTTCGGCACCGGGCAGCCGCTTGCTTCTCCTCGACAGCCCTTGCCGTTCAAGAGCAGGCTGCGGGTGAGGTCTTCAGAGAAGAGCCGGTAGGGGCTGCCGCCTTCGGCGATGTCATAGGAGCCCGAGAAGATCGGCACGGTGATGTTCTGGTTCGACCAGCCACTTGAGGTGCGGGCGGCGATGTATTGGGAGGCGGGCGCAGCGCCCGCCCCGCCTGCGAAGGAGGCGGCCGAGGAGTAGGCGGCCCCCCCGCCCTGGGCGGCCGCCTGCAAGGCGCCGCCTTTGGCCAGCGTTTCGGGCGGGTCGACCTGGCCGCCGTTCTTCTCGGCGGGGCTGACCATCTCCCAGCCGCGCCCGTCGGGCAGGACCCCGACGCCGGTGTCGGGCTGGGTCCGAAAGAAGGGGAAAGGAGCCGCTTCGGGTTTGACCACCGTGCCGTGGCCGTTTGTCACCGTCAGCCGGTAGCGGTAGGCGGTGTCGGCGGCGAGGTTGGCGAGGGTGGGGAAGTTGACCACGATCGTGCCCGCTTCTATGCCGATCACGTTGAGGTTGGATCGTTTGGCGCCGGCGAATCCTTTGGCTTCGAATTCGGCCTGGCTCGCGTACTCGAAGTAGCCGCCGGTGAGCGAGCCGTTGGGGTCGATTTCAGCCGTGAGGCGGGCCGAGTGGGCATCTACCTTGGAGGCCCAGAGCTGCCCGAGGATCGGCGGGCCGGCGGCGGGGGCCCTGGGGGCCGTGGCCCCCAGGGCGAGGAGGGTGAGCAAGATGGCGCCGCCGCCCGCCAGGGGGCGGCGACGCCTTGCCTTGCCGATGCGCATCGTGGCGCTCTCCCGCTACCTGGCCGCGCGGCGGTGGTGGCTGTGCTTGTGCTTCTTTTGCTTGCCGCACTTGCCGTTCTTCAGCGCCGGGGTCAGTTCGACCCCCTTGCCGTTCTGGGCGGCGAAGAGAGCCGTGGCCTTGTTGGCTTTCTTGCAGATGTTGGTCGAGTTCTGCAGCAGGCCCTTCGCCCCGCCCTGCATGCTCAGCACGAAGGAGGAGACCGGCAGGTCTGGCACCCCTTCGAAGGTGGTGCGGATGCCGCCTTTGACCGAGTCGATGCGGCCCACCACGTCGACTGCGACCGGCTGGTAGGGCGGCCCGTGCAGGGCGATGACCAGGTCGGGCAGCTCGTGGCTCGAGGACCTGAGGATCGCGTTGCCTTCCAGGGCGTAGTCGACCAGGGGGCTGCTCGCGACCGCGGTGCCGTAGATCGAGCCCGGCGGGCAATTGGAGCCGTTGCCGTCGCCTTCGGCGAACTGCACCCGGGTGCAGACCGTGCCGATGTGGGCCTGGTCGAGGAACTCCGAGTGCGGCAGGGCGACCGATGCGGTGGCGACGTTGGCGCCCCCTTCGGGCATCGCGACCGTTCCCCGCAGCGCCGGGTGGCCGCCGCGCGTGGTCGGGCCGAAGAGGCGGATGCCGAGCTTGGGCTTGAAGGCAAGGCCGGCGCACTCGCCGAGCTGGAAGCGGCTTGTGAGCGGCGCAACCTGGCCCAGGGTCGAGGTCGCAGAGCCCTCGATCGAGCTCGGGTCGCAGCTCGTCCCGGTCAGGGTGAAGCGGGGCCGATCGAGCTTGACGTCGATCGTGCGCACGTCGAGGGGGATGCCGTCGAGGATCGAGGGGAGCGGGTCCGTGGTGGCCGTCGCCTGGCCGCTGCTCGGGTCGAGGCGAAGCGCCGCGCGGGTGACGATCGTGCCCAGGTCATAGGGGCCTGCGACGGCCGGGGTGATCACCGCGATTGAGAGCGGCGCTCCCTTGTAGGGGCCTGAGAGATAGGCCTCGCCGTGGGCGTAGTAGGGGGAGGGGCCGGCGCCTGCTCCTGCGACCACCGATCCCACATGGGAGCTGGCCGGGCAGGAGGGGCTTGCCTGCTCGGCTGCCCCGGTCTTGGCTTCGGCGGCTGAGAGCGCCGCATCAGAGCACTCCGCGGTGCCCGCCAGCCTCGCGGTCAGCCCCGGCGGCAGCTTCGTCGTGAAGGAGGAGATCTGCTGGGTCCCGTCGCTTCTGCGCAGGTGCAGCACGAAGGGGGTGTAGCTGTGGGCGATCGGGCTGATCACGCCGGCGTCGAGGCTGGGGGAGTTGGGCAGGTCCGCTGCGCAGCTGCCGCCTGAGGGCGGGGTCGCGATCGAGTATTCGTCCTTGGGAGTTGCCGGCGGCCCCGATTCCGGCGCCGACCAGGGGGTCAAAGACGAGGTGGTCGAGTAGCTGCCGCAGACCGCCGGGGTGCGCAGCACCCCGTGGGCGCCGCCGAAGAAGCTCAGCTTGAAGTGGCTGAACGGCAGCTGGGGGTTGTTGTCGAAAGTCGTGACCAGTTGCCCGCTGCTCGGGTTGGGCACCACGTGGCCGGGCAGCTTGACCAGCGTGCCGGTGCGCGGGTCGTCGAGGACCGCGTAGATCGCCAGGAGCGAGTCAAACGGGTTGTCATAGGGGGTCGCCACGTAGACCGAGCCGAGGATCGGGTGGTCGGCCAGGGCGGAGTTGACTTCGATCGAGCCGATTCGCGAGGATTCCGGGCAGGCGACCGGGTCGCCGTTGGGCACTGCGGTTGCCGGGTCGATCCCGACCTGGGCCGAGGAGCAGCTGCCCAGGCCGTTGGCCGAAGCGGGGTTCAAAGACATCCCTTCCGGCAAGCTGACCACGGCCTTTCTGAGGTTCGCCGTCGCCCGTTCGCTCAGCGAGTCGGTCTGTGGCACTTCCAGGTCGAATTCCAGGCCGCTGGGCGAATCAGCGACCGTGGTCGTCGGGCGCGCTTTGAAGGACGGGTTGAATTCCAGCGAGCCGCAGCCGCTGGTCCCTATTTCGTTGCCGTTGGGGTCGCGCAGCACGTCTTCGCGGGAAACCCAGTCTTCGGGGTGTCCATAGGAGGCCGCTTCGGCCCCGATGCCCGGCGCTTCTTCGCAGGAGGTCGGCATCGTCAGGAAGGGCGTGTCCTGCGGGGTGACCGAGCAGGGTTTGCCGGTGAATCGGAAGCCGCAACCGGTATTGAAGCTTTGCCGAACATAGTCGAAGGCCGAGGAGCTCGGATCGCCCCAGAAGAGCGGCTGCACCCCAAGCGTGGGCTTTTCGTACAGGTCCGGGATCCCACCCGTTTCCGACACCTCGGTGTAGTTACCCGAGCCGGCCTCTAGCCCCACCTTGCCCTCGATGTGGACGATATAGCCGAGCAGGTCGAAGCCGAAGGTCGCCCCCTTGCCCGGCGCGGCCACCTGGTTGTAGAGCGGCTGCGTGCCCAGCACGGGACTGCCGATAGCGAAGAGCACGTTGACCAGCCCGACCTGCGAGGCCGCCGGGCAGGCGAGGCCCTCCAGGCTCGCCTCGTCGCAGAGCTGCGGGGTCGCGGTCGGGTTGACGATCATCCCCTTGGGCAACTCCGCGTGGACTTCGCGCGCGCCGCCGTCCGTGCCAATGGGGGGTCCGCGTTCGGAGTGGAGCTGTTCGTTGGTGAAGTTGAGGTTGACCGTCATCACATGCGGGTGGGCGCCCGACGAGGTCTGCGCGGTGCCGTCGCCGCCGTAGGGGGTCATGCCCAAACCTGCAATGCCGGGGACGAAGCCGAAGGGAGCCGGAGTGGAGGAGACCTTCGTCGCGCTCCGGGCGACGGCTGCGACGGCGCCACCGCCGGTGAGCACCGCTTCGTCGAAGACGCTGTCGCCCTCGCTGAGGATCGTGCCGGTTCCGTCGACATCGAATCCGCGTTCGAGACGAATGGCTTGGCCCGGCTGGATCTGACCAGAGTAGACGCAGATCACCGTCGCGGTTGCCCCGTTGCAACTGGAGGCGCCGGCCGGATCGACTGGGCGGACATACTCGGGTGTGAGACCAGCGGGCAGCGTCTCTGTGAGCGTGACCGGCCCACTGGTCGGCGCGGTGCCGACGTTGGTGGCAACCATGAAGTACATGGGAAGCTTGCTATTGGCGTTGAGTTCGGCCCCCGGTTCGAGGTTGGTCGGGAGCGGCGTGATGTCAAAGCGCCAGGCGGGGGTCCCGGCGGCGCTCGCCTGGGAGGCGGGCACGAGCAAGGCGCCGAGGGCGAGCAGGGCGATCGCGATTTTCTTCGTGATGGCGTTCATCGGCTCGCCCTCCGGTTGTCGTTGGCTCGGTTGTGCTGGCGCTTTTGGTGGCGGCCCTTGCGGTGCTTTCGGTGCTTCTTGGCTACGCAGCGCACCTTGCCCTTGGCGCGCACCTGGCGCTTGCCCTTCGGGCAGCGCGTGGCGTTCACGCCCGATTTCGGGTTGCCGGGGCCCTGGAAGACCGCCGAGCCGGCCCCGGGAGCGTTGGAGGGCTGGCCGGAGGGGCCGCGGCAGGCATCGCCTTCGCACCCCGCCGGGCGCACCGCGTGCTGGGAGGCGAGGCCGCCGTCGACTTTGACCGCGTAGATGTCCTCCTGCGCGTCACCGTCGGCGGGGACGAGCTGGTCGCGGCTGAAGATGAAGACGGTGTCGCCCGATTCGGAGGCGTCGGCAAGGTAGGAGGGGTAGGCGCCGGTGCCCGCAGAGAGCAGGTAGATGCAGCCTTCGTTGGCGGGGCTGAAGGCGCCCGAGTCGGTGGTGCAGCTGCCCTTGCCGGGCGCCTCCCACTCATAGACGTCCATGCAGGCTGGGCCGCTGCCCAGCGTCGGATCGTCGACCGGGCATCCCTGGTCGCCGTCGACGTCGGTGGGGACCAGCTTTTCGGCGGTCTGGAAGAAGAACCGTTTTCCGTCGGCGGAGAGGTTGCGGCTGAGGAAAGGGGTCGCGGCTTCAAAGGTAAAGTGATTGCTGTTCGTGTGGTCCAGGTCATGGACCTGCAGAGCCGGCCTGAAAGCGGGCGGTGCGCCGGTCGGACTACAGGTGAGGCAGTCAATCTGCCCGCTGCCGGCGTCATAACGGTAGAACTCGGAAATGCCTTGGTTTTCGTACCCGGTGAGCTTCAGCCCGGAGCGGAAGACGAGGGTGTGGCCGTCGGCGGAGACCCGCGACGTTTTCATTTCTGTCCGGCCGGTCCAGTTGGCGCTGTCCCTCAAACCAACGGAATTGGTTTGAGGGGCGACGAAGGTGACGCAGCCGCCCGCGCTCGCGCAGCCGCCCGCCCCGTCGGCCCGCCAGAGGTAGAGCGAGCACGAGCCGGTCGAATCTCCTCCCGTTCCCGCGCAGTGGCCATCCGTCGCCGGCCCGCCCCCGTCAAGATCGCCGTTGGCGACGAAGTAGACATAGTCGCCGTCGTCGGAGTAGCCGGCGACGCCCACCACCTGAGAGCCGTTTGGATCGGTGCTATCCGGCGCGATGTCGATCAGTTCGCCGCTTTCGGCGTCATAGCGGTAGAGGTCGTTACCGGGGCTCGCCGGAGGAATGACTTCTTCGGGTTCGGCCGCCCAGTAGAGGTGGCTGGCGTCGACCGAGACGCCGAAGACGCCTTCGACGCCGGTGAGGAATTCGGAGTCGGGAGTGCTGGGTTCGATTTCGTGTGCGATGCGGCCGATCTCGCCTTTGGCCGCGTCGCTCCAGTAGAGGTAGTTGGAGTCGACCGCGATGCCGCTCACTTCCACTAGGCCGCTGGGACACGAGAATTCTTCGCTGGCGCCTTCGAGGGTCTTGCTGATGAGGCAGGAGGAACCAGTCTCTTCCCGCTCGCCCCAGTAGATGCGGGTCGAGTCGACGGCGAGCCCCCATGGCCGTTCGTTTACGGGGTTCAGCATCGGAATGAAGGACTGTTCGGGGTGTGCGCCGTTGATTTCGGCGCGGGCGATGTGGGGGTCGACCCCGTTTGCCCAGTAGACGTAGCGGGGGCTCGCCGATTCGGGGCTGACCGCGACGCCGTGCGGGTCATTGGCGCCGCTGATGAATTCCCTCTCGACGCTGCCTGGCACCAGATTCCCCGAGCCGTCCAGTGCGGCGCGGGCGATCGTGCCGTGCCCTTCTTCGCCGTCGCGGGCTTCGGCCCAGTAGACGTGCCCGGAGTCGACCGCGATGCCTTCGGGGCTCTGCAGGCCGGTGATGAAGTTGGGGTCGGGATTGCCGCCGTCGATTTCCGCGCGGCCGATCTTGCCCGCTGCGGTATTGGACCAATAGACGTGCCCCGCGTCGACCGCGGTCCACCTCGCCCGCTTGGGGATGAAGCTCGGCTGAGCGCCGCTGCCGTCGCTTATGTTCGCGCGGCCGATCGCGACGGGGCCCGGCGGGGACACGACCGGTTCGGGGCCTGTGTTGGCGTCGTTGGTCAGCTCCTCGGAGCTGGTGAAGAGGGCCCTGGAGCCGTCTGGGGTCGCGCCCTGGAACTTCGCCGGCTGCGGCGAGTTGCTGGCGACGCCGTTCGGGCCGGAGCCTTCGGTCTTGTGCGAGGCGGCGACGTAGGCGGTCGAGGCGCTGGGATCGGCGGCGTCGCGGCGCAGGTAGAGCTTGCCGTTAGTCGTGCCGTCGAAGTAGACGTTGCCGCTCTGGGAGACGGCGTGGCCGTCCTGGGAGTAGGCGCCGAAGGCGGACGGGATCTTGGAGCCTTCGACCGGAATGCAGGGCGGGCTTTCGCAGGCCGAGTCGGGAAGCAGGCCGATCAGGGTCAGCGCGCCCGTATCGCGGTCATAGAGATAGGTGTTGACCTTCGTGGGGTCGGGAGCGGGGCCCGAGGTGACCGGCACGGCCCCGTCGGCTTCGAAGACGATCTTTGAGTCGCCGTCGAACGCGCCGCCAGGTTCGAGATATTCGGTACTTTCGCCTGGCGTCTGCGAGGTGAGCAGGGTGAGCGACCCGTCGGAGCTGTCGCGCATGATGTAGTTGGTGCCTCTGAGTGCGTTGTCTGAGTGGAATGCGTATGAAAAAGTGAGGTTGAGGTCGAGGGTCCAGTCCGTGGGGACAGCCTGGTCCCCGTAGCTGGGCGGCGGCAGGAGGCCGTGCGTCGACCATTCGCCGTCTGCGAAACGCGAGAGGTACGGGCTGACGAAATACTCGAATCCCTCGCCGCCCGGAAAACCAGCGAGGGTGTAGAAGATAACGCCGTCGCCAGAGCGGGAGGCCTCCACGCCGAATTCGTGTCCGGAGACATCGGCGCCAAACTTGTCGACCGGCGTCGCCAGCTCGTAGGCGCGGCAGTCGGGCAGCTTGGCGGAAGGGCCGGTGCGAAAGCGGTCGTTGGGGCAAGCTTCGCCAGAGCCGGTCGACGTCGGCGTCGTGAAGGTGCCGGCCGTCAGAACGTCGCTCGGCGTGGAGCCGACCTGGTTGGTGGCAATGAGCTTGAAGTAGTACTTGGTGGCGGGGGCGAGACCGCCTACCACCTGGGAGACTTCGACCGCTTCGCTGCCTTCGCCGATGTCGGTCGGGGAGGTGGAGGAGCCCAGCGCTTCGCTCGTGCCGTACTCGACCACATAGGAGGTAGGCAAGTGGCCCGGATCGATTGAGGCCGAGATGCGCACCGAGGCATCGTCTAGCGTTTTAGCGGCAGCGTCGGTGACGAGCGGCGGCGCGGGGTCGGTGGTGAAGCCCTGCGATCCCGAGCTCACCGGGGTGAAGTTGGTGACGTAGGGACGGGTGACCTGCAGGCGGACGAAGTATTCGGTGCTGGGGACGAGGCCTGAGACGCTCTGGCTCACGTCCTGGGCGCCGCCGTTGACGTCGAGGTAGGTGCAGTCGGGGAACGGGGTGGCGACGTCGGTCCAGTTGCTTCCATCGGTCGAGTACTGGAACTTGCAGCTGACCAGCCCGCCCTTGGGGTCGACGCTGCCTTCGAAGGTGGCGCTGCGGCCGGCCTTGACCGCGATCGGCTTCATCGAGGCCGTCGGGTCGGCAGGCGGCGTGTCGTTGTATACGTAGACGTGTTCGCTTTGGGGGATCGGGCCAGTCGAGCCGTCGGGATCGAAGTACGAGGAGATGAAGAGGCGCCCCGAGGCATCGTCGAGGCCGAAGCCAAACGCGGAGCTGGGCCCGATGTTGGCGCCGTGGGTGTCGTCGGCGGCGGTCGGGGCGGCACTCAGGCCGGGCGCGTTGGTCGGGCCGAGCTGCTGGACGATGGCCGGTACCGACTGCCCAATTTCGCGCAGGACGTAGAGGACGTCGGCGTCGGGGCCGGCGCCGTCGCTGTCGGGGTCCACGGCGAGGCCCACGGTGGCGCTGGAGGCCGACCTTTCGCTGGTGCGCAGCGCGCCAGCGTGCCCGTCGCTAACGGTGCTCACCGAACAGCTGCCGGAGCCGCTCAGCGCCGTGCAGGTCATCGGCGGCTGGTCGACGCCGCCGAGTGCGCCCTGGAAGGTGACCGTCGTGCTGGGCGGGTTGCCCGAGGTCGAGACGCTGCCCGCGCCACAGGCTTCTTCAAGGCCCTGATGGATGACTTCCTTGCCGGCTTCGCCGGTCGCATAAGTGAGCTCTTCGGTCGGTTCGCCGTCGGGGCAGGCCAGCTTGAAGCTGTCGCCGAATTCGAAGCCCGTGAATTCGACCTTCTGCACCTCGTTGCCGGGCGTCACGATCGGTTCGAGGAAGCCGATGCCGCCGCCGTCGGCATTCTCGGAGTCGTAGCGCTGGATGTCGCCGTTGTTGTGGGAGTCCGAGGCGTAGACGATGCCGCGCGAGTCGACGGCGACGCTGCGCGGCTCTTCTGGGCCGAACTGCGAGGAGGAGCCGAAGGAGGCGGGCGAGGTGCCGTCGAGGTCGAAGGTGTCCACGCGGCGGTTGCCGGAGTCGGCGAGGTAGACCGTGCCGGTCGAGGCATCGCCGTCGGCGGGGCTGACGGCGATGCCGAAGCCCACGCTCGCGCCTTCATTGACGCGACCGTTGCCGTACTGGCCGACTCCCGAGCCGCCGACTCCCGCCTTGCAGACGTCGCCCGCGGCCTCTTCGCAGATCTCATATCCGGTGCCCGTGTTGTCGGGGCCGGATGCGACCACGTCAAAGCCGAAGGCGCGGATGAAGTTACCCACGCCGTCGTACTCCTCGATGCGGCGGTTGTCGCGATCCGACACGTAGACGTTGCCCGTGTCTTGGTCCACGGCGACGGACTCGGGGGCGCTGAGCGCACCGTTGCCGGCGGCCGTCCCGTTGCCGCCAGAAGGTACCGCCCTCCCGCAGCTGGCGGCGACGCTGCAGATCTCGAAGTTGCTGCCGCCACCGCCCGAGCCGTCTTCGACGGTGCTGATTTCGACGGTTCCCTGCAGCAAGCTGGTGTCGGCGGTCATCTGGCCGATGTCAGTGCCTGAGAGAGCGCCGGTGAAGACGACCGCGTAGGTTACGTTGGTTTGTTCACCGGTTTGTTCACCGATGAAACCGCCTCCGGTTAGGACCTTGACGTTTTCAGCGCCGCCGACGGAGGGCAGGGCAGCGAGAGCGGCGCGGACTTCCCCTTCTCTGGCGTTGTATTTGATGGGTTGTGTCGGGTCGCCTTCGAAGGAGAGCACGTAGGTGCCCGAGGTCGCGTTCACGGTCAGCTTCTGCCTCTCGTCGCGGTGGGTCGCGTTGGCGCCCCAGGCGCTGATGAAGTGGCCCGAGGCGTCGAAGCGCTCGATGCGGTTGTCCCCTTCTTGGACACCGTTGTTGCCGCCGTCGACGACGTAGGTGTCGCCGGCGTCGGCGGGGCCGGCGCCCGTGCCGTTGGCGGCGACGTCGTGCGCTGCCTGGAATTCACCGCCGAGGGTGCGCGCTTCCGTTTTGGTTCCGAAGTAGCTGACCAGCTGCTTCGAGGCGAGGGCCGAGGGGGCGAGGAGCGCCAGCGCGAGGAGCGCGGCGGCAAGCGAGACGACCGCGAGGTTCCGGCGCGAGGGCGCACCACTCCCATCAGCGTTGCCGGAGGAACCACGGGTGGCGAAGGCTCCACGGACGAACGAGCCAGAGCGGCTGCTCCGGCGCTCAGTCGATCCCGCGGACGACGCCTTCGCGTGACTTCTCACGTAGCTATCTCCTTTGTCCCGTGAGCCCCTCTGCCGGCCGCTTCCCTTGGCGGCCCCCGTGGGCTCGGTTTTCCCTGTGTCCCGCTCGCTTTGCAAACGAGCCGTGGCGGCAGCATAAAAGAAACGTTTTACGAATGCAAGTAGAAGTTTTTTAAAAGAAGGAGATCGGCTCTAGATGCGGACCGGATCCTGCCTTGCGCCTCGCTGCCAATCGGCGCCGAGGTGGCCTACGGAGCGGGTCGAGGACGTCGGAGATCCGCTCGATCGCCGGGGACCGCTCAGCGGCCGTGGGCGAAGCGGCGGGCTTCGTCGCGGCCCAGGCAGGGCGCGAGGACGAGCTCGGTGAGGTCGGGGAGCAGCTCGTCGAGCCGCTCGGCTTCGCCGACCTTGAGGCGGCGGGAGATCAGGGTGGTGACGCCGCCGATCAGGACCTGGTCGCGCACTTCGACGTCCATCCCGGAGAGGGCCGGCCGCGGGCGGATCGTCTCGGCCAGCAGCTGCATCGCGTCGCGGTAGCGGGCCGCCAGCTCACCGCCCGCAGAGAGCGGCTCGACCAGGTAGAAGCGGGCCACGTCGGGATCGTGAGAGAGGACGTTGAGCAGGATCGAGAGCCGCTCGCGCACCTGCTCCGGCCAGGGCTCCGCTTCGTCGGAGGAGGCGAGCACCGCGCCGCGGACGTGGGCATCGATCATCGCGTAGGCGGCGAGGAAGCACTCCTCCTTGTCGGAGAAGTACTCGTAGAAGGTGCGCCGCGAGATCTTCGCCGCCTCGACGATGCGGCCGATCGTCGTCTCGTTGTAGCCATGCTCGGCAACCGCCTCGACGACGGCGTTGAGCAGCCGCTCGCGCTGGTTCTCGGCGACGAAGGCGCGGGGCAGACCGTGGCGCCCAGGGGGAAGGCGATCGCGCCCCGCGGCGAGGTCGCGCGCCGCCTCAGGCATGGGCGAGATAGGAATCGAGGACGACCTCGGTCATCCTCGGAAGGAGGTTCTGAACGCCTTCTCCCCCGCCCAGCTCGAGCCGCTCGCGCAACAGCCAGGCGAGCCCGCCGACGATCGCCTGCCCGAGCGAATCCGAGAGCTCCGCCGCGACTGCGTCGAGCTCCGCCTCGTAGCGAGCGCGCAGTTGCGGGCCGCCCTTCTGCGCCTCGACGAAGCAGAGGCGCGCCCGCTGCGGATCGGCGTCGATCGCCGCCAGCAGCGCCGCCAGGGCCTGCCGCGCCCGATCCGGGCCGGCCGGCCCGGCGGGGACAGCAGCGCGCAGCGCCTCGACCGCCCGATCGAAGGCCGCGACGAAGCACTCTTCCTTGTCGCGAAAGTGCTCGTAGAAGGTGACCGAGGAGACCCCGGCGAGCTTGACGATCGCTTCGATCGAGGCGCCGGCGCAGCCCCTCTCGGCGATCAGCCGCTCGGCGGCGGCGAGCAAACGCTCGCGCTGCGCCGTGGCGAGGGCTCCGCGCGGCCGCTGCGCACCCCGCGTCTCCGTCGACTCATTTGCAAGTCGTTGCGAGAGGTACTGCATGAGCCGAGGATAGCCCTTCTTAAAAAGATTTCATATCCGGAAAAAAAGGAGTAGTTTTTATACGAAGCCCGGGGGACCGGGAGATGTTTTCGACCAGGAGAGCGAAGGCACATGCGACCAGAACCGTGTGCGGCAGCCGGGGAGGCGCTCCCAGTTGAAGCCGAGGCGGCGTCCGCCGCCGAGGTGCGCGAGGGCGCGATGGAGGGGGTGCTCGTCGTCGCCGGAGAACTCGGCTACAGGGCGGCCTCGGTGCGCGCGATCCTCGACTACAGCGGCGGCCACCGGCGCCAGTTCTACGAGCAGTTCGCCAGCAAGGAGGACTGCTTCGAGCAGGCCCACTCCGCCTGGATGAGCCGGGTCGGCGTCGAGCTGCTCGAAGCGGCGATGGCGGCGCCGCGCTGGCAGGAGAGCGTGCGGGCGGCGTTGATCAGGCTCTTCTGGTTCGTCACCCGGCACCCGCAGATCGCCCGCTCGCTCTTCGTCGAGGTCCAGGTCGCCGGCGGCGGGGCGCTGGCCGAGCACAACGAGGCGATGGAGCGGATCGCCCAGGCGCTCGACAGCGTCCGCGCCGAGATCGAGCCCGGCCAGGAGCCGCCCGAGGCGACCGGCCTCTTCGTCGCCGGCGGCGTCGAGGCCTGCCTCTGCGACGCGCTGACGGCGGGCGAGCCGAGCCGCATCTGGGACGCGCTGCCTGAGCTGATGCACATGGCGGTCGGGTCCTACCTCAACCCGGCGGCGGCGGAAGCGGCCTTCGAGGACGCCAAGGCCCTGCTCGAGCGCGACCGCGACAGGCTCGAGAGCGGCGAGGCCGCATGACCCGCCTCCTGCGACTCGTCGACAGCGACCCCGCCGACGGCCCGTTCGGAGCGCTGGCGCCGCCGCACCGCCTCCCCCACGGCCGCCACGGCATCCCCGCCAACGTCGTCCTCGAGCACCAGCGCCAACGGCTGCTGACAGGGATGGCGGAGGCGCTCGTCAAGCACGGCTACGCCAACGTCACCACCACCCTGGTCAGCAAATGCGCGGGCATCTCCTCCGGTACCTTCTACAAGCACTTCGGCAACCTATGGGACTGCCTCCTCGCCGCCTACGTGGCAACCGGCGACCGCCTCTGCGAGCGGATCGAAGCGGCCTGCGCGGAACGGGACCCGCGCTCGGCGCCGCTCGCCGTCGGCATCGAGGCGGCCCTGGCCTGCTTCTCGGCCGAGCCGGCTTCCGCGGTGCTGCTCAGCACCCAGCCGCCGCGCGAGGGGATCGCGGTCGCCGCCGCCCGCCGCCGCCTGATCGCTCGCCTCGCGACGATGCTGCGCGACAGCCGCGACCCGGGCGACGAAGCGATCCGCCCCCCGGGGCTGGACGAGCGAATGATCGACGCGACGCTCAGCTTCATCGGCGCCCGGGTCACCGGCAGCGAAGCCGAGCGGCTGGCGGAGCTGGGCCCCGAGTTGAGCGCGATCCTCGCCGGCGCCCAGCGCGCGGCCTGAACCGCGGCATTCGACTCTAGCTCTCGATGTCGAGTCCGGGGATCGGGTCGATTGGCAGCTTGCCGTTTGCGCGCTCCAGCGCTTCGAGGTCGACGCGATCCTGACCGCGGTTGGCGAGGCGCTTGAAACCGACGATGCTGCTGAGCGCAGCCACTCTTGATGTCTTCGGCGGTCAGAACTTTGCCGTCGCTGAAGCGTTTCGCCTCGATTCGTTCGAGGAAGCGAAGGATCGCGGCGTCGGCCTCCGCTCCGTCGGGCACAAGCAGATCGGAGTCCTTGGTCGCCCGGAAGCAACCGTGGGCAATCACCGCGAACCCGCCGATAACTACGTGCTCCAGACCGGCCGCATGGCGTCGGCGACAACGCCGACGAGTCAGGCCCGCGGATCTCGCCTGGAGCCATGATCGTCGGCGTGGACCGCGTTGTAGAAGTCGAACGCCTGGTCACATAGCTTCTGGCTGAACTCCAAACGCTCGGGAATCGACAGGAGAGGCCGCGAATTCGGCGGCCTGGCGCTCCTCTTCGCGATTGATCATGGCCCACTCGACCTCGTTGCCTGTAGCGAGAAGGGGTCTGGCTCGTGCGGTCATAAGTGCCTCAATGTCACGCGGATAGGCTGCTCAGGTGCGAATTCTGGTCGTCACCAACTTCCTGCCCGACGACGCCGCCCCGCAGCGGGGACGCTGGGTGCGCGACCAGGTCGAGGAGATGCGGCGGCTTGGGATCGAGGTCGAGGTCTTCGGCTTTCCGCCCGGCTCCCGTCGGTACATCCCGGCGACGCGGCGGCTGCGGCGGCTGCTGGGGCGAGAGCGCTTCGACCTCGTCCATGCCCACTACGGCCTGCCCGGCTGGTGCGCGCGGCTGGCCGGGGCGCGGCCGCTGGTGGTCAGCTTCCACGGCACCGACGTGCGCCACTGGATCGTCGGGCCGATGTCACGGCGGCTCGCCTGGCGGGTGAACCTGGTTGCCGCCGTCTCGCGGGCGCTGTTCGGTCCCGAAGGCGACCGGCCGGGGCTGCCGCCGGTCCCCGGCTCCGCGGTGCTGCCCTGTGGCCCCGACCTCGGCCGCTTCCGGGCGCTGCCGCGCGCCGAGGCGCGGCGCCGGCTCGGGCTCGATCCCGACGGTCGCTTCCTGCTCTTCCCGGCCAATCCGGCTCGACCCGAGAAGCGGCACGACCGCGCCGCCGAGCTGGCGCGGGCCTGCGGCGCGGAGCTGCTGACCGGCGGCGCGATCGAGCCCGACCGGATGCCGCTCTGGGTCAACGCGGCCAACGCCGTGCTCGTCACCTCCGACTACGAGGGCTTCGGGCTCGCCTGCGTCGAGGCGCTCGCCTGCGACGTGCCGGTCCTCTCCACGCCGGTCGGCGTCGCCCCCTACGCGCTCGGCGGCGTCCGCGGCACCCTCTGCGCGCCCTTCGAGCTGGAGGCCTGGAGGGCCGCGGCGATGCCCCTCCTCGACTCGGCCGACCCCCGGGTCGAGGGCGCCGCCCGGGCCGCGACGCTGTCCGCCGGGCGGATGGCGGAGCGCACCGTCGAGGCCTACCGCGCCGTCCTCGCCAGCGCGTAATAGATTGAGCGAGATGAGCGAGCCGGCACATTCGAGCGGCGAGGATCTCAACGCCCAGGTCGAGCTGGCGAAGCAGCGCCTGGAGGAGGCCGCGACAGCGGCCAGCACCGCCGAGAAGCGGGTGGCGGCGGAGATCGAGGCGCTCGAGACCGACCTCGAGCAGGAGCGCGCCCGGGCCTCCGAGGCGCTGGAGGCGCTGCGCGCCGCCCACGCCGAGGAGCTGCGCCGCGAGCGCGAGGCGAAGGATCGGGTGGTCGCCGAGGCCGAGGGTCGCCTGACCGAGATCGAGACCCAGGCCGAGTCGGCCGAGCGGCGGATCGAGGAAGCCGAGAGGCGCGCGAGCGAGGCCGAGGGGACGATCGCCGATGCCGCGGCGCGCGCCCGCGAGGCGGCGGCAGCCTGGCTTCGCGGTCAGATCGAAGCGATCCGTCGAGAGGCGGGAAAGCGATAGCAGCGGCTGCCGAGTTCGACGTCGCCGTCGTCGGCGGCGGCGCGGCCGGCCTCTGGACGGCCCTGCAGGCGGCCGAGCAGGGTGGTGGGGTCTGCCTCGTCTCGCGCACCCCGCTCTCCCAGAGCGCCAGCTTCTGGGCGCAGGGGGGGCTTGCCGCCGCCCTGGAACCCGGCGACTCTCCGACCCAGCACGCCGCCGACACGATCGCCGCCGGGCGCGGGCTCTGCCGCCCCTCTGCCGTGCAGGTGCTGGTCGACGAGGCGCCCGCGGCCGTGCAGGAGCTGCGCTCGCGCGGGGTGCTGTTCGACTTAGAGCCCGGCGGGGAGCTCTCGCTGGGCCTCGAGGGCGGCCACGCCCACCGGCGCATCGTCCATTCCGGGGGCAGCGCGACCGGCCACGAGATCACCTCGAAGCTCGCCGCGATGGTCGCCGCCGAGCCGCGGATCGAGGTCCGCGAGCGGGCCTCGATGACGGCCCTCTGGAGCGACGACGGACGTTGCCACGGCCTGCTCCTCGACGACGGCCGCATCGCCGCCGCCGCGACCGTCCTGGCCACCGGCGGCGCGGCAGCGCTGTGGCGGCGGACGAGCAACCCGCGCGGTGCGATCGGCGCCGGTCCGACGATGGCCGCGGCCGCCGGCGCCGACCTCGCCGACCTCGAGTTCTGCCAGTTCCACCCCACTGCCCTGGCGTTCCCCGGCACCCGCTTCGACGGGCTGCTGATCACAGAGGCGGTGCGCGGCGAGGGCGCGATGCTGCTCGACGCCGCCGGGAACCGCTTCACCGACGAGCTGGCGCCGCGCGACGCCGTCACCGCAGCGATCCTCCAACGGCTCGAGGTCGACGGCAGCGCCGCGGTCAAGCTCGACATGCGCGGGCTCGACCCGGCTCGCTTCCCCAACGTCTTCGAGTCGCTGGCAGAAGCCGGCCTCGACCCCGGCGCCGAGCCCGTCCCGGTCGCCCCCGCCTCTCATTACATGATGGGAGGCATCGCGGTTGGCCTCGACGGCCGCTCCTCCCTGCCGGGTCTGCTCGCCGTCGGCGAGTGCTCCTGCACCGGCCTGCACGGCGCCAACCGGCTCGCCTCCAACTCGCTCAGCGAGTGCTTCGTCTTCGGCGGCCGCGCTGCCGCGGCGGCGCTCGAGGAAACCGCAGCCGGCGGCGCTGCGGAACCCGGCGAGTGGCGTTTCGCCCCCCCGAGCGAGGCGACCCGCGACGCGGTCTGGAAGCTCGCCGGGCCGATGCGCCGCGGTGAGCAGTTGCAGGAGCTGCTCAGCGACTCATATCCCCTCGCAGCGGCAATCGCCCGCTGCGCCCTCGAGCGCCGCGAGTCCCGAGGCGGCCACCTCCGCGCCGACTTTCCCGGCATCGACCCGGACCTCGACAGCACCCACGTAGTGCGCTCGTCCGACGGCAAGACGCGCAAGGAGACCTGGCACTGAGGCTGTAGCGTCGACTCGTGCTCCTCGGGGTTGATGTGGGCGGGACTTTTACCGACGCCGTTCTCGTCGACGGCGACCGGGTCCATACGACGAAGCTTCCGACGACGCCTGCGGACCAATCGCTTGCCGTGATCGCCTCGGTCGAAGCCGTGCTGGAGAAGGCCGGGGCGGGTGCGGCCGACGTCGAGGCCTTCGCCCACGGGATGACGGTCGGCACCAACGCGCTGCTGGAGGAACGCGGCGCCCGCACGGCGCTGATCGCCACCCGCGGCTTCGCCGACCTGCTCGAGATCGGCCGCCAGGACCGGCCCCAGCTCTACCGCCTCTGCGCGCCGAAGCCGGCGCCGCTGGTCGACGCGGAGCTGCGCTTCGAGGCGAGCGAGCGGATCGGCCCGAAGGGGATCGTCGAGCCGCTGGGCAAGGACGAGCCGGAACGCCTGGCGCAGCTGCTGCGGGAGAGCGGCGCCGAGGCTGTCGCGATCTGCCTGCTCTTCTCCTACCTCGACCCGAGCCACGAGCGGCGCATCGCCGAGCACCTGCGCCGCGAGCTCCCCGGCCTGCATGTCTCCGCCTCGCACGAGGTGCTGCCTCGCTTCCGCGAGTACGAGCGCTGCTCGACGACCGCGATCGACGCCTACCTCTCCCCCCTGCTCGGTCGCTACCTCGGCCGGCTCGGCGAGGCCGCCGCTGTGGCCGGCCTGCCGCGGCCGCTGGTGATGCAATCCTCGGGCGGCGTCGCTGCCGCCGAGGAGGCGGCGCGGGCCGGTGCCTGGAGCGTCCTCTCGGGGCCCGCCGGGGGCGCGGTCGGCGCCGGCCTGATCGCCCGCTCCTGTGGCGACGGCGACGCCCTCGGCCTCGACATGGGCGGGACCTCCTGCGAGGTCTGCGTGGTCGAGGACGGCGAGGTGCGACGGACCGACTCGCGCACGATCGGCGGTCGCGTGGTCCAGCTGCCGATGGTCGACGTCCACACCGTCGGCGCCGGCGGGGGCTCGATCGGCTGGCGCGACAGCGGTGGCGCCCTTCGCGTCGGCCCGCGCTCGGCCGGCGCCGATCCCGGCCCAGCCTGTTACGGCACCGGGGGCAGCGAGCCGACGGTCACCGATGCCAACCTGCTGCTCGGCCGCCTCGCCGCCGACTCGACGTTGGCCGGTGGGGCGCGGTTGCAGATCGAGGCGGCCCGCGCGGCCATCGGCGGCCTGGCCAACTCGCTTGGGCTGGACGAGGTCGAGACCGCCGAAGGCATCGTCCGCGTCGCCAACCAGGAGATGGCGCGGGCGTTGCGCGTGGTCACCGTCAACCGCGGCATCGACCCGCGACGCTTCGCCCTGCTCCCTTTCGGCGGCGCCGGGCCGATGCACGCCGCCGCGATCGCCGAGGATCTGGACATCGAGCGCATCCTCTGCCCACGCGCCGGCGGAGTGCTCTCGGCGCTGGGGCTCTGCGCCTCAGACCGCCGCCGCGACACCGCCCGCACCGTGATGCTGAGCGGCGCGGAGTTGACAGCCGAGCGCATCGCCGGCGAGGTCGAGGGGCTGATCGAGATCCTCGGCGGGAGGATCGACGGCGAGCCGGAGGTCATATATGAGCTGCGCTATGCGGGCCAGGCCTTCGAGCTGCCGGTGCCGGGCTCGACCCGTCCCGACCCGGCGGACCTCGCCGAGCGCTTCGCCACCGCCCATGAGGAGCGCTACGGCCATCGCGACCCGGACGGCAAGGTCGTCCTCGTCCACATCCGCCTAGCGATGGTCGCGCCCGGGCCGCGACCGGAACCGACTGTGGCACCCAGCGACGATCTCGAAGAAACCACCCGGCGCGTCCGCTTCAGCGGCGACTGGCTGCAGACCCGGATCCTACGCAGCGAGCCGCCTGCCGGCATGAGCGCCGAGGGCCCGACGATCTTCGAGCTGCCCGAGGCCACCTTCGTCCTCCCACCCGGCTGGAATGCCGAAGTCGACGACGCCGGAACGATCCGGGCAGAGGTCGACACTCACGCGGTGCAACGCTTTTTCGTCCCTATGCAACGAAAAAACGTTTCACCCGGGCAGGCGATGTCTTCTCTGGACCCCGTGACGCTGCAGGTGATGATCGGGGGGCTGCGGGCTGCCTGCGATGAGATGGGGGCGACGCTGATTCGGTCGGCCTACTCAGCGAATATCAAGGAGCGCCATGACTGCTCTACCGCCCTCTTCGACGCCCGCGGTGAGCTGGCGATGCAGGCCGAGCACATCCCCGTCCATCTCGGCTCGATGCCGGACGCGGTCGCCGCGATCCTCGACCTGGAGCAGCGACCGGGGGGCTCGTGGATCCTCAACGACCCCTACCGCGGCGGCACCCACCTTCCCGACATCACCCTTATCTCCCCCGTCTTCGTCGATGGCGCCCCGATCGGCTTCGCCGCATGCCGCGCCCACCACGCCGACGTCGGCGGGCCGACGCCGGGCAGCATGCCGGCCGACTCGACCAGGCTCGAGCAGGAGGGCGTGGTGATCCCGCCGACCCGCGCCGACCCGGAAGCCCTTCGAGAGCTTGCCGCCCGGATGCGCTTCCCGCGCCAGCGCCTCGCCGACCTCCGTGCCCAAGCCGCCGCCAACCGGGTTGGCGCGCTGCGACTCACCGAGCTCGCCAAGCGTCACGGCCTCGACCACCTCCGCGCCGGCATGGAGGAGATCCTCGCTTACGCCGAGCGGCGCACCCGCGCCGCGCTGAGCGATCTCCCCGATGGCGCCTACACGGCCGAGGACGTACTCGAGGACGACGCGAAGGGCGAGCCGCGCGACGTGACGCTGAGGGTCAGGGCGACGATCCGCGGCGACAGCCTCAGCCTCGACTTCAGCGGCACCGACCCGCAGGTCGAGGGCAACCTCAACTGCCCGCTCTCGGTGACCAAGTCGGCGGCGTTCTTCGCGGTGCGGGTGCTGACCGACCCCGACGCCCCGGCCTCGGCCGGCGCCTACCGCCCGATCGAGGTGATCGCGCCGCAGGGCTGCCTGCTCAACGCCCGCCCGCCGGCGGCGGTCGTCGCCGGCAACGTCGAGACCTCCAGCCGCGTCGCCGACCTTGTGATCGCGGCCCTCGCCGGGGCCCGACCCGTGCCCGCCCAGGGACAGGGGACGATGAACAACCTGACCCTTGCGGGCGAGGACTTCACCTATTACGAGACGCTCGGCGGCGGCCAGGGCGCCTGCCCCGACGCCGACGGTCCCAGCGCGATCCACGTCGCGATGTCGAACACGCTGAACACGCCGGTCGAGGCGTTGGAGAGCGAATTCCCCCTGCGCGTGCGGGAGCTTTCGCTGCGTCGCGGCAGCGGCGGCGAGGGACGGCGCTCCGGCGGCGATGGGATCGTGCGCGAGATCGAGGCGCTCGCCCCGCTGCGCTACTCGCTGATCGGCGAGCGCCGCCGCCATCCACCACGCGGCCGCGATGGGGGCGGCGACGGCGAACCGGGCCACAACCTGCGCAACGGAGAGCCGTTGCCGGGCAAGGCCACGGGGGCGCTGGACGCCAGCGACACGATTCGGATGGAAACTCCGGGCGGCGGAGGCCACGGCAGTCAGTGACTTTCATCACATCTATCCCTTCTCTGTAGAAACTCAGCGGCTCGGAAGCTGGCTGAGGCGTGGCTGAGGGCCTAGGGCGCTTTGTCGCCGGGGACAGCTTTGATCGGGGAACCGTTGCCCATGGCGAGTTCTCCCCGAAAAATCGGCTCGAACCCTCGAACGTAGGCGTCGATCCAGTTGAAGAGGACTTTGATGTCTTCAGCGCGGAGGTCGCGCCCACCTTGCCGGAACGCTATGTACGTGGGGATCTCGGCGTTCACGTTCACCTGCGCACCGGGGGGATCGGGGCGGAAGCGCATGATCTCTGCGCCGTCTTTCAGTTCGCCCCAATTCATCTGCATGTTGACGGCAGCTCCGCCCGGGTGAGGCGTTGTGATGTCGAAGAGATCGACAGACGGTTCTCCGGTCAGCACAAAGCCAGCGTGGATAACGCGGTGCTTGTCGGCGTTGGAGACCCACGAGAGGATGGAGAGGGAGGTTTTACTGACGCTCGAAGGATCGCCCCGAGCGTTGAATGGCTGAACCGCGTCGATGAATGCCCTGTGGTCCTCTGCAACGCCGATCAGCATCCGGTCCCTGACGCTCTCGGAACGATCCGCGGGCACCTCCCAGTACTCGTTCTTAGCCCCGATGATTGGAAACTGGTTCTGGCGGCGTGGTTTCTTGCCGTTGAGAATTACGAGCTGCCAGACGAGATGGTCCAGAGCGGAGCGAAGATTGTGAACCATATCTCCGAGGACCAGCCCCCATTCCGGGTTCTTCGGCTCCTTAAGGATCTTGAGATTGACGACCTGTTCTCCGGTGTTCGGATCGAACTTGGTGACGATGAAGTCGTGCGTTTTCGAACGCTTGAAGGCTCCAATGCTCTTGTTCAGGGCTTGAAAATGGGTCTTTGCTCGATCCAGCTTTGCGATTGGCCCGTCCAATGAAGCGCTGGCGCTGACTTCCTGCCTCTGCTCGGTTCGTTCCTTCGCGCGCTGTTCCCGGAGTCGTTTCGCCTTTGCCACGGGTCGCAGAATAAAGGCGCAAGAGAAGTTGTGTCAACTGACTTGACAACTCATAGTCTGTCAAGTAGCTTTACACCGTGCCGCCAGCAAACCGCCACGCCCCCCGCCGAGCGAAGTCCTCGCACTCCGACTACTCGGTCACCGAGTTCCTTGCGGAGTTCCCCGACGACGCCGCCTGCCTGGAGCATCTGTGGCGGACTCGCTACTCGCCTGACGGCGAACACGCCCATTGCCCGCGCTGCGATGCCGAGAAGGTCTTCAAGCGCTACGAGACCAAGCAGCAGCGCCAGTCATGGACCTGCACGGCCTGCGGCCTTCACGTCCATCCCACCGCCGGAACGATCTTCCATCGCTCCTCGACCTCGCTGCGGCTTTGGTTCCACGCGATGTATCTGATGACCAGCACTCGGTGCGGCATATCTGCCAAGCAGCTAGAGCGGGAGCTTGGAGTCCATTACAAGACCGCCTGGCGCATGTTCAACAAGATCAGGAACGAGTTGATGAAGGACGAGGGCGAGTTGCCCCTGTCGGGCGATGTCGAGGTCGATGAGACCTCCTGGGGAGGCAAGCCGCGCCGCAAGCTCAAAAACATGGGCGAGGTCGCGCGCTTTCGCGAGTCAAAGACGACCGTGCTGGGAATGGTCGAGCGCGGCGGCCGCGTCCGCCTGCGCGTCATCGCCTCTCGACGGGGCGAGCCGCTTAGTGGAGCCGTGCGGGCCAACGTCAATCCGCAGGCGATCATCTTCACGGACGACTGGAAGCCCTACAAGCCGCTCTCCAAGGAGTACGCGGGCCATCGGGTCATCAACCACTCGGCCGGCGTCTACGTCCAGGGGGACGTGCACACGAACACGATCGAGGGCTTCTTCGGCAACCTCAAGACGGGGATGCGCGGCGCCTACAAGCAAGTCTCCGACAAGTGGCTTCAGTCCTACCTGGACGAGTACGCCTGGCGCTACAACGAACGCTTTCGCGGGGATCGCTCGATGTTTCACTCGCTCCTCGACAAGACGGCGCGATGAACGAGCAGGCGCTCATCCTGCGCAGCATCCGGGGCGCTGCCAAGCGCCGCGAGAGAGCCGATGCCGCCAAGCGGCAGGCGACGGAAGACCTACGGGGCTTCTGCCAACAAGCGCAGAAGGCAGGCGTCTCGATCACCCAGATTGCTTCGGAGGCCGGTCTTTCCCGCCAGGGCGTTTACGACTTGCTGGCGGAGCGACCTTAGCCAGATTGGCGTCGAAGTCGCCTTTGGTCGGGACGGGAATCTCAAGGCCCTTCGAGGTCCTCTGCTTTGGTCGTCGGTCGGCCATCTTTTAAGGCTAGCTCTCTTCCAGAAAGAGAAAGCGGGGCCGCCTCCCCAGAAACCTTTGGCGTGGCGGGAAGCGACCCCAGGGCATCGAGCAAGCACCGGGCAAGCTACTGCTGCGGCCGGCGGCAAGAACCGTCCGGGAGCGTTCCTATCCTGATCCTCAGAAAGTCCCAAAGCTGCCCATTGGCGTGGCGCAGCAGGGAAAAGATCGAGCAAGAAAGGGGGGCCTATATGGCCTTCTCGTTGACCACCAAAGCAGAGGCTCTACAGCGTTCTGGCGGACGCTGTGAGTGCAAGCGGGGTTCGCATCCCCACCTTGGGCGCTGCTCCAGCCGCGGACCCTTTGAATACCACCACAAAACCGCTGTGGCGGCCGGGGGAAGCAATGCCCTATCCAATTGCGAAGTTCTGTGCAAGCCGTGCCACCGGCTCACAGCGACGTTCGGGGGCTGAGCGCACACGCTAGGTTGCGCACATGATCTGGCGGACAGGAGAGGGTCAGCAATGGCGGCTGATCCTCTCCAAGTCGCCATTCGATTTGCAGGACGGCTTGCTCATCGATCGTCGCGGCTAGCCCAGATGCGAATCCCGCTACATCGCCACCCTCGTAGGAGAACATGACGTAAGCGCCTCGTCGGAAGGCGCTCTGGTCGTCCTCACAGCTTGCAGCCGTTGAAACGTGCTCAAACTCATTGAGGGCTTCCACTAGAGGCGCAATACCCTCGTCCACCCAGGCATTGACCTTGACCGGTATCTCGGTGTGAGCCGCCATTGTCAACGTGGGTTCCCGTCCTGGGCCAGGCCAAACGGATTTACCGGCATGTCCTCACTCCTTCCCTTGACGTTCGACCCTGACCCTCCGATGGACGGTCCCCAGCCCCGGCACCTCCGCCTCGACAAAGCGCCCAAGCCGCACGTTCCCCGGCGTCCAGACGATCCCCGCCAGCAGGACTTCGGGCTTGATGCCGACAGTCGTGGCCAGCTTGACCAGTGTGTCGATCCGAGGAATTCGCAGCCCTCGCTCCAACTGGCTGATCTCCGTTCGATGAACGGATGCGCCCCATGCCAACTCTTCTTGAGAGAGGCCAGCGTCCTTACGACGGGCGGCGAGGTTGGCTCCGAACTGCTTCGCGACCGTCATGGCAATTCCAGCCGTTCGAAGTGCAGCACGGCGGCGCTGGGCTGGATTGAGATGCCCTGGCACTCCAACAGGCCAAAGCCGACGAGTTCGCGTACGGCTCGCTCTACAGAGTCTCCCTGATCGAACTCCCGAGCCAGGGCCGGGATCGTCAGGGACTTCGGCTGCGCTGCGATTGCAAGGGCGAGAACGGCGCTTTGAACTGCCGCATCTTCTCGGCGCGGACTAGGCTGATCCTGCATGGGAGGTCACTCTCCTGTGCCGGGCCGGGGGCCGTTCGCGCGGCGCCCCGGCCGTTTTGATTAGGACGAGGCGGGAAAGCTAGGGCGGATCAGGGACGGATTTCGCTTCTACAGAGATGGGATAGATGTGACTTTCATCACATATTTGGCGATCCAGCCAGACTCGTCTAGAATGCCGAATTCGGGCGGGCTTCTCACCTGGTATGGGGTCCGAGGCGTCCCCTCCCAGTCACGCTTTCAACCACCTTTCTAAAGGTACGACTTCAATGCCGATCGCTTTCAAGGAATGGGCCGTAACGGTCCGCGCACTCGCCGAGGGCGAGCAGCTGCTGACCCTCCGCAAGGGAGGGATCCGCGAGGAGAACAAGCACTTCGAGCTCGAGCACGAGCGCTTCTTCCTCTACCCGACCTTCGATCACCAGCAGAACAACCTGGTGCGCGAGTCTCACCACCCCGAGTTGGGCCGCGCGCTCGAGGAGGGCGTCTGGCCCGACGAGGAACCGCCGCCCAGGGCACTGCTTCAGGACGGCGGAATCTCCCAGCCGGAAAGGGTCCGCCTGCGCGCCTGGGCCGAGGTCACCGACCACATCACGGTCACCGACCCGCGCATGGTCGACGGGCTCTCGCCCTACTACGTCTGGACTCCGGACTACGCCGAGAAGCGGCTCAACTGGAAGCGCCGCCACCCGCTGCACGTGCTGCTGCTCAGGGTCCACCGCATCCCGCGCCCGGTCACGGTGCGCGTCCGCGAGGAGTACCACGGCTGCCGCTCCTGGGTCGAGGTCGACCGCGAACTCCCCTTCGAGGGAACGCCGGTGATGGCCGACGAGGAGTTCGACCGTGCCCGCGCGGAGATACTGGGCGTCTGTGGTGCTGCAGAGCCCGCCCTGGTCTAAGGCTGGCTGACCGGCGCATATCGTCGTCCTCGGTCGCTCGCGTGCAGAGCACGCCACGCTCCCTGCGTCCTTGATCTGCTTGGCCAGACAGCCTTAGTAGGCTCGTTTTTCATGCCGTGGGTCGAGACCGAATCGCTGAGCTTTACGGCCCGCCATGACAGTGGCGACGCCGCCTTCGCGGAGCGGACGCTCGACCGCATGGAGGAACTGCGGCTGCGGCTCGAGGACCGCTTCGAGCGGGTGCCGGGCGAGATCACGGTCGTCATCCACACCAACCCGGCCTGGCTGGCGATGGCCCATCCCTTCCTGCCGGCGGCGCGCTGGTCGGCGGCGCCGGCCGGGCGCCGCTACCTCGCCGGCTGGGCGATGGCGACCGAGCTGCACGTGCTCAACGACCCCCATATGGAACGCCGCGCCGCCGGGGAGGACTCCCGCGAGGCGCTGCGCGGCACGGCGGAGCGCCTCTACGCCCAGCTCGTGGTCGCCGCCAACAACTCCGAGCTGCCGCCCTCCTGGACCCCCCGCCGCTTCGCCCGCTACCTGCGCTGGGCATGGCTGGTCGAAGGGGGCGCCCAGTACTTCTCCCGCCAGGTCGGCCTCTACCGGGCGGCGGTGATCCGCCGCCTGCGCGAGAGCGCCCGACCCTCGTTCCCCCCCTCCCGCCGCGACGCGGTGATCCTCGGCGGCACGATCTTCGACCTGCTCGAGGTCGAGCGCGGCCCGGAGGCCTGCGAGCGCCTGGCGCTGAGACTGCTCCCCGGCGGCGCCACCGCGACGCTGGAGGCCGCCTTCGAAGCGCGCATCGGCGAAATCGAGGGCGCCTGGCGCGACTACCTGCGCGAGATCAACCGGCCGAGCCTGGGCTAGCTCCCTCGCCCGGGGTGCCCTCGAGCACTTCGCGAGCCTCTTCCACAACCGGCTCCGGCACGAGCACATGATGCGGCCCGGCAGCGAGGAAATCGGGATTGTCGAAACCGGGGGCGCGCTTGAGCATGCTCGGGATGCCATGCTCGGTGAGCAGGCCCTGGATCATTTCCGCCTCCATCTGGTTCTGGCCGTAGGCGACCTTGACCAGTTTGCCGCTACTCGACGACGAGCTCGGCATCGGCAATCGTCAGGTCTTTGAGCCAGTAGCCCTTGACGTCGGGCGCGTCGGCGTCCCGCAGCGAGACGATCAGCCAGATCGCATCGGGCCAGCTGACCGCTTGGTTGACGTCGGTCTGCGAGGGATAGGCCGCGCTCTTGGTGTGCGAGTGGTAGATCGCCAACAGCTCCTCACCGCCCCCTTCGATCGCCTTCAGCGCGTTGTACTGGCCCTGCGGGTCCATCTCGAAGCGCAGCGGGCTGGCGGCGGAGTTGACGACCGGGATCACCGTGCTCGCCTTGCCGTCGGCGCCGCCGACCATCCCGCAGCACTCGTTGGGAAGGTCCTCGCGCGCGTGCGCGACCATCTCGTCGACGAGGCTCTGGGCGATCCTCATCATTGCTTCACCTGGTCACGACCGGCGCCTCCGAGGAGCACGTCTTTGCCCTTGCCCCCGCAGATCAGGTCGGGACCGCCGAGGCCGCGCACTTTGTCCGCTCCGCCGAGCGCTGCGATCACGTCACGGTGCGGCGTACCGGTGATTTCGTCGGCCTTCCCCGTCCCGACGATCGTCGCCTCATGCCCCAGGCAGCGGCTGTGGTCGGTGCCACCGACGAGGCGGAAGAGGGTGAAGGTTTTCGTCGTACCGCAGCAGGGTTCGGTCAGGGCGACGATTCGACCTTTGCTCTGCAAGGCGACGCTCGCGGCGGGACCACTGGCCTTCAGCTGCACGGGCGCCCCGGCGTCAAAGGTTCGGTCAGGGCCTCCGCCGGATCGCAGGCGCGAGATCGCAGCTTCCCCGCTCCACCCCCCGGCGACGAGCCGTCCCGTGCCATCGATGGCGAGGCCGTCGACCGAGATCGGAAACCTGCTGAACCCGTTTTTGCCAAATGCGGTGTCCACGCTCCCATCCGGCCGGAGCTTGACGACGTTCCCGACCGTGGACACGGTTTCAGCGCTCACTTCGAAGGCGATGTAGGCGCCCCCGTCGGGGGCCAGTGCCGCAGCCTCGACGTTGCCCCGTGCGCCGGGGGTCGAGATCAGCGCCTGCCCCCCGGCCATCAGGGCGGGGTCGGGCTGGCCGTCGGCGAGGAACCGGGCGAAGCCGACGCCTTCGCCGTAGGGCGGCGAGCCGCCGCAGCACTGTGGGGCCGCAACCGAGATCGTTCCGTTCGCGCCGAGCAGGAGACCGGCGGGACGACTTCGCGTCCGCAGCGCCATCGCGGCTTCGCCTCCGGCACCGAAATCCGGGTCTCTCTCCCCGCTTGCCAGGTAGCGCACCATGCGCAGCTCTTCGGAGTTGCCAACCGCGACCACGACCTTGCCGTCACCCTGTGCGGCGACGACGGGAGGGGCGTAGGCGTCGCCGAAAAGCGGATTGGCATCAGCGGTGCCGAGCATCGCTTCCAGATGGCCTGACTGATCGAACCTCGCCACAATGACTCGGCCCTGGTCGAGGGCCGCCACCACCGGCTTGCCGTCGGGGCCAACCGCGAGGTCGGCCGGCTCGTATTCGTTGCCGCGCACCGTGAGCGTCGAGCCCTGGCCTGCGCCAAACGCGGGATCGCGAACCCCATCGGCGCTGAACCGCGCGACGGACCATTCGATCGAGCACCCGTCGAACCCCGCACACGGAGCCTCGTTTGCGAACAGGACAAAGATCTCACCGCCGGGTCCCAGCGCCATCTCCGCCGGCGCCTGGGTATGGAGCTGCGGGCCCGAGGGGCCTTCGACGATCGCCGTCCCGTCGTGGCCGAAAGAGCGGTCCCAATCGCCAGGAGCAGCAACCGCAGACTCAGCGCTTCCCAAGACCAGCAGCGCACAGGCCGCCAGCAGACAGGCGCGGAGCGTTACCACCAAACAGTCGAATCGAGATTCTCGATCTCGTCGATCGGCTTGGTGTAGACGCCCGAGGAGAGGTACTTCCAGCCATCGTCGGGGATCAGGAAGACGACGTTGCCGCCGTCGAGCTCACCGGCGATGCGGGCGGCGATCGCGGCGATCGCGCCGGAGGATACGCCGGCGAAGATGCCCTCCTCGTCGAGCAGTTTCCTGGTCCAGACGACCGCGTCGCGGTTGGAGACCATGATCTTGCGGTCGAGCAGGGTGATGTCGATGATCGGCGGGATGAAGCCGTCGTCGAGCGAGCGCAGGCCGTGGACCATCTCGCCCTGCATCGGCTCGGCGGCGACGATCAGCGTCTCGGGGCTCTCCTCCTTGAGCCGCCGGCCATTGCCCATCAGGGTGCCGCCGGTGCCGAGGCCGCCGACGAAGGCGGCCACCTCGTCGAGCTCTTCGAGGATCTCGACCGCGGTGCCGTTGTAGTGGGCGAGCGGATTGGCCTCGTTGCCGTACTGGTAGGGCATGTAGTAACCGGGGTCCTTGGCCATCTCCAGCGCCACCTCGACCGCGCCGTTGGAGCCCTTGGCGCCCTCGGAGTAGACGATCTCCGCCCCGTACATCTCGAGCAGCTGGGTGCGCTCCGCGGTGACGTTGTCCGGCATCACCACCTTCACGGGGTAGCCCTTGCGGCGGCAGATCATCGCCAGCGAGATCCCGGTGTTGCCCGAGGTCGGCTCAAGGATCGTCTGCCCCGGCGCGATCAGGCCGCCGGCCTCGGCCGCCTCGATCATCGACTTGGCGACGCGGTCCTTGACCGAGCCGGTCGGGTTGCGGCCCTCGAGCTTGGCGTAGATGCGAACGTCGGGATTGGGCGAGAGGCGGGGCAGCTCGACCAGCGGCGTATGGCCGATCGACTCGACGATGTCGCCGAAGCGTCCCCCGCAGGGCCTGTTGAGTAGATCATCGAAGGCCATCGTCGCCGTCCCTTACTTCAAAAAGTATAGCTGGGGATGGCCGCAGCGACGGGCTATTGAGAAAGGATTCTTTAGCCGCCGGCCATGGCGGGCAAGATGACGACGGTGTCGCCGTCCTTGACGCCGGTGTCGAGGCCGTCGAGCACCCGCACGTCCTCGTCGTTGAGGTAGACGTTGACGTAGCGGTTGAGCTCGCCGTCCTCGCCGAAGAGCTGCGCCCCGGTGTCGGGGTGCGCGGCGGTCAGCGCTCGCAGCACCTCCCCCACGTTCGAGCCGGCGGCCTCGACCTCGGCCTGGCCGGCGGTCTGGGCCTGCAGCACCTTGGGAATGCGAACGGTCGCCATCGGGCGGGGAATCTACCGGCTAACCGGCGCAGAAGAGGTCGTAGTCCGGGAACTGGCCCATCTCGGACTCGGGGACCTCGGGCGCGTCGGGGCCGCAGATCGGGCACTCGGGGTCGCGGCGCACCTTCAGCTCGGTGAAGCGCGTTCCCAGCGCCTCGTAGAGCAGCAACCGGCCGACCAGCGGATCGCCGATGCCGATCACCAGCTTCAGCACCTCGTTGGCCTGCAGCGTGCCCATCGTCCCGGCCATCACTCCGAGCACCCCGTTGGCGGAGCAGCTCGGCGCCAGCTCGGCCGGCGGCGGGGTCGGGTAGAGGCAGCGGTAGCAGGGCCCCTCGAAGGGGACGAAGGTGGAGATCTGCCCGTCGAAGCTGAGGATCGAGGCGGAGACGACCGGCTTGCGCAGCCGCACCGAGGCATCGTTGAGCAGGTAGCGGGTGGGGAAGTTGTCGGCCCCGTCGACGATCACGTCGTAGTCGGAGAGGATCTCGAGGATGTTGCCGGCGTCGAGGCGGATGCGGTGCTCGACCACCTTCACGTCGGGGTTGAGCGCTTCGATCGCGATCCGCGCCGACTCGGTCTTCGGCACGCCGATCCGCTCGGTGCTGTGGATCACCTGGCGCTGCAGGTTGGAGGCGTCGACCACGTCGTCGTCGACCAGGCCGATCGTTCCGATCCCGGCCGCGGCGAGATAGAGCGCGGTCGGCGCCCCGAGCCCGCCGGCGCCGAGCAGCAGCACCTTGGCGTTGAGCATCTTCAGCTGACCGTCGACGCCGACCTCGGGCAGCAGCGTGTGGCGCGAGTAGCGGTCGCGCTGCTCCGGGGTCATCCCCTCGGTCGCGAGCACGGGCAGCCCCTGCTCCTGCCAGGCGAGGATCCCGCCCGCCATCGAGGCGACGTCCTCGTAGCCGAGCGCTTGCAGCTTTTCAGCCGCCAGGTAGGAGCGGTTGCCGCTGCGGCAGTAGAGGATCGTGCGGGCCGACTTGTCGGGCGCAGCGGCGCCGATCTCGTCGCCGAGCAGCCCGGGGGGCACCAGCTTGCCGCCCTCCAGGCGGGCCTCCTGGTGCTCGTGCGGCTCACGCGTGTCGATCAGGACGACGTCGCCACCCTCGATCTCCTGAGCAGCCTCGAACGGCTCGATCTCCTCGACCTGCTTGCGCTCGGTATCCGCACCAGTAGTGGCCATCGTCAAATCTCCTAAATTCCGATCAGCTTTACTTCAAAAAGTATAGCGAGCACTTAGCGCATGCCGCGCCGCGTGTCTATAGCTGATCGGTCAAGTCGACTCCCCCGGCTGGATCAGCCGAGGCTGGGGCGCATCTGGCGCAGCCTTTTGACCCGCTCCTCGATCGGGGGGTGGGTCGAGAAGAGGCCGGCGATGCCCTTGGCGGCGAAGGGCCTGACGATGTAGAGCGGCTCGGCCGCCTGGTTGACCTGCATCGGCATGTCCGTCGCCCCCTGCTCGAGGCGCAGCAGGGCGCTGGCCAGGGACTCCGGGTTGCCGCAGATTTCCGCTCCGCCGGCGTCGGCCGCGTACTCGCGCTGGCGCGAGATCGCCAGCTGGATGATCGTCGCCGAGATCGGCGCCAGCAGGACCAGCGCCAGCGACGCGGCCAGCCCTATCGGCGAGTTGTCGTCGTCGCCGAACCAGAGCAGCATGTAGGCGAGGTAGGTGATCGCGGCGCCGATCGCCGAGGCAACCGACTGGATCAGGATGTCGTGGTTGCGGATGTGGGTGAGCTCGTGCGCCAGCACGCCCCGCAACTCGTCCTCGGAGAGGAGCTTGGTTATCCCGCGGGTGACGGCGACGGCGGAGTGCTTGGAGTTGCGCCCCGTGGCAAAGGCGTTGGGCTGATCCTGGGGGATCATGTAGAGGCGCGGCATCGGCAAGTCGGCGCGGGTCGTCAGTTCGCGGACGATCTCGTAGAGCCGCGGCGCTTCCGATTCGTCGATCGGCTTGGCGCGGCTCATCGCCAGCGCCATCTTGTCGCTGAAGAAGTAGGAGCCGAGATTGATCAGCAGGGCGAAGCCGAGGAAGAGGGCCGCGGTGCTGGGACCGCCGATCAGGGCGCCGATCACGACCAGCAGGCCGGAGAGGCCGGCGAGCAGGATCGTCGTGCGCAAGGTGGCGCCGAAAGTGGACTGCTTGGTGGTCTTCATGAAGTCGTTGCTCCTCAGTTCGATTGCTTCGCGGTCCGGTCATTGTCGCTGGAAGCAGGGCCAATGGCCATAGGTGGCAGCCCCTAACCATGGCAGCGGGACCACCTAGGCTTGCTCGATGCGACCGCTGGCCCAGCGATGACAACGGCCGTGATCGTCGTGCTCTTGGCGGCGGTGGCCGGGCTCGCCCTCGGCCTGCTGATCATGCGCCGCCGTCGTGCCCCGCTGGAGCGGCTGATCGAGGAGATGGAGAAGGTCGACCTGAGCCGGCCGGGACCGCTGCTGCCGCGCTCGATCGACGGCGTCGGCGAGACCGAGGAGGTGGAGCGGATCGAGCTTGCCTTCATGCGGATGATGCGGCGCCTCGAAGCCGAGCGGCGGCGAGCGGGAAGCGCCGCGCTGCAGGCGCAGGAGGAGGAGCGGGCGCGGGTCGCTCGCGACCTCCACGACGAGGTCAACCAGTCGCTGACCGGCCTGCTGCTGCGCCTCGAGGCGGCGCGCGAGGCGGCGCCGCCTGAGCTGGAAGCCGAACTGGCCGAGACCAAGGCGCTCGCCAACCAGGCGACGCGGGAGCTGCTCTCGCTTGCCCGCCAGCTCCGCCCCACCGCGCTCGACGATCTCGGCCTCAAAGCGGCTGTCGCCGGGCAGGTCGAGCAGCTCGCCCGCGGCGAGATAGAGGCGGAGTTCAACGCCAAGGGCGCCTTCTCCAGCCTCGACGACGACGCCCAGCTGGTCGTCTACCGCGTCGCCCAGGAGGCCCTCTCCAACGCCGCTCGCCACAGCGGCGCCAGTAACGTCGCCGTGAAGCTGCGGCGCGCCGACGAAGGCGGCGTCGAGCTGGAGGTGAGCGACGACGGTCGCGGCTTCGCCTTCGACGAGTCCGAGGGCGGGCTCGGCATCGGTGGCATGCGCGAGCGGGCGCTGCTGATCGGCGGCGAGCTGACGATCGAGTCCCGCCCCGGACACGGGACCACGGTCCGGCTCACCGTCCCGGCCTAGCGGTGTCGCGGCCGCCCAAGGCTTTCGCCAGCACCTCCGCCACGCGGTCCGACTCCGCCTCCACCTGCCGTTCGGAGAGGCGTAGCACCTCGTACCCGAGGCGCGTCAGCTCAAGATCCCTGCCTCGATCATCCTGAAAGGCCGCCCTGCCGCGGTGGTAGACGTAGCTGTCGGTTTCGACGACAACCCGCCTGTCTCTCCAGAGGAAGTCGACAAGATATGGACCGATCGGGACGTTGACCTCGGGCCGCGGCAGCCGATGGCGGCGACACAGGCGCAGGAAGCCTCGCTCCAGGTCGCTGCGAGTGCGATCGCCACCCTCGTCGCCAATCGGCAGACCGATGACACTGGCCTGACGGATGGCCTTGCGCAGCTCCCGCGCGGACACGGAGCCCGCCCATCCTGCCGAAAGCGCCCGGCGCAGGTCCCGGATCGTCCGCAGCGGGGTGGTGACCGGAATGCCTTCACGAAGGGTCACGTGCGCGGGCACGAGAGATTGCGATCGATGCACGCGGATGCCGGGTCGCCTCGCCCTCCCGCCGCCACCCGGAACGACGATGTCGGTCGGGCCGTCCGCAACCGGAAGGAGCTGCCAGAGGAAGGCTGCACTGCGGCGGCTCACCGCCGCACCCCAATAGGAAAGAACGGAATCCCCGCCGGCGGATCCCCTTCCGACGGCGAGAACGGCCGCCGTCCAGCGCCCCTCGGGCGAGAGCGCCGCGTGACCCACGGCGTAGACGCTCCGATGCACTCGGTGCATGCGCCCGGCGAGCACATGGGCTCGCATCGCATCGTCGCTCACCCCCGCGCCCCGTGCTTGAGCCATGGAGATCACTCCGTGCTGCCGCTCGGCGATTTTCGCGATCACAGCATCGGGCCTGGCGACTTTCCCGTCCATTTCACGGATAAGTCGCCAGCTCTGCGATCTCTCCCCCTATGGCTGGAAGACTGAGTGGATGCTTCGCGTGCTGATCGCTGATGACCATGGGATCGTCCGCTCCGGGATCCGGCTGCTGCTCGAGCGCCAGCCCGACATCGAGGTGGTGGCCGAGGCGGCCGACGGCGCCGAGGCGCGCGAGCTGGCAGTGCGCGAGCGGCCCGACCTGGCGATCCTCGACGTCAAGATGCCGAAGCTGACCGGGTTGCAGGCAACCCGCGAGATCCGCCGGCAAGCGCCCGAAATCTCGGTGCTGATCCTCTCGATGCACGACGACGAGCGCTACCTCTTCGAGGCGCTGAAGGCCGGCGCTTCCGGCTACGTGCTGAAGGCGCAGGCCGACACCGACCTGCTGGCGGCGATCCGCGCGGTCGAGCGCGGCGAGCCGTTCCTCACCCCCGAGGCACAGCGGACCCTGATCAAGGACGTGCTCGAGCGCGGCTCGAGCGGGGAGGAGGAGCTGACCCCGCGCGAGGAGGAGATCGTCAAGCTGGTCGCCGAGGCGAACACGACCAAGCAGATCGCCGAGGTCCTCCACCTCTCTGAGAAGACGGTCGAGAACCACCGCGCCAACGCGATGCGCAAGCTGGGCATGCGCGACCGGGTCGAGCTGGTCCGCTACGCGATCCGCCGCGGCCTGATCGAGCCCTGAAGCCGGCGGGGGCGGTTTGATTGACTGAGCGACGATGGAGAGCTCCGAGAACTTTCAGGAGAAGCGCTGGCTGGCGCTGATCCTGCTCTGCTCGGCGCAGTTCGTCGTCGTCCTCGACGCCTCGATCGTCAACGTGGCGCTGCCCACGATCGGCAAAGCGCTCGACTTCTCCCAGCAGAACCTGCCCTGGGTGGTCAACGCCTACGTGCTGACCTTCGGCGGCTTCCTGCTGCTCGGCGGCCGCACCGCCGATCTGGTCGGCCGCCGCAAGGTGTTCATGGCCGGCCTGCTGCTGGTCGCGGTCGCCTCGCTCGCCGCCGGCTTCTCCTCGACCGAGGGACAGCTGATCGTCGCCCGCGCCGCCCAGGGCCTCGGCGCCGCGATCATCTCCCCCGCCGCGCTCTCGATCGTCACCACCACCTTCAGGGACGGCTCGGAGCGCAACAAGGCGCTCGGCGTCTGGGGCGCCGTGGCGGGCTCGGGCGGCGCCGCCGGGGTCCTGCTCGGTGGCATCCTCACCGACGGCCTCGGCTGGGAGTGGGTGCTCTGGGTCAACGTGCCGGTCAGCCTGATCGCCTTCGCGCTCTCGCCGCGGCTGCTCGCCGAAACGCGCGCCGAGTCTGAGACGCACGTCTACGACGTCGCCGGCGCGATCACCGTCACCGCCGGCCTCTCGACCCTGGTCTACGCCCTCGTCGACGCCAACAGCGTCGGCTGGGGCTCGACCCAGACGATCGGCCTGATCGCGCTCTCGGTCGCGCTGCTGGCGGCGTTCGTGGCGATCGAGCTGCGGGCCAGCAAACCGCTGGTGCCATTCTCGATCTTCCGGATCAGGACCCTGACCGGGGCCAACGTGGTCGGCCTGCTGGTCGGCGCCTCGCTCTTCTCGATGTTCTTCTTCATCTCCCTCTACATGCAGCAGGTGCTGGGCTACAGCGCGATCCACGCCGGGCTCTCCTACCTGCCGCTGGCCCTGGTGATCATGGCCTCGGCCGGCATCGCCTCGCAGCTGGTGACCAAACTCGGCTACAAGCCGGTGCTCGCGGTCGGGCTGCTCTTCATCGTCGTCGGCCTCGGCTGGTTCAGCCGCGTCTCGGTCGGCGGCAGCTTCACTTCCGACATCCTCGGCCCCTCGCTGTTCGCCGCGGCCGGCCTTGGCTTCGCCTTCGTGACGACGACGATCGCCGCCGTCTCCGGCGTCGAGGAAAAGGAGGCCGGCCTGGCCAGCGGGCTGATCAACACCTCCCAGCAGATCGGCGGGGCGCTCGGCCTCGCGGTGCTCTCGGCGGTTGCGATCTCCGCCACCAGCAACGCGGCGTCCTCCGGCTCAAATCACCTCACCGCCCTGACCGAAGGGTTCCAGTCCGCCTTTCTCGGCGGCTCGCTGATCGCATTGCTCGGCTTCTTCCTGACCCTGGCCCTGATCCGCGGCAGCGACAGCCGCGCTCATGTGGAGCTCGGCAGCGACGCAGCGAGCGAATCCGCATAACCGACCGCTTCAGTAGGATTTAGGCTGATGTTGTTCTCGACCAAAGCCGAGTACGGGGTGCGCCTGATGGTCGAGCTGGGCCGCCAGCCCGGCTCGCTGCCGATCTCGCTCAGCGCCGTTGCCGAGGCCGAGCGCCTGCCGCTCTCCTACCTCGAGCACCTGGTGGCGAAACTGCGCAAGGCTGGCCTGGTCACCTCGACCCGGGGCGCCCACGGCGGCTACCGCCTGGCGAAACCGGCCGAGGAGATCACGATGGACGCCGTCGTCGAGGCGCTGGAAGGGCAGATCGCCCCGATGGAGTGCTTCCACGACGCGCCCGACGGCAAAGTTCTCTGTTCGCACGAGGACGACGGCGACCACGCCTGCGCGACCAAGCTGCTCTGGACGCGCGTGCAGGGCGGCGTCACCAAAGCCCTCTCGGGAACGACGCTGGCCGAGCTCGTCGAGTTCGGCGGTGGCGGCGACCAGAGCGCAGAGCGACCGACGCCGGTCGGCACGGCCGCCTGACCCCGAAGACCTTCCAAACACAGAAACAGGAGTGACATTGGCTGAGCTGGAGATACGCAACCTGCACGTGAGCGTCGAGGACAAGGAGATCCTCCGTGGCCTCGACCTCGACGTCGAGAAGGGCAAGGTCCACGCGCTGATGGGGCCAAACGGCTCGGGCAAGTCGACCCTGGCCAACGCGATCATGGGACACCCGGCGCTCGAGGTGACCGAGGGCACGATCGCCTTCAAGGGCGAGGACGTGACCGAGGCCGACCCCGACGTGCGCTCCCGGGCCGGCCTCTTCATGGCCTTCCAGTACCCGGTCTCGATTCCCGGCGTCTCGGTCAGCAAGTACCTGCGGATGGTGATCAACGCTCACCGTGAGGCGCGCGGCGAGGAGCAGATCAAGATCAAAGACTTCGCCAAGGTCGCCCAGGAGGCGATGGCGCTGGCCAACATCCCCAAAGACTTCTCCAGCCGCTACCTCAACGAAGGCTTCTCCGGAGGCGAGAAGAAGCGCATGGAGCTGCTGCAGCTGGCCCTGCTGCGGCCGGAGATCGCAGTGCTCGACGAGACCGACTCCGGCCTCGACATCGACGCGCTGCGCACGGTCGCCGAGGGCGTCAACCAGTTCGCCGGGCCGGACATGGGCGTGCTGATCATCACCCACTACCAGCGCATCCTGCACATGGTCAAACCGGACTTCGTCCACGTCATGTTCGAGGGGCGGATCGTCAAGGAAGGCGGCCCGGAGCTGGTCGGCGTGCTCGAGGAGAAGGGCTACGGCTGGATCGCCGAGGAGGTCGCGGCGGGCGCCAGCGCCTGAGCCGGGAGCATGGAGCCGACGACGACAAGGAGCTCCTCCCCCCCGTCGGCCTTCCCGATCGCGAAGGTCCGCGCCGCCTTTCCCGCCCTCGAGCGGGAGGTCCACGGGCAGCCGGTCGCCTACCTCGACAGCGGCGCCAGCTCGCAGCGGGTGCTTGCCTCGATCCAGGCGGTCGACCGCTACGAGCGCGCCCACCACTCCAACGTCCACCGCGGCTCGCACACGCTCTCGGCCGAGGCGACGGCGGCGTATGAGGGGGCGCGGGCGACGGTCGCCGACCACCTCGGCGCCGCGGACCGCCGCGAGGTCGTCTTCGTCCGCAACGCGACCGAGGCGATCAACCTCATCGCTCGCGCCTGGGGCGGCGCCAACATCGGCAAGGACGACCGCATCGTCCTCACTGAGATGGAGCACCACTCCAACATCGTCCCCTGGCAGCAGCTCGCCGAGTGGGTCGGGGCCGAGGTCGACTGGGCGCCGGTAACCGACGAGGGCCTGCTCGACATGGACGCCTACGCGGCGCTGCTCGAGCGTGGCCCGAAGCTGGTCGCCGTCACACACGTCTCCAACGTGCTCGGCACGGAGAACCCGCTTGCCGAGATCTCGCGCCTGGCCCACGAGGCCGGGGCGCTGGTGCTCGCCGACGGCGCCCAAGCGGCCCCGAAGATGACGGTCGACGTGGCAGAGCTGGGCGTCGACTTCTACGCCCTGACCGGCCACAAGCTCTACGCGCCGACCGGAATCGGCGCCCTCTGGGGACGGCTCGACCTGCTGCGGGCGATGCCGCCCTTTCTCGGCGGCGGCTCGATGATCCGCAAGGTGACCCGCGAGGGCACGACCTACGCCGACTCGCCCGCCCGCTTCGAGGCCGGTACGCCGGCGATCGCCCAGGCGATCGGCATGGCCTCGGCGCTGCGCTGGCTCGACGGTCTTGGAATGGACGCGGTGCTGGAGCACGAGCGCCAGATCGCGGCTTACGCGCTGGAGCGCCTACCCGAGGTTCCGGGCCTGCGCGTCTTCGGCCCGCCGCCGGGCCCGGAGCGAATCGGTCCGGTCTCCTTCGAGCTGGAGGGAGTCCACGCCCACGACGTCTCCGAGATCCTCGACCGCCACGGAGTAGCCGTCCGCGCCGGCCACCACTGCGCCCAGGTTCTCATGGATCGCCTCGGCGTACCCGCCACGGCACGCGCCAGCTTCGGCGTCTACACAACCCCCGAGGAGATCGACCGTCTGGTCGAGGGCCTCCACGACGCAAGAAAGGTCTTCGGCCTCGCAACCTAACCGTGGTGAAGCCCGTGGTGAAACGCATTTTCGTCCTATAAGGACGAAAATGCGTTTCACCACTGCGCTAGCCTCGAAGCATGGACGAGCTCTACCGCGACCAGATCCTCGAGCACTACAAGCGGCCGCACAACTTCGGGCGGCTCGATCGACCCGATCTCGAGTTCGAGGACACCAACCCGTTTTGCGGCGACGAGCAGCATGTGACGATCAGGCTCGACGAGGAGGGCCGGGTCGCCGAGATTGCCTTCGACGGAAAAGGCTGCGCGATCTCGACCGCGGCGACCTCGCTGCTCACCGACGAGCTGACCGGCAAGACGCGCGAGGAGCTGCTGCGGCTGCCCAAGGAGTACGTCCTCGAGCTGCTCGGGATCGAGATCTCGGCGACGCGGATGAAGTGCGCGATGCTGGGCCTCAAGGTCGTCAAGAGCGCCAGCCTCGGCGAGCCTGCGGAATGGGAGGACGAGGGCGAGGTCGGCGATCCGAGTGAAGCAGCCGCACTCTAGGGGCGGCTCAGCGCATCCGACGCTCACCACACTGGGGTGTGGTCAAAGTCGGATGCGCAGCGGCGATTCCGGCTAGCTGCCCGCCTGCATTGCCGAATCGGGCGTGATCAGCGCGAAGACGGCGCCGAAGGGGTCTCTCAGCACCGCGATGCGTCCCACTTCGCTGATGTCCTCCGGGCCGAAGACGACCTCTCCGCCGGAGCCCTTCGCCTTCTCGATCGCGGCGTCGGCGTTGTCGACCGCAAAGTAAACGAGCCAGTGAGCGGGAACCTCGTCGGGGACCCGGCCGGTGATGTCGATCATGCCGCCGACCGTGTCCTCACCCGTCTTGAGGCTGGTGTAGTTGCCGGTTTCGAACTCCCGCTCGTCGTAGTTCCAGCCGAAGACGGCGCCGTAGAAGCTCCTGGCCCCCTCGGCGTCGCGGGCGTTGAGCTCGTTCCAGACGATCGCGTTCGTCTCGTTGACGATTTCCGCCCCGATGAACGTGCCCGGCTGCCAGATGCCGAAGACCGCGCCCGCGGGGTCGGCGAAGACCGCCATCTTGCCGAGATCCATCACGTCCATCGGCTCTGCCAGCACAACCCCGCCCGCCTCGCGCACTTTGGCCGCCGTCGCCTCGGCGTCCTCGACCGATACGTAGGTGCTCCAAGCGGGTAGCTGGCCTTCCTGCATCAGCGGCATCACACCGGCGACCGGCTTGCCCCGCAGCATCGCCTGGCGATAGCCACCGGTCTGCTCGGCGTTCTCGCCCTCCGGGACGCTCCAGCCGAAGAGCCCGCCGTAGAATGCCGCGGCCGCATCGATGTCAGGGGTGCCGAGATCGGCCCAGCACGGCGTTCCCGGCGCGTAACTCGTTCTCTCGCTCATGCTGCTCTCCCATCGTCGAAGGTCGTGGTCTGCGATCCTCTCAGGTCGCTAAAATCCGACCTATACACTAGGAATAACGTGACGGACGGCACAACCACAAACAAGATCGCGGTCTGCGCTGCGGCCGAGCTGCCGGCGGGCGCGATGCGCCTGGTCGAGCACGACGGGCGCAAGATCGGCGTCTTCAACTGCGAGGGAGCGCTCTACGCGATCGAGGATCGCTGCTCCCACGACGACGGGCCGCTCGCCGAGGGCGAGTTCGACCCGGCAACCTGCACCGTCGAGTGCCCGCGTCACGGCTCCCTCTTTGACTTGAGCACCGGCAGGCCGAAGACGCTCCCAGCTTTCGCCCCGGTGCAAACGTTCCCGATAGCCATCGAGGACGACACGATCACCCTGGAGGTAGATTAGACATGGCTACACCCGAGGTCGTAGCGGAGAAGAGAGAGCTCGCCGGCATCAACGCCGACTACAAGGAGAAGTTCGGCTTCCACGATTCCGAGTCGGGCTACGCCTACAAGGCGCCGAAGGGCCTCTCCCGCGAGATCGTCGAATCGATCTCCGACTACAAGGACGAGCCGCAGTGGATGCGGGACTTCCGCCTCAAGGCGCTGGAGCACTTCTACTCGCGCCCGACCCCGAAATGGGGCGGCAACCTCGCCCAGATCGACTTCGACGACATCCACTACTTCGTGCGTGCCTCGGAGAAGAACAGTCGCGACTGGAGCGAGGTCCCGGAGGACATCAAGAACACCTTCGACCGGCTCGGCATCCCCGAGGCGGAGCGCAAATTCCTCTCCGGGGTCGGCGCCCAGTACGAGTCCGAGGTCGTCTACCACCAGGTCAACGAGAAGCTCGAGGCTCAGGGCGTGATCTTCACCGACATGGACACGGCGCTGCGCGAGCACGAGGACCTCGTCCGCGAGTACTGGGCGACGATCATCCCGGCCAACGACAACAAGCTGGCGGCGCTCAACTCCGCGGTCTGGTCGGGCGGCTCCTTCGTCTACGTGCCGGCCGGGGTCAAGGTCGAGATGCCGCTGCAGGCCTACTTCCGGATCAACACCGAGAACATGGGCCAGTTCGAGCGGACGCTGATCATCGCCGAGGAGGGCGCCGACGTCCACTACATCGAGGGCTGCACGGCGCCGGTCTA